>JAJCYM010000001.1 GCA_029262895.1 Roseivirga sp.
GATTAGTTGATTAGTTGATTAGTTGATTAGTTGATTAGTTGATTAGTTGATTAGTTGATTAGTTGATTAGTTGATTAGTTGATTAGTTGATTAGTTGATTAGTTGATTAGTTGATTAGGGCAGAACTCGCCTTAGTAAGGATGGTTTCGATTTGTAGATTTTATTTTGAGATTTGCTGTAGGGGCTATGGAAGTGTTCATAGGTGGGCGCTTATTCTGCTATTGAGAGTATGTCCTTATGTTGTCGGAAATCCGCCAAACTAAACCCAAAATTGTCCCTAGTACATCAACTGGCCGATTTTGAAATAGGTACGACTTTAGCATCACCGCGCTGGTCACGATTTCTTTCTCGAAGTTCCTCTTTTCTCTTATCTATAACAGACTTAAATATCAGGTCAAGAATGGTGGCAAGCGCAACAGCGGTAACTAATATGGCTGGTAATACCACCAAGTCAGAAAAGTCCTTAAGTACAAGTCCCAGTAGAACAAAAATCACATTGACTGTTACCAAAATCCCGGTCGCTTGAGCATGATTACAACCGAGCCTTAAGAGTATATGATGTATATGAGTCTTGTCTGGGTGCATTGGGGACTTTCCCTTTAACATTCTTTTTATGAAAACCCTTATAGTATCATAGAGAGGTATTATCAATACCGCAACCGCAGTCCCGATAAATGATTTGAATTGCCATTCAGTCGCTGCTGCCATCCCATAATTGGCATCAATAAATTTGATTGAAATAATAGATAAAAAGAACCCTATAAAAAGAGAGCCCGTATCACCCATAAAAACCTTGGAAGGAGCCCAGTTAAATTGTAAAAAAGCCAGAAGTCCTCCAGTCAGAGCAAAGGAAACATAGGCATAGGCCTCAAAACCAGTCAAAAAGAACCATACTCCAAAGAATATGGACGCAATTATTCCAATGGTCCCCGCTAAACCATCAATGCCATCAATCAGATTATAGGCATTGGTGATGACAATAATGGTAAAAATGGAAATCAGATAGCTCCAAATCTCACTAATCTCATAAACGCCAAAAAGGCCATACAAGGACATGAGCCTTATATCACAAACTGCCACAATAATCAAAGACGCGGCAATTTGCCCTAAAAGCTTTTGAAGTGCCTTAAGATTAATTAAATCATCCCTAAAGCCAATAATAAACATTATCGACAGGGCACTTAGGACAAACTTGAGTTCTATTAATTGCTCTAAAGGAATCCAAATTAGAGCCGCTATCGCAAAACCAATAAAAACCGGAAGCCCCCCCATGGAAGGGGTTTGCACAGTGTGTATTTTTCTACCGCCTGGAGTATCAAGAAAATTTCTTTTCTTGAACACCTTGATAAAAACAGGGAATAAGAAAAAAGTAATTAGAAAAGCGGTACCAACCAGCAGAAAAATCTGTTCCATAAACTGAAAATCAGAACTTCAAAAGTATGAAAGAATAGCAGAATTAGAAAGGGCTAATATTAATTCTTTTTTAAGTACAATTTAAGAAAAACGGATTTGTTCAAAAATCGGGTTTAGGCGGTAGAGATTTTAGTATTTTATGTGGTAACTCCGATTTGGAAAACAAAATGACCCATGCTGTTAAAAAAATGACTTTTAAGTCAAGCCAAAAAGAGGCATTGGCCTGATACCACATTTCTAATTCTCCTTTGTAAGGAGCAATTACATTTTTATAGTATTCATGTGGATCTCCTTCTGCCGCTGATACCAGTGCTTCTTCATCTCTGAATACTATGGAACCGATACCAGTCAGACCAGGTTTTACCATATAAACAACATCCTGAACCTCTTGAGGATAGGCATTAAAGGTTTTGTCTACCAAAGGGCGCGGCCCTACTAAACTGATATCTCCGAGAATAATGTTAAATATCTGGGGCAGTTCATTGATTTTGGTTTTCCTAAGGAAGCCACCCATAGGGGTAATTCTCGGATCGTTTCTTAAGGTAATCATACCCGTGCCTAGGTTAGGACTATCCTTAAGCATTGTAGCGAATTTGAGAATGTCAAAATATTTCTTCCTATAGCCTATTCGTTTCTGCTTGTAAAAAATATACCCTTCACCGGTTAGTTTTAGCCCAATCATTACGGGAATGAACAACGGGAGCAATACAATGGCCACCAGTATAGATACAAACAGGTCCAGCAATCTTTTAAAGAATTTATAGATCATAGTCTACATAACTTGATCAAGGTTTCTACCTTTCTCAATATGTTCAAAATTTTGTAAATAATTTTTTAACACTCCAACGATATCTGCCTTAGATGCTTCCGGTGATGCAAAAGCCTTATCTAGTTGGACGAAAGTGTTTTCCAACTCATCGTTGGATTTCTTGGTTGATTTTTTAATAACCCCCAGGCCGGAAAACATGTCCATATCCAGCTCTTCATCCTTGGTAAAAAACTCTTCGAATGATTTTTCTCCAGAGGTATTGGATTCAAAAAAGTAAACCGGATAGGTCTTTGAATCATCTGTTAAGGCAGCCGCCTTTTCTCTCGCTTCTTGTTCTGTAGCACATCTCTCTGCATCAAAACCGAGTTCTTTAAGGAGGTCTTCTGCTATAGAGGCAAAGGTCTTCATGTTTTTGTTGTAGTCCAGCTTTGGGAAAAATATTTGGCCGGACTCTCCCAGTAAGCAAGCCAGCAGGCAAATCTGCCCTGATTCTTCAGGTGAGACAAAGTAGCGTTTGATATGAAGCGGACTTGAGAAGGGTTGTCTTTTGGCCAACCTCTCCAGAAATCCGAATGGAAGACTACCATTGGAAAAGGCCACATTGGCAAATCTGGCTGTAGTAATCTGTAACTTATTGGAGTAGGCCATAATAAGGTCTTCCATAAGTTTCTTACTGGCTCCCATCACATTCACAGGGTTAGCAGCTTTGTCTGTAGACACACAGAAAAAGTGCTCAGGCGGGTATTCTACCAACAAATCCAGGAGTCCCTTGGCCTTGAGTACATTATTCTGAATCATGGCTTCAATTGAATAGTGATCCTTTTCGCTTCTTACATGCTTGTGAGCAGCGAAATTGGCTACGATATCAAATGGCCCGGAAGTCTTAAACAGTTTCTCAAAAACAGGGTCTGAAAAGCTAATTGGGTAAGTCTTAATCTCATCCGGTATCTGCAACGCGACAGAACTCCTGATATCTCTGACCAATTCTGTCAGGCCATTCTCATTGATATCGACCACATACAGACGGTTAATCTTGAATTTCAGCAGTGCCCTGATAAAAGAAGACCCAATGGTACCGGCTCCTCCTATCACTAATGCCGATTTACCAAGTGTGACTTTTTGAAGTTCTGAATCAAATTTATTCAAGTCATTAAGAAAAAGGCTCTCGCTCCTTTCAGTAACATGACTGGAAATGAACTTATTAATGTTTAGTAGCTTATTCATTTAAATACTGTATCAAAATTTGACAACACCTTACGAGGTTGCCAGCCCAAGATCTCAACGGCCTTAGAAGAGTCAAATGTTAAGTTGGTAGTCATCTTTGTAATCATGCCAGAATTTACCGGAAAGAACTTAAACACATCTCCAATCCAACCCAGAGGTCTTGCAATGATCATGGGTATGTTCAGGGGTTTTGACTGCCCCAATTTTTCACTTACCAGATCAGACACCTCCTTAAAACTTGGGTTAAAGGTATCAGTCAAATTAAAAGTACCCGAATGTGTCCCTAAATTTCCAATTAACGCAGCAACATCCTCGCCCAATACCATACTCTTCCTGGCCTTTCCGCCATCTATATTGAGGTATTTTTTCGACTTGACTCCTTCAATTAGTTTAGCAAGGTTTCCTACCGGATTACTACCCACGATCAGCGGAAGTCTCAATATCACCAAATTACATCCCTGTTGTTCTGACCAGTCTCTCAAAAAAGATTCAGCTTTAATCTTACTCTTTGCATAGGGAGTATCGCCCAATAACTCAACTTCTTCCGAGATGCTCTCTCCTTCATCCAGGCCATATACACTCACTGAACTAATAAAGACAAACGTTTTGACAGGAGCTGTTGAATGGTTTTTTTCCAGAGCCCTGCACAGATTTACAGTTCCTTGGAAATTCACATCCATGAACATTTGCTTTTCCAAAGCTGTTTGAGGAATCATGTGAGCTTTGCCAGCAGCATGAATCACCACATCACATGGTGGCAGTCTGGGAATTTCTTCTGTGATGTTTGCCTGAATTGCATTTTCAACACTACGGCCCAGGGTGATAACATCAGCAAAGCTCTGGAGGTGGGAAACAATGATGGAGCCTAAAAATCCACTCGCTCCTGTTAGCAAATACTTATCCACTTTTTTCTTTTACCCGAATGTTTCAAATGTACTAAAACCCCCAGGGGTTCAATTCATACTTACTCAACTTTCAAGAAGTTTTCATTCAAATAATCCTTCATTCTGACCGACTGATAACCCGCGGTGAGTTTCTCCAGCTTTTGATCGCAAGCTTTCAAATTGTAAGACTGACGGATGCGATTGAAGCCTGAAAGGTGATCTTTATAATGAATAGAATCATCAAGCTCCCAGGGGTGCAGGTAGAAGTTAAACACTTCACATTTGTTCTTCATGTGCCCTAAACCAAGCTTATATATCCAATAGGGCATGAACCTGAAGTAGGCCCCTCCAGCCCAGGGAAAGTACTTTTGTCCTACCGGAATATTCGTCAAAGGAAACTCATAAAAACCCGGCTTTAATTTGTAGCATTCTCGTGACTCGCTTTCATATTGAGTCAACTTTCCGTATCGATCATGAAAGAGGGTTTTAAATACACTGGAATCGTATGTAAAGCCCTCTTCCATGAGTATTTCAATTGCCCAATCAGTAATTGAAAAATTTGGAGCCCTGTAGCCCAAAACCTCTTCTCCGGTAATGTCTTCCAGGATTTTTTTTGAATCTCGTATATCCTGCCTGAATTCATCTTGGCTTAGGTTATATACGATTTCATGATGTGTGCCGTGGCTGGCTATTTCGTGCCCCTCTTCAGCAATTTCACGAACAAGGTCCTTATATTTCTTAGCAACCCAGCCTAATACAAAAAATGTCCCTTTGTTGCCCTTGGCTGTCATGTAGGACAAAATCTTCCGGGTATTAACTTCTACACGCTGGTGCTGGTCTGACCAGATGTCCCTTTTGATAAGTTCGGTAAAGTTGGCAGTATGATACCAGTCTTCTATATCGTATGTGAAAAAGAATTTCATATCAAACGAAAGCCTTTGCTTTTAAATGCTTTTACATCTTCTGAATTCGGGAAGGTCTTATAAGTAGCCTGATTTGCATCATTGGGCTTAAGTTCAGGTTCACCCGAAATGGCATATTGTTCCAATACTTTCACCATCAATTGCCCTCCTAAAATCTTCGTTCTTTTAATAAGCCCTTCCATAGGTTCTTTAGGGTCTAAATTTACTTCTTCTTGCAAAATGATTGGCCCTGAATCCCAATCTTCATCCATTTTAAAAATAGACACCGCAGTCGTGGGGTCATTTTCATAATCCAGCATTGCCCAGAAGGTGGGTAGCATACCTCTTAGTTTTGGCAATTTAGAATTATGAACGTTGATACATCCATATTTGGGTGCATACAATATTTTCGTGCGAAATTTTTGACTCCCTCCCACCGAAACGATCAGGTCAATTTGCTCCTCTTCAACCCTGGTAAGGAAGTTTTTTGAGTTGATATTGACATTTTCAACAACTTCCCAATTATTTTTAATGGCCAGATGTTCGAGGGAGTAATAGCCAGGAAAGTTCCCTTTAAAAAGCTTAAGTGCTATTACATTCATACACTTGACAAATGCATACTTTACTCCTTTTAGAAAGAACCCTACCGGACCATATAGACCATAAAGCTTCTTGGCCAGGCCTTTTTTGCTTTTTGAGCCTAAAGGTGCTTGAATTACCAAGCCTGAAACTTCAATGTTCTGAGTCTTCTTTAATTCCGCAGAAAATGCGTGGAAAAAATACTTCAGAAAGAAGGGGTCGTCCTGTGTAATGATTATGATCTTCACCTGTTTTGGATTTGTTGTAACCCTTTTAACATTTTTCTGGCCAAAGCAGACCTACTAAAATCCGCTGCCAGGGCCTTGCAACCTTTCTTGACCTCTTTTCTCAGTTCAGGGTCTAACAGGCGTTCAAGGGCACTTGAAAAAGACGCTTGATCCTCTGGCTCGAAAAAGACACCCGCATTGTGTTTTTCAACAATCTCTCTCGATTCGCCATCAACCCCAAGCAAAATGGGTACCTCCATGGCTGCACAATCAAATATTTTAGACGGTATTACCGATTTATAAAGTTCAGTTCTTCTTAAAGGTACCAAGGCAATGTCAAGAACGGACATGTATCGTGTTACTTCTTCCTTTTTGACCTGGTCAAGAAAAGTGACATTGGTCAGCGACATAGTCTCTGTCATTGCCCTCATTTCCGCCTTTTCACTTCCTTCGCCTACAAACAGAAAGTGGATATCATCCCTCTTCAGTTCATTTATAGCTTTGATAATAAATTGGAGGTTTTGACTCATACCATGAGTTCCGATATAGCCAATGACCTTTTTATCCTCAATATCAAGTTGCTGAAGAAGTTCCAGGTCTTTTTCACGGGGGTAAAACAGTTGGTCATTGGTACCGTTTCTCACTACCAGAAATTTTTCATCTGGGATGCCACGTGCAGAGATCTTCTTTACAAAAGATTCTGTTACAGGAACAATCAGATCGGCCGATTTATAACATCTGAGTTCTTGCCATTCGAAATAGCGAATCAACCAATTCCTTTTTACGTTGGTAGAGGCAAGAACCTGCTCAGGCCACATGTCTCTTACTTCGAAAACCCAGGGTTTTCTTTTAAAAAAAGCCAGCTTACGACCTGCTATGGCAGTAAAAAACTGAGGTGATGTTGCCACAATCAAATCGCACTTTATAGTAAGCCCTGCCAGGAAAGACGAGACAGAATAGCTCATAAAATCAAGGGTTCTTATAATGAAACCGGTGTTGGGTGCCATAAAAGTCCAGACTCTAATTACAGTCATACCATCCATTTCTTCCTTCCTGATCCTTGAGTTTTTGTAGCCTTCAAAAGGCTTACCAAAAGGGAAATTGGGAAATGAAGTCAGAACTGTTACTTCTGCACCATTCTTAACCCACTCTTTGCAATGTTCATAGGTACGAAATGAGGGTGCGGTAATCTCAGGAGGGAAGTTGTCTGTTAAGAAAAGAATCTTCATAAAGTAAAGCTCTTCTGGTAAAATAGATCGACGAGGTGAGACATGTTACTAAGCTTCGCTGTTATATAATTATGAATGAACGGACACAGTTATTTTGGACGTTTGATTCCCGGTTAACACTAGCCTAAGCGCTGGTTGCAATTTATTAAAGCCTAATGCGTATTTATATTCTTCCAATTTGACCTTTTCATACCCTTCCATATGAATTACCAGATTCTCCAGCTCAACCTTTCCATTCCGAATTTCTGGCTTTAATCCCGGAAAAAAGTGCAGAAAGGATTTCAGTGATTCTTTACCCTCTACGGTTCCTACTACCGAGTCTGTCAATTCGAACTTATCTTCCTCCATACTAAAATTCCGACTAACGCGCAGCCCAAATTTCTTATAGCCATCGTGCTCAGCCGTCACTTCACCCTCTTTTTCATGTGTCACATCAACCTTGGCTCTTTCAGCCACCCTGAACCCACCCCAAACTGTTGAGGAGTTATGTCTGACCAGAGTTAAGCAATTATGAGCTTCTGTAGAGCGCTCTAATTGCCTCCTGGCGTTGATATTATAAGTAGAAGTGCCGGTTTCCACAATCACAGGATGCCCGTTGGCATACAGGCAAAAATTGAGTGCATCGGCATGGGCATGTCCGGGCTGATATGAAGGGTTGACAGCCCCTACATCTGCCAAAACTTCCAGATTTGAAGACTTGTAAAAGCGATAACCGGAATCCATTAAGGTCGATTCTCGTTTAGGGCTCAACCCGATTTTCAAAGCAAATGATAGGATGGCTTCAGTATTCGGAGCTATACCAGGTGCCGAGTCCTTCACATAAGGAATATCTCCATTTGAAAAGGTCATTTGCTGCAGCCAGTTCAACATATTCTCTGCTTTGGCTCCCAACACCTTCAAAAGGTCATCTTGCTTCCAGTCATTAGACGCCACCAGGTCATAGCATTCCAAAAGTCTGTAAAGGACAATTTGGTGATACATAACCGATCGCTCAAAATGGCCCCCGTCTAAAAATATTTGCTCTTCCAGTTGGCTTAACAACAGCTTTCTGGCCCTGGCATAGAATTGCTCATTTCTAAAATAATATGCCCCAAACAGCAATGAGAAGGCATTCTCCAAAAGATGATTGGCCAACAGATGGAACTCTAAGTTTGCGCATAATACTTTATATTGTCTGAATAGACATTCATCAAATCGCGCAGTATTCTTACCTGTGAGCGAAAAAAACTTCACCCAGTTGATACCCCTGATGGAGATCGGATAAGGTTCTAAACCATCCTTTAGTGTATCAAAACCTGTACAGTACTGCTCTATCAACTCAACCTTTTCTACCTCTTCGAAATTTGGCAAGAAAAGAAAATCGAAATAGTTAAGGTTGTACGCCCAGAGCTTCCCATGGCCTGAGAAATTCCAATCAATTTGGCCCCTCTCAAACTTTGAACTCAGATTGATAAAAGTGAATTTGAACCTGTCAGTTTCACAAATCTCAACTCCCGTGGCTCCAGGAACCAAATTCGGAGTTCGTAATTTGGGTAATTGAGTTACTGGTTTGTAGCCTTTCAGGTTGGCATAGGCCGCCCTGCTGATCAGCTTATTCCTAAGTTTATAGTAAAGCTGATAGTATATCTGAACAGGCTTGAGATGTATGACGGTTTGCAAAACCAGTCTGATCTTACCGAACATCTACCCAAGAACCCTTTTTCAAACTTTCAAGAGCCAGTATACTTGCCCTGCTCACATTCATGATCTGATCAAATGGTATAATAGGACTTCCTCCCTTATCGGCAAATTCAATGAGTTTGCTAAACTGAGTGGAATGCCCTTTGTTTTGTTTGGTTTTCAACTTGCCAAAACCTTTAGCTCCATATCCCTTAGTCAATCGGAAGTTATCGCTAATAAAAGTCCTCTCTTGAGAAAAAACTTCAATACGCTCTTTTGAATAGGACTTAGAGCCATTGGAGAAATAATTGATCACTCCATTAGATCCATTTTCAAATCGTAGTAGAATAGAAGCATTATCAGTATTTTCCTCCGGGTTAGCACCCATTGCATTCATGCAAATCGATTTAACAGGGCTTCCTGCCAAAAAGACAAGCAAGTCAATGTAATGGCAAGCTTCACCAATAATTCTTCCACCTCCTATTTCCATATCGTGAACCCAGACATCACTAGGAACAAACCCGGCATTCATAGTTGCATTAATATTAACAGGTCCGCCTCCATCTCCGAGTGCCTTCTTTATTTTAACCATATGCGGTGAAAACCTCCTGTTAAAACCAACTACAACTGACTTCTGGTGCTCATTAACTGCCGATTCGATTGCGTCCAGATCTTCTATATTCAACGCAAGTGGTTTCTCAACGAAAACATGTTTTCCAGCCTCTAAGCTTTCAAGTACCATGGGGGCATGAAGGTTGTGTCTTGTAGTAATCAATAATAGCTTGATTGCTTCATCACTCAATAGTTCTTTATAGTCACTTGTAGCTGAGGCTATTCCAAATTTTTTCGCCAGGATTTTTGCACTTAACCCGCCTGAACTTGCTATGTACTTCACATTGGCATTGCCTTTTTTCAGCGCTGGCATAATGACACCATTGGTAAAGTTACCAGCCCCTACAATGCCCATAGCACCTCCACTCGATTTCTCTGGATTGACATCAATTTTCCTGGAAGGGGTTAGAGACTGATCTTCATAGCTGAGAATTGAAGCGATAGCTCTGGAAGTACCTATATCACCATAAATTTTCTCAAAATTGGACAATGGAATTTGCTCCGTGATCAATGGCTTTACATTTAGCTTTCCGGAGCTAATGGCATTCAATACAGTTTCAAAGTTTCTTTTCTCTGTCCATCGGACAAAAGGCAAGGGATAGTCATTTCCCTTCTGCTCATATTCGTCATCGTATCTGCCTGGACCGTAAGAACAAGAAACCTGAAAGGTGAGCTCTTTTTCATAAAAATCGGCACGTGAAATATTGAGTCCGATAACACCAACCAGGACAATACGCCCGCGCTTGCGGCTCATCTTTGCCGAATTGGAAATAATGTCATTACTCTTGTTGGAAGCAGTTATGATTACCGCATCTACTCCGACATTATTTGTTAATTCATTTACAATCTTTACCTGATCTCCACCTGTGGCCAGATTTACAGCATTGACACCTTTGGAATTGGCTATATCAACTTTTTCCTGGTCAAAATCGAAGCCTATTACCTGGCACCCATTTGCCAGAAGCATCTCAGCAGTAATTAAACCAATGAGTCCCAAACCTATGACCACCACGGTCTCTCCCATAGTAGGGTTCAAAAGGCGAATGCCCTGCAGTCCAATAGACCCAATGACAGTAAAAGCGGCCTCTTCATCAGTCACGTTGTCAGGTATTCTGGCTACCAGGTTTTCCGGTATAGAAACGTATTCGGCATGGTTTCCATTGGAAGCAACGCGATCTCCCACCTTAAATTCTTTGACACCTTTGCCCACCGCAATGACTTCTCCCGCATTACAATAACCAAGGGGTAATGGTTGGTTTAGCTTATTGAATACAGCTTCAAGGGTTGGCATCAAACCATCGGTCTTGATCTTATCCAATACCATTTTCACTTTATCAGGCTGTTGACGAGCCTTGGAAACCAGATTGGCCTTACCAAACTCAACCAACATTCTTTCTGTGCCTAGCGAAACAAGGCTCTTTCTGGTTTTAATAAGAACAGCTCCAGACTTTATTAATGGTGCTGGTACTTCTTCTAGTATAGTTTCTCCGGACTTAAGGTCCTGAATAATTTGCTTCATTAATCTAATTGATTGTAAAATGAATGTTTATAGGTCTTCCAGTTGGTCTGATATCAATATTCAATATATCTCAAGGGTATAATCAAATATTCTATGACAGCACTTGTGTGCGCAACTCAACATTAATATAGGCCTACTTTGTTTTATAAGGCATTAACAATAAATAAATCATGTATAATGTACCTAACAGATCGTCTCTCAAATAGAGTGATTTCACCGACTTGTAGAATTCATTATTTGATAGTGTCTTTTCAAAATTCTCAGGGTAGACCTCGTCCTTTTTGATTTTTCCATAACGAGATTTCAAAATCAGTTTTGGATAGTATTTTCTGAGCATGATCTTCTCAATATCTTGCATCAGTGTATCTGAAATCTTACTCTCCAAATACGACCTGAAGAGTTCAAGGAATTCCGTGACATAAACATCGCTGAAATTCACTTTATGGACAAAAGAGGAATTGTTTGGATAAGTGCCCACCAGTTTATTCTCGCAAATAAAGAATTTACTCCCTTCTTTTACACAGTTTAAAACCACATGTAAGTGAGCAAAATTCCCTGCTAATACGGCTGATTCGTCATAATATGACATATTTATCACATAGGACGACAATAGACGAAACTGCAACATAGTGCGTGTGAGAAATTGTCCAACAGACACCTCCTCAAACTGCACATTTGTTCTGATATTCAGATCGTCTTTCTTAGTGGCAAGGGCCCTTAAAAACACAAGGTCCGGCTCGTCTTTGGTAATGAGTTCATTGATTTTAGGTAAAGAACCAAGTGTCATGAAATCATCATCGCCCAGAACAATGACATATTTAGTGTCGCAGTTCTTGAAGCATAACTCAAAGTTTTTGGCCCAACCCAGGTTTTCAGGGTTGACATTGTAGTTAATATTCAACCCCTTATCCTTCCATTTTTTTATCACCTCATTTGTATTATCGGTGCTGGCATTGTCATTGACTAATACCTTAGTGAAGGACTCTTTTTGTTCAAAAAGATAGCTCAGGTTTTTATCTAAAAACCCGGCTCTGTTATAAGTAGGAATCGCTACTGTTAAACTCATTACTTATGATACTTATTCCTTTCGACAAGGAGGTGTTGGCTGTCCATCCTAATTCAATCAAACCAGAAGGATCAGAAACAGCGGTTTCTATCTCATTTACCCTTTGAGGTAGCCGGTCAAACAAGAGCTCTGACTTTGAGCCCAATACCGAATGGGCCAAGGTGACGAACTCACGAATAGTGGTACCTGTTCCTGAGCCCAGTTCAAATTCAACAAAATCGGGCATAGACGAAAAGACCTTCAAAATAGTCTCATAAGCCCTAACCACATCTTGAACGTAGATAAAATCCCGAGTCTGGCTTCCGTCTGTCAACTCTATTTGGGCTTCATTCACGGTCAGCTTTTGAATGATTGAATTCACAAATTTAGAAGTTTTGTCATTCTCCCCATACATGTGAAAAAGTTTCACATTCACTACTTTGAATGAAGAATTGTCTGCGTACTTAGATAGCCAGTGCTTGGTCTGAATTTTTGACAAGATGTATTCCTGCAAATATTCATAGTCCGGAAAATCTGAAAAGAAGCTGTCTGTATTGATAAAAAGCTTCACTCCGTATTTTGATGACAGGGACAGCAGTCTCAAAGGTAGAATCAGGTTTGAATCTATCAATTTAGGCAAGTCTGCTTCTTCCCGAACAGCATAGGATGTAGCAGTATGAATTACTACGTCAATCTCATGACTTTCAAATATCTGCTCCAGCTCCACTTCTCTGGTGCTGTACTGCCTGAAATTAGGGTGATCTAATGACAGGGCATTCGACCTGTAAATTCCAATCACAGAGAATTCTGAAATCAAGTGTTTCGTGAGACGTGACCCCAGGAAACCAGATGTGCCGGTAATTAAGATTTGTGTCAAAGCTCTGAAATCACGCTAAGAAACGACTGTGGTCTCACAAGAAACAGACTTTGTGAAACCAACAGAGCGTCTTGTTAAAAATGATTTGAAAGTCAATTGACTTAGTTGACTTTTCAGCAGTTGATTGAGATGAATTCGTCTAATGATTTGTGCAGTTTCTCAAACATCTGATCAGTCAACCCATGGTGCAAAGGCAACAAAACGCCTTGTTTCATGATCCTGTCAGCATTTGGATATCCTTCAGCGGTTATACGTTTGTTGATATTGATAAAGCCAGGCTGCCTGTTGATATTGCCTGTGAATACTACGCGTGTCTGAATGTTTCTCTTTTCAAGAAAAATCTGAAGTTCGGTCCTTGTAAAGGGAGATTCTTCTTTGATCAGAATCGGAAATGCCAACCAGGCAGTTTCAGCACCTTCTGTTTCTTCAGGGTTGATAAAATAATCTGGATACTTGCTGAAGAAGGCCATTTGCCTTTCAAGGTTCTCCTGGCGTGTTTTCATATTCTGATCCAGTTTATTCAACTGTGCCAGACCAAATGCCGCTCCTACCTCATTGCCTTCCAGATTATAACCTACAGTCTCAAATACAAATTTGGCATCGTACTGTATTCCATCCAGATTTACGTTGAAGCGATTTTCGATTGCTTCGCTTTTTTCATCGAAAAGTGATGAGCTGCGACCCCATGAGCGAAGTAATTTAGCTCTTGACATCACTTCCTCGTCATTTATGGTTAAAGCGCCACCATTTCCAGCACAATTGATGATATGAGAACCATAGAAACTGGTGATTGACATATCAGAATAATGACCTGATGATTTACCTTTCAACTGAGCACCAAGTGTATCAGCTGAATCTTCAATCACTTTTAGGTTGTGTCTGTCGGCAATCTCCCTGATCTCATCCCATTTGCAAATATTTCCTAATAAGTTTGGGGCAATGATGGCAACAGTTTTATCTGAGATCATTTCCTCAATCTTGGTGGGGTCTATACAGTAAGAGTATTCTTCAACATCGACAAAAACTGGTATCAGGTCGTTTTTCACTAGACACCCCACAGTTGTGGAGAACGTGAGTGCAGGAGTGATCACCTCACCTCCTTTTGGAAACTGAAAGGCCTCAATGCCCACATAGAGGGCTGAAGAGCCTGAATTTACGTAGAGGCAGTGCTTCTTGTCGAACAAGTCAGCAATTTTAGCCTCGAACTGTCTCGAATAATTACCCATTTGGGTCGACTCATTGAGACATTTCACCACAGCATCAATTTCTTCCTGTCCGTATACCGTTTTGGCATAAGACACGAACAGATCATCGGTTATAGTATTCATTATACTTAAAGGGTTTTAAACTTAATTAGACGTGAAGGTATTTCTCCACTTGTTGTTGAGTGATGTCCTTAGCGTTTCCGCCAGATATCACAGTCTTATTCCATTCCACTATCAACTCAAGAGTAGTGTTAATGTTCCATTTAGGGCGCCATCCAAGGCGGCTTTTAGCCTTGGAGCAATCAAGCTTGAGGTAATTGGCCTCATGCGGATGTGCTGCCGTATCAAAGATGTAACCTGCACCTTCTCCCCAAAGTTCGCATAAAACTCTGGTGATCCATTCGACATTCTGCACATCAAGATCTTCTGGTCCAAAATTCCAACCTTCTGCAAATTTCTGCCCATGGGTATACAATCGTTCGGCCAGTATCAGGTAACCACTTAGCGGTTCGAGTACATGCTGCCAGGGCCTGGTGGCCAGGGGGTTTCTAATGACCACGTCCTCAGACCGTTCAATCGCCCTGAGAATATCAGGGATTAACCGATCGGCCGACCAGTCTCCACCGCCAATTACATTACCTGCTCTGACAGAAGCAAGTGCAGCCTTGTCTTCTCCATTGAAGAATGACCTACGGTATGCTGAGGTAACCAGTTCAGCACAGCCTTTGCTACTACTGTAGGGGTCGTATCCGCCCATGGCTTCATTTTCACGATATCCCCAGTACCACTCACGGTTTTCGTAGCACTTGTCTGTGGTCACATTTGTGATAGACCTAAGATTAGGGCAAGACCTTGCAGATTCCAGCACATGAACTGTGCCCATGACATTTGTAGAGTAAGTTTCTACCGGTTCATTATAGGACAACCTCACCAAAGGTTGTGCTGCCATATGAATCAAAACATCTGGGTTGTGATTAACCATGCTCTTTTTGAGCTTGGCCAGGTCCCTGATGTCACCTATTTCGCTCTCCATACCGTTAGCCACGATCGCCATTTCAAAGAAATTGGGATCAGTATCGGGTTCCAGTGCGTAACCCTTTACAATAGCTCCCATACTCTTAAGCCAAACGGCCAACCAACCACCTTTAAAACCAGTGTGACCGGTGAGAAAGACTCTCTTCCCACACCAGAATTCGGGATTTACTTTGGCCATTATTTCCATAGTTTCCAGGGTGCTTTCCCATTATCCCAAAGATCCTCTAGGAGTTTCTTTTCTCTGAGCGTGTCCATTGGCTGCCAAAAACCATCATGTTTAAAAGCCATCAATTGGTCATCTTTGGCCAGGTTGATCAATGGATCCTGCTCCCAAATGGACGAATCACCTTCGATATAATCTATTACCCGCTTTGACAGAACAAAGAAACCACCATTGATGAAAGATCCATCTCCTTTGGGCTTTTCTCTGAAAGACATAATCTGATTGCCGTTGAATTCCAGCGCTCCGAATCTACCGGGGGCCAAGGTAGCCGTCAAGGTGGCCAGCTTGCCATGATTATGGTGAAATTCCACTAGTTGAGAAATATCAACATTGGCTACACCATCACCATACGTAAAACAAAAAGGTTCATCTTCTTCCAAATGCTCCGCTACTCTTTTCAGCCTTCCACCGGTCAATGTACTTTCACCTGTATCAACCAAGGTTACCTTCCAGGGTTCTGCTCTCTTTTGGTGTACTATGATTTTATTGTTCTCCAGGTCATAGGTAACATCCGACATGTGAGTAAAGTAATTGGCAAAATATTCTTTGATCATATACCCTTTGTATCCACAGCAAATTATAAACTCATTAATACCATAATAAGAGTATATTTTCATGATGTGCCACAAAATAGGCTTGCCACCTATTTCTACCATAGGCTTTGGTTTTAAATGAGTTTCTTCACTAAGTCGGGTTCCGAAACCACCTGCAAGAATCACTGCTTTCATTATTGATATGGCTATTTGTTAGTTCTGAGAAAATTTATGGAGGTTGGCTATCATAGCATAGCCTTCAAAATTAGTTATTTGTCTTAGACATGAGCTCAAGACCATCTGACACAGCGCGTGCCATACTCATAGAGTCGAATAGCACTTCGGGCATAGGCCGACCTATAAGTTCGGTCCTGGCCCTGGTGATGTACTCAACGAAAGTTGAGGTATCATTATCAGGTAACAAATACCCGTTAATGCCTTCTTCAATAATATCGAACTCTACACCATCCGCCTGATGAACAAGGGCTGGAATACCAAAGCCCAGCATCTCTGAGATGACCACACCACCTCTACCAGGTACCACTAAAAGGTCTACAGCTGAAAGGTAGTCAGAGAATCTTTCGTTTACGTGACCAGGTGCTAAGATAGCATTGTTGGTTTTGGCAAGGGCCTGAATCTCATCCAGGCAAGGGCCTCGACCAAGAAACATCAGATTGACACCGAAATCGGCAAGCTTCTGTATCTCAATCAATTTCAATGGATCCTTATTAGGATCAAGAGCACCCAGAAAAAGTAAAGTAATTTCGTGGGGCAGGTTCAACCTTTTCCTGGCTTCGGCTTTGGATATTTTCGCTTCGGCCATTTTTTTGAACTTCTCTACTCTACCGACATTGGTAACCACTGTAATCTTTTCCGGATTAAAGCCCAGTTCCACGAGCCCTTGTTTTCCATAGTTATGATAGACGAAAAAATGGTCGAAAAATCCTCGCATAAATTTCTTGAACCATTGAGACAGAGAATTTTGATTGTACTCTCTGCCCGGAATCCGAACAAAGGCCCAATATCCCAGCTTTACCTTTCTATTGAAGAAAAGCCTATAGAACAAGGCCGTTGCATAGCCAAGTATATGGCTCTCTGCCTCACAGACAATTCGTTTTGGCTTTGTTTTACGGAGTAAAGAAAATAACCCCCTATGCCAGGTGAGTGTTCTACCTAATATGTTAAAGTGGACCGTTTTCAACTGGGTATAATTAATACCAGTAAGTTCATTGGCATTTTTCACTTTGGAATTTGGCACATCTTCACCAATGACCATCATAACTTCAGGCTTGAGTGATTGGACGTTACGAAATACATTAGCCCTGTAAACAGGAATTATCCTCTGTAAAATCAGTGAATCAACTGCGCTCATTGTCAAAAAATATCTTTATCCAGACTTTAATCACCAGAATCTTATAAATGGTTGATGTGTTTCCAAAATCCTTGGCATAGTACCTTTCGAGGAGGTTGCTTAGTTTTTTGTGATCGAAAAATCCCAAAGTGTCTTTTTCATAGAGAATCTCTTTAATGTCGGCATCTTCTCTCAAAATACTATCAATAGGTGAAATGAACCCCAACTTCAATTTATTATTATATACAGAAGACGGAATGATGTCCTTGACAGCTTCTCTAAGTAAAAACTTGTTACGGGCACCTTTCAGAAAATAGCCCAGAGGAAGTCTGAACACATACTCTACCAATCTATAATCCATAAAAGGGAATCTTGTTTCGATAGAATGCGCCATAGAGAGTGAATCGCCATAGTGCAGAAGGTTTACCAACCCTGAAGAGTGCATATCTTTCAGAATATCGTTCTTCCTCTTTCTCTTTTGGAACTTTATCTCCTGGCCCAGAACGTCAGCTCCAAGGCTTTTGAGTTTAAACTTGAAAAAACCACGTTTTACCAGAAATGCATTCACTAAAGACCTGACCATTTGTTTGACCGGGTAGACTTTGGACAGGCTGCGAACTTCAGAAATGGCTTTACCAATTCTTCCATGTTTCACTTCATTCCAAAGGAAATATGGCATGAATTCATATACATATCCTCCAAACAGTTCATCGGCTCCCTGGCCTTCCAGCAAAACCCGCCCTTCTTTTCCAATTTCAGAATACATCTGGTCCACTGAAACAATCGCCTTTGAAGAGTGAGGTTCTCCGATATGTTTGATCACTCCGAACAATCGCTTCAAGTAATTAGTTTGTCCAAGCTCGATGAACTTAGGGTCAATACGAAGTTCCCCATTAAGGTCCTTTACAAAGGAGGCTTCATTCAATTTTTGGTCTCCCACAAACAAAGATCGCTCTGACTCGTTGTAGAGATTTTCGTTAGAGAAGGAAGTAAAGGTTCTCACTTTCCCTTCATCCAGCTTATTATATATAGAGACTATGGTGGTAGAATCTAAACCTGATGTAATAGTCGAAAACACCTGGACATCACTCCTAAGCCTGATCTTTATAGAATCGATCAAAAGGGCCTGAACTTCCTCCCTGGCCTTTTCAAAAGATACATTATTGTCTCTTTTTTCCGGGTATGACCAATATTTGTCTTGCTCAACAATCTTATTGCCCTTTACCACCATATAATGGCCCGGCATTAGCCTGTCGACCCCGTCAAAGAATGAGTCTTCACGCTGACCGCCAACTCCACTGACAAAATACTCCTGGAGTGCCTGAAAATTGGGTTTTCTCAGTTCAGGAAAATAATTGAGGAGCGGTCTTACTTCTGAAGAAAAGGCAAAGAATCTTTCGTTAATAGAATAGTAAAAAGGTTTGATACCAAAACGGTCTCTCGATGAAAAGAAGGAGCCATCCTTAACATTATGTACTACAAAAGCCCACATGCCATTGAATTTCTTCAGACAATCTTTCCCCCACTCGATATAGGCCTTCAATACTACTTCAGTATCACCTTCAGTAGAAAACTCATGGCCCAGGCCCAGCAGCTGATCTCTTAATTCTATATAGTTATAAAGCTCACCATTAAAGCTCAATGTATAATGTGAGAACTTGAATGGCTGGTTGCTGGCAGCATCCAGGTCAATAATTGCCAGACGTGTATGGCCTACGGCAGTCTGACCATTTACAAAAGTGTAATCACTAAAGTCAGGACCTCGATGCTTAAGCAGTTCCAGGGAACTTCTAAAGCGCCCTTCATCTATCTTATCAATGCTCTCAATTCCTAGAATTCCGCACATAGTATCTATTCAGTATTACGTAAGTCATAGCCTGCGCCATATACACACTGATTAACACCCAAAGCAGGTATGTGACACTGCCAGACCTATTCAAAACTATATAAGCAGAAAGAGGTTGGATGATACTCACAATGGTTGTTATGATGAAAATAACATTCGATTTGCTAAGTGAAATGAATCTTTGTTGAAAGACCGAGTTGAGTAACTGTGGAAAACACAGCAATATGAACAGGACCATATAGGAGCTCAACTGGTCAAATTCTGAACCATAAATAAATTGTGGTAAATCTTCAAATATCAGGAAAACAGCGCCCATCAAGCCTAAATAAGTGAATGACAAAATGAAGAAGCGATTGATGAGCTTCTTGTCAGAAACAGTTTTGTCTTGTTTTGAAAAACGGTTCAGCAGGTACCCCAATAACGAAGTTGGGATAAAAAGAATGAGCATGCTGAGTTGGTGGCCTGCATTGTAGATTCCCAGGGATGAGAAGTTCAATACCCTGGAAACAATAATGATCAGTGTACTGGCCGAAACGGCATAGAGCATCTCATGAAGAAACAAAAACTTGGACAGGCGTAGAGCCGTAGTTACTGCTTTCCATTTAAAGTGTAGCCTTGATATTTTCAACCCATAGCGTGATATACTATTGTAATATAAGGCAGCCTGCAAAAGGTAGAGTGATGCCAATGCCAGTACACTACCATTGAGACCCATAGTTTTTGTCAAAAAGTAGATGAGTGGCAATACGAGAATGGAAGTGAATGAGTTAATCTTTGCCTGAGATTCAAAAAGGCTCAATCCATTCATAAAATTGGTCATCAGTACAGACATGGCATAGCCATAGATGTAAATAGCTGCCAGGACCATAAGCTCAGGGTACTGATCATCTTCAAATAAAACTGACGACAGTTCTTCTCGAAAGAGATATACAATCAGAATAAAAGCCGCGAATACAATGGTTAAAAAACCAGTAATGCTGGAAATCAACTCTCTTACTCTGGAGTCCTTGGTGAAATCGTTCTGAGTAACGTATCGTACTATTTCATTCGGTAACCCCATCAGATAAATCAGGGAACCTGAAAGTACCAACGTTTTTACAAGTCCAAACCTACCGTAATCATCCAAGGTCAGACTTCTTGCTATTAAGATGCCCGATATATACATGATTCCCTTGTTGGCAACATTGCCAAATAGGATCCAAAAAACATCTAAAGACTGATTATTTAGCCCTAGCCTTTTGGTTAATGAATGAATCATAAATGATTATTGGAGAAAGAAAGATAATTGAGAACACTAAATCGAGAATCGCCAATTCCAAACCAGACCCTCTGATAAAAACAACCCATTGATTCAACATAAAGAGCCCAACAGCCATGGCCGGCATATATAAGTTTTCTTTCGAACAGAGAAATCTATCGTAAATGGTATTGATTACCACAAAGCAGGGGAATATCAGGAGTATACCGAGATACCTGAAGTTCCAGAAAAACTCCACGTATAGATTCACAGGGTGAGATATTCCTCTGGCTCTTACACCCGGAGAGTAAGTTCTTGTATACTGGTCAATCATACTCCGGGGTTTATTGGGATAAACAAACCTAGGGATAAAAAGAAAGGCCGGCTTCAAAAAGGTGGACCCAAACAAGAATATATCTGGGTCTTCAATAGCAATATTCAGTCCGTTGGAACTATGGACATAGGCATAAGAAATCTCAAGGTTATTGGCAATGGCCTGAAGGAAGAAATCTTCCGATACATATCTTGGAACATATGAAATCAAGTTCAGCACAGATTGATTGTCCACTCCCTCGTAGCTACCATACCCCCTTTTGATAGACATAGCAACAATCAGGAAAAACCCGGCTATCATAACAGTAATGGAAGACATTATACTAGCAAACCCTACCTTTCTTCTCTTTATCCCGAATTCTATGAAACCAATTGTCAGGATTAGCAAAATGGCCTGTCTCTTATCCTCAAACGACACTGCACTCATCATCAAGAGCACAAAGAAGTAGATGGGCAATCTGTAGAGGGTTTTGTATCCAGATGCTGTGATAATGATAAGAATGGCACCAATAGATTTGGGAATTGCGCTCATACTCCCCTGTGCTCCAAGTGCAGTTAATTCAAACTCAATTTTAGAAAAAACCAACATCAACCCCAACCCATATGCAATCAAGGCTTCTTTACGCAAACTCGATTTGAAAAATGCAAATGATTTGCCTTTCGACTTGAAGGTATATCCCAAACTTAGGACTGAAACCAATAGAAATGCATTGTAGACCAATAGCTTATGTTGAACGTCCTGAAAAGACAGTAAATACAGGAGGTAGTCATCAAAGAATCCGTTTTTGTAGAAAAAGGCTCCTACGCTATTGTTCAATGACACATAGGCGATCAGTAAGAAAACGGGCGATAAAAATAGAAATCGCCTGTTCCCTATTAATAGGACCCTGAAAACCGCCAGAAAGAATATTAGGAGATAGTTGACCGACTCGTAGGCCTGAACCTGCGATTCGGACAGAAGAAGTGGTAAGAAGCATAGGGAGAACAGTCCAAAATGGACTATCGCCAATGCCCTACACGTCAAGTACTCCGCAGAAATCGAGAATCGTTGCACTTGATTCATCTGTGCTGCCGATGAATTCTTTATGGGCTACCAGATAGACCAGAATTTCAGCTTTGACATATACATCTTTATAATTCGTAATAGGAAACTCGTTGTGATCCTCAATATTGGGTTCCGCTATCAAAATCAGGTTTTTGGGATGTGTCTGATAAATTTTCTCTGTGATGTGTAGCGCAGGCGATTCTCTAAGGTCATCAATATTTGGCTTAAAAGCCAGACCCAACATGCCAACGACTGGCTTGCGACCATGCTTTTTCTCAAATCTAGTCACTTCCTTTTGAACCTTTTCTACACACCAGAAAGCCTTGTAGTTATTGATCTCTCTGCCTACACCAATAATCTTGGACTCCAGAGGAAAGTGCGAGGTAATGAAATAAGGATCTACTGCTATGCAATGACCTCCCACACCAGAGCCCGGTCTAAGTATATTCACCCTAGGGTGCTTATTGGCCAGGTTGATAAGTTCCCATACATTTATATCAGCTTTGTCACAAATAATACTCAACTCGTTCGCGAAAGCTATCTGTACGTCACGGGAAGCATTTTCGACAAGCTTACACATTTCAGCGGTCCTTGCATTGGTTGGGTGCAAATCACCTTTTACAAATTCTGAATAAAATGCCATGGCTCTTTCAGTGGATTGGTCATCAATTCCACCGATTACACGGTCGTTGTAGACCAACTCATGCATCACATTCCCTGGAAGTACTCTTTCAGGGCAATAGGCCATGTTTACCTTGCCTTCCAATTCGGGTCGCGCAGACAGGATCAGTTCCTGCATCTTTTCTGTGGTTCCAATAGGGGAGGTAGACTCAATAATGTAAAGATCTCCTTCTTTTAACAAAGGAAGAATTCCTTTGGTGGCCGACTCTACATAAGAAATATCCGGTTCATGGTTACCTTTAAATGGGGTTGGGACCACAATGAGATATACATCGCACTCAATGGCCTGAGTTGATGCTTTCAGATATCCATTGTCTACAGCATTTTTAACCGCTACATCCAATTCAGGCTCAACAATGTGAATCTCTCCACGGTTGATAATATCAACTACCTCTTCCTTGACATCCACTCCATGAACCTCAACATTGTTCGATGCTATTAATGCTGCCGTTGGCAGTCCAATATAACCAAGTCCGACTACTACTACTTTTGACATCTTAGTTTAGTTGATTGATGAAATTGACTATTCTAGCACATGACTTCCCATCTCCATATGGGTTGTGGAGCTCGCTCATTTTTCTGAATCGATCTTCATTTTCAAGTAAGTCTATGGCTTCGTTATAAATTAATTCTTCGTTGGTGCCTACCAGCAATACAGTGCCTGCATCTACAGCTTCTGGCCTTTCAGTGGTATCTCTCATTACCAACACTGGTTTACCCAAACTAGGGGCTTCTTCCTGTACACCACCACTATCTGTTATAATGATTTTCGATCGATTCATTAACCATATAAAAACCGGATAAGACAGCGGTTCAATAAGCAAGACATTATCTACACCACTCAAAATCCTATTGACTGGCTCTTTCACCTTTGGGTTGAGGTGCACAGGATAGATAATTTTCACATCAGGTTTTTGAGTTGCCAGCCTTTTAAGCGCGCTGCAAATTCTTTCAAATCCTGCACCATGATTTTCTCTTCTATGGCCGGTAACCAATACCACCTCTTGCTCTTCCCTTAAGTTTTGCTTTATAAAATCTATATCAGGATTGGACAAATTTTTGACTCGTTCTACACTTTCTAACAAAGCATCAATTACAGTATTGCCTGTAACGAGGATAGTCGAAACATCTACTTGTTCCTGTAGAAGATTATCACGGGATTTGCTGGTCGGAGCGAAATGATAGTCAGAAACTCTACCTACAATCTGTCTGTTGATCTCCTCAGGGAAGGGCGACAGTTTGTCATAAGTCCTTAAACCTGCTTCAATGTGACAAACCTTAGCACCAGAGTAAAAACTGGCAAGAGCGGCCGCCATAGAAGTAGTTGTATCGCCATGAACAAAGACAAAATCGGGAGAAAACTCTTCCAAAATCGGTTTCAGAGATTCAATAATCGTTGCAGTCAAAGAGTGAAGATTCTGTCCTGGCTTCATCAGATCAAGGTCATAATCAGGTTCTATCTCAAAAAACTCTAAAACCTGATCCAGCATTTCTCTGTGCTGAGCTGTGACGCAAACTTTGCTGTCAAATGCAGTTGAATGACTTTTGAACTTCTTGACAAGTGGTGCCATCTTGATGGCCTCTGGTCGTGTGCCAAAAATCAAAAGGACTTTTTTCATTAACTATAAAGGATTAATTAAATGTGATTAGTTTCTCACCGTATTGGTCAATTGGAACTACGGCATGATCAGCAAGATTGGTCAATTGCATGGTGTTTCGAAAGACATGGAGCGTATTGAGCTTGGAGATATACACTTATTTGCTCAATATTTCTTTCTTGAAAAATTTCCAGGGATCATTAATCAGAATTAAAATCACAGAAAACACGAAACCCATAAAAGCCCATACAAAAGCAATGAGCACTCTTTTGGGAGAAGACTTTTCATTGGGTACATTCACTGGATCAATAATTGTGAACACCGGTGTTTCTTTTTCGAGTTGAAGCGCAAGCTCCTCCTTTTGGGTCGATAGCTCACTATAAATTTTTAAACTCATATCATATTCTGACTCCAGTCTCATTCTTCTGTTTAAAGAATATGCCGATGAAACATCTCTATTACTGTCTAGATAAATGGCTAGACTATCTTGAATTTTATAAAGTCTATCTTTTTGCTCAAGCCATTGCTCGTAGGTAAATTCGTAGAGAGCCTCAGTCTTTTTGGTCCTGATAGAAATAATGACCTTCTGGAGCTCCTGTTCTATATTAAGAGCCATCTGAGCAGCTACAAACTTGTCTTCATCCATGACCGAAACTATTACAAAGCCGTCCATTTCATTGAAGTTCAGTTTAATATTGTTCTCAATCTCATCTAAAAGCTTGAAATCATCATCACTAACCTCTACTATTGAGTTCTTCTCTGAGAAACTCTTAGCTGCAGGCGCTTCTTCACTCCGCAAGCTTTTTAAAATAATGCCTGGTAGTCCGATTGTATACTTCATTAAAGCCTTGCCAGTACTCAGTTTCTTCTCACTTAAATACTGACGGTACTCAATAGAATCTCCAGATAAAATAATTTTCATTCTCAGAATTTCCAACTTAAAGGGAACAGATTCGAGAATGTTGGGGTACACCTTTGGAGAAAGTTCTGATCCAGATCGGAGTCCGTTCAGGTTTATCCCTGTCAATGCTGCTAACCCACCAAGAGACCCCATTTGTGAATCTTCCGAAACCTGGGGAATGAATGTGGTACCAGCCTCATATCGATTTGGAGTTACAAGTCCTATACCAATCCCGATCAAAGAAAAGATGATCGTCACGGATATTACACGTCTCTTTTTGGACCAGACTAACTTCAATATGCTGAAAAAACTGATTTCCATCATTAATACAAATATTTCCTATAACAACTAGAAGAGTTAATCTTTTAATAACTCTGGAAAGCCCGTTATTAAATTAGTTGGTAAGCCTGATGGCCTGGACTACCACCAAGCCTATAGTAGCCAATCCTGAACCAATACCTATCCAAGCCTGAGCACTCATTCCACCTCTTTCAGGTTTTCTACTTACAAAAATAGTAGAGCCCGGCTCTACTTTAGGGTATTTCTTAAACCATAAAAATCGTCTAACCCCTTTTCGCTCACCATTTGGATATTGCACATAACTTCTTCCCCTTTTGGCGTTTTGCAAGAATCCACCAGATTGATAAATATAATCTTTAAACGAATATGAGGCATCAAATCTGACATTTAAAGGAGAGGTTACTTCTCCAGCAACCCGAACGGTCTCAAGTTTTCCAGGAATCGAAATAACATCTCCTGGTCTCACGATCAAGTCATACTTAGAGCCAGGGCTTTCCAAGATTTTGTCCAAATCAATTGCTACGGGTTCTTCTTCTTGAATCACAATATTTTCAATCAATGAATCTCTTTCGGTAATGTCCTCAATCAAATCTTTTTTGAATTGACTTCCAACTCGATCATTGTCGGTATCAGCATTGACTCGATTCTCAATCTTGTCAAGTCTCTCAATGAGTCTCACTTGACTTATATTCTTGAGCTCAGATTCATCACCTAGCACCTTCTGACGTAATTGTTGAAGATATTCCTGACTTATTTCATCATTGGACTTGGCATCTGAAAATTCTGTTTTACGAATCAAGATAGCCCCACGAGGATAGGCGTATGGGGTCAATTGTCCAGCCCTATTCAGCAAATCGGAAATTCTTTCATCTTTCTTCCGTATTGTATATTGTCCTGGGGCAAGCACCTCGCCTTCTATGGTCACTTGCTCTTGAATGGTATATCCCGGTGACTTCCGAATATAAACTTGATCAAAAGGTTGTAAAATTCGCTCACGATCTTCACTTCTGAGTGAAAGATCCTCATCGATTGAAAACGTCAGTATTTCGGCAGTAGAATTCACACTGCTATCCTTATTTCTTCTTGATATCTCTATCAGAGCTCCCGATGCAGACTCCTTTAACCCACCAGACAAAACAATTAAATCCTGAACAGTCATTTGATTGAAGAAAGGGTAAACTCCTCCTTCCAAAACCTCACCAGTAATCTGAACAAAGTGTTCTTCCCTTAGATCGTAGATGGAACTTATCCGGACCACATCTTCTCTTAATAACGGAATATCAGGAATATTCGCATCCATTAACTGAGTTAAGTCTACAGGAATTGTAGCTTGAGAAAAATCCTCGTTGGTTCGGTAAATTGTAGCCCGTGTCATAAAAGCATCACCCCGAAGTCCATCTGCTTTTTCAATTAGTTGTTTCAACGTAAGTCCATCAGTTAATTGATATTCTCCTTCTCTAAAAACAGCTCCATCAATAATCACACGGTTAGAAAAACGATCCAGAATACCACTGACTTCAATCAAGTCTCCATCCTTTGGTTCAAAGGATTCAAATTCATCAGCCTCAACATCAATAATCTCCCGTTCCCGTTCACCATTCCTTTTTACGGTAACCAAAGCCTGAAATGCAGAATTACTAAATCCTCCACCATAGTTCAATAAATCCTTGAACTTTTCTCCTGATTTCAATTCATATAGGCCGGGTCGCTTAACTTCTCCTTCCAACTCCACCCTTACCTTAAAAGGACGCACGATAATTACATCACCATTCTTTAAACGCTGATCTCCAGAACGGATTCCTTCTGTCAAATAGGCATATACATCAATTGTGCTTAACAATTTATTATCTCTTACTATCCTGATTTCTCGGAATGTACCGTCTTCAGTTGGGCCACCTGCCGCATGCAAAGCCGTGTAGACTGTCGCCAATGACGGTAAGGCATATAAACTTGGTTTAGTCACATCTCCAATTACATCCACATGAATGGTTCTGATATTGCCAAGACTGACCTGCGAGAAAATTGTCGAAACTTGATCTCCATTACTCTTGAGTCCACTATAAATTTGGGCCAATCTATCAACTATTTTCTTCTCGGCTTGTTCAATGCTTAGTCCGTTCACGTAAATGGGACCTAAATTATCAGGTCTGATAGTTCCTTCAGTTGTAACTTCAAAGGATAAGAACTGTTGTGTTGCCCCCCACAAATCCACAATCAATTCATCACCTGGCCCCAATTGATAATCGACTGGTGTTGGAAGGTTCAAATTAGGGGCGAAGGTCAAATTCTCCTTTTGAAACAAATCAAAACCAAATATTCTTTTCTGTTCTTCTGTTAGGTCTGGGGCTTCGTCTCCAGCCAGAGAACCGAACACATCATTGTCAGTCGTAATTTGTGTAGTTCGCCTAGAATTTCTCTTAGGCTCAACACCAATTCCTTCCTTTCCAAGTCCTATTCTCAAAGCCTCCACGCGCCTTCTTAATTTGGTAATTTCGCTCTCAGATACTCCTCTTTGACGGGCGAGTTCTTCCACCCCGGCTTGAGTTAATCCACGCTCTTCGGCCTGCCTTATTAAACCAAGTATTTGCTCGTCTGTTAAATCATCTACTTTAATTGACTTCAGATCAACACCTCCTATCGATTGTGCCTTACTGGATTGGGGCTCCACGCAAATCAAAGCGATCAGGAATAGTGTAAAAATCAATCTAAAGATTTTGATACCAAGCACCTCTAGGGTAGGTTTTGATCTGTTCATCATATCTTCAACTCAAATTGAGTTTATAATAAATCGCACAAATATAGATTTTTCTGCGGCTTTACGGATGGATAGGTTCATTTGTTCGACTTGGATATCACTTTCGGTGAAGATTGAGACAACATAATAGCTAGTCTACCCTCTTCAAATGGCCCAGACTTACTTCTGCCTGGATTTCAATGCCTAGGCTGGCTATCGATAAATAGGCCTTATTACCCCTGATCCGACTTATGGTTCCGTCCTGACCTGACAATGGCCCAGAATCAATTGCTATCTGATCCCCCTCCTGGAAATTACCGTAATCAACTTCGGCCATTGGGTATTCTTCCAAAAAGGCTCTAATTTCATCAATCTCAACATCTTGAATCACAGCAGGCTTGCCTAACCAAAATACATTCGAGACAACCCCAGAATCTATCAAAATTTCCGCTCGGATCAACTCGTCTACTCGGGCAAAAACATAAGAAGTGAAGATCGGTTCTTTCACCTTCTTTTTCCTATCCGACCATTGCTTTAAAACAGTCTTAGTCGGACAATAAATTTCATAACCTTTAGAAGTAAGTCTTTCGGCCACCTTCTTTTCATTCCTTGGCTTGGTGTAAAATGCGGTCCAGTATGTATTCTGGTTATTGTTCATTCCAGAGCAGTAAGTATTTTTCATTTTCCAGCCCCAGGTCAACCGCTTCTTCTTTTGAATAGATCAGATACTGAATCCTCTTTGGCACCATTTCCTCTACCTTGTCGATCAAATGCAACAAGTATTGTTTATCCGGTTTACCTACAATAATCAAGCTCACGATATCCGATTGTCGGCCCATAGCCAGATCACCTGTTAAGTATACTCGATTTAAGTCTCCCAATTCTTCAATAACCTCATCGATTACCTCCTGAAGGCCCGTATACTTAAGAAGTATCTTTCTGATTTCGCCAAATAAAGGGTAACTGTTATTGGCCTTAAATATCTTCTTATTCCCTTCATGTTCTGAAGAAAGCATTCCTGCCTCCTCGAATCTATTCAGCTCTAATCTCACAGAATTGGTGCTTTCTCCAAATTCATCTGCCAACCCACGCAAATAAGCCTTTGAGCCAGGGTTTAAAAACAACCTGAGCAAAAGTTTAATTCTCGTTTTTGATGAAATTAATGCCTCTAGCATAATATACAGCTTCGCCCGGTCAGTCACATTCATATGACTTACTGAAACGAGTAGCAAAATTACTCGTTATTTATTAATTGCAAATAAATAATGGGAAAAGTTTATTCGATTGAGTGAATTTGTTTTGTAGGAACCACCTCTTATCTAGAGAGAGACAAGTTAGCCAATAAAATCTAGCACTCCATCAATAATAATTTGTTGCTGCTCTTCGTCCATTTCCGTATGGATTGGGAAAGATATGACACGCGAACACAAATCTTCAGTCAACGGAAAGTCTCCTTCAGTGTACCCATAATAACGATACGCTCCTTGTAGGTGACAGGGCACGGGGTAGTAGATCATGGAAGGAATACCCCTATCAGCGAGGTATTGATTCAAACCATCACGATCAACATCATCAGCTAATTTAACCGTGTATTGATGAAAAACATGGGAGGTAAAGGTTGATCGATATGGGGGAGTAATCAGGCCTGTCGGTTGAAAGGCGGCATCATAGCGATTAGCTACCTCAATCCTGGCTTGATTGTATTGATCAAGTCTCCTGAGTTTAACTTTCAATACTGCAGCCTGAAGACTATCCAGTCTAGAATTGACACCGATTGAATCATGGTAATATCTTTTGCTTTGACCATGGTTGACAATCATCCTCATCTTGCCCGCCAGTTCATCATTGTTCGTCATGATTGCACCGCCATCGCCATAACATCCCAGGTTTTTTGACGGGAAAAATGAAGTTGCCCCTACATTTCCAATTGTACCTGCCTTCACTTTCCTTCCATCACGAAATGTATAATCAGCTCCAATCGCCTGAGCAGTATCCTCGATCACTACCAGGTTGTGTTGTTTGGCAAGATTCATCAAACCCTCCATATCCACACATTGTCCATAGAGGTGCACTGGAACAATCGCCTTGGTCTTTTCTGAAATCTTTGATTCCAGATCATCCAAATCAATATTAAAGGAATCAGGATATACTTCCACAAATACTGGCTTAAAGCCCAAAAGAGCAATTACTTCAACTGTGGCGACATAAGTGAATGAAGGCACCAAAATTTCAGTTCCTGACGGAAAATTATAGGCCATTATAGCTACCTGTAGCGCATCAGTGCCGTTCGCGCAAGGAATGACATGTTTCACTCCGAGATAAGATTCTAAATCAGATTGAAATTCTCTCACCAATGGACCATTGATAAAAGCCGCAGAATCCAGTACTCTATCGAATTCAGACTTTACTTCATCTTTTATCTTTTCATATTGGCTAATCAAGTCAACCATCTGAATCTTTTTCATAGTCTTACGTTATCGCTAATTTACCAATCGTTTATAGATAAATATGGGTAATAAACTTAAGTCGCGCCTCATCCAACTCTATAATAAGCTTTATACCAGTTCACAAACTCACCTATACCTTGATTTAAGGAGGTGACGGGCTTATACCCAAAATCGTTCTCCAAACCCTTAACATCAGCGTAAGTAGAGACAACATCTCCAGGTTGTATGGGCATATACTCCTTCTTCGCAATCAAACCCAGATGTTTTTCAATTGTACTAATGAACTCCATTAAATTCACTGGAGAATTGTTCCCAATATTATAAATTGCATATGGAGACCTGGAAGTACTAGGATTAGGATTCTTACCTGTCCAACTTGTATCCCGTGTGGGTGCCTTTTTGCAAACCCTTAATATGCCCTCCACGATATCTGAGACATAGGTAAAATCACGGGACATGTTACCGTCATTGAAGACTTTAATTGACTCATTGTTAACAATCGCTTTGGTAAACAAATAGTAAGCCATATCGGGCCTTCCCCAAGGTCCATAAACGGTAAAAAATCTCAGCCCTGTTGTTGGGAGTCCATAGAGGTGACTATACGTATGGGCCATAAGTTCATTGCTTTTTTTGCTTGCTGCATAAAGACTTATAGGATGATCAACGTTGTCCTCCGTGGAAAAAGGCATATTTTCATTTAGACCGTAGACAGAGGAACTACTGGCATATGTCAGATGTTTAATTTTATGATGTCGACAGGCCTCCAATATATTAGCGAAGCCAACTATGTTACTTACGATATAGGTTCTCGGGTTCTCAATACTATATCTTACTCCTGCCTGAGCAGCCAAATTTATGACATGCGTAAAACTTTCATCATCGAATAATTGATTTAGAGTTTCATGATCCTTAAGATCTGCTTTGATAAATCGATAATTAGAAATCGAATCACTTTCTATCGTTCTTTTCTCAACTATCCGCGATTTCTTAATTCCTGATAGTTCTAGCCTGCCATATTTTAATCGGGTGTCATAGTAATCGTTGATGTTATCTAGTCCTATGACATCATAGCCCTCCGTAAGCAATCGATTCACCAGGTGAAATCCGATAAATCCTGCAGCACCAGTAACTAAAATTTTCTTCATTCTACAAACGATCGTCAATTATTTCCCTTGGAAGAAATGCCTTCACATCATAAATTACTCCACCGTTGTCCTTTACGGAAGCGTAATCTAGACTTTCAAATTCCTTGTGGCTTACGGCAAGAATAGCTCCGTCATAATCCATCAAATCAATTTGTAGACTTAATTCAACCCCCAATTCTTTCTTTACCTCCTCAGGAGAGGCCCAAGGGTCATAAACATCAACCTCGACACCATATTCTCTTAATTCAGTATATATGTCAACAGCTCTGGTGTTTCTAATATCAGGGCAATTTTCTTTAAATGTTATTCCCAGCAGTAAACACTTGCTGCCATTAACCTTCTTACCTTTTTTAATTAGCAGCTTGATTACCTTACTTCCTATAAACTCTCCCATTGAATCATTAACTCTTCTGCCAGAAGAAATGACAGCCGGAAAATATCCCAACGATTCAGACTTTTGTTTCAAATAATAAGGATCCACACCAATACAGTGTCCTCCAACAAGACCGGGTTTGTATTTTAGAAAATTCCATTTAGTACCAGCTGCTTCTATAACGTCAGTGGTATCAATCCCCATTCTGTCAAACATTAGAGCTAATTCATTTACAAATGAAATGTTGATATCTCTTTGAGCATTTTCGATTGACTTAGATGCCTCAGCTACCTTTAATGAGGGTGCTAAATGCGTCCCAGCTTTAATAATACTTTTGTAAAGTCCATCCACTCTTTGCGCCACCTCTGGAGTTGAACCAGATGTAACTTTCCTAATAGTTGTAAGTGTATTAATCTTATCTCCAGGGTTAATACGTTCAGGTGAATATCCACAGAAAAATTCAACATTGAATCTGAGCCCTGAAGCTTTTTCAAGTTCTGGAACACAATCTTCCTCGGTACAGCCAGGGTAAACGGTAGATTCGTAAATAACCAAATCGCCCTTCTTCAAAATTCCACCGATCATCTGGCTAGCACCCAAAAGTGGTGAAAGGTCAGGATTGTTATCTTTATCAACAGGTGTAGGAACGGTTACAATATAAATATTACATTCCTTAATGTCTTCTAAATCAGATGTATTGTATAACCCCACCTCTGAGTCTTTTGAAGAAAGTGCTGATCTGAGTTGTTCAGGATCCAATTCAAGAGTATGATCATGACCATTATTTAACTCAAATACTCTACTCTGATTTATATCAAAACCAATTGCCTTGTATTTTTGAGCAAAGGCAGCGGCCAAGGGAAGACCAACATAACCTAAACCAATAATTGCAATTTTATCTTGAGACATTTTTTATCAATTGGGCGCAAAAATAGGGATTTAATAGGTTCTCCTTATTGTACTTCAGAGGATTATTTTTCTGGTCATTTACAGATATTCCTAACCCTAATAGGATCGCGTGTGCCGCAGCGGTATCCCATTCCATCGTTGGGGCAAATCTGGGATACACATCGGCCTGACCTTCTGCCAGTAGCATGAACTTTAACGAACTGCCCATACTCAATACTTCAGGGGCTAGAAGGCTATCCAAAAATTCTTGTGTTTCAGCGTTCAAATGGGATCTGGAGGCAACTACCCTGTTACCTGATTTTTCTCTATCAAAGTGAGTATTTCCTGAAAGAGTTTCGCTTCTGTCCGTGCTCTCAACTTTGCAAGCCAAACCATTTCCTCCGAAATAGAGCTTATCCAATACAGGCGCGTAAACGACTCCCATCATCGGGATTCCCTGGTGGACCAAGGCAATATTCACTGTGAATTCCCCATTTCTTTTTATGAATTCCTTTGTTCCGTCTAACGGGTCAACTATCCATAAGTAATCCCAATGTCTTCTCTCTTCAAAAGGTATATCTCTGCCCTCTTCACTTAACACTGGAATATTGGTATTTTCCAAGTATCCCATAATAATCCGATGAGCAGCCTTATCCGCTTTGGTCAACGGAGAATTATCACCCTTCAATTCAACTCCCAAGTCTTTAGAGTTGCAAATTTCCAAAATCTCCTTACCCGCCTCCAGTCCGGCAGACTTTGCTATATCCAAAAGCTCAATCAACTTCTCCTTGTCAAATTCCATTTTATATAATCATCCCTGCGGCCACGGTTTCATTCGTAGATTCATCAACCAAAATCAATGACCCCGTAAGTCGGTTTTTAGTATAAGCATCTTTCATCAGTGGCTTAGTCGTTCTTAAAGAGACCTTGATGATATCATTCATCTTTACCTCTGTGTCTTCCTCGTTTCTGTGCAATGTATTGATGTCTAGCTTATAGTAAACTTGTCTAACCATGGCTTTTACTTCATTGTTGGCATGGAATAACGCGTATTTAGACCTGGGTTTTGGACCCATTTTGCCAAACCAACAAAGCATGACGTCCATGTCCTGAGACACATCAGGTTGGTTGTTTGACCTGACAATCATATCCCCTCGCCCTATATCTATGTCATCCTCGAGTGTGATGCTAACCGACATGGGAGCGAAAGCTTCTTCTACCTCACCGTCCATAGTATGAATGCCCTTGACCTTAGATGAAAATCCCGATGGAAGTGCTACGACCTCATCACCCTTCTTGAAAACTCCTCCCGCTACCCGACCAGCATACCCACGATAGTCGTGATACTCATCTTTCTTTGGTCTGATCACAGTTTGGACAGGGAATCGACAGTCTATGTGATTGTGGTCACTGGCAATATGGATATTTTCCAAGTTATAAAGCAGTGTAGACCCTTCATACCAATCCATATTCTCAGATCGATTAACCACGTTATCGCCATTCAAGGCACTGATGGGTATAAACTGAATATCTGATACGTTGAGTTTTGACGAAAAGGACTTGAAATTTGCTTTTATTTTCTCATAAGCTTCTTGACTATAATCAACCAGATCCATTTTGTTAATGCAAACTATCAAATGTGGTATCTGAAGTAATGAGGCTATAAAGCTATGGCGACAGGTTTGTTCTACTATTCCATTTCTTGCGTCTATTAAGATCAAGGCTAAATTAGCCGTTGACGCACCAGTTATCATATTTCGTGTATACTGAATATGGCCTGGAGTATCTGCAATGATGAATTTACGCATTGGTGTGGCAAAATAGCGATAAGCCACATCGATGGTGATTCCCTGCTCCCGTTCATCTTTGAGGCCATCTGTAAGTAGGGATAAGTCGGTATGCTCAAGGCCCCTTCTTTTGCTAGAGTTTTCCAAGTGCTCCAACTGATCTTCAAAAATTGACTTACTATCGAATAATAGCCTCCCAATCAATGTGCTCTTACCATCATCTACACTGCCTGCTGTGGTGAATCGGAGAAGTTCCATGTCGAGATAACTATTCTCCTCGTTATAAGCCATTGTCCTTAATTATTTAAGATTTATCCGATTTTGGATTTATTCGATTCCGAGTCGTCCTGATACTGCTCACAATTATAGATAACAGTTCGTTAAGTTCATTATAAATCTCTTTGGACTGATCTAGCTGAACACCAACCTCATTGAGAAATTCAAGCCAGAACTATAGACTCATCTGTCTCCTCTTCAACGATTTTTAACTTATTGATAAAATCAGCTGAAGATTTAGCCCTACAAACAGCTCGATAGTTAGCCGCTGCTGAAGAGCTAGATCTAATCAATTGACGTTTGATATCAGATGCAGAATGAGGAAAATTGATAACTTCCAAGGACTTATATATCCGAACAGCTATATCCAAAAACCGCTTCTTTATTTTTTCTTCCATGCTTTAATCCAAAATCGTCAATCGTATAAATCGCAAATCAAAAATACCCCTCCTTTTTACGATCCTCCATGGAGGTTTCCGAACGCTTATCATCAGCGCGGTTACCTCTTTCGGTTTGGCGAGCAGCAGCGACCTCCGAAACAATTTTCTCAATTGTATCGGCCTTTGATTCTATACCCCCCGTTATGGTTATGTCTCCAAGAGTTCTAAATCTGATTTGTTTTTCCTCTACCTTCTCACCGTCACGAAGTTTTATATGTTCCGAATTGGGTAACCACGTTCCATTCCTCCATATTACATCTCGTTGATGAGCAACATAGAGTGATGGCACTTCGATTTGCTCTGACAAGATATATTGCCATACATCCATTTCTGTCCAATTACTGATCGGGAAAACTCTGAAGTGTTCGCCATAGCTCTTCTTACCATTGAATATATTCCACAATTCTGGCCTTTGGTTTTTCGGATCCCATTGTCCAAAGTCATCTCGATGTGAAAAAAATCTTTCCTTCGCTCTTGCCTTTTCCTCATCTCTTCTAGCGCCTCCCATTAAGGCATCAAAGCCGTGCTCTTCAATAGTATCTAGGAGAGTGCTAATCTGAAGCCAGTTTCTTGAAGCGTCTTTACCTGTTTCTTCTCTAACTTTGCCTTTGTCGATCGAGTTTTGGACTGATCCAACGACTAAGTTAACCCCCAAGTCAGCGACTAAATCATCCCTGAATTTTATGGTTTCCGGGAAGTTGTGCCCTGTGTCCACATGCACAAGTGTAAACGGGATTTTTGAAGGCCAGAAAGCTTTTTGTGCCAGATGAGTTACCACTATCGAATCTTTCCCTCCTGAAAACAGAATTCCCGGTTTCTCAAATTGTGCAAAAACCTCCCGAATCACATAGATTGCTTCAGATTCCAATTCCTTCAAATGCGTCAAATTATATCTTGACATCCGTTTCTAGTCTTATTTTAGGTTCAATATAATTAATCAACCTTTCAAGGAGATCATTTGGATCTTCAGTCGCAGTTTTCAAAACAAGGTCGGGGTTTTTAGGTTCCTCAAAAGGAGAATCGATCCCGGTAAAGTTCTTGATTTTACCTGCTCTCGCCTTTTTGTACAGGCCTTTTACATCTCGTTGCTCACAAACCTCAAGTGGGCAATCCACAAAAACCTCAACAAATCGATCGGTACCCACTAAGCCTCTCACTTCTTTCCTGTCTCTTGCGAAGGGTGAAACAAATGAAGACAGCACAATAACCCCGGCATCCAAAAATAATTTGGACACCTCGCCAATTCGTCTGATGTTTTCAATACGGTCTTGCTCTGTAAAGGTAAGGTCATTGCATAACCCATTGCGCACATTGTCTCCGTCTAATAGATAGGTCTTGAAACCACTAGCGTGCAACTCTGTCTCCAGAAGATTTGCCATTGTAGACTTGCCTGAACCGGATAGCCCAGTAAACCACACCAATACTGGCTTCTGACCAAGTAAGCCTTCCCTTTTGTCGCTATTAATTTTGAAATCTTGAGCAACAATGTTTTCAGAAATGTCTCCAGCTCTTTTCATCCTTCTTTCTCGTTCCTTGCGCCTGTTCAATCCGAAATTAAACTTGTACCAGGCCCTTTCATGGAAGTAATACAAGATCATTTTTGTTACCACCTCGGCTGCCCCTATTTTAAATCCGGTCATAGGGTTTCCAGAAATCAACCAAGCTAGAAGCACAGTATCCATTGTGCCAACTATTCTCCAGGTAACCGTCTTAGCAAGATGCCGCTTTCTGCTACCAGCCATTCTTCGTATTCAAGATTGTCTTAAAAGGTTACAAATCTAGTACTTATCTTTGCTTTCTTAAATGAAATGAAAAAATCTCAAATTTTAACCCTGATTAAAAAAGAGTTCCTCTCTGAATGGCGGCAGAGGTACGCATTAAACGGAATGATCCTCTATTTGGCCAGCACCATTTTTGTTTGCTACATGAGTTTCGGGCTTAAATCAGGGAATATTGATACTATTACCTGGAATGCATTATTCTGGATTATAATTCTTTTCACAGCCGTTAACGCTGTCGCCAAGAGTTTTATTCAGGAAAATGATGGTCGTTTGCTGTACTACTATAGCATTGCACGGCCAGAATCAATCATTATTTCCAAAATTATTTACAACGCCATCCTTCTTTTGGTTTTGTCATTAATAGGTATGTTAGTCTACACGCTGGTCATGGGTAATCCTATTCAAGACATTGGCGTCTACCTTTTGGCAGTTGTATTGGGCGCCTTGGGCTTTTCATCTAGCCTAACCATGATTTCTGGCATTGCCTCTAAGGCCTCAAATAGTGGCAGTTTAATGGCTGTGCTAAGTTTTCCGATAATTTTACCCTTGGTATTAATGGTTATCAGACTTTCAAAAAATGCCATGGATGGATTAGACAGGTCTGTCAGCACGGACGAAATTCTAATTCTGGTTGCTATAAATTTGCTTGTTGGCGCAGCCTCTTTCCTACTGTTCCCGTATTTATGGAAAAGTTGATCTAAAAGAATCAAAACAAGCCTTAGTTGATTATCACTCAGATTTTGTTTCCAAAGAAATAAACACAACTTAAAGGTAGACAACATAGCTTTTGTGTCTATCTTTGTGCCGCAAATAAACCAGCAAGGAAACCGGGCCTTAGATGAAAAAAAACTGGTGGAAAATTTTAGGGGTTGTTTTAGTAATCTACACCATCACTGGCGGCCTCTTATTGAATGTACCTCGGCTCAACATCCTCAATGAGACTATAAGAAATCTTTATTTCCACGTACCCATGTGGTTTGGCATGGTAATACTGCTTACCATTTCCATGACATACGGCATCAAGTACCTCAGAAAGGGTGACATTAAGTATGATGAACGCTCTGTCGAATTTGCAAAGATCGGTACCGTTTTTAATGTCATGGGCCTAATCAGTGGTGCCATTTGGGCAAACTATACCTGGGGTGAGCCTTGGAGCGGTGATGCCAAACAAAATGCTGCAGCCATTTGCTTGCTTATTTATTTTGCCTATTTCGTGTTACGAAATTCACTCGAGGACGAACAGCAAAGAGGTCGAGTAAGTGCCATTTATAATGTCTTTGCATATGCCGCCATGATCCCCTTGCTCTTTATTTTACCAAGACTAAGTCCGGATTCACTCCATCCAGGAAATGGTGGCAATCCTGGATTCAATTTTTACGACATCGATAGCAAATTGAGGATAATTTTTTACCCTGCCATTATTGGCTGGACTTTGATTGGTATGTGGCTCGCTTCACTTCAAATCAGAATGAGAGCGATCAAAAGAACCTTAGAAGACAATTAGATTATGAAAAGATTACTCATCATTTTCTCCCTTTTCCTTAGCCTTCAAGTTTTTGCTCAAGAAGGTGGCTTTACCGTAACTGAAGAATCATACACGGATATGGATGTGGAAATGGCGGACACCATGAGATCAAATGGAAAAATTTATGTGGTTGTAGGTGTGGTAGTCCTCATCTTGGGTGGGCTGATTGGATACGCCATTTCAATTGACAGAAAACTGACAAGAATAGAAAGAGAAGTTTTTAAAGAAAAACCTTAAGCCTTAAGGCTTTGTACTATAATATTGTAACAACATTGGAACTGAGTTATGAAAAAGTCTAGCATTATTGGAATAGCGGTGATTGCAATAGCAATTGTCATCATAATATCGTCTGCAGGAGATGCAAGCTCTTATGTCACTTTTGGAGAGGCCCAGGAATTGGCTGAGCAAGGTAGAAAGAGTGAAATTCATGTGATCGGTGAACTCAAAAAGGATACTGAAGGGCATGTGGTGGGCATTTCACCTAGCGCAGATAAAACCTCTGTTCAGTTCATGATGGTCGATGATAACGGCAAGGAGCAAGCTGTTTTCCTTAATGACCCTATGCCTCAGGATTTAATTCGTTCAGAAAAAGTTGTTGTCGTTGGGGCGTATAAAAACGACATGTTTGTAGCTTCAAAGGTTTTGCTGAAGTGCCCTTCAAAGTATGAAGAGAAAGCACTGTATGAAGAAAAAGCACTTTAATATTAAGGCCATTCTATGATTCATACAGGCATTGGGAACACCGGCCACCTTTTCGTAATTATTTCTTTTGTTACCTCACTCTTGGCAGCATTTGCCTATTTCAAGGCTAGCAACGCTGGCGAAATGGGTAACCAGCCCTGGATAAAATTTGCCAGATACACGTTCTATGCTCACACCGTTGCGGTGGTTAGTGTATTTGTGATACTGTTTTTAATTATCAAGAACAATTATTTCGAGTATCACTATGCGTGGAGCCATTCATCCACAACGCTCCCACTCAACTACATGATCGCCTCCTTTTGGGAGGGCCAGGAAGGTAGCTTTCTGCTATGGCTATTCTGGCATGCTATGCTTGGCCTGGTAATCATTCGCACCAACAAAAAATGGGAAGCACCTGTGATGACTGTTTTTGCAGTGGTTCAAGCCTTCCTGGCCTCCATGATTCTGGGTACCGTATTCGGGGATGTGAAACTTGGTAGCTCACCATTTATGCTACTGAGAGATGTGCTGGTTTATGATACGGTTTTCTTAATCAACCCTGACTTTATTCCTCCTGAAGGAACTGGACTAAACCCACTATTACAAAACTATTGGATGGTAATTCACCCTCCAACCTTATTTCTCGGTTTTGCCACTACACTTGTGCCTTTCTCCTATTGCATTGCCGGACTTTGGCGTAGAGATTTTAAAGATTGGGTTCGTCCTGCCTTGCCCTGGGCAATTTTTTCGGCCGTGACCCTGGGCGTTGGCATTTTGATGGGGGGCTATTGGGCCTATGAAACACTAAACTTTGGAGGTTATTGGAATTGGGATCCCGTAGAAAACGCTGTCTACGTACCCTGGCTAATACTGGTTGCTGCCATGCATACCATGATCACCTTCAAAAAAAGTGCAACGGCACTCAAGACCTCCATAATACTGGTAATCGCTACTTTCATACTTATCCTCTATTCTACCTTCCTGACTAGAAGTGGCATATTAGGCGACACTTCGGTTCACTCATTTACAGATCTTGGACTATCGGGTCAGTTACTTATATATCTGTTGTTCTTCGTGGTAGTATCCATATTTCTTTCTGTCAAGGTCTGGAAAGAAATTCCATCATCTGAGCATGAAGCATCTACCTTTTCCAGAGAATTTTGGATTTTCATCGGTGCCTTGACGCTGGTGCTTATGGCCTTTCAAGTCTTAGTGCCAACATCCTATCCGGTGATCAATGAGATTGGTCAGTTATTTGGCCTTGATTTTAACCTGGCCCCTCCAGCAAACCAGATTGAGTCTTACTCCAGTAAGCAGCGATGGTTTGCACTGGCAATTGCTCTATTATCTGGTACCGGGCAGTTCTTCTTTTGGAATAAGATGGACAAAGAAAAGCTGGTCAAAGCGCTCACACTACCGATTGTTTTTGCCCTACTTATTTCGGCAATCATATTCGTAATCGCAAAAATCTATAACCCTGTTTACATTCTTATCCTTACTGCCGGGGTTTACTCCATTGTTGCGAATGCCACCATATTAACGGGACTACTAAAAAGCAAAAGCTACAAGTTGAGCGGAGGTTCGGTTGCGCATATAGGTATAGCCATGATGTTGATCGGAATTATGTTCTCCGAGGGTTATTCTAAGGCCATTTCAACCAATACCTTAATTATTAGCAATGAATGGTCAGAAGAAGATAATTCAACCAATCTGCCTCTCTTTTTGAACGAGCCCAAACAAATGGATCGCTATGAGATTGTGTATAGAAATGAGCTGGTCAAGTCAGCCGATATACCAGGTTTTATCAGGAAATCGCTTTTGGATGATACCCAAGATGCCTTTTACAAAATAGTAAAACAGCCTATTATGAAAGATGGTGAATTACTGGCTGACAAGGGAGATACCATCTATATGACCAATCCGGAAAACACTTATTATCAGATCGATTATAAAGACCTGTTCAATGGAAAAACTTTCTCCCTCTATCCAAGAATACAAAGAAATCCAAGTATGGGAGAGGTGAGTTCTCCGGACATCAGAAGACAGTGGAACAGGGACATTTACTCTTATGTATCGGTGAGCCCTGAAGTTGAGGAGGATATTGATTGGGGGGAAAAAGAAGAAATAAAGCTGAAAGTCGGCAGTCGATTTTATGTTAATGATTATGTGGCCGATCTCAAAGGATTGGAAAGGGTAGATGAGGTCAATTTTCTAGATCTCGGTCCGAATGATGTTGCCGTTAAAGCAACTATATACATATATGGTGAAGACAATACTCGATACCTAGCCGAACCTCTCTATATTATTAAAGATAAAAATGTAGGCAAGCAACCCGATGTTGTTCGAGAGCTGGCTTCTAAAATTACGCTGGAAGAAATAGATCCCAACAGTGGCTCGGTAACCCTGGGTTTGAATGCTACTCAAAAGGATTTCGTCATAATTAAAGCACTGGAAAAACCGCACATCAATGTCTTGTGGATTGGCACTTTGGTAATGGTGGCGGGCTTTCTGATCGCCTTGAGAAGACGCTATCTCGAGTTCATGAAAATGCGCGATAAAGGGTTGGGGTAGGATTTTAGATTTTAGATTTTAGATTTTAGATTTTAGATTTTAGAAAGAAAACGAAAGCCTAAATCTTGAGTTTTGGAAAATCGTATCCAAGCTATTGACCTCCGACAGTTAGAACTTAACGAACAGCCTATTGTGTCGGCTTATATAAGCTCTCATTTCTATTGACTTCAAAAATGCTTAAGTTGGAAATAACTCAACAATAGCAGACATGTCCAATACCAGAAGGTCATTCATCCGAAAATCATTCTTAACAGCAGGCACGCTCTCCATATCTTCTTTATTTAAGCAATCCATGGCTGAAGACATCAAAGATGCCTTGGTTCAACTGAATGGCCTGTCACCCTTAGATGCGGCTCAGGATGAGGAAATATGGGCACGCATTCAGCAAGCCTACACTACCTCAAGCAGCATCATTAATTTGAATAACGGAGGTGTAAGCCCCCAGCCTAAGGTGGTTCAGGATGCAGCAATAAGATATTATAAGTACTCCAACGAAGCACCCTCCTATTATATGTGGAGAATATTGGACCAGGGTCGGGAACCTTTGAGAGCTAAGCTTGCTGATCTAGCCGGATGCTCACCGGATGAATTGGCCATAAACAGGAATACAACAGAGGCTATTAATACAGTCATTTTCGGTATGAACCTGAAGGCTGGTGATGAGGTCATATTGACCAAATACGACTACCCAAATATGATTAATGCCTGGAGACAGCGAGAACGTAGAGATGGCATTAAGCTGGTTTGGCTGGATTTGAATCTGCCCATAGAAAGTGATGATACGGTAGTTCAGGCCTTTACCAATGCCGTGACTTCAAGAACCAAAGTTTTTCATATCACGCATATGATTAATTGGACAGGACAGATTTTACCTGTCAAAAAATTATGTGATGAGGCCAGAAAACGAGGTATTGACTCGGTAGTGGATGGCGCTCATACCTTCGGACATCTTAACTTTAAGATTCCAGATTTTGGATGTGACTACTTTGGAACTAGCCTTCATAAATGGCTTTGTGCACCCTTTGGGTCAGGTATGCTCTACATTCGGAAAGAGAAAATCAAAGACATTTGGCCCCTCCTAGCTTCACCCGAAAATCAAATTGATAACATTCGAAAGTTTGAAAATATTGGTACGCGCTCTTTCGCAATTGAGCAGGCAATTGGATCGGCCATAGACTTTCACAACGCAATAGGCAGTGCAAGAAAAGAGGCCAGACTGCATTATTTGAAATCCTATTGGGCCGAAGCTGTGAAAGACCACCCCAATGTTTCCATGAATACATCGCTTAACAAAAAGTACAGCTGTGCCCTCGCCAATTTCTCTATTAAAGGAATTGATGCGGGCCCGGTGCATAACAAATTATTCGGTGGCTATAAAATCCATACCAGCCCAATCAAATGGGAAAAAGTGAATGGCCCAAGAATTACGCCTCATGTTTATACCAAGAAATACGACTTGGACAGATTGATCACCGCGATCAATGAAATCGCGGATGAAGCTTGAAAATGGTTAAAACCATTTAGCCCCTGTTGACGGTTCACTAAACCCACGTTTAAACCGTGGGTTATTCGGAACGAGACTGACTCAAAACCATTTCAATGGTTTATCAACAATCACCTATCTTTAAGTAATGGCACATTCATTCCACAAAATATGGCTGCACATCATTTTGGAACAAAGAACAGACAGCAGTTAATTGGGGAAAAGCTGGAACCTGCCTTATTCAATTACATTAGAACACAATTGAAAAAACAAGCGTGTGAGATCAAAGCGATGAATGGCATGCCTGATCACATTCACATATTAATTTCGATAAATCCGAAATTGTCTGTGGCAGAGGTCATCAAACAAATCAAGGGTTCATCATCTCATTGGATTAATCAGCAGAATTTGACTAACGACAAGTTTTCCTGGCAAACAGGTTATGGAGTTTTTTCCGTGAGCGAATCACAATTAAGCAAGGTCAATTCCTATATTGAAGGTCAGAAGGAGCATCATAGAAAATCCAGCTTTCAAGATGAGTATTCTCAATTCCTGAAAGTTCATAATATTGACGTAAATGGTTAAAACCATTTTGATTTAGACATACTTCTGGTTAAACCGTGGGTTAAGGTGGGTGGCTAATCTGATCTAAACCATTTCAATGGTTTTACACTAATAAAAAGTCCTCCTGAAATGGAAAATAAGACATACAAAATAGGCTTAATTGGCACCGGCAATATTGCGTGGCATTTAGGTCGTTATTTTGAGAATGCCGGGCATACCATCACCGACATCTACAGTAGAAACGCAGATGTGGCCAGTACTTTTGCTAAAGACTTTTATAACGCCTCATCCAGCGACTCCCTTGACTTCTCCAGTTCGAAGGCTGAAGTATTTATCCTCGCGGTAAGCGATAATGCCATTCAACCGTTATCTCAGGAAATTCAGCTTCCCGAACATAGTGTTCTGGCACATACCTCCGGGGCGGTTTCACTAGACCATCTTGGCTATGCTCATACCCCGAACACAGGGGTGTTTTACCCTCTACAGACCTTTAGCAAAGGTAAAAAAGTCGATATTGACCATGTGCCCATCTGCATCGAAGGGTCCAGTGATTTAGCCAGTTCTACACTCACTTCCCTGGCAAAGAGTGTCAGTTCGAATGTCCAGACGGTTACAAGTCAAAAAAGAAGGTCGATCCACTTAGCAGCAGTCTTTGCCTGCAATTTTTCCAACCATATGTTCACTGTATCCAAAGAGATCATGAATGCCCAGAACGTGGATTTCAAGCTGATTCAACCGCTCATCGCAGAAACTCTGAGTAAGTCTTTAGAAATAGGTCCGGAAAACTCCCAAACCGGACCAGCAAAGCGCAACGACTTAGAAACATTGGATCAACAATATGCAGCATTAAGTAATGACCCCGACACCGCAGAACTGTATCGGTTAATTTCGCAACATATCATCGACTATTATTCTGATTAGGCTCTTGATAAATTATATGTTTATACATAAGTTGTAAGAAAAAAGCCATGGATAAGCCCAATATATATCAAAAGACACCGATCATGATGGAAGTTGAACCAGGGACTTATTTCTGGTGCTCATGTGGAAATAGCAGCAACCAACCCTTCTGCGATGGGTCTCACAGGGGCTCATCTTTCCAACCCATCAAGGAAGAAATCGCAGAAGCAAAAAAGGTTTTCTGGTGCGCCTGCAAGCAAACTTCAGGTGCTCCATTTTGTGATGGTTCGCATAAAAAACTATAAGCTTACAATACCAAATCAAATATAACATGACGGATACAAATCATTTCTTACCGCTTGCTCTTCGTTGAAAAAATCAGCCATAGCGATGCTATGCCCTCATTTTTCGCCTTGATCAACCGATAATAATTTAATTTCTATTCGCGCCATTTCATAATTGAATTGGTATTAATCAAACTGACTTAAATTTGCATCGTAAACCAACCCGATGCAGAGCACTTCGATAACCAATCCTAAATCCATCTTCCATTATTTGAAGATGATTCGGGTAATGAATTTGTCGATGGTGGCGCTCACCCAATACCTCACTGCCATCTTTTTAATAGGCATCAGCAATAATTGGTTGAGCGTACTTACAGACAAGGGCTTCTTTTTACTCGTATTGTCTACCGTGTTAATTGCCAGTGCAGGCTACATTATCAATGATTATTATGATGTTAAGATCGATTTTGTCAATAAGCCAGATCGAGTTGTTGTAGGTAAAAACCTGAGTAGAAGATGGGTACTGGCAGGACACACCTTTCTTAATTTGAGTGGAATTGGCATTGGGTTTTATCTCTCCCCCATCATCGGAATCATCAATTTTTTTGCGGCTTTCTCCTTATGGCTTTATTCTAATGAATTGAAAAGGAGACCCTTTATCGGAAACCTGATGATCGCCATATTAACCGGGCTTACGGTAATGGTTGTCGGCCAATATTTTTCCGAAAGAGCGTACTTAATTCTATGCTATGCAGTATTCGCAGGTTTTATTACCCTGGTACGAGAAATCATCAAAGACATGGAAGACTTAAAAGGAGATGAGAGATTTGGTTGTAAAACGCTTCCCATTATTTGGGGAATCCAAAGAACCAAGAAAGTCATCTATTTGATTCTTCTGGTCTTTGTTGTGGTGGTATTCATAATGATGTGGAACCTGAATCAACTTTTGCCATTTCTCTTATTGGGCACACTTATTTTCCTCATCTTTGCCATTCAGCGTGCTGATACTATCAAAGCATACAACAGGCTCAGTAGTTTGTGTAAGATAATTATGCTACTGGGAGTCATAAGCATGATATTCGTATGACAAAAAAAAGAATTGCGGTTTTTGCTTCCGGGAACGGCACCAACGCTCAAAAAATATTTGAACACTTCAAGGATAACCCAACCATTCAGGTTCATCTGCTGCTAAGCAACAAGGCTGATGCGTATGTATTGGAACGCGCAAAATCTTTTAATATTCAGGCGGCCACTTTCAACAGAGCCGACTTTTACCAAACCGAAAATGTTGTCCGCGTATTGAAAGATCATCACATTGACCTTGTCGTTCTTGCCGGCTTTATGTGGTTAGTCCCTAAAAACCTGGTTAACGCATTTCCACAAGCAATTGTGAACATACACCCTGCGCTATTGCCCAAATATGGAGGCAAAGGTATGTACGGAAGTCATGTACATCATGCTGTAAAGGAAGGCGGAGAATCAGAGAGTGGTATCACTATCCATTGGGTCAATGAAAACTATGATGAAGGCGACATCATTGAACAATTCAGCTGTGATTTAAAGCCCGAAGATGATGAACAAGAGATAGCCCGAAAAGTACAGATTTTAGAGCATAAACATTATCCGGAAGTCATTGAGAATCTGGTATTAAAATCGACTAAAAATAATTAGCTTTGCGACTAATCTAATACCCCCTCTTACATGTCGCAAATAAAAGTCCGATCTGCCCTGATTTCTGTTTTTTACAAAGACAATCTGGAGCCGATCGTAGAGTTGCTAAAGGCCCAAGGTGTTACCATTTATTCCACTGGGGGTACTCAAAAATTTATTGAAGAACAAGGCGCTGAAGTTATAGCTGTAGAAGATCTCACCAGCTATCCCTCAATATTCGGTGGTAGGGTTAAGACCCTTCACCCAAAAGTTTTTGGGGGTATTCTTTACCGAAGAGATAATGATGGTGATAAAGAACAGGCTGCAGAATTTGAAATCCCTGCCATCGATCTTGTCATAGTAGACCTCTACCCATTTGAGCAAACGGTGGCTTCTGGAGCATCCGAACAAGACATAATAGAGAAGATTGATATAGGTGGTATCTCCTTAATCAGAGCTGCTGCGAAAAATTTTAAAGATGTCTTAGTGGTTTCCTCCAGAGAACAATATCCGGCACTGGAAACACTGCTTAGAGAAAAGGCAGGTTCGACAGATATAGACGATCGAAGGAAGTTCGCGGCAGAGTCATTCGATATTTCGTCTCATTATGACACAGCCATTTTTAATTATATGGCACAGGGCCAAAGCATTGATCGTTTTAAGGTCAGTGAGCGTGAAAGTAAAAAGTTGAGATACGGTGAAAACCCACACCAGGAGGGACATTTCTACGGACCATTGGAATCTCTTTTTGACCAACTCAATGGCAAGGAGCTGTCATATAATAACCTGGTAGATGTTGACGCTGCCGTGTCGTTGATTGAAGAATTCTCGACCGATGAAAACGCTTTTGCCATCCTCAAACACACGAACGCTTGCGGAGTGGCCATTGGTTCATCAGTTAAAGATGCTTATCTCAAAGCCTTCGCTGCCGACACAATTTCAGCTTTTGGAGGCGTTCTGGTGTCCAACCAGCCAATTACCACAGAAGCTGCCGAAGAACTACATACGCTCTTTTTTGAAGTCTTGATTGCTCCAAAATTTGAGGCTGGCGCTTTAGAAATACTTAAAGCCAAAAAGAACAGAATATTATTGATGAAAAAACAGAACTTGACCGGCCAAAAGCAATTCAAGAATTTGTTGAATGGCGTGATTGTTCAAGACAGAGACCTGGCCAGTGATGATTCATCAGATTTTAAGCTAGCCACAAAAAAAGCAACCACTGCGGATCAGGACAGGGCTTTGGTATTTGCCAGCAAAATTGCCAAACATACTAAATCGAACACCATAGTATTGGCCAAAGAAGGCCAATTGTTAGCGAGTGGTGTAGGCCAAACTTCAAGAGTAGATGCTTTGCGCCAGGCTATTGATAAAGCGAAACAGTTTGGCTTTGATTTGAATGGAGCTGTAATGGCTTCGGATGCCTTTTTCCCTTTTCCTGATTGTGTGGAAATAGCGCATGCAGAAGGAGTGGCTGCTGTGATTCAACCGGGGGGTTCTATTAAGGACCAGCATTCTATTGATTTCTGCGATTCGCACGACATGGCTATGGTCATGACAGGCACGCGGCATTTCAAGCATTAAGTACTAAAAGAAATTGATTATTCGGAGTAATTTGTAACTTCGATTCGAACAAATAAGCATAAGGAGAAAGAGTAAGATGGGATTTTTTGACTTCCTGACAAGTGACATAGCAATCGATCTGGGTACTGCAAATACCCTCATCATTCATAAAGATAAAATCGTGGTAGATGAGCCTTCAATCATCGCCATTGACAAGAATTCGAACAAGGTTCTTGCCATTGGCAGAGAGGCTATGAACATGCATGAAAAAACGCATGAGAATATCAAAACCATTCGTCCACTGAAAGATGGAGTAATTGCCGATTATCGAACAACAGAGGCCATGCTACGTTATTTTATTAATAAAGCTTTGGGGGGACTCCGTTTTTTCCGGCCCGAGGT
>JAJCYM010000002.1 GCA_029262895.1 Roseivirga sp.
TAGTTTTCGAATTGTGCTTGATGTGAGCGTCTGGTATACTTCCGGAGGCTTTGCCAGCCACGTAGGCCGTACTGACAAAGTTGATTAGAGGAATTCCTTGCTGCTTCATGAAACCCAATACATTTATTAGGCCCTGATGATTGGTTTTGATGGTCTCCTTTTCTTTGTGGTGCTCAAAATTCAGAACAGCGGCACAGTGCCATACCTCATCAATATGAAGGTTTGATGTTTTGGGAATTCCTAATCGTTTTAGTGCAGTGTCGCCCTCTATTACCTGTACACGGCTGGAATCCAGTTGATCAATGTTGGTGATTTCGGAGATTCTATTCCAAAAGCGTTTTGAAGTATTTTTGGCTTTTCTTGCCCGAACCAGACAGAACAAATTGTCTGAAGAATTCTCTAAAATTTCTGCAGCTAAATAGCCTCCAAGAAAACCTGTGGCTCCAGTCAGCAGTATGTTTTTCGGTTTATTCAATGGTTGAAAGAAGCTAGTAAAGAGTAATCATAAAATAAGATTTTATGATTAAATAATATTTAAATACAGTTATAACTGAATATTGAATTTACTATTTTTTTCATACTAATCTATTCAATCAATTGAAAAATGAATAATATCATTTGTACAGTTGATAATTAAACAAAAACGGTATAATAATAATTAGTGAGCATCTCGAGGCACAATGGCGGAACTCATGAGAATAGGATAAAAAGGGAAACTGGTTATTGAAGAGGCGAGTTACTCTTTGGTTATATCTGTGAGATACAACTCGTCAAGATTGTAATTGGCCGCGGCTTGTTGGCCGCCCGGTTCATTCGTAAAAAAGAAAAAGCCATTGGCGAAAGGTACCAACGGCTTTTGATGCTTTACATCTCTGAACCTCTATAGAAATTCCTTACGCTTTGATTGATCTGATCATAAATCCGATCCACAAAACTGATAAACAAAGTTTGAGGTGGTGGAGGTGGTCCTTCTCTACGTTTAGACATCTCAATCTCCTTTTTATTCAAAGCACGTTCATCACCATTAAATGACCCCCATTCATAACTCCAAATGTCTTCGCTAGGCAATTTTCTTTGCACCAACACGCGATTGGAGTAGGCATCTCTGATTTCAAAGTTCATGACACCTGCTGAGCGTAAGGTTTTTCTGTGAGTAGTGACCTTGGCCTTGACAGTATTATAGACATCAAACTTTTCACCTTCATCATTAGTGTATTGCCCAACCACCACGCTGTCTCTTGAAACCTCTTTGGTTTTGGATTCAATCAAGGTTTGGCCAATCACAAAATCATCAAACATCAGCGAAAGTACCTGATCCGCTTCAAGATTAATTTGATTGGCTTCATCAGCTGAATAAAATTCCACGAATCTATTAGCCGAATACCTGTCCATAAATTCCAGTATTCGATTCTCAAAGAACTCATTTGACAGAGACAAGGCTCTTGAATGAATTGGTATAGGCTCGACAACCACTTTAACAGTACCCATATTGCGAGCATCAGTCATCAGACTATCAATCCCGACAATATTATTTGTAAATGCAGTCGCATTATTAAAATAATGATAAGCCTCTCGTCCCCCTTCAATCGTTTTTGAGCCCAATGCCTGGTTGCCCAGAGAGACCTGATAGTCAGCCGCTCTTTGACCAGCAGTTTCCTGCTCAGCCTGAAAACGTCTTGGATTAACCAATTTCAAACAGGCAGGGCATCTTCTGATTTTGTCGTAGTAGCTGTTAAGCTGACGATATTGATAAAAGATAGCCTCATATTTAAATGGATCTGCGCTGTTTACCAATTCCCGGATATAATCCTGATGATAAACTGAGGCCAATTGATAACCTTCCCTCAAGACTTGTTTAGACTTTTTATTATCCGGATTAGACTGCAACCTGTTGATGGCTCTGTTAATGGCCGTTTCATAGTTGCCTTTTTCAAATGCATTCTTTCCGGTTGCACAGCTCATGACCGACAAACCGATGAATGCCAACAGTATTTGTATATGTCCTTTCATAAGCTTTTATGTTTTGATTAGATAGGTCTTTCCAAAATGAGTGCCAAAAAATATTTTATACCAGTTTGATTATAGGATGAGGTAAATATTTTGTCAGTAATTTCTTTTTGTAAAAGGCGAAAAACGGAAATATAGCAGCGCTAAATTGAGTATTTTCAACGAATTACAGGGAGAAATTAATAGAAAGATAGCCTCTTCATATGGTCAATCTGGTATTAGACTAATTTATCGAGTGTTTCGATCTTTTCTTTCATCATCTGAAATACTTTTTCTTTCAAGGCGGTCAAATCGCTTTCTGACATTCCTTCGGTACTTACTGCAGGTAATAAATAGGAGTGTACTACGCCCGGCCTCATGGAAATTTTCCCCTTGGGCATTAATCTGTTTGCCCTGTAGATCACCGTTGGCAAAATGGGTATTCCTGTCTCTATGGCCAGTCGAAAGGGTCCGTTGAAAAAAGGCAGTAAAGGTTGATCGGAGTCGTTCCGGGTTCCCTCAGGCGCTACCATGATAGAAATTCCTTTGGATAGGCTACTCACCATTTTCTCAATGCTTCTTTTACGACTCTCCTGATCAGATCGATCTACCCAAACCGCAAAGCGACTGGCTACAAATCCGAAAACTGGTATTTTGGAGAGTTCTTTTTTGCCAAGTCCTCGCAACTGAACAGGTATTGTCATGGGGATAGCAGGTGCATCCAGAAATGAGGTATGGCTGATTACAAAAATGTGAGACTTTTTTCTGTCAACCAGATGCTTCCCGTGACTCTTAAAATAGATAAAAGAGAATATGGAGAAAATCCATACCCAGACACGGATAAAGAAAAAACTCACGTTGCCTAACTTGTCGCTTATCACCAGTGGAATAACCACAAAGGGTGTGGTGATGATCATTGGTATAACAAACCAGGTAACTGCCCAAAAGGTATAGATGGCTCCGAGGATACGTTTCAAGGGTCTAAAATTGACGAAAATAAATGTTTAAATAGTTTTTTTCTGTCAAGCCTGATGCTAGATTTAAGCCGAAATTTAATAAACCTAACTCTTTGCTTGCAGTCCTGACGATTTCGTTGGGACTTTTTTTGTTCAAGTTTCAAGTTTCAAGTTCAAAGTTCCATGTTCAAGTTCAGAGGTATGGTTTAGTCATTCTGAAAGGTCAAACTTGGAACTTAAAACTTAGAACTTGTCGGAATGAGATATACAATTATTATTGGCAGTTGCGGTTATGTAAACAGCTATGGGTAAGAATCAGCCAATAGGAATTTTTGACAGCGGTTTGGGTGGATTGACAGTGGCGCGAGCGGTCAAGAGCCTATTACCAAATGAACAGATTATCTACTTTGGAGATAGTGCTCATTTGCCATACGGAGACAAATCTGCTGCTACCATTCAGGCCTACTCGATAAAAATTTGCGATGTGCTGCTGCAGCATAAGTGCAAGGCGATACTTATTGCCTGTAACTCTGCCTCTGCTGCTGCCTATGATTTGGTGAAGGCTTATGTAGGTAGCAAAGCGGAAGTTGTCAATGTAATTGATCCGGTGATTTATTATCTGGATGCATTTTTCAAACGGAGGCGTATCGGATTGATAGGTACGAAACAAACCGTTGGTTCTGAGATTTACAAAAGGAAAATTGAGGGCCTGAATAAACAAATCACATTTTCTGCCTTGGCAACACCTCTTTTGGCGCCAATGATTGAGGAGTATTTCCATAAAAATGAGATATCTAATCAAATCATTGCCGAATATTTGTCTCAGCAAGAGTTGAGTCAATTGGATGCGTTGGTATTAGGGTGTACCCATTATCCCTTAATCAAAACTCATATTGAGCACTTTTACAAGGGCGCTGTGGAGGTCATTGATTCGTCAGAAATAGTAGCTCAATATCTGGAAAGGGTCTTGATTGATAGGGACTTAATTTCTGTCAAACAGCAAGTTGGGGATAAATTTCTAGTGTCAGATTTCACGGAATCTTTTCAAGCTGCGACCACGCTTTTTTTTGGTCAAAATGTTGCTTTGGAAAAACATGTGCTATGGGAATGAGGTTAATCAATTATTGACTTAATTTGTACAAATCGATGCTCGATATCGCGTGTACGCATTCATTTTCTTCCTGACATTCCTCCTTATTTACACCATTTTCGCGGTATACGCAGAAAGAAAAATTTCCGCATTTATTCAAGACAGGCTGGGGCCGATGGAAGTGGGATACTACGGTATCTTACAGACAGTAGCCGATCTACTGAAATTGGTTCAGAAAGAAGACATTGTACCAACTGCTGCTGATAAGAAGATATTTAAACCCGCTCCGGTCATTGTTTTTATGGCTGTCTTTGCGGGTTTTGCTGTTTTGCCACTAACATCTGGATTTAAGGGTGCTGAAGTACAAATTGGCTTATTCTATCTATTGGCCATTATTTCACTGGACGTGGTGGGCATATTAATGGCTGGCTGGGGGTCTAATAGTAAGTACGCGCTTTTTGGTGCTATGCGCTCAGTAGCCCAAATCATTTCTTATGAAATTCCTTTGGGTTTGTCTGTTCTCTGTGTGATTATGATTTCACAAACCCTGAGCCTACAGGAAATCATCTATCAACAAGGAATTTATATTCAACACCTTGATGAGGGAGCGGTGAATTATCTTTTCGGAATTAAGGCCTTGGGCATTGAAACAACAAATATTGGAGGAATTTTGACCTGGAATATTTTTAGAGCACCTATTTTTCTGATTGGCTATGTCATCTTTTTTATTGCCTCTTTGGCCGAATGCAATCGTGCGCCATTCGACATACCGGAAGCGGAATCAGAATTGGTGGCAGGCTATCATGTGGAATATTCAGGCTTTCGATGGGCATTGATCATGTTGTCAGAATATGGCATGATGCTATTGGTGTCCTTCCTCGGAGCAATCCTGTTTTTAGGAGGTTGGAATTCACCACTGCCCAATATTGGTTCTTTTGCTTTGGCTGATTGGACTACGGGTGAACCGGGAACCCTACCAGGTCACCTCTGGGGTGGATTTTGGCTGATAGGAAAAGCCTTAATCGCTGTTGGCGTGCAAATTTGGATTCGATGGACCTATCCAAGACTTCGATTAGACCAGCTGATGAATTTGAGCTGGAAGTACCTTACTCCGGCAGCTATTATCTTAGTATTGCTAAGTGCTTTGTGGAGACTATTAATGATATGAGCAAAAAGGGCAGCTATTGGCATAACATCAAGAGCACCACTTCTACTTTAGGAGCTGGCCTTAAACTGACAATGCGCCACTTAAAGGATGCCCGGAAGTCGCGTGAACCCATGTCTCCGAAGAATGAGAATTACTTCGATAGACAAACGGGGATTATGACTACTCAGTATCCTAAGGAGGTGATTCCTGTGCCTCACAATGGCAGATACAAGCTTGATTGTGAAATAGACGACTGCATAGTTTGTGACAAATGTGCTAAGGTTTGCCCTGTGGATTGCATTGACATTGAACCTGTTCGGGCGGTAGACGAGTTTGGTAAAACCTCGGATGGCACACCGAAGCGAATTTACGCGGCCAAATTTGACATTGATATGGCCAAGTGCTGCTTTTGTGGATTGTGCACAGTGGTATGCCCTACTGAATGCCTGACGATGACGGACGAGTATGATTTCAGTGGGTTTGATTTCACCGAGCATAATTTTGCCTTTGCCGAAATGACTCCTTTGGAGATACTCGAAAAGAAGCAGGCTTTTGAAAAGTTCAGTGCTGAAAAGGAAGCAGCCAAGCAAGCGGCTGCCACTAGTGCAGTGCCTGGTACCAGCAAACCCAGAATTCCGATCAAGCCAAAGGTACGTGGTGGTTCAACACCTGTCCAACAATCGGAAACAGAAAAAGCTGAAGAGCCAAAAACATTCAGACCCAAAGTTCCAATGAAACCAAGGGTTCCTAAGCCAAAGGGTAATGATGGCGATGCCCAAAACCCAGAAAACGAATAGCAGATGGATTTGAGCACTTTCGTTTTTTACTTTTTTGCAGGAATAACCCTGGTATCTGCCTTGTTCATTCTATTTACCAGAAATATTCTTTATGCGGCATTTGCGCTGATGCTCACCTTCCTGGGCGTTGCAGGCATCTTTGTTTTTGCGGGAGCGGAGTTTATTGCCATAACTCAGATACTGGTGTACGTGGGCGGCATATTGGTACTTATCGTGTTTGGTGTTATGCTCACAAACCGATTGCAAGGCCAGAAAGTACTTACCCCTGTCTATAGAAAACTCATGGGCTTGATAGTCGGGGGAGGATTGTTTTTGATACTCTTCAAGGCCATTGTTGAAGCCAATTTTGGAGCAATAACCTGGGTGTCAGGAAATACGCAAACGGAACCAACAAGCTTAAAAAAGCTGGGACTTACCCTGATGACAGACTATGTACTGGCATTTGAGGTCATCGGTATCTTACTATTGATAGCCCTGATTGGCGCTATTCATATGGCCGGTGGAAAAAGAAAGGAGGTTTCTGATGCCAGTTGAACATTTGATCATTTTAGGGGCGATTCTATTTTGTGTGGGTCTAATTGTGGTGGTGACTCGCAAAAACGCAATAGCTGTTTTGATCGGCATCGAACTTATGTTGAATGCCGCCAATATCAATTTTGTGGTATTTAGCCAGTTTGATCCTGAAAGGCTGCAAGGGCAGGTTTTCTCACTTTTTATAATCACGGTAGCTGCCGCAGAAGCGGCTGTTGCCCTAGCAATTATTTTGAAAGTGTATCACTATTTCAAAACTGCAGACCTGGATAAAATCAATGAATTGAGAGGATGATTGAGTTACAGGACCTCATAGCGCCAACAGCCTTCAACCCGATGATCTATTGGGTTTTGGCCCTATTGGGAGTGCCTATGATTTCCTTTATTTCTAATTTCTTCACGAAGGGAAAGGCTCCTGTTTGGGCTGCGTTACTGCTTTTGATCAATACTTTAATTTCCGTTTATCTGGCTTTCAATTATTGGTATGGGGAGCCAATCTCAATAAAAGGTACTTGGTTTAGCGTGGGTGATACTACTTTCGGCTATAGTCTTTACCTCGACCGATTGGCATTGATTATGACTGTGCTGGTGAACGGAATTTCATTTCTGGTACATGTCTTCTCTGTTGAGTATATGCGAACAGATCCGAGAAAAGCCAGGTATTTCTCTTATCTCGGTTTGTTCACCTTTTCCATGCTTGGCATAATACTCTTTCATAATCTGCTGGTCATGTTCATGTTCTGGGAGCTTGTGGGACTCTCCTCATTTCTTTTGATCGGTTTTTGGTTTGAGAAAAAGTCAGCTTCTTTAGCTGCAAACAAAGCTTTTATAATAAACCGCATCGGTGATGTAGGGCTGCTTTCAGGCCTGATGATACTGTTTGCTCAGTTTGGTACATTCGATTTGGAGGCACTCAAAGCCTTGATGGTTTTTAGTGAGATAGAAGATGGCAATTGGGTAACCCATTTTACAAATAATGGGCAGCAGGTAATGAATTCACTCGATGGTCGCTGGTTGAGTGCTGCGGGCATTGCGCTTTTCTGCGGAGCCGTAGGTAAATCAGCTCAGTTCCCATTACAAGTTTGGCTACCAGATGCCATGGAAGGGCCGACCCCTGTTTCAGCCTTAATTCATGCTGCCACCATGGTAGCTGCAGGTGTATTTTTACTAGCCAGAGTTTTTGTATTGCTGGATGCACAAGCACTGGAAGTTGTGGCAGCAGTTGGAGCAGCAACAGCATTTATGGCGGCCTTTGCTGCGCTCTCTCAGTTCGACATTAAAAAAGTGTTGGCGTATTCCACCATTTCACAACTTGGTTATATGGTGATGGCCATGGGGGTAGGTGCTTACTCAGCTGGCTTATTTCACCTTATAACTCATGCCTTTTTCAAGGGTGGACTTTTCTTAACAGCGGGTATCATCATCCACCAACTCCACCAACTTGAATCTGATAAAATAAAATTCAATTCGCAGGACTTACGTGTCATGGGTGGTTTGAGCAAGTACATGCCCATTACTTTCTTGTGCTTTCTGATCTGTGCACTGGCTCTGGCCGGTTTACCGGGCTTCTCAGGTTTCCTTTCCAAAGATGCCATTTTACTCAACGCAACTGCCTGGGCAGGTCAAAAAGGAGGCGGTTATTACATCATCCCGGTATTGGGCTATATCACCGTGCTTTTTACCGCCATTTATATTTTCAGGTTAGTCTTTTTGGTATTTACAAGGGAATTCAGACTACCAAAAATCGTAGGAGAATCAGGTATAGCTTCGAAACTCAAGGAAGGCAACTGGTTATTAATTGCCCCGGCCATTATCCTCGCGATTTTATCTGTAAGCATTGTTTTTGGCGCTAATGTAAAAGCGGAGAACACCTGGTTTATGCAATTTTTCTCTGTTCCGATTTACCTGGTACCGGAGGCTTATGCGGCCTTCAGTTTGGTGGATTTAACAGAAGAAACCATTAAAGGGCTTCATAGTTGGGTGGCCATCGTCTCCATAGGTTTGGCAGCTATTGGTTTAATCGTGTCGTACTTCTTATACCGGCCAATCTCCAAAAAGGCATTGGTTTTTCAGGATGCACCAGAACCCAGAGGGCCGCTTGGAAGACTTTCACTTAACCATTGGTATCAGGATGATCTCTATGAAAAGGTGATCGCAAAATTCATTGTTTTACAGTCTAAATCTATTGCCTGGTTTGATGAAAAGGTGATAGATGGCATTGTAGATGGCTTTGCAAAAATCCATGTTGTTTTCGCTCATATTGTGCGTTGGTTCGACAAATATATCATTGACGGTTTTGTACATTTGACGGTCTTTGCATCAGGAAGGGTTGGGCAAGCTACGCGGTCTATCCAATCCGGAAATGTTCAGACATATATTCTATCAGCGCTAGTGATGCTTGTTTTATTATTACTGTGGCTGGTGTTTTAATTTTTTAAATGATTCAAGGACTGCTCACATACATCATTTTCACTCCGCTGCTGGCAGCATTGATTGTCCTGCTTTTACCAAAGCGTTTTGAATCCACTTATCGCCTAATTGCCCTTGTTGCTCTAGGGATCACGATGTTGTTAACTCTGCTGGCTGTCACTGCCTTTGACGGATCTGCTTCCGGGCCAGTTGATCAGGAGTCGAGCCTTCAAATGGTAGAAAAAACCGAATGGTTTTCCATGGAACTTGGTTCTTTGGGCAAGTTTTCTGTGGATTATTTTCTGGGTGCCGATGGTATTAATATTGCCATGCTCTTGCTGGCGGCCATTGTGCTTTTTATTGGTGCTATTGCCTCCTGGAATATCAAGCAAAAAAAGAAGGGATATTTTGCACTCTATCTGCTTTTAAGCGCATCGGTGCTTGGTTGTTTTATAGCGCTCGATTTCTTCTTATTCTACCTGTTCTTTGAACTGATGCTTCTGCCCATGTACTTCCTGATTGGTGTCTGGGGAGGGCCCAGAAAAGAGTACGCAGCAATTAAGTTTTTCATCTACACGCTCGTAGGTTCAATACTTATTTTGATTGTGATGATTGGCCTGTATAACTCCGTGTATGATCCGGTCAAAACCGGGCTGGAACATGGGATAACAAGTGTAGAACAAGTGCAACTCGCTGTTGAAAGTGGAGAAATTAAGGCTGATGAAGTGGTCAAAACTTTCAACATGATTTACATGGCTGATCAGACCAATTATATTCCCGGGTCGTTATTAGCCGAGTTGGATGGGGGAGAAGTGTTTGGAAGGTCTGCACGTTGGATAGCTTTCCTGGCCCTGCTTATTGGTTTTGCCATTAAGCTGCCGTCATTCCCGTTTCACACCTGGTTGCCTATTGCACACGTGGAGGCCCCAACCCCAATTTCGGTGGTCCTGGCAGGCATCTTATTAAAGGTTGGTGGATATGGCCTGATAAGAACGGCCTTTAGCTTTTTCCCGGACAGTGCTTTTCATTATTCCTGGATGATAGGATTCTTCGGTGTCTTCTCAATTTTGTATGGGGCATTAAATGCATTGGCGCAAAAGGACATTAAGAAATTGATCGCCTATTCCTCAGTATCTCATATGGGTTTTGTATTGTTGGGATTGGCGGCCATGACGGTGGAGGGTGTAAGTGGAGCCATTTATCAAATGTTCAGTCATGGATTGATCGCCACTATGCTTTTCTTGATTGCAGGCGTATTGTATGATCGCACCAATGATCGCTTGATTGAAAATTATAGCGGATTGGCACATAAACTTCCGCGGTATACTGTGGTGGTGGGCATTGCCTTTTTTGCTTCTCTCGGATTACCCGGATTTTCGGGTTTTATAGCTGAATTGTTGGTGCTTCTTGGTGCATTTAAATCATCGTCCATAATTGGGGCGATTCCTGAGTGGATGCCCATTGTAGCGACCATTGGATTGGTTTTGGCAGCTGGATATTACCTCTGGACTCTGCAAAAGATGTTTCTCGGCAAGTATTGGGTGAAAGATTCCAGTTGGACAGAAAAACTGAATGATATCACAACCAGAGAGTACCTGATGTTTGTGCCATTGGCTGCTTTGATTCTTTGGTTCGGGATTTTCCCGGATACCCTGATGAATCTGATCAATACTTCGGTTGAAAGTTTTGTAGTACTTCTGAACGAGGCAACCAACAGATAATTGAACGAGCAATCAAATACCGTTTCAGGATTAGGGGAACAGCTTTCCACCCTAAGCCAAGACATATGGTATTTGGCACCTGAGCTAACTCTGGTCATCACCATTTTACTTCTATTGGGATTTGATTTGTTGTTCAAGAACAACAAGAACCTTGGTATTTTTTCATTAGCCATTTCCGGATTGGCATTTACTTTTTTTGTTACCATCCAATCTTTTGATCTCGCCAGCAGTGTTTTATCCCTTTTTAATGGTCTCGTAGTCTTCGATCAATTGGGTCTCGTTTTCAGAGCGCTGTTTATACTGGCAGCACTGATGATGTTGATCATGGCGACTCGAACTGATAAGTTGTTCAGTGATTTTAGCAGGAGTAGTGAATTGGTTGTGTTGTCTGTGGCCTTAATTCTCGGTGCTAGCCTAATGAGCATGTCTGTGAATTTGGTCATGATCTATATATCCATAGAACTCGTCTCAATAAGCTCATATATTCTTACCGGTCTCTTAAATGGCAAGCAAAAATCCGAAGCCTCTCTAAAGTACGTATTGTTCGGAGGTGTGGCTTCTGCCGTGATGATCTACGGTATGTCTTGGCTCTACGGCTTTACCGGGACATTGGATATTTCTGACGGTGCCTTTTATTCGGGATTGTCGGAGGTTGCGACATTACCTTTGTCCATCGCACTGGTGATGACCATAGGTGGATTTGTTTTTAAGCTTGGAGCATTCCCATTCCATATCTGGTCACCGGATGTTTACCAGGCGGCTCCAACACCAATCGTTGCATTATTTTCCTTAGCTCCGAAACTGGCTGCTTTGACGATCTTAATTCGTTTTGTCAATGAGATTCCAGTCGAGCTGTTTGATTGGAAACTTTGGCTTGGAATAATCGCCATTGCGAGCATGACTGTGGGGAATTTTTCTGCCCTGTGGCAAAAGAATGCCAAGCGGATGATGGCTTATTCGTCCATAGCCCACGCTGGATTTTTGCTCGTTGGCCTATTGGCCTATTCTGAATCCGGAAACGTGGCATTACTCTTTTATGCATCCATTTATCTGGTCATGAACTTTGCAGCCTTTTTATTGATTCAATATTTTGAAAAGCAAGGAGGTTCAGCTGAGTTGAAAAAGATGAGGGGACTTGGCCTTAAGATGCCATGGATTGGTGTTTTGACGGTTGTCGTGATGGTTGCCTTAACGGGTTTACCCCCAACCGCAGGATTTAATGCGAAGCTGTTTATTTTCTCAAGTCTTTGGGAGGCCTGGCAAATTGAAGGGCAACCTGTTTTACTTTGGGTATTTATATTTGGCCTGCTTAATACTGTGGTGGCGTTGTTTTACTACCTGAAGATTCCCTATTATTTATTTTTCAAGAAATCCGAAAATGAAAACTCACCGATAACGGTGAATAAAATTGACTTGTTTTGGGGCACTATTTTCGTGTTGCCGCTGTTAATTTTATTCTTTAAGGCCGATTGGTTGGTGGGCTTTCTGAATAGTATTAATTTTGTCCTTTGAACTTGATACATGAGTGACCAGATCAAACATGAGTGTGGTATCGCCAAGATCCGACTCAGGAAGCCTCTACAGTATTATATAGACAAATACGGTTCACCTCTCTACGCAGTCAACAAGCTTTACGTCATGATGCAAAAACAATCCAACCGTGGACAAGACGGTGTGGGTGTGGCGAATATTAAGGTTGATGTGGAGCCAGGCACGCGTTATATCAGTCGATATAGAACTATTAAGCCACAACCCGTTCAGGATGTATTCCAGAAAATTGGCAGAAAGTTCGAGAAGACTCAAAAGAAGCCCGGTGCCAATATGAAGGATGCCGAATGGCTCCAGAATAATTCGGGTTTTACGGGAGAGCTTTGGTTAGGACATTTAAGATACGGCACGCATGGCAAGAACAGCATCGAAAGCTGCCATCCTTTTTTAAGGCAGAATAACTGGCGAAGTAGGAATCTGGTAATGGCTGGTAATTTCAACATGACCAATGTTGATGAGCTCTTCGATATTCTGGTGGGCCTTGGTCAGCATCCTAAAGAAAAAACAGATACGGTGACCGTAATGGAAAAGATCGGTCACTTTATTGACGAAGAGAATCAAAGGGTATTCAACAAGTACAAAAACAAGATTCCGAATAATGAGATCACTGAAAAGATCGGTAATGAGCTGAACATACAGCGAATTTTGAAACGATCTTTCAAAGATTTTGATGGCGGATATGCGATGGTAGGACTCATGGGACATGGGTCCTCTTTTGTTGTAAGAGATCCGAACGGCATTAGGCCAGCCTTTAAATACATTGATGATGAGGTGATCGTAGTGGCGTCCGAAAAACAAGCCATCAAAGCAGCCTTTAATATCAACTACGAAGACATTTCTGAAATCAATCCTGGTAATGCACTGATTGTGCATAAAAACGGTGAGTATGATGAAGTGCCCATCATGAAAAAGGGAGTGCAGAAGTCCTGCTCCTTTGAAAGGATTTATTTCTCCCGAGGTACGGATCCCGATATTTATAAAGAAAGAAAGGACTTGGGAAGGCTGATGATCCCCCAGATACTGAAAGCGGTTAACTTCGACCTGAAGAACTCTGTTTTTACTTTTATTCCAAATACGGCCGAAATTTCCTTCCTGGGAATGATGAAAGGTGTGGATGAATACCTGCTAAAAAGAAGAAAGGAAATTATCATTGATGGCAAGCCTCATATTGATGCCCTGGAAGAAATTCTGGGCTTCCAGCCTAGAGTTGAAAAGCTGGTAATTAAGGATGCCAAGCTGAGAACCTTCATTGCCAATGACGAGAGCCGTGACGAACTTGTGGCAAACGTGTATGACACTACTTACGAGGTCATACGCAAAAACGTTGATACCCTGGTCGTCATAGATGATTCGATAGTTAGGGGAACCACTCTTGAGAAGAGCATCTTGAGGATGCTTGATAAACTTGAGCCAAAAAAGATTGTTATCGTTTCTTCTGCACCTCAAATCAGGTACCCTGATTGCTATGGCATTGACATGTCTAAGGTGAAAGAATTTGTGGCCTTCAGAGCCATGTTGGCCTTATTGGAAGAACGCAATTTAGATGATCAATTGGAAGATACCTATCATACCATCCTTGCAAACCTTGGGTCAAAGGATCAGCGAAATTATGTGAAGGCACTTTACGATCAGTTTACTGATGAAGAAATTTCAGCCAAAATCACAGAAATTGTACGGCCTGAGGGGATGAAGGCAGAATTGGAGGTGGTCTATCAAACTGTGGACAACCTGCACGAAGCCTGCCCACATAATTTGGGTGACTGGTACTTTACTGGAAACTATCCAACTCCTGGTGGAAATCGTGTTGTCAACAAAGCCTTTGTCAACTTTATGGAAGGCAAGGAGATTAGGGCTTACTGAGACCAGGCAAATCTTTAATTATATTTTTGATCGTTTATTCAATAGTTCAACAGTTTCAATTAAGATTGGCATCGATACAATGAACATAAGAAAATATGGCCAGTTGAAATTATTTATAAAGTCTCTGTCAATGATATCTGAAACTCTAGAAACTATGTAGCCAATTAATAGAACAAAAAGCCCTTTGACATATTTGGTTTTTCGTAGAGGTGCATGTTTAGAAATCTGGATATAAACCCACGAAAATAACCAATATGCCCAAAATCCAAAGATGAGGCCATAAATTAGCCCACCCATCAAACCATAATAACCATAGCCCTCCGCCTTAATGAGATTAAGAATAATTGGTGTTATTACCATGTGAACCACAAAGAGCACAAAGGCAACTATTGCCGACTTAAATACATCTTTCTTCATCATATGCTAAATTTAACAGCCTAAGTCCATATAAAATGAATCCGGCCATTGCAGTCGTGCTTGTTAAATTTTGAATAAGCAGTTAGTTTTTATGAGCCTGTTTAAAAAAGTAGTTGTTTAACAAAACTAAGGTCCATCCCACAAACGGTGATGTCAAAAGTGAACTAAGTATCATATCAATACGACCTCCTTCGGCAAACATTATATAGCTATATGCAAACAAAAAATAGGAAGCACCACCAATCAGCACGTGTAAAATTTTAGTGAAGTGAGAGGTTCGTAACTTGATCTGATGATAAAGAATTGCAGCTAAAAAATAAAGTGGAGACAGAGTCACAGAGATCCACAGGATCATGTCCAAGATGTTTTCCAAATGTGCTCCTCCGTTGTTAGGTATGGACCTTGGCTTTACTTGAATCAAATGTGTTTCTTCAATGATATACTTTATTGTTACATCTACTATGATTAAAAGTATTGTTATGAAGAGGTTTTTGGCAAAAGTGGTGCTGAATTTTTTCATTATACTAATTTTTACAACCCACTGAATCTATGGATTTCTTTCCAAGAATGAAGTTCTCAATTTCATCCCAATCGGGCCTTCCAATTATAGGAATTTGTTTTTTGGCCGTTCCTCCATTCTGCAACACGAAACTTTCAACACCATCCTGAAAGCTCTTCCATAAATTATCGGCACCGTTAAATGTCTTTCGCTCTCCAAGTAATTGATTTAAGGATTCCGTAATTCTATCAACACCCCGTGTATAATAAATATATGATCCATCAGGCTGTTCAGTAAACCCAAACTCACGATTACCTGTTACGGGATGATCCCAGTCTTTTGGAGCACGAATTGTAGTAAATTTCCATTGATTAGGGGAATAGTCACTACAGACAACAGAACCCTCATCTTTTGGTATTTCAATGTGAAGAAGAGCACCGAGTGGATTATCGGAGTTCCAGAGAGATTCTTCGTTGACTCCGGTGTTAACCAAATCGTATGGTGTAAATTCGGAGAAATCGGTGTTGATAAATGAATTAAAGTCAGTTCTTATCCTCTTTAATAAAGCTGTTGCACTCATTCCTTGAGGCAATTTATCCACCTTTACTGAGAAATAGTCAAGATTAACAACATTGCCGACAGCATTTTCGATTCTCTGAATATCAAAATCACCGGTGAACAGGGCCTTTAAATCTGGATACTCTTGTTCTAGCATTGTTATTTTGTTTACAACACTTTTTGGTGGTTTGAATGCGCCAATCGGTTGCCATTTTAGAAGTTCTGAACATTTTATATTTATAAGCTTTGTTGAGTCTTGAAGTAATGATATCCTCAAATTCTCGAAGCGAGTTAACATTTCCCTATTGGTTAATATCCCAATCTCCTCACTCTCGGGGTCAGGACAGCCATCATCATCGTTGGCCCCATTACTATTGACGTAGTTGCAAGTGGTAACATATTTGAATTCAGTATGGCTGTCACAACAAGTCCCATCCTTCCAACGCGTTCTCACTTCCACTGGCTCTAGATATCGAGTGCAAGTCCATTTTCCCGAAGATCCCGGGGAGGTATCCAGCCCCTCAGTGATATCCGGAACGCCATCAGAGCCGTCACCACCGCCACCCGTGGCATTTCCTCCAGAAAAACTTGTCGTCACATCGCATATGGCCGGATCCAGAAATGGATCAGATCCTTCTGAAAGATTAGCTCGATTTCCATTATTAGCTGAGAAGTTCGTGAGATATCTCTTTCTTATTTCCCCTTGAAACTGATCCATAGCAAATCCGCTTTTTACAAATTGCTCAACAAAGGCTGAATCTGGAGTATATTCTAAAAGATAGGGTTCATCAATTATTCCGCCATCTCTTTTCTTGATAATGAGGTTGGTGAAGTTATAGGGGCTATCATCCTCGTCATCTACTGAGAAAGTGTAATTGGCGTTGCCCAGTGTATCGATTATTTCAAACACTTTGTCCAGGTGAATGGTGCCTATCGCAGAACCAACATCCGTATTAGCACCAGCCTGATCACCAGCCTTAAAATTGAACTTCTCATGCAACCTATTCATGATATCAGGAATTTCGCTGACTGATAGTAGATTATTTTGCCCTTTGAGTTCTTGCTCTGGGGCAAGGTTATCATCAACTCGGCAGCCTAAAACAAGAAGTGTCAACAGTGTCAGGAAAAGTAGGGGTTTAAAATTTTTCATCGTTTTTGATAATTGGATTTAAGAATTTATTTGTGATCCAAACAGATTCATTATCATACTGCAGCCAGCCATAAGGTTTTCTGAGGTTTAGGAATTATAGACCTAAATCAAGTTCACAATACAGCGAGAAAATGAGTATGTACAGAAATTTCTGCCCAATTTTTAGCACTTTATCCAAAGGCTAAGCCGACCAGTAGCAAGTACTCTTGTATGCAATAAGAGTAGCTTTATAGGATTATGTATTGGTCAGTAACATAGCAAGCACCCGATTATTTCTGTAGGCTCACTTTTGAAATATGAAATTGGCCTTTTCATATTTAGTACGATTAAGGTATAATAAAAATTGTAAAAACACAAATCGATATTTCATCACCTTGATGTAGTGTTTAGCTCTATAAAATAGAAGAAGATACTTTGTGCGCACCAATACAAAGTCCTTCATCACCAGAGAAAATGGGAGATTGGTTGTTAACTGATTCTGAGACGCTTCATACTTCAGCGAAATAAAGAGTAGAAGTAGAAAGGCCCGTTTTTCCATTCTGAACACTTGCGCCTTTAGCTTCAGCGTTGGAGCAGGCACGAAGAATCTCTTCTTAGCGCTACCCTTGGAATTTGGTGTTTGTTTTCTGTAGCTTGAAAGGTTGGGCGTTGTCCCTCCTCTTTAGAGGTTGCGGTGGAAATAGGGAATTGGGAAATTGGTTGATTGTCTAGTACGCTTAAGCTTCGGTGACTAAGAGAAGATGGGTTGATTGAACGGGAGACGCTTCATACTTCAGCGAAAGAAGGTTAACGTAGAGAGTCAATCTTGGAATTTGGTGCTTGTTTTTTGGAATTTTGGCCCTTGGCCCTTGGCCCTTGTTTTTTGGAATTTTAATCCCATTTATACCGAGAAACTCTCCCCGCAACCACAGGTTCTGGAAGCATTTGGGTTGACAAACTGAAATCCCTTTCCGTTCAAACCTCCGGAGAAGTCTAAAGTAGTACCAAGTAGGTATAGTAAGCTCTTTCTGTCAACAAGAATTTTGATCCCTTTATCTTCGAAGATTTCATCTTTCTCTTTTACTTCTGCATCAAAAAGAAGATCATACATCAGGCCTGAGCATCCACCGCCTTCTACAGCAACGCGAATGTTGTGATTATCAGTCTTGCCTTCTTGCTTTCTTAGCTCAAAAATTTGATTTTTGGCGTTATCGGTTACTGTGATCATTAGGCTACTGGGTTTAATACTACACTAAAAACGGTTATGGTATTGATGTCTCTACCATAATAGAGTTTATCCAACGCGTCATACATATTACTTGCGGTGAAGTAAGAAGTATGCAATTCACTTTCATCCTTAGCAATCCACTGAATGGTATAAGAATCGTATTTGTCTTTATACGACTTCACATAGTCCAATATCTTGCGCAAAGCGTCAAGTTTATCAATTCCCATTTCGGAATGGAGCAAAAACGACTGGTTATGCCTTGGGTTGATTGTTATTAAATCAAGCTTGGTTTTACCTTCAGTGACCTGAAATTCAAAACTTAATTCACTCCCCTTCATGCCAAGGTGGCTTTCTATCTTCTTCTGAAGCTTTACACTTTCCACGTGCACGTCAGTACCCGAACCGGTCATATTCATGATAATTGTCTTAAAGTTCTGTTTCGGTTCCTTAAATTGGAATCGAATATTAGAAACAAAGGGCAATGGCCGAAAGTTTCGTTGAGGGCAAAGATAATTATTAAGCTAGAATTCTTATAAAATAACACTAATGAAGAAAATCGAGCACATCGGGATAGCCGTAAAAAATCTCGAATCATCCAATGCGCTTTTTGAGAAACTGTTGGGAACAGCACATTATAAGGTAGAAGAAGTGGCTTCTGAAGGCGTGAGTACCTCATTTTTTAAATCAGGTCCCAACAAAATTGAATTGCTCGAAGCTACCAACGCTAATAGCCCAGTTGCAAAATTTATTGAAAAAAGGGGAGAGGGAATCCACCACATAGCCTTTGATGTAGAAGATATAGTTGCCGAAATGGAGCGTTTGAAGGCTGAGGGTTTTGTGTTACTCAATGAAAAACCCAAAAAGGGAGCTGACAACAAACTGGTTTGCTTTGTGCATCCCAAATCTTCAAATGGCGTCTTGATTGAGTTGTGTCAGGAAATCAGTTAATGGTTTGATGTTCTAAGTTCCATGTTGAACTTAAAACTTAGAACTTGAAACTTAAAACTCAAGTCTTCCAGACTCTTATATTTGCACCCTGATTAAGATTAATAATTGTGGCAAAGGAAAGAACGGAATTAGCGGATTTAGGGGAGTTTGGTTTGATAAATAGGCTTGCAAAGGACATTGAATCCATCAATGCCAGCTCGATCAAGGGAATAGGTGATGACGCGGCAGTGATTGACTCCGGAAATCATTACAGTTTGCTTTCCACGGATATGTTGGTAGAAAATGTTCACTTCGACCTTTCTTACGTTCCACTTCCGCATTTGGGCTACAAGGCCATTGCAGTGAATGTATCCGACATTGCCGCCATGAATGGCAAGCCTACTCAGGTGACCGTTTCTTTGGGCCTCAGTAATCGTTTCTCTTTAGAAGCCATCGATGCTTTGTATGAAGGAATGAGGGCAGCAGCTAAGGACTTTCAGGTAGACATTGTAGGTGGTGATACCACGGCCTCTCAGGCCGGGTTGATCCTATCTGTTTCAGTACTTGGAAAGGTAGATAAGGGCAGTGAAGTTTATAGAAACGGAGCAAAAAAGAGCGATATCATTTGTGCCACAGGGGACTTGGGCGGAGCCTATATTGGTTTGCAGGTTTTGGAAAGAGAGAAACAAACCTTCCTGGCCAATCCTGACATGCAGCCGCAACTGGATAATTATCAATACATCGTGTCAAGGCAATTAAAACCAATGGCACGAATGGACATAATCCATGAGCTGGCCGAAACGGGTGTTATACCCACTGCGATGATTGATGTTTCTGATGGGTTGGCCTCTGAAATTTTGCATTTAACCAGCCAATCGGGTACAGGGGCTAGTATTTATGAGGATAAGCTGCCAATGGATAAGCAGACTTACGAGACAGCCGTGGAGTTCAACATCGATCCCACTACCTGCGTACTCAATGGAGGTGAGGATTATGAACTCCTTTTCTCCATCAAACAGGAAGATCATTCAAAACTTGAAAAGCATCCTGACATACACTTTATAGGACATATGCAGACTGCGGAAAAAGGCGTTAACCTCTTGACAAAACAGGGCAACACGGTTGCCATTTCCGCGCAAGGCTGGAATCATTTCGAAGGTTGAGCTCGACTCCAGTATATTTTATTTTTTTCAAAAAGAAAGACCACCCAACAAGGAGTGGCCTTCCCACCTGGACCATACACTACACATTCTTTAATTCACCGTAACATTCTTTAGCCATAGAACCGAGGGCCAAATTGTTCCAGAAATGGCATTCATCTGCACGGTTCATATAGTCAGTATAAATGTTCAGCCAACTGTCGCTAGGGGATTGGTTTGATAACATCAGGGTTGCCACAATGGACACGATGTCCAGCGCGTATTCTTGTGACATATTTAGTGGTTGTAAGGCCAAAGTCATTTGATGAAATTTCAGGTCTTCCACTAGTAATTTGATAATCAATTCCTCTTTTCCCATGTTTCAAAAATACTTGTATTTTGATATAAATGTATATGAAAATATAATATTATACAATATAGATGACAATTGTGATTCACAATAGCCTCAAAAGCTTTAATAGACTCTTTATTCCAAAAAATTGCGTTAAAATTCTCTCAATTGAGAAAAGGTGAACGGCCGAGGTTCAATATTGTCCGCTGTATCCTTATATTCTTATTTTTATGTAGTTTTATCCTGGAGTGTAATAAAACCCATCTCAAATCTTAATTAAAGATATGCTCATTTGAGTAAATTAAAAAAGAATTGAGAATATATTTTTCTCATATGAGTATTAATGATCGAATTGCAGAGCTGATTGAGCACTTAAGATATAATGAGAACTCCTTTTCCAAGAGGCTTGCTGTTTCTTCTTCTGCCATTTTTAACATTGTAAACCCAAAGGGCAGAAGGAGCTATCCGAGCGGAGTAGTCCTTGATAAAATATTATCAATTGAGGAAGGGGATAGAAAAATTTCTGCTGAATGGTTAATGCGAGGTGAAGGTGAAATGTTCTTAGAAGATAAGGAGCGTAAACCCAATGAGCACAAACTGTATTCCATGGTAGAAGATTTAACAGCCAAAGTGAATCGGTTAGAAGACGAATTTTTAGCATTAAAAAGGAAGGCATAATCCATGAAAAAGTTAAATAGAATTAAGGTTACACTTAAGAAGCAGGGGAAATCCCAGGCTTGGCTGGCCAGAGAGATTGAGAAGAGCTATGTGGTCACTACCAATTACGTCAATAACAAAACTCAGCCAAGCATAAAAATCCTCTATAAAATTGCCGAAGCACTGGATGTGGATGTAAGAACCTTGCTAACTCCTTCTAAGAAGTAGGTGGTTCTTAAGGCAGAAATTGGTTATTTTTGTGGCAAATTTTTTAAGATGAAAAAGCTATTTGTATTTTTTATTTGTTTGGCAATGATCGCCTGCAGCCAGCAGCAGAAAGAAGAACAGGCAAAGTTAGTAGGTAATTACGGTGATGAAATTTCCATTGAAGGAGCTATTTCGACCGATAAGATGATTACTCTACTTGGTGAGCAAGATTCACTTGTTGTAAAGGTCAAGTCTGAGATCATCACTACCTGCGCTATGAAGGGTTGTTGGATGAACCTGAAAATGACTGATGGAGAAGAGATGCGTGTTACCTTTAAGGACTATGCGTTCTTTGTACCCAAAGAGGGGATGCAGGGTAACCAGGCAGTTATTGAAGGTGTTGTGAAAAGAACGATGACAGACGTAGAAACGCTCAGGCATTATGCTGAAGATGCCGGAAAATCGGAAACTGAAGTTGCAGGAATTACAGAGGCTAAGGAAGAATTGACCTTTGAAGCATCAGGAGTTGTGATTCTGGCTTCTAGTGAGGATTGATAAGCAAAGTATCATTCAGACCGCTATCTACATTTTGAAAGAGTGGTCTGACCGATGTTATTGAACAGGCCTATTTTTCAACCAACTCACAAATATTCCCAAAGGGATCTTTGAAGGCAGCCCTGGTTTTACTAACCGAGACCATTTCGACTCCCTGTTGTTTCAAACCCGAGATGGTCTTGCTCAAATCTGAAGAGGAGAAGAGCAGATTGATTTCGCTTTCGGTTCCAAACTTTCGGCTCCTTGGTGCTAGCCCGGCTTTGTAATGGAGCATAAAAGCAAAGCTTTGATCCTTGTGTTTAAGTGGCATGGCTTGAGGTAAGTAATCTCTTGACCATTCTTCAAAACCCAAAATACCTTCGTAAAAGGAAATGGCCTTGTCCATATCTCCAGAAGTAATACCGGTATTGTATATTTGAAAACCTTCAAAGGCCGGAACTTCCCTAATCTGTACTTCGATGAGGCTGAGCAAATTGCCAAAAGGGTCTTTGAATGGTATGGAAATACCCACACCGTTACGTTGAAGATGACCCTCTAAAAGATTTACTCCTTTGGCCCTGAGCGCATCAATTGCCGGCAGCAGTTTTGAAACTTGAATCGACAATGCCGTTCTTTCATGCTTTTCATAGTCAGTCCCGTTGCTTTGGGCTGATTTGGAAAGGTGTATTGGAAATGAGCCAGTGTTGAGTATTGCGGACTCTTTTGATTGCTCTTCCATTTGAAAACCAAGAAGGCCTTCATAGAACTTTCTCGCTTCCTCTAAATCAGTAACCCAAATCCTTAATCCCTCAAACCTCACTTCAGGCTCAATCTTTCCGGGAATGAGAGTGGGGAAGAGCAGCGATAAAGATGTAAGGACAGTCAAGATAGGTCTCATGAGCCGGGGGTCTTTTTGAAATTGAAAATTTCAGTTTCAACTTTTTTGCCCGTAGGATTGTATTTCAGTGTGACTTCCATTTCTGAATCAGATTTTTTCTCATATACCAATCCATCAAGAATTAATTTGTTGGGTTGAGCTTCTACCATTTCAAAGGTCATGAACTTGTCCTTGGTTTCCCATCCGGTCAAATCCGCATTGAAATGTTTCAGTTTCATACCGGTTTTATCAAGAGTGATGAATTCGTAGAAGACCAATTTTCCATCTTTATCATGATGACGATACATGCCCATGATTACCCCGTTCTTTGGTTTTGTCCAGACTTCCTCAGAGGTTCCTCCAAAGCCATCTCCGGTCCAATGGCCGGCTAACCATGCGTAATTTTCTATGTCAAAGATATTATCGCCTTCGTTGGACGGTGATGCCTGACTTTGTTGGATAATTATTCCAGCCGTGATAATGGCCACGGCCATTGTTAGATTTCTAATTTTCATAATCTTATATTTTTATCGGACCATAAATGGTTTTACTTCAATGGTTCCCCCGTACTTGATATGAGGGTTCAGCCTGGCCACTTTGAGTGCTTCCTCTTTTGTTTTGGCCTCTAGAATAAAGTAACCGGTGATTCTTTCTGAGGCCTCTTCATCCAGACTAATGCTGTTGTTACTTTTGACCAAAACAGCCTCAGGACTTAATTCCTGACCGCTGATTGTTATACCACTTTCGTCAGTGTTCTGCATCCAAGTGGAGTATTCCTCGAACATAGCCATCGGATCTCCTGGCTGAAAATTTTCATCTTCGTGAAGAATGAGCATATAGCCCAATGTTGGATTGATTGCCGAAGTACTTAAAGATTGTTTTCCCCAATAGCTTCCCGCAAAGAAAATCAGGACAGAAGCGGCAATTGAGATTGCCCATTTTAAGTTCGTATTCATAACCACTGTTTTAGTTTTGATTAAACCTTCTTCTTTTAATGCAGAGATCACCTTAGCCTCCAGTTCAACTGGTGGTGTTTTGTGACTCGATAACCGGTCGAATGCTTCTCTTTCTTCTGGTGTTAATCCGCCATTTTCCATCACTGCTCACGGTTTTTGTTTTCAGATAGCCGATTTCTCATGGACTTTCTTGCCTGAAAAAGTTGACTCTTACTTGTGCCTTCTTCGATACCCAGAAGGGCTGCAATTTCCTTATGTTGGTAGCCTTCTATATCGTGAAGTATGATCACTCTGCGATAACCAATCGGTAATTGAGAGAGTGCGCTTTCTAAATCGAAGCCATGTGCAACAGAGCTTTTGGAAATCAGTATGTTTTCACTGATGTCTTCGACCTCTTTTTTTTTCTGCTCCTTATATATTTCCTCTCGATTCAGATTTATCAAGATGCCAATCAACCAGGTTTTGAGTGTCGATTTCCATTGGAAGCCTTCCAGTTTCCTGATGGCAGTAATCCACATGGTTTGAATTAATTCCTGGGCCAGATTTTCATCCCGCGCAGTGAGTCGAAGCGCCATTTGATAGAGGTGGGGAGTTTTATCACGATAAAGCTCTTGAAAAGCCTTTTCGCTTCTGCTCCTTAGAAAATCACTTACCAGTTTTTGATCGCTCAACATCACTGTGTTTTGTAATGAGTGTGATTGCAACCAAAAAAGGTTGTATCAGACAATACATTATTTAAAAATAGTGAATAGAGTTATAGTGACGAGGCAGAGTCCAGTACGAGCGCTGTCACTTAGAACTTCAATCTTAAGCTGAAGTTGGGCGTGAAGCCAAGGAGTCGTTTGTCAAGCTGAAAAATACCGATAGTTGTATCTTCAAACTCTTCCACACCAAATGTGCGATTGTGGAGATTCTTGGTGTCCAGTACATTTAAGATTGAGATGCCTACTTCACCCCTGAATTTCGAGCTCTTTATCTTTGGGAATTTATACCAGGCAGAAACGTCCACCCGATGGTATGTGGGCAGGCGATTTGAATTAAGCTCATTGAAGTTAATTTCATAAAAAGGCTCAAAATCCACAGGGTCCTCACCCGGTTCAGGGTCGGTAATCAACTCAAGACCCGTAACATTGGTGAAAGGCAAACCTGATTTTATCGAGTACCCCAGAGATACCTCAAACTGACCCATACTGAGCGTCTGTGAAAGTTGTAGCTGATGTCTGACATTGAGCCCGGAAGTGAAATCAAACAGTTGGAATTCTGGTATGCTGGCCTTTGAGTCCTGAAACCCATAGCTTAGCCATGCTCTGTAGTTTTTCCACTTTCTTTTGATGGTAAGGTCTATACCCTGAATTCTCTCATTGCCAATACCAAAGCCTTCTTCACCGCCAAAAGTAGAGCCGAAGTTTCTTGCGATAAGTCCGTCCAGATCCTTGCTATATAGATCAAAGTCCACTAACCAGCCATCCTTTTCGAACAGAAATCCCACGACAGCCTGGCGATTAACAATCAAGGGTACGGTTTCATCTTCATCGGCTACAATCCAGTTTTGCTCCAAACTATTGGAGAAAGTAAACTCAGTTTCTTGAATCGCACTCAGGTATTGCGTGTATGTTCCTATTGAGCCTTTCAGGAGCCAGTTTTTGTTTAGGTCATAGCTTATTCTCAGCTGTGGGTCTATAAGAACCTCCCCTGTGCTTTGATAATTGTTGAGCCTCAATCCCACACCGAACTGCCAGTTACTGTTCAGTTTGCCTGTATAGTCTCCAAAGAGTCCATGTACAAAACCCCTGGTGTCAATGATCTCTTCAAAATCCTCCTCGAAAAAATTGGACTCATTGATTTCAAGGCTTGCATCAACGAGATTCATTTGGTAACCAAAACTCAGCACATGGTTTTGTGCGAGTGCATAATCGTTGCTTAGCCGTATTTCAAGGTTCCTTAGAAAATTTGCTCTGGAGGCCTGATCGTTATCCGAGTCATCTCCAATTTCCCGAAATTCGGTCAGCCCATAATCCATATCATAGGAGCTGAATGAGGTACTCAAATTGGTTTGCAGTCGCTCTCCCCATCTGTGATCCCATTGGGCATTAATACCTATGTTGGTGACCTCGTGAGTCTGTATCGATTCTATGGCTTCCTCTTCATTGACAGAATTATAATCCAAAACGCTACCTGAACGCAAAGCGCTAACGGTTAATCGATCTTGCCCTGATGGTTCATAAATCCACTGAAGATTGAAATCTGAAAATGTAAGTTTACTATTGAACTTAAAATTTTCATCTACGGATTGCTGAACGTCCTGCGTTATTGTTCCTTCAAAGAGCTTGTTGCTCAATGCGTTAAAAGTGGGAGTAGAGAAGAGGTCATTGTAGGACCTTCTGGCAGCAAACATAAAACTCCCTTGGTCTTTGAGAAAGGGCACCCTGCCATAGATGTCTGCGTGAGTGAAATTAAGGCTGCTTTCAAATTCTGGCTTGGTGATCTTCTCTTTTCGTGATTCGATTAGTATCATGGCAGCGCTTGCACCACTGTATTTTACTGGGATATGATTTTTGTAAATGTCTACCTTCCCTATGGAGGCGGGAATAAAAGAGGAGATATTTCCAAAGTAGTGAGCCGATTGGTAGATCGGGATATTGTTCCAATAAATGAATGTATTATCTCTTGAACTGCCTCTGACATTCATCCCCGAGGCTGATTCATCATTGGAATTGATACCGGCCAAGATTTGGGTGGAGAGCAGGATGTCTCTTTCAGGAAGGCCCGGAAGTATTTCCATCTCCGAAGGATTGATGGTAATCTTTGAAGCCCTGTCGTCTGTGGTGATGCCGTTGTTGATGTATTCCCGAATGACCACTTCCTGTAAGTCTCGTACATCAGGAACCAGGTCTATCTGAAGCAATTCAGGATCATTATAATCGTCAATGTTCAACTCATAGGTTTGATAACCCAAAAATGAAAACTGGAGCACTGCATCAAGAGGCTCATGAATGACCACACTAAAGTTTCCATCTGCATCGGCAATTGCACCCTGGTAAGTGTCCTTGAGGCGGAGGGTAGCAAATGGAAGGCTTTCGCCCGTTTCTTGATCTACTGCTTTTGCACGTATAAAGACAGATTCAGGACTTGTCACAGACACAAACTTCTCTTCAACCAATTCATGCTTAAGCTGGTGTGGTCGTAATAAATTGATTAAAAACGAACCCAGATTTTGATTTGCCGCATTTACGCTTGCTTTCTTCCCCCTGAGTTCTCTGGTAGAGTAAGCAAAGTGCAGATCATAGGCTTTTTCCAGATCCCTGAATATTTGGACAAGAGACCTATCGCTCGCTTGATAATCCACAGAGATATCCTGTCCAAAGAGGTTCTGGGAAAAGGCAATTATGACAATGGTGATCAGGCAATTTCTAATCATCTATTCAAACCTTGAATCACAAGGTTACCGGAGTTTGATTCAAAAGTGTAACGAATATTTAAGGGTTCTAATACCAATTTGATAGCTGCTTCGGCATCGTTATTTGGAAAGGCACCATTGAATAAAAGGCTATCCAGCGTGTTATCATAGTCGATTTCCACCCCGAATACGTCAGTCAATTCATTGAGTGCTTCCTGCAACGGTACATCTTCAAGGTTGGTAATGCCATTAATCCAGGAAGGCAATTCGCCCAGAGTTTTGGTCCAGGAACGTTCCAAAACTCCTTGATTCAGCCTGAGTCCCATTCCCGGGGTCAGGTCTTCATCAGTTTTAGTACTGGAAACATTAACTTTTCCCGTAAAACAAACCACCTCCAGGGTGTTGTTTCTGCTTCTAACATTGAAGCTTGTGCCAAGTACCTTTACATTTCCACCTTCGGTATTAACAACAAAATCACTGCCCTTCTTGACATTGAAAAATGCCTCACCCACCAATTTCACTGTTCTGTTCTCTTGCCATTCATCAGCATCATAGGCAATACTGGAGCTGGAATTCAATCTAACTTCAGAGCCATCAGGTAAAAAGGCAATTTCCTGTTCACCAAATCCTGTAGAAACTCTGGTAAGATTGGGCTGTAATAAAAAGGCAATCACAGTAATTAAAACCACCGAGGCGGCCACAGCATAACGAAAGGCCGGTTGCATCCAGATCACCTTAGCCACAGGTTTTGGCAGAGTGGCTATAGTATTCTTGAGTTTGTCAAGTTGACTCCTTGCATCATAATCCGGAGCCCTGAATCGCTCAGCCGCTTTCATCATAGCGACATAGTCCTTCCCCTCAGCAGATGCTTCAAAATCTGCTTTTTCTTCGGGACTGACTTCATTGTTCAACCACCGACTTAAGAAAGTTTCATCGTCTTCCCAGCGACTCATTTTAGTTCTTTATGCTCTTTAATACCGTGAAATTTTATTTACCCTACCCCCTGTAAGATTAATAAATTTCATAGTGAGGTCGTCAGACACAATTTGATTAGACCGGAAGAAAATTAGGCCTTATTGCTCAGAAGAAAAAATGGATTAATCAGACTGACCTCATTTGTGAGGAATACTCTTTCACAGTCTGTACAAAGATCTTCACCTTTTCGGGATCAATGTCAGGATAAACTCCATGCCCCAGGTTGGCAATATGCTTTTCAGGGCCAAAGGCATCCAACATCTTTTTAGTGGCGTTCTCAATTTCAGCAGTGGAACCATACAAGGCACAAGGGTCAAGGTTACCCTGAAGTGTTTTGCCCTCGCCAATCAACCTTCGAGACTCTGAAATACCCATGTTCCAATCAAGGCCAATGGTGCGGCAATTCAAATGCCTCATCTCTGGCCTGGCGAAGTAAGCACCTTTTGCAAACACGGTAAGAGGCACCTCGTCTATGGCATCACAAATTTGAGCAATGTATTTCATGGAAAACTGCTGATACTGAGCAGAAGACAAAATGCCCGCCCAGGAATCAAAGAGTTGGACAACATTTGCACCAGCCTCAATTTGGGCTTTCAAATAAGCAATGGTGCTGTCCGTGATCATCTGTAAAAGTTGATCAGACAAAACTGGCTCATTGTAGAGCATTTTTCGTGCTTTGGAGAAAGTCTTGCTCCCTTGTCCCTCAATCATATAGCAGAAAATGGTCCATGGAGCACCTGCAAATCCAATAAGCGGTACTCTACCTGCAAGCTCCTTTTTGGTCACCTTGATGGCTTCCAGCACATAGCCCAAATCAGACGGGACATCAGCCACCTTAAGCTTGGCCAGATCGTCATGAGAGCTGATGGTCTTTGGAAACCAAGGGCCCTTTTTTTCGACCATCTCATAGGGTAGACCCATGGCCTCAGGAATTACCAGAATATCGGAGAAAATGATAGCGGCATCAACACCTAAAATATCGACCGGTTGAATGGTAACCTCCGCTGCCAACTCAGGATTCTGAACCAATTCTACGAATCCACTCAGGCTGTTTCTTACCGCTCTATACTCAGGAAGAATACGCCCCGCCTGTCGCATTAACCAAACGGGTGTTCTTTCGGTTCGCTCGCCTCTGGCTGCTCTGACCAGTAGGTCATTCTTTAGTTCCATGCCGCAAAGATATAAATGTTTAATCTAGTTGAATAGCGCTGGAACCATCTTCTATTTGATTTGAGAATTTATATAATCAGGCCTGAAAAAAAGGTCTTTTTAACTCTTTGTTAATTCTTTTAAGTACTGCTTAAATCAACTTAACTCGTAATTAACCCACATCTCCTAGCCTCCCGCGTTTTTACACTTATCAGTACAGCCAAGACTATGGGAAGCCTTATAGCAGAAATCAACAAACGACTTACAATCCAAAGGATACTCGTCAGTTTCTGGGGAATGTTCTGGTTGCTCAATGGAATGGATAAATTTTTCAATAAGGGTTCCTTCTTTGGAGTCACTCGAGACGAGAAATTCATAGCCTATTTCAAATCAATCAATCTCTCCGCTGATTTGGCACTTTTTTCTCTTTACTCCTGCGGGATTCTGGAGGTATTTTTAGGAATAGGTTTTTTGTTTTGTCTCATTAAAAAGACTCATGTCAAGGTACTGCTCACCTTGAACTTCAAATTGAGCATGCTGATATTTCTTACGTTTTCAGCATTTGACATTCTCTTTGGAGATAGACCTGAACTTTGGGAGCATGGTACCTTTTTCGGTATAGCCCTCATAAGCGCTTTGACAATTAATACAGAGAAAACAATGAACTTCAAGGCCATCAGATGATGGCTAAAATATTCGCTCCTTATAAATAGTCACTTTGTTATACTGGCCTTCCATTTTCACAAAATTCTGACCCTTCTTGGTATACCAAAATCGAGTGGGTTGTGATCCTCGATAGTCCGTGAAAATAATCCAACAATCCATGCTTTTGCCATTTGGGAGCTTGATCTTCTCAGAGCCGATGACTTTCAAATGGTAGAAATTTGGTGAAGAACTAGCGCCTGGATGATAGAAGTTCATCACAGCGTGATAGCCTTTTTTCATAGGTAATAGAGAATAGGTCTCCAGGTCAATTTCCCAGTTGTAGGTGGGCTCTTGTAGTGCAAGTTCAAAGTCCTTCTGCTTGTTGTCAATGGCAGAATCGAGCCCCACGATTTGCTTATCATAAAACTTAAAAGCCTCCTTACCTGCCCGAGGTGTGATTCGAATATGTTGGATTGGCCTGAGAGTTTTTGGCTCACAGAGATACTCAAAGCTCCCGTGCCATTCCGTATTTGGATCGTTCCATTCGTGTTTGATGGAAAGATATTGTACTCCGTCAATTGTTACCAATTCAGTGGTTTTAGTCATTAACGAAAGGCCCCTCATTTTGCCATCTAGTGAATTATATACTGCATCGGTTGTGGTGCCCAATTCAAGCAAATCAAAGTTCTTGAATTCATGGCCCATGCGAATGGTGTCTTGGGCAAAACTATAAGAACAGATGAGGCTGAATAATAAGATGAACTTTTTCATTTGTTGTTGTTTTTAAGTGCTTCTAAAACCTTTGACCATGGAAGTGGTGAAGTATGCATAGCAAATACGGTTTCCACGTCCAGTTGATGTTTATCGACCATTGCCTTTACTTCTGACAGATATTGAGGTGAGAAGAAGGAACCATTTCTACCATTATACTGAACCAGATCGCTGGCGTAGAGCACCTTTTGCTTTGGGAAATACAAGGCAATCATCCGTTCACCACCCTCGCCATTGATAGGCAGTATATGCACGGGTGTGACTGGATCATCAATAACAACTTCCTTGTCAATCAATTGAAATTTGGGAGTCGGTTTCGATTTCTGATAGGCATCCGGTAGCAATGAATGATCAGCTTTTAGGACATTGGAAATTATTTCCTGATTGAGGCGATGTGTATAAATAGGTATGCCTTGGGCCGCAAACTGCCTGATGCCACCTACATGTGGCCAGGCGTCAGAAGTGGCAAACACCGCTTTGATTGGCTTGTTTGGATATTTGTCCTTAAGAAATTTGAGATGTTGAGCATTGTAGCCTGACGAGATAGGCCCTTCAATAACCAAAATACCATCGTTCTGCTCAATGTGACCAACATACCAAGAACCTGGAATGGTATGAATACCAGGAGCCACTTCGATAATACCTTCGGTATTGAGTGGTGTCTTATCTACTAAAACAGGAGTTCGGTCAGGCGGCAGATCGGCTGGTATCTCAAATAGCCCCTCATCTACTTTTGGTCTAAAATCAATGTCGAAAATGGTAATGGACCTGAAATGTTTGCCCAGCTTATAAACGTCCCACTGCGATGGATATCGAATGTCTTCGGGATATAGCCATTGCAGCGAATATTTGATTTTTGTAATGAACTTTCCCCATGGGTAGTTGAATACGTCATAAGGTAAAAAGGACTCAATCTCGGCTTGTGCCAGCAAGTAATTATGGCGATTGATGTAAAGTGTGTGTTTAAGTTCGTCTTTGATAAAGCTGACAAGAAAGTGCTCAGTGCCTTCTACTGTGACTTTCCCTTCGAATTTGGATTGATTTGCCAAGCCTGAAAAAATAAGTTGCTCAGGGGCATATCGCATCCATTCATCATAGCCTGTTTTGAATTGATAAGGCATAGTGAGCGATCGTCCGCTAAACGTCATTAATCCTTTTTCACCATTGATCATCACTTCACTGTCGCGTGCAACTTTGGATTGAAACTGATGCGTAGTCTCCTTGCGATGAACTTGATATTGACGTACTCCGCGTGTCTCCTCAACCACTTCATAAGACGCTATAAATGGACCATCAGGATTTTCAGATTGTTCCAGCCAGTATTTGTGCCCGGCATGTTTCATACGGATATAGTCTATGCCGTCCCATTTTTCAGATCCTCCCATGGCCTTGACTGTGGCTTGTAGGATTTCTTGAGCAGTTTGTGCTTGAATGGGCACAACCCAAGTGACTAGAAGCACTAGGTAAATTAGCTTTCTCATTCTCCAAAAAAGGAAATCTGGGTGAGCCATAAATCGTTAATAGAGCTTCTGGCGTGTTTGGTAGCCCTTTCAACCAGAATATTCGACATTGATGACTTGTCGATTAAAATGGCGTGATTGTCGATTGATTTCGATTAGCCAAATTCCTTAATTGTAAGTCGGTAACTTTACCTTTTATGAATCTTTCATTCCTAAGGAATAGGGTCTTTTGGCTCCACTCCGGCTTTTGGATACTCTACTTTACTTACCGGTTTTTAGATATTATCCCATTCCTGACTTCCACGGAGGCGGCATTTATACTCTTTATACCCGGTCTGTTTAACATTCTTTTTTCCTATTCACATGCCGTCTGGCTGTTGCCTTTTCTGACGAAAAAGAAGCTCTATTTCAAGTATGCCATAGGAGTTCTGACATTCCTGGCTATCGCTATGGTGAGCAGGTCCATGGTCGAATACAAACTGCTCTATGAGTTGCTCAATCGTGATTATTACGAAAAACTCAATGCCCTGCGAATTTTGAGTACGAGTTGGGACTTGCTTTCCTTTGCCACAGTAATTAGCCTTCTCAATTTTACAATTGATCGCTTCCGTTTAGAAGGCCAGAAAAAGGCCCTTGAAAACGAAAAACTCAATGCTGAGCTGAACTATCTCAAGGCGCAAATCAACCCTCACTTTTTGTTCAATACACTTCATAACCTTAACTATCTGACTCAGGTTAAAAGTGATCAGGCCACCGAAGTGATCATTAAGCTGTCAAATATCATGAGATATATGATTTACGATTCAAATAAATCTGAGGTGGCATTGCACCGGGAGATAGACTATATAAGAGATTATCTGGACTTGGAGGGAATAAGATTGAACAATCAATTTGATATTGAGTTTGATATAAGCGAAGTGAATAAGGAAATTGAAATTGCACCCTTAATCCTAATTCCCTTTGTAGAAAATGCTTTTAAACATGGTGTTAGCGATAAATACCCAGACAGTTGGGTGAAAATAAAGTTGTCCTCTACACGCGATGAATTGGTAGTCAATATAAAGAACAGTGTATTTGAACCGGTCCAAAAAGAAGCTGAACATTCAGGTTTCGGTTTAGAGAATGTGAAGAAGCGTCTGGCGTTAAGTTATCCTGGCAAGTTTGAATTGGGAGTAAACAATGAGGTGTCACAGTTCGAAGTAAATCTAAAATTGAGGCTGTGATGAGTATCAAATGTATCATTGTCGATGATGAACCATTAGCGCGAAAACTTCTTATCGATTTCTGCGAAAAGGTACCGTTTATCGAGCTGCTGGGTGACTTTTCCAGCGGGCTGCAGGCAATGAGTTTTTTGAGGGACAATCCTGTTGACTTTTTGTTTTTAGATATTAAGATGCCTGATATTTCGGGGATAGAGCTCATTAAGGTTATTGACCCTAAACCAAAGATCATATTCACTACGGCTTTTGCAGAATATGCGGTTGATGGGTTTGAGCTGGATGCAATGGATTACCTATTAAAGCCATTTGACTTTCCGCGTTTTTTAAAGGCAGTAAATAAAGTCTCCGATCAACTTCAGGATAAGCAAATTGAGAAGCTAAAAGCTTCCAAAAACCAGAGAGACGACTTTCTGTTTGTAAAAGATGGAAGATCACTTGTCAAAGTCCATTTTAATGAGGTGCTGTACATAAAAGGCATGAAGGACTACGTAACGTTTCATTGCCCTGACAAAAAGGTAATGTCTTTAATGAACATGAAAGACCTGGAGAAAGACTTGCCGGGAGAACAATTTCTTCGGATTCATCAGTCTTATATTATCAATATTGATGGCATCACTTCTATTAACAACGACAAAGTGAATATTGCAGGAGAGTTCCTTCCAGTAAGTCAAACCTATAAGCAGACATTCAAAAAGTTTTTGGAGAACTATTTGGGTTAATGTGAGTTCGGCTTAAGGATTGGTACAAAGAGTATCTAAGCCTATAGAAACGTCATTCCGGAATTTTTCTTCCAATATTTTAAAAAGGAAGAAAAATATCCGGAATCTCACCTATTTGAAGATTTGAGATACCGGATAAAATAGTCCTTGTGAAAAATTATGGACTATTTTTCCGGCATGACGACTTCTCATCCCAAAACACTTTTGGTTAGCCTTTGGCTAAAATGCTTTAGCTTTGCAAAAAACATCGCGAATGAGTTTTCTTTTTGAGGATTTTAGAGGTTGGAAGGCCTATTGTGAAGAACACAACCAGGAGCTCTTTGAAGCTGTTATCGGCTATGAAGTAAAGCAGAAACACCGCACTGAATCGGAGATATGGGAAGGCCTGGCCGTAGCCTATCAGGTGATGAAAGAGGCAGTGCAAACTGGCTTAGCGGAAGATATGACGTCACGCTCAGGGATGATTAATAATGGAGCAAAGAAGGTCTATCAAAACCCGGTGTCAGTTTTATCCAGAGAATTTCAGGTACTTATTTCCAGAGCCCTGGCGGCCAAAGAAGTGAATTCTTGCATGGGTAGAGTTGTGGCAGCTCCAACTGCTGGAGCATCGGGAATTTTACCCGGCATTCTTGTCACATTACAGGAGCTGCATGATGTTCCGGATAGGAAAATACTTGAGGGACTGTTAATTGGCGCGGGCATAGCCATAATCATGGAAAAGCGGGCTTCAATTGCCGGTGCTGTAGGTGGCTGTCAGGCTGAAACGGGAAGTGCGGCAGCTATGGGGGCAGGAGCTATGGTTTACTGCCTGGGTGGCAATATTGACCAAGTGTTCAACGCAGTGGCAATCACAATACAGTGCATGTTGGGTTTAATTTGCGATCCTGTGGCTGGCCTGGTTGAAGTGCCTTGCGTGGTACGAAATGCAAGTGCGGCAGCAATTGCAAATAGCTCGGCTCAAATTGCGCTGTCAGATGTGAGTGCTGTGATCCCTGTTGATGAGTGTGTGGAGGCCATGGGTGAGGTAGGACAAAGCATGGAAACGCGTTACAAAGAGACGGCAATGGGTGGTTTGGCAGCAACACTCACTGGTAAGGCTATTTCCAAAAAAGTTTTGATCCAGGACATTGAAATGCTGCCAGACGAAGAAGAGCCTACTTCCTGATCATACCTATATCGATCAACCATCCCACAGAGTAAGTCCAAACTACGGCCCAGAATACCCCGAATATAAACATGTAGAGGTAGACTTTTTTTCTTGGTGCACCTACTGAAGAAACCAGTAACGAGCCACCCACTGGAGATAGGACCAATGGCGTAAGGAAGCAAACACCAATGATCCCATATTTCTTCCAAAGGCGAACCATTCTTCTGCTGGCAGGGGAAAATTTCCGAGGGTTTTTGATAAAGATGGGGAGGATGTTTTTTTTTATTTTCTCTCCCACCAAGGTGAAGAGCAGTGCACTGGTCATTACACCCGCTACGGTAACGATAATGATCTCAAGCTTGGACATACCCGCTGCCGGACCCAGCAAAGGTCCAAAGATTGATTTCAAGCAGCATAACAGATAAATGCCGAAATAAGCCCCGATCTTTTCAAGCATTATTTAAGAATGAAAAAGACATAAATTGTATAGAACGCCAGCAGAATTATGCCTGCTGTAGTTCCTAGTCTTTTACGGAAAATCATTAGGGGAAGGATACCAATGGTAAGCCCTAACATCCAAATCATATCCATATTTAGGATGCTGGGGTTTACAGTCAACTCTTTGACAATCGCTGTAATGCCCAGAATGGAAAGAATATTGAAAATATTCGAGCCTAATAAATTGCCTAGAGCGAGATTAGTTTCTCCCTTTCTAGCTGCAATCACAGAAGTGATCAACTCAGGTAGACTGGTTCCCACGGCTAGAACTGTCAGCCCTATAACTCTTTCAGAGACACCCAAGTCAGAAGCGAGAGAATCCGCACCAGCGATGAACCAGTCAGAACCGAAATAGAGACATACTGCACCCAAAGCCATGAGTCCTCCATCTTTGAATTTCTCAATGCGAGATTCTTTGTCTTTTGGTATTTCAATATCAAGTTTGATCTGTTCCTTTTTGGTGTAGATGAGCAAAAAAATTAGGTAGGCTATCAGTAAGGAGAAAAGAATATATCCTTCGTAATGCTGGATTAATCCATCTCGGGCAAAAATGTAGAGTAATATTGAGGCACCTAAGGTTGTAGGCCAGGCTCGTCTGATTGTGAGTCTATCGATTGGGATTATACCAACTATGGCCGCGACACCAAGAACCAGCGCCAGATTGGAGATATTCGATCCCACAATGTTTGCAAGGGCAAAGTCAGGAACATCTTTCATTGCCGCGCTGATGCTAACAAGCAATTCAGGCGCGGATGTGCTGAACGCTACAATTGTGAGCCCAACGACAAGTGTACTCACCCTGAACCTGAGGGCCAATCTTGTAGCTCCTCTCACAAGCACTTCCCCGCCAAGTATTAATGTGCCTAAACCAACAAGTAAGATTACAAGGTCCAAAGGCATTTATTAGAGTTTTGTACCATAGGCCAGGTCTCCCGCATCGCCTAAGCCTGGCACTATATAAGATTTGTTATTTAATTTTTCATCAAGAGCACAAGTCCAAAGCTGGAAGTCTACCTTAAGATTTTCATTCAGATAATTTACACCCTCAGGTGCGGCTATCACCGATGCCAGATGTAATGATTTTGGAGTACCATGATTTGTAAGTGCTTCAGTAGCTCGAACCAAAGACTTGCCCGTTGCCAGCATTGGATCAGCCAGAATTACTGTTTTGTTATTTAAATCAGGAGCCGCCAAATAATTAAGGTCAATTTCCACTTCTTTGGTTCCTTCTTTGCGCCAGGCCCCGATAAAACCGGAATTGGCATGGTCAAAAACCTGCAAAAAGCCTTCTTGAAAGGGTAGACCTGCACGCATAATGGTGATCACCACAATATCCTCATCTGGCACTTCAACTTCAGTATTAGTCAGAGGTGTGGTCAGGGATTTTTTCGAAAAATCAAATTGCTTTGACATTTCATACCCTAATAGAAATCCCAAACGCCTGATATTGTGCCTAAACCTAAGTCCATCACCTTGTATGTTGACATCTCGAATTTCCGCGAGATACACATTGGCGATAGAGTTTTGACGATTTAGAACAAACATGATGTTGATTTGAACGCGCAAGTTAATCCAATCCTATAATGTTCGATACAACTTTAATTATTTGTTGATTTAAAGATATTTGAATTGCTTCTTCTATTTTTGGGCAAACGCTAAAATGGACTTCGGTTTACTCAAAACACTATGTGAAATTCACGCTCCTTCAGGAAATGAGCGGGCTATGCACGATTTCATTCTGGATTATGTCAAGATTAATGCCGGGCACTGGGCTGTGAAACCTGAGGTAATTTACGGTGATGATTTCCAGGATTGTATAATGTTGAAATTTGGCAAACCCACAACAGCCATTTTTGCCCATATGGATAGTATCGGGTTTACGGTCAGGTACAACGATCAACTCGTGCCCATTGGAGGGCCGAGGGCCGAAACGGGATATAAACTGGTTGGTGTAGATGCCAGAGGTCCTATTGAATGCGAACTATTCGAAGATCAAGGCAATGTATTTTATAAGTTTGGAAGGGGAATAGACCGGGGAACAGAGCTGGTTTTCGAATGTGATTTTAGGGAGACCGAAGATTTTGTGCAGTCTTGCTATCTGGACAATCGGTTAGGTGTAATGAATGCACTTAAAGTGGCTGAAACACTCAAGGATGGCGTGATTGTTTTCTCTTGTTGGGAAGAACATGGAGGGGGTGCCGTGCCTTACTTGATAAAATATATGGTTGAGCAATGGAATGTCAGACAGGCACTGATCTCAGACATCACCTGGGTAACTGATGGTGTGCGACATGGAGAGGGGGTTGCCATTTCTATGCGCGATAAAAATATTCCAAGGAGGGCATTTATTGATAAGATCCTTGGTATTGCCTATGAATCTGACATTGACTTCCAACTAGAGGTAGAGGGGGCAGGCTCAAGTGATGGTAGGGAATTGCAATTATCTCCATATCCTATTGACTGGTGTTTTATAGGCGCTCCGGAAGATCATGTGCATAGCCCGGATGAAAAGGTACATAAACATGATATTGATTGCATGGTCGCGATGTATAGGGAATTGATGGACAAGCTATAAGCATGGAAAAAGAGATCATCAAAGTAAGAGACAAGAAATTCGTGACATACTTGAGTTCCGATGACATTCAATCACAGATCGCAAGGATGGCTGACACAATCAATGTAGCCTATGAAGGCAAAAACCCATTGTTCATAGGAGTACTGAATGGTGCGTTTATGTTTGCCAGTGATCTACTTCAGAAAATCACCATCCCCTGTGAAATTACCTTTGTGAAAATGACTTCTTATGAAGGCATAAATACATCAGGCAACGTGAGACAATTAGTTGGTCTGGCTGAAAGTATAGAAGACAGGCACATCATAATTTTGGAGGACATTGTAGATACTGGTTTGACCATGGCCAAAGCGAAAAATGATTTGGCTGCTCAAAATCCTGCTTCATTGGAAATTGCAACGTTACTATTTAAACCTGACTGTATAAAGGAAGATATCCCGTTGCGGTATGTGGGTTTCGAAATTCCGGATAAGTTTGTTGTGGGTTACGGCCTCGATTATGATGGGCATGGGCGTAATCTTCAAGATATTTATCAATTGAAAGATGACTAAGTCGATCCTTCCTTATATTTGCCGACTCTAAATGAGATTTGAATGGTAAACATCGTATTATTTGGCCCTCCCGGAGCAGGGAAAGGAACACAAAGCGAGAACATTATTGACAAGTACGGTCTGAATCACATCTCTACCGGAGATTTATTCAGAAAGCATTTAGGAGAGGGTACCGAACTGGGCAAACTTGCACAGCAGTATATGGACCAGGGCAAGTTAGTCCCGGATGAAGTTGTGATAGGAATGGTAGGAGATTATATAACTACTAAAAAAGATGCCCCTGGTTTTATTTTCGATGGTTTCCCCAGAACTGTTGCACAGGCAGAAGCCCTGGATGCGCTACTAGAGAAATATGATACCGCAATTTCTTGTATGGTAATGTTGGATGTGCCGGAAGATGAGCTCAAGAAGAGATTGCTTGAAAGAGGAAAAACATCAGGAAGGGTAGACGATCAGAACGAGGAGAAAATCAATGTTCGAATTCAGGAATACCTCAACAAGACTTTGCCGGTTGCCGGCTTCTACGCTAGCCAGAGCAAAGACTGTAAGATAAATGGGGTGGGTACTGTTGAAGAAATATTCGGCAATATTTCCTCAGCCTTGGACACACACATTTAGGAGAAATCAAAAATCCGTAATTTGAGAATGGTCGGGTATTTCCCGATCATTGTTTTTTATCACAATCCGTAATGGCACAATCCAATTTTATAGACCACGTGAGAATGCATTGCAAATCGGGCAATGGAGGTGCGGGTGCTGTATCTTTTAGAAGGGAGAAGCATGTGCCCAAAGGTGGTCCGGATGGTGGCAATGGCGGTAGAGGAGGCCATATCATTTTAAAAGGAGAGAAACAACTTTGGACGCTGCTGCATCTGAGATATAGGAAGCATATAATCGCCAAAAACGGTGAAAATGGTAGTGGCTCCAGAAGCTCAGGAGCTGATGGCGAGGACATCATCTTAGAGGTTCCTTTAGGAACGGTGGCCAGAGATGCAGAAACCAATGAGGTGCTTTTCGAAATTAATGACCATGGTGAAGAGCAGGTATTGGCTGAGGCAGGAAGGGGAGGATTAGGCAACGAAAACTTCAAGACTGCTACCAAACAAACACCGCGTTATGCCCAGCCAGGGGAAGAAGGAGTTGAAAACTGGTTTGTTCTGGAATTAAAACTACTGGCAGATGTGGGTTTGGTAGGGTTCCCGAATGCAGGCAAGTCCACACTGCTTTCCGTACTATCAGAAGCCAAACCGGAAATTGCCGATTATCCCTTCACCACATTGGTTCCAAACCTTGGGGTTGTGGCTTATCGTGACCATAAGTCTTTTGTGATGGCAGATATTCCCGGAATTATTGAAGGGGCAGCCGAAGGCAAGGGACTTGGTATTCGATTCTTACGTCACATAGAAAGAAATTCGATTTTGCTTTTTCTGGTGCCTGCAGATGCCGACAATATTGAGCAGGAGTATCAGATTCTTTTAAGAGAGTTGGAAAAGTATAATCCGGAACTCTTAGATAAAGAAAGAATTCTGGCCATTTCTAAATGCGATATGCTGGATGAAGAAATGATGGTGGAAATGAAAGAGTTGATTCCAGAAGATGTTCAGAGTATCTTCATTTCCTCTTTGACTCAAGTTGGGCTCACAGAACTAAAGGACAAAATCTGGTCCTCAGTAAATAAATAATACCAATTCAATTATAAAATGGCGCGAATAGAAATTAAATTATTATCGTTTGATTAAGGCGAGAAATGAGGGCATAGCATCGTTATGTCGAATTTTTTCAACGAAGAGCAAGCGGTAAGAAATGATTTGTATCCGTCATGTTATATTTGATTTGGTATAAGGCCCATCATCTCAGACGGGCCTCAAAGTACACGAAACCCCTAATCTAGTTTGGGTTAATGTCTTCTCCTTTTTCCAGTTTAGCAATATAACCTTCAATCACAGCCTTGTTGTTAGCAGGAAGTGCGGGATTTGCTAAAACCAGTTTCTCATATTTCAAGGCTTTCTTGAAATCACCCATAGAAGAATAGGTTCTGGCTAGACCGTGTTGAGCGAGAAAATTGGCGTCCCATTTTTTGATCATTTTCTCAAAGACTTTGAGTGCTTTTGCATCTTGATCCTGAGTGATTAATGTGGTACCATAAGTATAATAATTGTTCGGTTGCACTGTAGGATCGTCAAGTACTTCGTCCATAACGACATAAGCCTCTTCGTTTTTGTTAGTTGCAAATAAGACTTGTGCCTTAACACCTAAAGTGTTGGCGTTTTTCAGAGCATTGACGGCCTGATCAGCCCAGATAAGGGCCTGGTCTAGATGCACATTATTATTCACACAATATTGAGCTGCACTCAACGGACCCTGGAAGCCAAAACCTTGAGTGCTTCTGAGTTGATTTTTGGCGTTGGCGACAACTAATTCATGAACATCAAATTCTACTTTAAATGGGAATCTTTTGTTTTCCCAGTCAAGCACAACATCAGCGGACGTTGCTGTGACATTCACAAAATCATAAGTGAGCCTTTCAGTAAAGCTATTGTCAGAAGACTTGCTTTTAACACGTAGAGCATCCTCCGATTCTTCATACCAGAAGCTACCCCAGGATGTAGTGTTATTGGAAAAGATGACATCAATGTCACCATTTTCAAAAACAGCCATGTGTAAGCCATATGATCCTGCAGCTAAATCTTTTCCCTCTATTTTAACATCATCAGAAAAAGTGATTACTGTGTTTTCGTTGGCTCCGGTTCTCCAGGGAATTGGCTTTCCATTGCCAAATCCAACAACACTGTATCCATAAGGTACTAGTTGACCCCATACTTTTCCCTCCCTTCCATTAACAGAAGGCCTGGAATAATCGATTGAAATTGTGGAAATACCGATGGTCTGTTTTACCCCAGCTTTAGGGCTGGCAGCATTTGGTGTGGTGATGGTGGTTTGAGCATTGCCGACTGCACCTATTAACAAAAGTGCAAACATGGCATACCCCACCCTCTTCAAATTGTTGGTCTTCATGATTTTTGAGTTTTGGGTTTGTTACTATCCTATAACCTGAATTCAGGTCATCCGAGTCAAACGGCCTTAACTACATTTGACTAGTCCAAAGTGATCAGGATAATTTCATCTGATATTGTCGGTAAAAATAGATGATGAACGGTAAAATGGAATTTCACGAAATCAGATGCTAAACCAGGCTATGTCATTATGACATTTATTATTCATTGGCAATAAAATTGTAGATTCGCAGCTGTTTTGAAGCAGAATAACAATGGCTAAGAAAAAGGAGAAAAAAAAGACTTTGAAAAAGGAAGAACAAGAACAGGTTCAGGATGTGATGGAAGCTCAGGAAAATGAGGAAACCCTTGAACAAGAGGATGTTAAGGAAGAAGAACTGAGCATCGAGGAAAAGTTGACAATCGAGCTAGCTGAAGCCAAGGACAAGTACTTAAGGCTTTACTCCGAATTTGAGAATTTTAGAAGAAGGACTGCCAAGGAGAGGTTAGAACTGACAAAATCGGCTAATTCAGATTTGATGGTTGATCTTCTGCCAGTAATTGATGATTTCGAGCGGGCAAATACTGCCAACGAGACACAGGATGACATTGAGGCTGTCAAAGAGGGCTTCGGTCTGATCAATCATAAATTTTTCAAGGTATTGGAGCAAAGAGGACTCAAGCCAATGGACACCAGCAAGGGCAGTTCATTTGATGCTGATTTGCACGAAGCAATTGCACAATTTCCGGCAGAAGAAGAAGGCCTGAAAGGCCAAATCATTGATACGGTAGAAAAGGGTTACTACTTAGGAGATAAGGTTGTGCGTTTTGCGAAAGTAGTTTTAGCATCATAGCAATGGCAAAAAGAGATTATTACGACATTCTGGGAGTAAGCAAGTCGGCTACAGAAGATGAGATGAAGAAGGCTTATCGCAAGCTTGCTATCAAATACCACCCCGACAAAAATCCAGACGATAACGAGGCCGAAGAAAAATTCAAGGAAGCTGCTGAAGCCTACGAGATTTTGAGTAATGCTGAAAAGCGAGCTCAATACGATCGATTTGGTCATGAAGGCATGCGCGGTGCCGGATCTGCCGGTGGCGGAATGAACATGGAAGATATCTTCTCTCAATTCGGAGATATTTTTGGTGGAGGTGGCGGAAGCCCATTCGAAAGTTTCTTTGGAGGTGGTGGTCGAAGCAGACAGCGTAGAGGAACTAACCTGCGCATCAAACTTCAATTGACACTGGATGAAATTGCCAATGGTGTCGAAAAGAAAATCAAGGTAAACAGATTGATCAATGCCGATGGCGTAACCTTTAAAGCTTGCGGTACATGTGGAGGTTCAGGTCAGGTCAAGAAAGTGGTAAACACAATGCTTGGCCAGATGGTGTCAGCCTCTACCTGCCATGCTTGTAGTGGTGCAGGTAAAGTGATTGATAAACGACCTCCGGGAGTGGATAGCACAGGGCTTGAAATGAAGGAAGAGGTGATTCCAATTAAAATACCAGCTGGTGTAAGTGACGGCATGCAACTTTCCATGTCCGGAAAGGGAAACATGTCCCCGGGAGGCGGATCACCAGGAGATTTGCTTATCGTTATTGAAGAAGCCGAGCACGAAACCCTAAAAAGAGACGGTAATAATATTGTCTTCGATCTGTATGTCAATTTTATTGACGCGGCTCTTGGCTCCAGCATTGAAGTGCCTACCATAGATGGTAAAGTCAGAATTAAAATTGATCCTGGAACCCAAAGTGGCAAAATTCTGCGCTTAAGAGGAAAGGGAATTAAGGATATTAACGGTTATGGAAAAGGAGATGAGCTAATCCATGTTAACGTTTGGACTCCCAAAAAACTGAGTAGTGAAGAAAGAACTACATTAGAAAACCTGAGAGAGTCAGAGAATTTTCAGCCACAACCAGGCAAGGGCGAAAAAGGCTTTTTTGAAAAGATGCGGGAATTCTTTTAGCAATTCCTTCAAAACATTTGGTAGAGGTCGCTTCACGCGGCCTTTTTCATTCCAAAATGTGTGAAAACCGACAAATTCCTGCTAAACTGCGCCTTGGATATCAGTGATCTGTAACCCAAAGATTAAACAAACCGTACGCAAGCATATGCAAAAAGTACTTTTACTGGTTACCATGTTGGGGGTAGCGGGGTTGGAAGCTGTGGGTCAGGAAAAAAGTCACTTCACTGTTGAAGACAATGACGCTTGTGATCAGGTGTATTTTTATCTCAAGTCAGCCTCTGGGACTTGTGACATAAGGACCAGAAATGGCAAAGTTCCTATTAATATTATCGGCAAGGCCAATTTAGACTACATAACTCCAGAATTTGGTCAGGATCATGAAGGCAGTACGCTAAAAGCCTGGCTCACCTTGCATGACAAAGGCAAAGAGGGATTTGGTAGAAAGCTTTCTAAACTTTTCGGAAAAAAAACCACCGACACCGAGAACTATTGGAATATTTACCTCACAAACTACAAGCCCTATCACCTTAACCTTAACTATGGTTTGGGTAAGTCTTACGTTGACCTATCTAATATTCCCGTTCAAAATCTCAAGATATTCTCAGGTAATGCTCATGTAAAAGTAGGCTACCATGGTAAGATGGGTAACAGAGTGGAGATGGATACTTTTCAAGTGAATGTAGACCTCGGAGACATTGAGATTGCCCAATTGAATCTGGCAAGAGCCAAAGTGATTATGGCTGAGGTCGGATTCGGTTCTTTAAAGCTCGACTTTGCCGAGCAACCCGAAGTAGCCGGGGAAATTTGGGCGAAAGTGGGTGCTGGTAGCCTGGTTGTAGATTTACCCGATCAGTCAATACCTATGATCATCTTTATGAAAAGCACTTCATATCGCAAACTCAAAGTGCCGACTGGCTTCAAAATGGTAAAAAAGAATGTATATATAAGTGAGGCTTATGACCCAGATGCTGAGAACCTGCTCACGTTTAATATTGATCTCTCCATGGGCAGTGTTGTCTTCTCCGATAATTAACCCGGTTTATGTAATAGGGTTCGTAGTGAGGGCGTAAGTCGCAATGAATCAGGATGTTTGACTTTGAAAGCATAGCACCGCTATGGTGAAAAGACAAACGAAGTGCAGCGACTGATTCGAAGTGAATTACGTCCGTAATAGAAAGTCTATTGCATTATCCGGGTTCAACCAAACCTCTTTGATTCCGCAAAGCGGTATTAAAAACCATTCACCATAAAATTTTGCTTACATCGAATCAGAAGTGTAATCTTTGGTTGCTTTTAATCTTGCGGTGCGACCGCTAAATTTATAACAACCAAAAACTGAGACATTGAATATTCTTGAAGCCAACAATGTTTCCAAGGCCTATGCTGCACATAAAGCCTTGGATGACGTAAGCATCTCAATTCCAAAGCAGTCAATTTTCGGACTGTTAGGTCCCAACGGAGCTGGAAAAACCACACTTATCAGAATCATTAATCAGATCATCATGTCTGATGGAGGAGAAATTCTGATCAATGGAGAAAAACTACATCCGAAACATGTGAATGTCATTGGATACCTGCCTGAAGAACGTGGGTTATACAAAAAAATGAAGGTAGGTGAGCAACTCATGTACTTGGCTCAATTAAAAGGTTTGTCTTCTGGAGAGGCACGGTCACGCATCAAAAACTGGCTTGACAAAATGAGCTTGACCGAATGGGCAGGCAAGAAAGTAGAAGACCTTTCCAAAGGTATGGCTCAAAAAATTCAGTTCATTGCTACCGTTATGCATGAGCCCGATCTGCTGATCCTTGATGAACCATTTTCTGGTTTTGATCCGGTAAATGCCAATTTGATTAAGGATGAGATCTTTGAGTTGAGAGAAAAAGGGGCAACAGTAATTTTCTCAACACACAGAATGGAATCTGTGGAGCAACTTTGCGATGATATCGCTATGATTAATCATTCAAAAAAGATTTTAGACGGTACAAAAAAGGATATTAAGAAGTCTTATAAAAGCAACAAGTACCAGGTAGATTATAAAGGTCAATTAACCGGATTAAGCCCGGAATTTTCAATTGTTGAAACGAGCGTAATTGAAGATGACTTTTCCCAGGCGATTATTCAAGTTCAGAATGGGCAAAACCCAAATCAACTTTTAAGTGAGTTGATCAACAAAACCGAGGTACACGGATTTACGGAAGTGATACCTTCGATTAATGACATATTTATTACCATAGTAGAAGAGGCACAATCATGAGACAGATATTTTTAGTATTCAAAAGGGAATACCTTACCAGGGTTAAAAAGAAGTCGTTTTTATTAGCCACAATTCTTACTCCATTACTTTTTCCCGCGCTGATTTTTGGCATAATTTATCTGGCCAACACAGACGGTGGCAACGAGGATAAGGACATTTTTGTGTTGGATGAAAGCGGATATTTTGCAGATGCCTTTAACGATTCCGACTATAATTATTCTCATGTAACAGGTACACTAGACGAGGCTAAAGCCAAATTTCAGGAAGAAGGAGTGTATGGCTTAATCCATATTCCAGTGCTTGACTTGGAAGATGCAACCAAAACACGTTATGATAATTTCTCCTTCTTCTCGGAAACCAATCCGGGCAATTCGGTAATGAATGATTTCGAACGAGTAATCAGAGTAAAACTTGAGTCAATAAAATTGGATCGATCAGGGATTGATCCCAATGTTATTAATTCACTGAAAGTTAGCATTGACCTGGATTCATTTAATCTTGGTGAGACTGGTGAAGCGAAGGAAAATAATACAGGACTTAGTTCTGCAATCGGCTACATTTTTGGATTCCTGATCTACATGTTCATTTTCATTTATGGCAGCCAGATTATGCAATCCGTTTTGGATGAAAAAACAAGTAGAATTGTGGAGGTCATAGTATCTTCTGTAAGGCCTTTTCAGTTGATGATGGGCAAAGTACTGGGCGTTGGCGCTGTAGGTTTTACACAGTTGTTGATCTGGATAGTGTTGATGTTTACGCTTACCTCTGTGGGTATAGCCGTGTTTGGTGGTCCGGCTGCAGGTATGGAAATGATGGCTGACCAAATGTCACAGGAAATTGAGTTGACAGAGACTCAGGAAACAGTTGCAAATATTGAAAATCTGCTTGGCACCGTTCCGGTAGTTAAAATATTAGTATCATTCCTGTTTTACTTTTTAGGAGCTTACTTCTTATATGGAGCTTTATATGCTGCTGTGGGCTCTTCAGTAGACAGCATGCAGGATGCACAACAATTTATGTTTCCCATTATGATTCCAATTATTGCCGCAATAATTTCGCTTGGCTTTGTGTTGGATGATCCACATAGTTCGTTGGCAGTAACGCTGTCCATGATTCCCTTTACCTCCCCTATTATTATGATGGCACGTTTACCTTTTGGGGTACCTACATGGCAATTACTGTTGTCAATGGTGTTATTGGTCGGAGGCTTTATGGGAACCATTTGGGTAGCAGGAAGAATCTACCGCGTTGGTATTTTAATGTACGGAGCAAAAGTCAATTGGAAAACCATCGCCAAGTGGTTTACAATGAAGGTTTAACCCAGTTTATGGAATAGAAAGTCTATAGTATAATCTGGGCTTAAAGAACTCACTGATCTTTGATCATCAAACCCAACCTCTATAAGGTTGGGTTTTTTAATTCCATTCTGTATCACGGGTTCAACTGTTTTTTCAACACATTGGTTAATAATTCATGCCAATTACACCTTAGGGTGTAACTTTTAATGGCTAAGTATCGCCTAACCAATGAAGAAGCTGATCCACAAATGATTGTTAAGTCGAAGGTTTTAGAGAATGAGTTTATCCAAGTGACCAAAACCTACTATGAGGTCGGGGTCACGATGGAACCGCATCAGCATGACTTTACTTCAATCAGCATAGTATTGAATGGTCTTTTGAAAGAAGTGGTAGGGGAATCCCGTGTAGAAGGTGGGATAGCACAAACCAGTATTAAACCAGCGGGAACAATACATCAAAATTACTTTTCTCAGGACTGTCATATATTGTCGATTGCCATCAAAGATGTTTCTGTACTTGATCCCAATGCGATTGATGTGTTGCAAGATTGGCATTGGGTCAGTGGTGTAAACAGTATTGGTTTTTTTCTTTCAGTAATTAAATGTTCAGAAGAGAGAGACTTTTTAAACCTCATTAACAGCTGGATGAATTACCTGTCAGAGACATTAAATAGCAGACAAAAAGATTTAGTGCCGGATTGGATTCAGCAGACCAAGAGCTTTCTGGATAACAATTATCATCAGCCATTAAGAAGTGATCTTTTGGCTGAACAATTCAATGTACACAGGGTTTACCTGGCCAGGGTATTTCGAAGATTCTTTGGAGTTTCGATCAAAGAGTATTTGAATGCAGTACGTATCCATAATGCCATCGGTTCAATCGTGATGAACAAGCAGAGTATGGTACAAACGGCCTTGGAAAATGGCTTCGCAGATCAGAGCCATTTCAACCGAAAATTCAAAGAACGACTCGATATCACTCCCTCTGAACTTCGCCAGCTGACCAGCTGAAAGGTTGCATTTGTTCAATCCTTCAGGAATTGGAATCGTGATTTTTGCATAAACTCAAATTTATGAAAAGGAGCATTATCATTTTATTTATGCTGTGCGTTGCAGCGACTGGATATTCACAGGGAAAGGCCGCACGGGACATTGACAAGTTTATAGAAGAAACATTAAAAAGGCTTCCTGTGATCCCGGGTTTTGCTATTGCCGTGGTTAAGGATAATAAGCCTGTTTTGATCCAGGGTTATGGTTATGCTGATCGTGAGAAAGGAATCAAAGCCAATGCATCTACACCATTTTATATAGCCTCGGCTACTAAGTCATTTGTAGGTACACTTGCAGTAATTTTGGAAAATGAGGGCAAACTGGATTTGAATGCCCCCCTAACATCCTATAAGCCATTCAAGAATCTAAAGAATAAGGCAGTTTTTGATGACATAACAATAACCGACCTCCTGAGACACACAAGCGGCATCGAAAACGGCCCTCTCACTTTTCGTGATGCCTATACAGGAGATAAGCCAAGAGAGGTCATGGTTATGCTGCTTGAAGAGGCAACGAAAATCAGGGCTGAAGGCAAAACCTATAGCTATGCTAATCTAGGTTACAACATACTGGATATTTTGTTGGAAGAAGAACTGGGGATGAATTGGAGAGATTTATTAAATGAGAAGTTGTTTATGCCTTTAAAAATGAAGCATACCACCGCATACATCTCAGAGGTGGAAAAGAACAAATGGGGTCTGGCCTGGCCATATATGGCGTTCGGAAAAGGAGAGGTCAACAGAGCAGACTTGATGAAGGACGATTCTATGATGCAGGCCGCAGGAGGACTTGTTTGCTCTGCCGAGGATGTGGCGAATTGGCTATTGTTTAATTTGAATTCTGGTAAGCTAAAAGGCAAGCAGGTTTATGCAGCAAATTTGCTCAGTAAGACCCAAAATAAGCAGATTGGCTATGAGCGGGAGGGACAAATTTTCACTGATAATGGGTATGGCCTAGGTTGGATTTCGGCTAATTATGGAAAAGAAAATGTGAAGTATCATTTTGGGGGTTTTTCAGGTTTCTTCTCACACATTTCATTTATGCCTGATCAGTCTATTGGTGTAGCTGTTTTTGCTAACGAGTCAAATTTTGGTTCTCGTATCGCCAACACAATTGCAGCCTATGCCTATGATCGAATGCTAAGTGAAATCTCTGAAGGTGAATATGAAAAAGCAGTGGCTGATCTTGAAAATGGAATGGCTCGAATAGAAATGATGGTTGCGGCTGACAGAGAGAAACAATCAAAACGGACCTGGCAGCTGGAAAGGCCCATGACAGCTTACGAGGGAGAATATTTCAATAAGTTTTTGGGCACTGTTAAAGTAAGCATAAAGGATGGAAAACCTGTGCTTTCGTTAGGCAGGCTTATGAGCACAGCAACGCCTTTCACCCAGAAGAATACCATGCGGGTAGAACTAATGCCTGGACGTGGTGAGGTGATAAGGTTCGGGCTGAAAGAGACTGGTAGCGTGGCAGAACTCGTTTATCAGGGAGAGAAGTTCGAACGAGTTAAATAAAAGACAAAGCGAAAGAGAGCCATTGATGAAGATCAATGGCTTTTTTTGTTTCTGCTGTTTGCATTATCTGGGTTTAAGAAGTCCTTAAAGGGTTGTGCAACAATATTTTTCATTAATTTTCAACATGCGCAATCCTTTTAAGGAACCATTAGGTATCGATTTCTATAAAAATCAATCTACTATCAAATGGGTGATTCTTGCTGTAGCCGTGATTATAGGTGGTGGGTCCATTGTATATACCAAACGCTTGGTTGACGACCTAAAGGACCAGGAAAGGCTCAATCTGAATATTTGGGCCAAAGCCTTAGAATATGCCAGTTTTGCCGAGGGAGATGTTCTGGATTTCATTACTGACAACATCATTACCCCTGACAACCGACTGCCTGTCATTATTGTCGATTCTGCCAGTTCAGAGTATAATACTTATCGCAATGTCGGCACTAACAGTACGATGACGGCAGACGCCAAGGACCGAACATTGGCCAATACCTTGAAAAAAATGAAATTGGAGAATGAGCCAATTCGTGTTGAGTTCAAGGATCAGGAAACAGATGATATTTACCGGGTGCAATTCGTATACTACCGAAATTCTTATCTACTTAGACAGCTCAGCGCCTACCCCTATATTCAGCTTACTGTGATGGCCATATTCGGAGTGATTGCCTACCTGGCGATTAGTTTTTCAAGAACCTCAGAGCAAAACAAACTCTGGGTGGGTTTGGCCAAGGAAACAGCACATCAATTGGGTACCCCGCTCACCTCCCTAATGGCTTGGGTGGAGTACCTCAAAGGACTACCTGAGATGGAAGGTAGAGAGGACATTACTAAGGAGCTACAAAAGGATGTCATCCGTCTTGATATGATCACCGCAAGATTTTCCAATATTGGTTCGGCACCAGACCTTAAGGATGAAAATATTTTTGAAGCTGTGACCAATATTGTTGAATACCTGAAACCAAGGGTTTCCTCCAAGGTGGAGTTTCAAATCAGGGCTGATGCAAAAGAGCTAACGGCCAAAATGAATAAGCCATTGTTTGAATGGGTGGTAGAGAACATTTGTAAAAATGGTATTGATGCCATGAGTGGAATTGGGCGCATTGAAATAAACATAGGGCAGGACAGCGAAAAAACAGCTTTTATTGATATCGCTGATAATGGAAAGGGAATCGCCAAGCGCAAAATCAGAGAAGTTTTCAAACCTGGATTTACAACAAAAAAAAGAGGCTGGGGATTGGGACTGACACTCGTTCAAAGAATCATAGAAAATTACCACCTGGGGCGCATTTTTGTTAAAAATTCGAACGTGGATGTCGGTACAACATTCCGCATAGTTTTGACCGCCTGATTTGTGCAATTCTTTAGTCTCTAATTTCGCTTGTACACTTTGGATTAAAAGATATTCGGATTACCTTTGCAGCCGGATCAGGGAACCTCATTTTCACCCTGTTTAGACAAAAATTAAGAAATGGCGAATATTGGTAAAATCACCCAGGTAATTGGCCCCGTTGTGGATGTGAGCTTTGATGCTGACAACACTAAATTACCTAACATTTTAGATGCTCTGGAAGTAACAAGACCAAATGGTCAGAAGATCGTTTTGGAATGCCAGCAGCACCTTGGAGAAGATAGAGTAAGAACTATTGCAATGGACAGTTCGGAAGGATTGACCAGAGGCATGGATGTTGTAGATACAGGCATGGCGATCTCTATGCCTATTGGCGAAGACATCAAAGGGCGCCTGTTTAATGTGATTGGTGAAGCCATTGATGGTATTGACCAACCAAAAGGAGAGAAAAGGCTGCCTATCCACAGGTCAGCTCCGAAATTCGAAGACCTTTCTACTTCAACTGAAGTGCTTTTCACAGGAATCAAAGTAATTGATTTGATTGAGCCTTACGCTAAGGGAGGTAAAATTGGATTGTTTGGTGGTGCCGGTGTAGGTAAAACAGTATTGATCCAGGAATTGATCAACAACATTGCAAAAGGTCACGGTGGACTTTCAGTATTTGCAGGAGTTGGTGAAAGAACAAGAGAAGGAAACGATTTACTTCGTGAGATGATTGAATCAGGTATCGTAACCTATGGTGACGAATTTCTGGAATCGATGGAATCCGGTGGTTGGGATCTTTCAAAAGTGGATAAAGACAAATTGGGTGATTCAAAAGCGACCTTCGTATTTGGTCAAATGAATGAGCCTCCGGGTGCCAGAGCTCGTGTAGCCTTGTCTGGATTGACCATTGCAGAATATTTCCGTGATGGAGATGGTGAAGGTCAGGGAAAAGATATTCTTTTCTTTATTGATAACATTTTCCGATTCACACAGGCAGGTTCTGAGGTATCGGCACTTCTTGGTCGTATGCCTTCTGCGGTAGGTTACCAACCAACTTTGGCAACAGAGATGGGAGCCATGCAAGAAAGAATTACTTCTACCAAGAATGGTTCTATTACTTCAGTGCAGGCAGTTTATGTTCCTGCGGATGATTTGACTGACCCTGCTCCAGCAACGACCTTTGCTCACCTGGATGCGACTACCGTACTTTCAAGGAAAATTGCTGAGCTCGGAATTTACCCTGCAGTGGATCCATTGGATTCAACTTCAAGAATTTTGACGGCCGATATCTTAGGTGAGGAGCACTACGATTGTGCACAGCGAGTAAAAGAGACACTTCAGAGATACAAAGAACTTCAAGACATTATTGCCATCCTCGGTATGGATGAATTGTCTGATGAAGATCAATTGATTGTGCACAGAGCAAGAAGAGTGCAAAGATTCTTGTCACAACCTTTCCACGTAGCGGAGCAGTTTACTGGTCTTGCAGGAGTATTGGTTGACATCAAGGATACCATCAAAGGTTTCAATGAAATTATGGATGGTAAGCACGATGATCTTCCTGAAGCAGCTTTCAACCTTGTAGGCTCTATTGAAGAAGCCAGAGAGAAAGGTGAAAAACTATTGGCAGAAGCCACTAACTAAGAGTAATCATGTTACTAGACATTGTAACACCAGATAAGAAGGTTTTTGAAGGAGAGGTAACTGCAGTTACTTTCCCTGGTAGTGATGGTGAGTTTCAAGTACTCGGCAATCACGCCCCCATGATTAGCTCATTGGGTAGAGGAAAGCTCACGATTCAAGCCGATGGTAAAACCGAAGAGTTGACTATTGATGGTGGCGTTGTTGAAGTGTTGAACAACAAGGTCATTGTATTGGCAGAGTCCATTATTGAAGAGTAAAGTCGAATTAACTTATAAATAGAAGAGGCCGTCTCAGAATTATCTGAGTCGGCCTCTTTTTTTATGAACGTTCTAGTCGAGGATGGTCGAATAAGGAGACCAAGAGGAGAGCTTTTTCTGAATGCTCAAATGAGATTCTTCGTTCCTGCTCCAGCGCTGAGTCCTTCGCCAAAGGCTTCGGCCACCGGAGAAAGCTATTCGCGCAAGTGTTCAGAACAAGAAAACAGTCTTTGTCCGTCACCCTTTCTTTTGCTGAGGAACGAAGCATCTCCCGGAGCTTCCAAGAACAAATGAAATTCACCCTCAGTAAACCCCTTTTTTATTCGATGTTTTTCAATTCGACATTGACCATGCCATAGGCATAATGATCTTGGGCAACAAGGGCTCCAGAAGGAAGTTGCTGATAGTTCTCCCAACTAAATTCAATACCTCCAATAGGGATAATAGATACCCACATTTTGACTGAAGTCGGACGATGGTTCTCATCCAATATCCAGACATAAGAATCTCCCGGAGTAGTGCCGCCAGAGGTATACGTAACCATCAAACCCTTTCTGCCATCATTACAGGTGACAATGCTGCGGGTAGTTCCCGGGTCGAAGACTTTGTAAGGCGCAGCCAGCCAGAAACTGTCATTATTGAAGTTGTCCCAAGCCGTTTTTAGTAGGTCTTTGGCTTCCTGGCCGGCTATCACTTTGCCGTTGGTGGCCACAGTTCCGGAGATGGTTTCCGGGTCTAAATCAACTTCGTGCGCTCCCCACTTTATATTGATCCTGTTTTCTACCCGATTCCAGGAATAATGGTGGTCCCCTCTAAATGTCCATGAAACCAGCTGAGTACTGTCCCAAGCGGCTTTATTCATAGCGTTGAGCATTTTATTGGCTACGGCATCTGCTTCCACACTGGGAGTGCCTACTGGCAGCCTCTCATTTTTCACCAAGTAAAATGTGAAAAGAGCCGCTATGAAAAAGAGTAAGGCAAACCCGAAAATCTTGAAGGCTTTTTTCATTGGTTTAATAACTTTCTCGAACCCAACTCAGGTCACTTTAGCTGTTTCAATATAGCTTGCCCAATTTTTTCTCGTCTGCCTTCACAGGAACCAAGGTTAAGAACTGCTCCCAAAATTGATCTTCCGGAAGGCTGGCTCTGATAATTACAGGCTCCTTTTTCACCGGGTGTTCAAAATATAGACCTCGGGCATGTAGGTTAATACTTTTATCGGAGTTGGGCTTCGAAAAACCGTAACGCAAATCTCCACGGATGGGGCTACCGATGGAGGCCAATTGTACACGAATTTGATGTGGCCTGCCTGTAATTGGCTTCACTTCAAGCAACCAGTGGTCATTAAGTTTGCCCAGCGTTCTGTAGTTGAGCTCTGCCCGTTGTGCGCCATCCACTTCTTCTTCGTAGGAGGTGGTCACGTTTCTTTTAGGATCTTTTTCCAACCAATGGACCAACTTGTCTTCAACCTCTTTTGGCCGCCTCTTAACTATGGCCCAATAAGTCTTCTGCACTTTTCTGTTTTTGAAAAGCTTGTTCATTCGCTCCAGTGCCTTTGAGGTTCTGGCAAAAACCACCGCGCCACTTACCGGCCGATCAATTCGATGGCAGAGACCTAAAAACACTGCTCCGGGCTTATCATACTTCTCTTTAATATACTCCTTGCAATGGTCGATCAGCGGTTTGTCACCAGTATGGTCACCTTGCACTAAAACACCGGCTGGTTTGTTGACAATGAGCAGGTGATTGTCTTCATATAGGGGCTGTACAATGCTCATAAGATCCGGGTTAAAATTCGCTGGTAAAGTGGTAATCAATATCCGGGAAGTTTTCCTGCACCATTTGAAGCCAGGCTTTTGATTCTGCCATAAAAACAAGTTTTCCTTCCTTGTCTTTGGCAATATGCCGCTGTTTCGAAGCGAGAAACTCATCTAGTTTTTTAGGATCCTTTGCAGAAATCCAACAGGCTTTATAGAGTTGCATGGAAGCAAAGTCTGCCGATGCGCCATACTCGTTTTTCAGCCTGTATTGAATCACCTCAAATTGCAGCTGACCCACCGTGCCAACAGCTTTTCTGGCCCCTAATTCATAGCTGAATAACTGGGCAACTCCCTCGTCCATTAGTTGCTTGAGACCCTTTTCCAATTGCTTGGTTTTCATGGCGTCCCGGTTGATTACCTCACGGAAAATCTCAGGTGAGAAACTGGGGATGCCTCTATAAACACCTTTTTCACCCTCGGTAAGCGTATCACCGATTTTGAAGTGTCCCGTGTCATAGAGTCCGATGATGTCACCTGGGTAAGCCTCATCGATAGTTTCCTTGTCTTGGGCCATAAATGCTGTGGCCTGTGAAATCCTGAACTTTTTGTCTTGCCGGGTATGGAAATAATTGGAACCCCTTTCAAACTTGCCGGAGCAGACCCTTAAAAAGGCGAGCCTGTTCCTGTGCTTTGGGTCCATGTTGGCATGGATTTTAAAGACAAAACCCGAAAACTTGTTTTCAGAAGGTTCTACGTCTCGCTCATCCAATTTTCTTCCTTTGGGTTCCGGAGAAATGCGTAAGAAAGTGTCCAATAGCTCTTTGACACCAAAATTATTGATGGCAGATCCAAAGAATACTGGCGCGACCACACCGCTGAGGTAATCACTCCTGTCGAGGTCACCATAGACACCATCCAGAAACTCGACATCCTCTCTTAATTGTGCGGCATCTTTCTCTCCAATAAGCTCCTCTAATTCCGGGCTATTAATATCTTCCAGTTTAGTGGCTTCCTCATGTAATTGTTGCTGACCTGCCTTAAAAAGTCTCAGGCTCTTGTCGTACAAGCTATAGACTCCTTGAAAGCTTTTGCCCATACCAATGGGCCAGCTCAGGGGATGTACCTTAATATCTAATTTGGATTCAATTTCATCTAACAGGTCATATGGGTCCTGACCTTCTCTATCGAGTTTGTTGATAAAAGAAATGACTGGAGTGCTCCGCATCCGACAGACTTCCATCAACTTTTCAGTCTGAATTTCCACACCCTTTACGCAATCCACCACCATCACCACGGAGTCAACAGCGGTCAGCGTACGATAGGTATCTTCCGCAAAATCCTGGTGACCAGGGGTGTCAAGTAAGTTGATTTTTGAGCCTTCATATTCAAAAGCCATAACTGAAGTGGCCACAGAAATACCCCTCTGCTTTTCAATCTCCATCCAGTCAGACCGGGCGTGCATGTCGATTTTATTGGATTTGACTGCACCGGCTTTTTGAATGGCACCACCAAATAGCAGTAACTTCTCTGTCAGGGTAGTTTTTCCTGCATCCGGGTGACTGATAATTCCGAATGTTCTCCTCTTTGCAATCTCCTCGACTAGACTCATGTTGTACTCGAATTAAGCTGCAAAAATAGGAAATTAATTACGATTTGAAGGCCATTCCGGAATCATTGAAATGCAATCTCATCAACAAAGAGCCAGGCCGTGTTGCCCTTTCCCGGATGCCAATCAGGCAGAATTCCGTGGTTCTTCGCACGAATTTGGAGATATTTCAATTCCTGTGGTGCAAATTGTAATTGATGAATTTTCATGTGTTTGGGTTCAGGGCCTTCCGGAGCTGTAAATTTCAGATCACTTAGTTTGACCAATTGGTCCACACTTTTCCCGCCCCAAACCTCCAGGTTCGGAGATGGGAAAATCCAGGAACCCAGATCATCCATTGTACTTATAAAAACGGTATTGATGGTTTTAGCCTTCTCCAACTCGATGTCAACGATTAAATCATCTCCATTAAAACCGAGCCATTTGCCATCACGAAAATTCTCACTTCCCTTATCGAGATCGAAAAGCGAAGCAACTCCTTTGCCCAGGTATTCTCCCTTAGGATTGTGTTTCAATACCGTTTTTTTGATTTGGTTTTTCGCTACTTTTATAAATACCTGTTCGACTGGTGCGCTATCTTCCCAGCCTGATTTTTGGGCGGTTAGTGTAACTTTGACACTTCTATTGAGCTCAATCTTCCCATCTTCAACGAGCTGTGGAGCTTCAGCATCCAGCTGATAAAATAGATCAGTTTCGGAAAGGCTATAATTGACCTCTACAATCATCTGGTCTTCAAAAAAAGTAGAGGAGAAGAGCATTTTTGGAGGGACTAACTGCGAACGGGTGAAATCTGAGTCTTGCGCTAAGCCACCATTAATTTCAACGTTTGGATGTTTGGCTTGGAGAGCTGTGATGGCTGATGGTTCTATATCAGTTTGCCACAAAAATAGTTGTGTCAGCGAGGGCATGTCAGCCACCTTAGCTGCTCCTTTTTCGGTAATCTGGGTACTATAGAGATTGAGATACTCCAGTTTTTTTACTTTTCGAAGTACGGAAAGCATTTCATCATCCGCTTTCGTATTGTCGAGGTAAAGGCGATGGAGATTTTTGAACCTGGCCACTTCTCTAAGAATGTTTTTATCAACATGACTATTGCCCAGGTCCATGGAGTAAATCTGGTCTTTTATTTTTCGGAGACCCCTGATTTCATCAACGGTTAAGTTACTGTGCTGGCCAATGTTGACATCGATAAAGGGCAGGTCAGTTGTGATCTGCCTAACCTTTATTTTGTCCGTGTTAAGGCTTTCAATTAGCTCTGAACTAACAAAATCAACATTGATTTTTTCTTCGGGAGCGAAGTAACTGGCAAGAGTGACTTGAATCTCATCATCATTCGCAATTTCCCCAACGGTTTGAGAAAATGAGGCTCCGGACTCAACCCACCAGGTTAGCATTTTGACTTCTTCGTTAGACAGCTGAGGCTTTCCTTTTGGGGGCATGTGGGTCTTATCTTGAGCAGGCAAAAGGACATTATGTGTTAAGCTGCTCTCGTTAATATCGCCTGGGACAATCACGGCTCCAGACTCCCCACCTTTTAATATTCCTTCCTCAGAATCCAAAAGAAGGCCTCCCTTCAATTTGCTGGTGTTGTGGCAGCTGGTGCATTTTGAGTCCAGAATAGGAGAGATGACTTGTGTGAAAACAGGCTCTTCGGATTTTAGGGCCAGCGTTTGATCTTGCACGAATACATCGGTGAGAAAACCCTCGCCATGTGTGAGCGTGGCTCCAAAATGCCCTGTGACGACCAGAAGTATAACCAACATGCCATAAGCAGGCATAAACACCTTGTGGGAATTGGGCCTCTGATTTAAATAGGTAAGCCCTGCCGCGACTATGGAAGTCGCCAAACCAAACCATTTGTGGAAAAGAAAGCTACTGCCAGAGTATTCACCGTTGAGTGAAAGCAGGTTTCCCGCGATTGCTGTAACAACGGCTAAAAGTGCGCCCGACCAGAGCATGATTTCAGCTGGTTTTTTGAATTCTGTGCCATTGTCCCTTCGATCGAGGATTTCAAAAACGAAGGCCACAATGAGTAGAACGATAGGGAAGTGCAAAATTAATGGGTGTAGCCTCCCTAAAAATTGGAAGAGCGTTGGCGGTTCTCCGAAGGGAATGAGAAAGAGTAATAGCAAAATTGCATTGAGTCCCAGGAGCAGTATGTTGAGCTTTTTTTTCGACATACCTATCTGATAATTATTTCATCCATAAATACCCAAGCCGCATTACCCTTACCGGGATGCCAGTCTGGCAGTTGAGAGAGTGGTTTAATCACCAGCTTGACATATCGGAATTTTCCTCCTCCAGGCTCAAGCGAATAATAAGATTTGCCTGCCGCTTCACCTTGTTTAATCAACTCAACGGCTAATGATTGACTTTCACCAAAGTCAGTTCCATTTTTAGAGGTCGCATATTGAATTGAGACCGGAGGCATAATCCAGGAGCCCGGACTATTGAGCATACTCAAAACCACTTCTTTCAGTGCTTTTTCTTTGCCCAGGTCGAGATTAATAGTGATGGGTCCACTATTATAACCCAGCCAGTTCCCATCTCGAAAATTCAGAGAACCGGCCTTTTGATCAATAAGAGTGGCACCGCCATTACCTGTATAAGGCGCTTTTGGTTCTGGAGTAATCGCAATAGACGAAATTTTCTTATCCACTTTTAAGAGTTGGCTGACTACTGTTTCCGAAGGACGAAACCCGGTTTTGAACGCTTTTACTTTCAGTAAAACATCCCTTTTGATTTTAAGAGGCCTTTTGTACAGGTCTGAACTTGCAGTTGGTTCTGAACCATCCAGTGTATAATGTAGGCTTGCGCCTTCCAAACGGAAGTCCAGGGCGACCGAAGTTTTCTTCTGGAAGAAGCCACCTCCTTCTACATCGACTATTGGCTTGCTGAGTTGGTAATCCTGGGCGGCCAGGTGAATACTAAGTAGCAGAGTACAGAAGGACATGGCCAGTGTATTCAACTTCATACTCGGTTTAACTTATAAGGATAAACATTGCCTGAATTCCATTGTGCCACATACATGTTTTCGTCATCATCGATACAGACGTCATGTGGATAGATAAAGACCTTCATGGTCTGATACATTTCATTTGGTGTGGTATCAGAATAGGTTGGAGTGCTGCCGGCTAGATTTGATACAACTTTATTGTTCTTATCGAGAATGGTGACGAAGCCAGAAGGATCATCTCCATAGGCTCTGGACTTGAGCACGGCTGCATATAAATGCTCACCGCTGATTACGGGTCTGCAGACATAGGCTCCGGGCAGTGGAATGGTTTCCAAGTATTCACCTGAAAGGCTATAGCGCTTAAAGGCATTTTCTTCCCTGGCCGAAACGATAAGTAGGGGGTTGGACTTATCTCGATTATCCAGGCAAATGCCGTGAGCGTTTTGAAGATTTGATGGTCCATTTCCGCGCCCACCAAAACTTCGAATAAACTGACCACTATGGGAATATTGGCTGATCCATTGCTCTCCATAACCATCAGCTACATAGATGTCTCCGTTCGGTCCAATGGCGACTTCGGTGGGTATGTATTGCTCGGCCTTTTGATAATGTCCAGATTCCTTTGGGTAATCCAACTCCATGATCACCTTTCCATCGATTGTGGTTTTAATCACCTGATGGCGGTTATTATCAGATATAAAGAGAAAGTCCTCTCCGTTTTCTTTGGAAAGGGTGAGGCCATGAGCTCCGGGGTATTCCGTGCCCCAGCTTTCCAGCAGTTTGCCAGACTTATCATAAACCAGCACATTGTTTTTAGTCTCATTGGTCAGTAGCAAAATTCTGCCTTTGGAATCCTGCACCATTTCATGGCAATCCTTGACCGGATAGCGTTGAGGGTCAAGATTTCCCCAATTGACATCCAGGCTATAGCGATGGGAGTTGTGCCCAAGAATCAGGTCTTCCGGCCTTTCGGGGATTGTCAAAACAGGCATACTGGCCAAACCAGCAGAGGCTATTAATGTTTTATGTACAAAAGTCCGTCTGTTCATGATCTTAGGCGAGGATGTCATGAATAATCTCTCCACTTACATCGGTAAGTCGGAATCTTCTGCCTTGATATTTGTAAGTAAGCTTTTCATGATCAACCCCCAGGAGGTGTAGCATGGTCGCCTGAAAGTCGTGAACATGCACGGGATCTTTCACAATATTATAACCAAAGTCATCTGTTTCACCATAGGTCATACCGGGTTTTATGCCACCGCCAGCCATCCATACTGTAAAACATCGCGGGTGATGGTCACGCCCATAATTCGTTTTTGTTAATGCACCCTGAGAGTAATTAGTTCGGCCGAATTCTCCACCCCAAATTACGAGCGTATCGTCTAACATGCCACGCTGCTTTAAATCCATAATCAGTGCTGCGGAGGCCTGATCCACGTCTTTTGCCTGCTTTTCAATGGCACTGGGTAAATTCTCGTGTTGGTCCCAGCCCATATGATACAATTGAATAAAACGTACATCTCTTTCTGCCAATCTACGCGCTAGTAGACAGTTGGCTGCAAAGGTGCCGGGTTGTGCCGCCTCCGGGCCATACATTCTATAGATGTGGTCTGGCTCTTTGGAGATATCCATCGTTTCTGGAACAGAGGTTTGCATACGATAGGCCAGTTCGTATTGGGCAATTCGGGCATTGGTTTCTGGATCACCAAATTCCGCCATATGTAAGGAATTCAGTTTGGAAAGTTCATCCAGCATCTTTCTTCGATCGATTTTTGACACTCCTGCAGGATCTTTTAGATAGAGTACCGGATCTTTTCCTGAACGGAACTGCACACCTTGATGCACAGAATTTAAAAAGCCATTTCCCCACAAACGTGAGTATAATGGCTGCCCCTGCGGTCGGCCTGTGCCCCGGGAAAGCAAAACCGAAAAGGCCGGAAGATTGTCATTGTCACTGCCAAGCCCATAGCTGAGCCAGGCACCCATGCTGGGCCTTCCGGGCTGCTGCGAACCTGTCTGGAAAAATGTAATGGCCGGATCATGATTTATGGCCTCGGTATGCATTGATTTGATGAAACAGAGTTCATCGGCAACTTTGGCAGTATAGGGCATCAAGTTGCTTATCCAGGCCTCACTTTGACCATGCTGTTGAAAATCGAAAAGAGAACCAGCCAATGGGAAGGAATCCTGTCCCGATGTCATTCCTGTCAGGCGCTGGCCATTCCTAACCGAGTCGGGAAGTTCTTCACCAACCATCTCCCGAAGCTTCGGCTTATAATCGAAAAGCTCATGTTGAGAGGGGCCACCACTTTGAAACAGGTAAATAACGCGTTTCGCTTTTGGCGCAATGTGCCTAAAGTCCTCTGGTCGAGGGCTGGAAGAAGGCCCTCCAAGCAAGCTGGTGGGTGACAATAAAGAAGCCAATCCCAAGCCACCAAGGCCCAGACTTGCTTTCGACAGAAAGTGTCTTCTATTGAGGTGGTAATGATAGTTTAACTCTTCCTTTTCCATGATCAGGTCTTCGAAATGGCTTCGTCAAGATTGAAAATCGTATTAATCACAAACATATAGGCTGCAGCCTCGGCAGTCACTATTTCCTGCGGATACTGGCCTACGTTGAGGTAAGCTTTGGTTGTTTCTTCCGAGGCGTTGAAACGTTCAAATTCTGACTTGAAGTAGTCTTCCAAAATCGTCATTTCTTCTCTCGAGGGACTTCTTCCTAGAATTTTCTCAAACGCAAGGCTAATTCTCTCCTTGTTTTGGTCACTGGCCTTGATGACATGATAGGCCAATGCACGCGATGCTTCTAGCACCTGAGGGTCGTTCATCATTACCAGTGCCTGTAGAGGAGTGTTGGTTTTCTGACGTTCAACTTCACAAAGATCACGCGAAGCAGCATCAAAGGTGAGCATGGCTGGTGGAGGCACCGTACGTTTCCAAAAGGTATAAAGGCTTCTTCTATAAAGTGACTGGCCATCGTCCTGTATATATTGAGTGAGCCCCTGGCCTGAGGTGGTCTCTGCCCAAAGCCCTTCAGGCTGATAGGGCTTCACACTTGGCCCACCTATTTCATCGTTCAGCAAGCCGCTCACCGCAAGAATATTATCCCGTATCATCTCGAAAGTCATTCGATAGCGTGGACCGCGAGTGAGCCACTTGTTTTCGGGGTCTTTTTCAAGCAGCTCTTCTGTCACTTTTGAGGATTGTTGATAAGTGGCGGACAAGAGAATTTTTTTCTGTAACTCCTGAACATTCCAGCCAGAATCCATGAATTCTTTGGCCAGGTAATCCAACAGTTCAGGATGAGTTGGCAGACTACCCTGATTGCCAAAATCCGAGGGGGAGGAAACAAGGCCTTTTCCAAAGAACGACATCCAAATTCGATTGACGGTCACTCTTGCGGTTAACGGATTGTCTTCGGAAAAAAGCCATTTGGAAAGCCCTAATCTATCTTTTGAAAGCTGTGTTCCAAAAGTCTTCACTGCTTGTGGAGTCTTGGGGTCAACCTGCTCTCCTGGGGCATCGTATTGGCCGCGATTAAGTACATGAGTAGGGCGAGTGCGGGTGGAGTCACTCATAACCATTACACTGAGGTCTTCACCTTTGAAGTTGTCCGCATTAACAAATTTGAGAATGCCCTGGAGATCCTTGTCTGTAATTTTCAATTTTGGCTCAGGGATTTCCCCATAGTCAATTCTTCCCTTTTCTGGCACGGAATTGAAAAAGGCGTAAACGCTGTAATATTCCTTTTGAGATATCGGATCATACTTATGATCATGGCATTTGGCGCATTCCAGTGTAAGGCCCATCAGCGCCTTTCCAAAGGTATTGGTACGATCCGTGACATATTCAGCGCGGTATTCCTCGGAAATCACGCCTCCTTCTTGAGTGATTTTATGGTTGCGGTTGAACCCTGTTGCCAATATTTGTTCTTTGGTGGGATTGGGAAGTAAATCTCCGGCAAGCTGCCAGGTGACAAAAGTGTTGTAGGGCATGTTCTCATTGAAGGCCTTGATTACCCAATCACGCCAGGGCCACATGATACGTTCCAAATCGTCCTGGTATCCATGACTGTCGGAATAACGTGAAAGATCAAGCCATGCAGTAGCCATGTGTTCTCCATATGCCGGTGATGCCATTAATTGGTCGATGACCTTCTCAAAGCTCTTTTCCGAATCATCGGCTAAAAAGGATTTTCGTAGTGCATCACTTGGCGGAAGACCGGTGAGGTCAAAGCTGGCCCTTCGCAATAGGCGTTCTTTGGTGGCTTTGGCAGAAGGAGTGAAGCCCTTTTCAGTCAGCTTAGCTGACACAAAATGATCGATTTCATTTGCTGACCAGGATTTATGTTTCGTCTCCGGTACATTAACTTTTTCTACGGGGATAAAAGACCAATGCTTTTTCCATTCCGCACCCTGATCAATCCATTTGGCGATTAATTGTTTTTCCCTTTCCGACAGTGCGAGATTTGATTCAGGTGGAGGCATCATCTCATCAAGCTTATCAGAATTAATTCGTTTGATTACCTCTGAATTTTTGCTGTCATGTGGCATGATACCAAAAACATCTGGTCTGTCTTTTAGGGCCAGAAAGGCATCATCTTCACGGTCAAGCCGATAACCCGATTTTCTCTTGTTGGCATCCGGTCCGTGGCAGGTGAAGCAGCGGTCTGAAAAGACAGGCCGAATGTGTAAGTTGAAATCAACTACTTCTGGCAGCCGATCCATTGTTTCTGTGGATGCTTGACTTTCGTCCAATCGGGATTGGTCAGCCTCCCTTTTCTGACAAGAATTTAAAGCTATAAATACCAAAAAAAAGATGGATGCTATTGTCAGATACTTGAAGGTGCGCTTTGAAGAATTAGCCTGATTCATATCTCATGGTTAAAATAGACATTAGTGAGTTCCGAATCAATAAAGGAGCGTTTAATTGGGACAAAGGTTGACTTACCAGCACGCTGAATAAAGGCCTTGAAAATTTGAACTATTGTTTTGTGAAGAGTACAGAGAGAGTTCTTAATTGAGTGAATTTGGGCAGAGGAGAAAACCTATGTGTTTAAGAGGAATGAATAAAAATGTCAAAGTATTGAATTCTAAGAAGTATAACATTTTGAATAGAAATGAGTATGATTATGATGTCTAATATAAACAAGAGTCCTGTCTCAAAAATCAAAGTCAAAACATGAAATATCAATCTGCTATTCGCAAGCAACTTCTCATAGCCTTGCTATCATTTTTCACCTTTCAAGTAATTGCTCAACGAAAATTGACATTGTCCAAAGGTGTTGAAGACATTTCCATTTCACCCGGTGGTGATCAAATTGCAGCTTCTATTTTCGGGAAAATCTGGCTCATTCCCTTGGAAGGAGGCTCTGCGAAACAATTGACTTTTGGCTTTGGCTGGGATTCGTTTCCTGCCTGGTCTGAAGATGGCCTATTTCTGGCCTATTCGCACCAGAGTCCTCAGGGTTCGAGTCTCTTGGTTTACAATACGCAAACTGGAAATATTCGTGACGTGTATAGTGCCCAAACTCATTTCATAGGACAGATTCAATTTCATTCTGGTAAAAAGAAGATTTTCTTTTTAGGAGATGCCGGGCAATATACCTCTCATTTATGGTCCGTTCCTATTCAAGGGGGCACTGCTACTCAGCACACCTTTGGCAAAAGCCGACATGAATGGTCTTTTGCGTTATCAAAGAGTGGGGATGAAGTGCTGTTGCCACAAGGGAAATATGGCGTTTCCGACCTCTATATGAAGTCGATAGAGAAAGATTCTGTGGTACGGCTGACGAGAACGGAGCTTATTGATGAGCGTGACGTAGCCTGGAATCAAACCAATGACACCTATGTCTTTGTTGAGCGAGAGAATGGGGTTGACCATATCTCGATAAGGGAGGCTAACGGCTCGTCTAAGAGAATAAGTTCGAGTCCTTATAGCAAGAAAAAGATATCAATTCACCCTAATGGGAAGTTTGCTGTGCTGCTTGATCAACGTCAGTTATTTAGGCTTGACTTAACCACCGGAAAACGTAGCCCAATATCCTTCAAGGTCGAATTCAATTTGCCTGAAAGAGCAAAACCAGAGTTGGTCGTTAGGAATGTCAACGTATTCGATGCTGTTGGAGAGACCCTTCAGAAAGATATGATGGTCGAGATTCGTGGAGGCCGAATTAGTGCTATACTGAAGGACTCAGATGTTGATTTTAAGGGATTGAAGGTTATAGATGGACAAGGGAAAACATTGATCCCTGGTTTAATGGACAATCATTTTCACTTCTGGCACTACATGACTTTTTGGGGTAACAGTTTCATCCTTCCCAAAGGGGTGACTTCTATTCGTGATGTGGGTGCAGAGATTTCACAGAGCATGAACCTGAAGGAGGCAATGGCTCATGGCATACTTGATGGCCCCACCATTTATACCACCGGACCTTTAATTGATGGAGAGCAAGGCTATCATCCTATGGTGGATGTTCCCATGACCGACCCGAATGCAGTGGAGCCTCTGGTGAAATCATTGAAAGCGCAAGGTGCCGATGCATTGAAGGCCTATTTCATGCTTGATTCTGCCATGATGAAACCCCTGGCTGATGCTGCACGAAAGCACAACTTACCGCTCACCGGGCATATAGGTGTTAAAATTGGCTGGAGAGCAGCGGCTGAGGCAGGCATCAACGGATTTAGTCACATTCGAATATGGCGGGATATGCTGCCTTTGGAGGATCAACCAAACGGTAATGATGAAAGCCTGGAAAGTGGGGTTTACCCTGTACAGCGTATGCAGGCTGATTGGAGTAAAATTGATATGAGCGATCCAAAAATCGCAAGTTTACTGGATTTCCTGGCTGAAAATAATGTCGCCATGGACCCAACTGTAGGTATCCAACAGGTGGGTAATAATGTCAAGGAAAACACAGATTTTGAACAGTATTATGATGCAAAGCTGAGTTTTGAAAAAGCGAAGCAATTTGTGAAAATGGCTTATGACAGAGGGGTGTTGATATTGGCAGGAACAGATAGTGGAAATCTGCATTCAGAAATGCAGCACTATTCAGATGCCGGAATCCCAAATCACGCAGTGATCAAATCAGCCACAATCAATGGTGCTAAATGGTTGGGTAGAGAAAATGAATTTGGTACGATCGAAGTAGGGAAAAGAGCGGATTTAGTCTTGATCGATGGCAATCCACTTGAAAACATGAAAGACATTGAAAAGGTCTCCCTTGTGATCAAAGAGGGTAGAATTGTTTTCAAGCTCGATTAACCGGATTAAACCCGGATTCTAAGACATTGACAAAGTAACGTATGGTTGCTAACTTCAAGTGGTAGCAACGAAGCCTATGAATTTTGCTGCCCTACCCCTAAGAGTCACTCACAGAGGACTCTGAGGAAAATCACCAGAAATTCCTCAGAGTTTCCTGCGGATAACTCAGAGGGGTTTGGCAGAGTTTGCTACAGATAGCTCTGAGGGGTTGGAGGTGAATAAAACCCGGCTTCTACCTCAAGTTAGATGGAATAATGCAATAGATTTTCTGTTACGGACGTAACCTGCCTACCGACAAGGCAGGCTCAATCGAATCAGCCGCTTCGTTTGTCTTTTCACCTTAGCGGTGCTATGCTGTCAAAGCCAAACATCCTGATTCATTGCGATTTACGCCCTCACTACGCTCTCTATTGCATAAATCGAGTTAAAGATTAAATCTATTTATCCAGATTCTGAACAACAAAATTTGTGAAAGACCTTAAGGTTCTGCCATAGCCCTGGGGACCTGTCACATTGGTGAGGGCAATTACCACCAGATCAATCTCGGGATACCTTGTGTTCAAGGCATTAAAACCAGGAACACTGCCACTGTGGGCTATTCTTGATTTGCCGAGATGTGTATTAATAGACCAGCCGTAACCATAATTATTTTTCTCTGGTGTGTAGATTAATGTATAAGATTCATAAGAAATTAACTTTCCATCCCTCAAGGCATTGTCCCATTTGAGCAAGTCTTCAGTGGTAGAGTAAATATCACCACCGCCACGTAAAAGCGGCATATAAAAATATGGAACCTCTTGAATTCTATTGTTGATTTTGGCATAGCCTTTAGCCAAGCCAGCAAGCTGAGCATTGTCCTTACCTGCACCGGAATTCGTCATGCCTAGTTTGTTAAATATTTCATTTTGGATGAAATCTGTCCAGGGCTGGCCCGATTTAATTTCAATTACTTTGGCAAGCAGGAAGTATCCCAAACCGCTGTAATGGAATTTTTCTTCCGGCCTCGCTTGGAGAGGTTTGTTTTTGAAATAACTCAATACCTGATCGAGTGTTTTCGGAGAATCTCCTTTTTCTAAAAGATCAGGTAGTTGCCATGCGTGCATCAGACCGGAAGTGTGGGTCAAGAGCTGATGGATTGTGATTGGCTTCCATATTTCAGGAATGTCATCCATAACCTTTGACAAGGGGTCACTCAAATTAATCAGGCCACGTTCCTTCAATATCATAATTCCCATGGACGTAAACTGTTTGGTAATCGACCCAATTTGGAATTTTGTTGTTGTGGTATTTTGGATGTTATTTTCGCTGTCTGCCATGCCATAGGCTTTGGAAAAAATGACCTTGTTATGTTGCGCCACCAGCACTACAATCCCATCACTGTTTATGCTGTCTAAATAGTTTTCCAGCTTTTGTGAATCCAGCTGATACGCCTGACTATGTGAGGTTATTAATAATAGTATGATGCAGCTGAGTGCACGGGTCTGAGATTTTAGAAATTGTGACATAGCATTTCGCAAAGTGGTTTTGGACTTTAGTCAGCCAATTAAATCTGACTAAAGCCTAAACAAGTTACTGATTATATCAAACCTTGGCGGCCATGGCTTGATCGGCCAGTTCTTTCTCCAATAATTCTTCCGGAGTCCTTTTCCTTTTCCACCTTTTATGCGTCCAAAGCCAGTACTGTGGGTCCTCGAGGATTTGGGTTTCCAGTCTTTTGGTATGAACCTTTGTGATTTCGCCATATGGAGCTTCTAAGGGCTTATCAAATAGCACCTCGAATTCAAATTCATAATGGCCACGTTTCACTTTTGTCATGCCTCCGTAGATGACTGGATAGTCTTTTTCCTTGGCGAACTTCTCTACTCCGAACATTACAGGAGTATCTTGATTTAGAAATTCAGTCCAATAGACTTTTTTGGCAATACTTGGAGACTGGTCCGCTCCAAAAAGCGTGGCAGTAAGCTCCTTGGTCTCGGCAAAGAAAGCCTTTACTTCATGGCGAGGGATCAACCTAAGCCCATATTTCCCTCTTGATTTTAAGACTTTTCCATTAACGAACTTATTAGCCAGTTTGCTATAGATAGCCACACTTTGATGCTCGATGTAATGATCGATTCCTACAGCCAACATCTCCCAATTATTATAATGTCCACCTACAATAATGACACTTTGGTTGGCATCAGCGTAGGGCTTCAGAACTTCCGGATTAAGCACTTTGAATCTTTCCAGTACCTCCTTCTCGGTTATGCTGAAAATCTTAAAACTTTCGAATAAAAAGTCAGTAAAGTGCTTATAGAAGTTTTTGCGGATGTTCTTTATTTCATCCATGGACTTGTGAGGCAACGAATTCACAAGGTTTTTGGTAACCACTTTTTTGCGATAGCCCAGTACTCTGTATATAATGAAGTAGGCAATATCTGAGACCATGTAAAGCACGTTGAACGGCAACAGGGAGATAGGCTTCACAAAGAGGTAGTAAAAAATGGCCATGATGGTACGAACAAACCGCGAAGATAACGTGAGTTCTCGATAAGAAAGCCGTCATACCGGAAAAATAGTCCATAAATTTCCTTTTGGACTATTTTATCCGGTATCTCAAAGTTTCAAATCGGTGAGATTCCGGGTATTTTTCTCCAAGAGGAAAATTTTGGAAGAAAAATCCCGGAATGACGTTCTAATGGGCTTGATCGGGTTTTTGGAAATTCTTTAAAGATGAAGACATGTGGGTTAGAACTTTTAGTCAAAATATTGACTAATGGTTATATCACTAGGTTTCTTTGTGAAAGCACTAATAACGAAGTAGAGAATCAGGGCCACAACAAAGCCCGGCAGTACCGGATCGATATCTGAATCCCCAAAACCTTTCCAAAGCATGGTGGTAGAAACCCCACCAATCATGGAGGCTATTGCACCTTCTTTGGTGGCTCTTTTCCACCAAACCCCGATAACTACCGGAACAAAGAAGCCCGCGGCCATCAATGCAGAGAATAGCACCACGATAAATTGAATCAGTTCCCCCTTGCCAATGCCAGAGATGATTAGAAACAATGGTACAAGACCCACAATGAAAATACCGAGTCGCGCCACTTTCAGGCGTTGCTTTCGGGAGGCATTTGGCTTGAAAATGGACTGATAGATATCTTCTGACAAAGCTGATCCGGCCACAAGCAGTAATGAGTCTACCGTAGACATCATTGCAGACGTAATGGCTGCCAACATGAGCGTACCAATAAATGTAGGAAGCACTGCTTTGGCGATTATCGGCATGGCCAAATCACCGGAGGGCAGTGTTGGGAACAGCACCATGCCTGAAAGTCCTAAAATAAAGACGAGGAGGTTGATAATGGTGACCACCAGAATGGTTAACAAGATAGCCTTCCTAACGGTCTTCATATCTTTCATTGCATAAAGCCGTGTTAGCTTTTCTGGAGTAGAAACAGAGCCAAGGAAAAAGGCCAGGCCTAAGGTAAACAGCAGTGTTGCTGACATGCCATCCCAGGTAAAGGCAATGGGTTTGATGGCTTCAACATATTCAAGCAAATTGCCAAGACTGTCAAATTGTCGAATAGCGAGGGGTACGGAAACGAGTGCTCCAATGCACATAATGATTAGCTGGAGAAAGTCCGTGTAAACCACAGCTATCATGCCTCCCACTACTGTGTAGATAAGGAGAATGGCCGTGAAAATAACCATGCCGGTCATGGCTGGAATACCAAAAACGATATTGGCCACCAGTCCCCCAGCAATAATTTGTGCCTGAATGTAAACCACGGTGGCAACAAGAATGATGACAGCGGCTATTGCTCTGGCAGTTTTACTTTCATAACGGGATTCAATAAAAGCAGGTAGCGTAAGTTGTTTGACCTTGGTAAACCTTTGCGCTAAAACGGCCACCATAAACCAATAGGCCAAAGGAATGGAAAGCACTACCCAGCCAAAGGACCAGCCCACTGTATAAATCACCCCAATAGTGCCTATAAAAGTGCCCGCACTAGTGTGGGTGGCTGCCATGGTGGAGCCACCAATAATCCAGCCCAATTTTCCGCCTGCAATCCAATAATCGCTTTCGTTTTTGGTACGCCTCATGCTGTACCAGCCAATGGCGAAGATGACGAGGAAGTATAATATGAAAATGGCGAGCTGCATCAGACTAGTCTTCCTTTTCCTTTCTTTCTACATGGCGCATCCAGGCAATATAGCCCACTACGATACCGCCAAAAACAGCAAACAAGCCCCAGAAAACAAAACCTACAGCCAGGATCATACCTCTTTAATTTTTTTCCAACCCAACCCCATAAGGACTATGAGTACCAAAATAACGACAGCGTCTATCAGGCCAAGTGTGCTCAAGAATGGCTTGGGACTACTACCTCCCCTTACTTTAATCATTGATGGGAGTGCCTGTAATGTCATTGAATGAATAATGTTGAACCCAGTGGTTTGTGACTCCCAGGCCGAAGTAGGAAAAAGCTCATAAATAGAATAAGCCTCAGGCGTGGATAGGGTCCCTTTGAAAAACTCCTGATCCGAATTCAGTGCAGACAGGTCTGGATAAACGACCGGAATAGTTAAGTCGAAGCGATCTTCAGAGGTAATGGGCACTTGGTAGTTTAGAATAAGCTTTGAATTACCTTTTGCCGAAAAGCTTTCTTGCTCCAACAATTTCACCGTAGTCATTTTTCCATTAGGCATGAAAGAGCTCTTAATCATGACTCCATCTACCAAGGCCTGAAAATCGCTTATGGGGACTGCATCAAAATTCAAGAATTTGAGTTGAAGATCGCTGCTTTCAGAAAGGCTCAAGTCATAGGTGATTTGAATTTCTGCCGAAGCCGCTTCTAATTTGATATTCATCAAAACACCTTTAATCCCATCGGACGTTTCCTGAGCATAAAGCGTTAAAGAACTGATTAATAATATGGCTGAAAGGATAGGTCGCATTAAGCCCAAACCTCTTTTAATAGTCTCATCGCGTTTCCTCCAATGACTTTAATAATATTCTCATCAGAATAATTATGCTTCACCAGCCAACGGATAATATTGTAAGAACCTTCGGTTGGATTTTCCAGGCCCTTGACATACGGTACCTCATCATATTCCATCCCTTCCTGTTGGGTTTTGGAAGACTTTAGAGATAGTGCCTTGGTATAATAGTGATGCAGACCTACATGATCACCATAAATGGTATCCGGCCCGAAGCCGACATGATCAATACCAACAAGGTCTGCGATATACTCAAAGTGCTCCATATAGGCATCTAAATTATGCTCTCTTTTGGTGGGTGTCAATGTGGTATGTGGAGCGGCTTCAACACCGATAAGGCCGCCTTTGCCTGCACAGGCTTTTAATACTTCATCAGGTGCCAGGCGTTTGGTATTCCAAAGTGCCTGCGCCCCGATATGACTCAGAATAATAGGTTTTGAACTGACTTCGATTGTATCTAGTGCAGTTTGATCTCCGGTATGAGAGCAGTCGATCAACATACCGACTTTATTCATCCGTTCAACAGCCTGACGCCCAAAAGCCGTTAGTCCACCATCTCGAATTTCTTTCAACCCATTGCCCAGCGCATTTGATTCTGAATAGGTAATGCCCAGGGCTCTCACGCCAAAGCCATAAAGCAGATCAATTCGGTCCAACTCATTCTCTATCATGGCGGCACCTTCCATGGAAGCCACCCAGGCCATTTTCCCCTCTTTATGAGCCCTTTCAATATCGTCTACTTCCTTACAATGAATAAGAAAATCCTGATGAGCGATGTCACAAAGGCGCATGCCCAGGTCATGGATCACTTCAGACCATTTCCAGCCACTTTTTGAGTGAATCCGACAAAGACCGTTCATCAGGTTGTCAAAAACACAGTCCCAGTTTGAGTTTGCAAGGCCTTCGAAAGCCGTGGCCATTCGGCCTTCCCTCATATAGTGAGGCGTGTCATTCACATCTTCGGGAAATACCCCCAAATGCTCATGCAAGGAGATATTGATATTATTTTCAATGATGGTTTTTACACGGCTTTCTTGTTCCTCAGACAGTGGCACTTTTGCAGCCGGAACCCTATCGTCTTGTTTGGAAAGTTTAAAGGATTGGTAGTCGACATCTTTTTCAAGGTATTGAAAGGATTGATACCCATCGTATTTTTTGGTGAGGCTCATGCTATTCTGATTCTAAGAGTCTGTAAAATATCGATTTGTGCCAGCCTATCAAACGGCTTTCAGGCAGAATGGCGAGAGCACTGGGAGTAATTCTGCCAAACTGTCACCAAATGACACTAAATATGCTTTGGCACAACCATTGATAAAGTGGTGATGTATTAGAAAAGAAATTTAGACTAGAACTATAAATAAGATCATGGGAAAGATTATTGGAATTGACTTGGGTACCACCAACTCCTGCGTTGCAGTAATGGAAGGGAATGAGCCAGTTGTAATACCAAACAGCGAAGGCAGAAGAACTACGCCTTCGATTGTTGCATTTTTGGATGGTGGCAACGGTGAGCGAAAAGTAGGAGATCCTGCCAAACGTCAGGCGATTACAAACCCTGAAAATACCATTAGCTCTGTTAAGAGATTCATGGGTAAGAAATTTGGCAATGTGTCAGAAGAGTTGAGGGGTATTACTTACAAGGTTGAAAAAGGAAATAATGACACAGTTCGTGTCAAAATAGGTGACAGAAACTATACTCCTCAGGAGCTTTCTGCCATGGTTCTTCAGAAGATGAAATCTACTGCTGAGGATTATCTTGGAACAGAAGTGAAAGAGGCGGTGGTAACCGTGCCGGCATATTTCAATGATGCAGAAAGACAAGCCACAAAAGAGGCTGGTCAAATTGCAGGATTGGATGTGAAAAGAATTATCAATGAGCCAACAGCAGCAGCTTTGGCTTATGGTTTGGATAAAAAAGATAGCGATCAGAAAATTGCTGTTTACGATTTGGGTGGAGGTACATTCGATATCTCTATACTTGAATTGGGAGAGGGTGTTTTCGAAGTGAAATCTACCAATGGTGATGTACACCTTGGTGGAGATGACTTTGATCAGGTGATCATTGATTGGTTGGCCGAGGAATTCTTGAAAGATGAGAACATCGATTTGAGAAAAGACCCAATGGCATTGCAGCGTTTGAAAGAAGCTGCTGAAAAAGCGAAGATTGAATTGTCATCTTCCGCTTCAACGGAGATCAACCTGCCTTATATCATGCCGGTTGATGGAATTCCAAAGCACTTGGTAAGAACATTGTCCAGAGCCAATTTCGAATCATTGGCAGAGAATCTGGTAAAAAGATCGATGGCTCCTGTGAAGAAAGCCATGAAAGATGCCGGATATTCGACATCAGATATTGATGAAGTGATTTTGGTAGGTGGTTCAACAAGAATCCCGAAAATCCAGGAAGAAGTAGAAAAGTTCTTTGGCAAGAAACCATCTAAAGGTGTAAACCCGGATGAGGTAGTTGCCATCGGAGCAGCTATTCAAGGTGGTGTTTTGACCGGTGAAGTAAAAGATGTGTTGCTATTGGATGTAACACCACTTTCATTAGGTATTGAGACCATGGGCGGTGTTTTCACTAAGCTTATTGAGTCCAACACAACTATACCTTCTAAAAAGTCAGAGGTTTTCTCAACAGCTGCGGACAATCAACCATCGGTTGAAATCCACGTGCTTCAGGGAGAAAGACCAATGGCTAAGGACAACAGAACCATCGGGCGTTTTCACTTAAGTGATATTCCACCAGCACAAAGAGGAGTACCTCAAATTGAAGTGGTTTTTGATATTGATGCCAACGGAATCATGCAAGTGTCGGCAAAAGACAAAGGAACTGGCAAAGAACAAAACATCAGAATTGAGGCTTCATCTGGATTGACTGATGAGGAAATCGAAAAAATGAAGCAGGAAGCTGAGGCGAATGCTGAATCTGACAAAGCCGAAAAGGAGAAGATTGAAAAGCTGAATACTGCGGATGGTTTGATCTTCCAAACAGAGAAGCAGTTGAAGGAATATGGTGATAAGCTTTCGGAGGGCAACAAACAGCCAATTGAAGAAGCTTTGGCCAACCTGAAAACAGCTCATGGAAATCAGGATTTGGAAAGTTTGGAACCCGCCATTGAAACTTTGAATAAGGCTTGGGAAGCAGCGTCTCAGGAAATGTACGCAGCAGCGCAAGGAGCAGAGGGTGGCGCACAGCCAGGACCTGATGCAGGAGCAGAGGCTGGTGGTGCCGAAGAAGGTGCAGATGATGTATCAGACGTAGAGTACGAAGAGGTCAAAGAAGACAAAGACTAGATTCGCATTCGATTAAATATAGATTAAAAGGGTCGCCATTGGCGACCCTTTTTTTGTGCCCCATCATTTCCAAAAACAATCGGTCTGACCGCTCTTTCGTAGTGCACATAGCGGTCTGACCGGTGCTAGGATTTTCGAAACATGGATCATGGTCCGACCGATAACGGAATAAGTAATTTTTTGGGCCAAAGGGTCAAACTCCTGCTTCACCGTCATCCCCGACTTGATCGGGGATCCCTATTGAGTGTTAAAGGCTTTTTTCTTTTGGACTCATAAATTTGATTCCGCCATCAATGGAGATTCCCGCTTTCGCGGGAATGACGATCCAATAGTGACGTACACGATTTTAAATAAAGAAGATTTGACTACCGTCTAAGCACTGTTTCAAATCACAAATTGGAGTCAGATAGATACTCCGGTTTTATAATGTCGAAATTTATTTAAAATAAAACTTGACCAATCGGTCTATTTTTACTTCCTTTGTAAAATGAACACCACCAAGGAGAGATTAGTAAGCAGTGCAGCGAAGCTAATTCGTAAGAAAGGTTACTTCGGAACAGGCATCTCAGATGTGCTGGCTGAAGTGGGTGTTCCGAAAGGTTCCCTTTATCATCACTTTCCTGATGGTAAAGATGGATTGATTAGAGAGGCAATTCTGCATGGTGGGGAAACTCAAATGTATAAATACGGAGAGGCGCTAAGGGGTAAGGCAGCAAACGAGGGATTATGTGCTATGATAGATGTGATGATCAAGGACCTTTTGGAGTCTGACTATCAAGATGCCTGTCCGATTACAGCAGTTGCCGTTGCAGCAAATAGCATGACCAAAGAAATTCAAGATGCTTGCCATCAGATATTTAAAGGTTGGCAAGACAATTTGGCTGGTTACCTGGAAAGAAGAGGAGTTTCCGGCTCAACGGATAAAGCGAGACAACTATATACCATGTTTGAAGGCGCCTTTGTATTAAGTCAGGCACATCGAGATGTGATGTACCTCGAGAATCAGAAGAAGTTTATAGGAGTAATATTAGATAGTTAATTTTTTATTTGGTCAAAAAATAGACAGAACGGTCTGTTTAAAAAAATTAGAAAAATGATTAAATCACCAGAAAGTAATTCAATAATTCGATTTCAGGATTGTGATCCATTCGGACACCTGAACAACTCAAAGTATATCGACTATATGTTTAATGCCAGGGAGGATCAACTGATCAAGAATTATAACCTGAACATATTCCAAATGGCACAGGTGGATAAGAAAGCCTGGGTATCAGGAAAAAGTGAGATTATTTATCTCAAACCAGCTTTTGTGATGGAGAAGGTGGTCATTCAAACCCGTTTGATAGACTACTCGGCAAAATATGTTCAAGCAGAAATGGTCATGTTTGATCTGCATAAGACCCATGTGAAATCTGTGTTATGGGGTAAGTTTTTTCACTATGATCTAAAAACCAATAAAGGCATTGAGCATAGTGATGAACATATGGAATTGTTTAAAACCTTACACATGCCAATTGTCGCGGATAACCTTGATGATAGGGCATTTAATGTGGCAAAGCAGCTCAAAACAAACGGAGTTGCGCAAAGAGTAATTTGACTCGTTATTGAGTTAAGTTTGGCTAATACGGAAAGGGGGCATAAGGCCTCCTTTTTTTGTGCAATGAGTATTGTCCTATAGGAATAAGCGCAGCTGTAGGGCTCAAGCGCTTCTTTTGACCTAAAAAACATGAAAAAGAACGGTCAAATTTTCTTGGTACTGCTTGCACTTTTATGCATGGTAAATGGTGTTGAAGCTCAAACCAAACAATCGGAAGCAATTAAAAAGAGAGTAAGGCAATTGGAAGCCGATTACAACGCGGGAAGGGCAGAAGCTTTTGCAGATGCATTTTCGGATAAGCTTCGAGATTCTGAATCGAAAAAGGCGCTAATCACGCAGGTCAATCAAACCCATCAATTTTATAATGTTACTTATGTGATCGACTTGGAAAAGATTGATGCAGATAAAAAAATGGGTTATGAAAAAGGGTCCTTTACCTTGACTCTAAAACCCAAAGGTGCAGGGCAGGAGATTGTTCAAACCTATAATTTTCTTGACATCTGGGAACTTGAGTCAGATGGTAAATGGCGCATCACGAATGCCATTAAACATTTGGTAGAGGAACCTGCAACTGAAGTTAAAAGCGGAGCCATCAGTGCAAAATTGAAACCATTTGTAGGTAAATACGAGCTTTCAGGAACGATTTCAGAAATTTCTGCCAGTAGCAATGAAACCTTGTTACTGCAGGTTCCTGGGCAGCCAGTCCTCGAATTGGAGCATGATTCCGGAGATAAATATGTTGTAAAAAAATTTCCAAGCATCTTCATTCAATTTAACAGAGGGGATAATCAAAAGATCACAGAATTTGAATTGCATCAGTCCACGGGAATGTCAGTTGTGAAAAGAGTCAATTGATTGATAGTTGTTCCTGCTGATATTGTGATGGGGTTAGCCCAGTGTGCTTTTTGAAGACATTGTTGAAGGAGGATTTTGAATTGAAGCCACACTCCAGGGCTATCCCCAAAATAGAATAATGACCATAAGCTTCGCTATTCAGCATGGCCTTGAAAGTATCAATTCTGTAGGCATTCATGTAATCGGCAAAGTTGCTCTCTTTTTGCTCATTGATCACCTGAGACAAGTGATTTGTACTTGTGCCAAGAGATTCGGCAAGGTGAGCCAGGGATACTTTACTGTTCAGGTAAGGCTTGGATTCCTGCATCAGCAAATCCAGTTTTTTGCCAAGCTCCTCGGCATCTTTTATAGAAAGCCCGGATTTGGAATAGCGTTTGCCATTGCTTCCCGGAACAAATACCCTGACGCCTTCAGGTAAATCGGCAAATAGATAAGTTTGCTTCAAACCCAATATTGAGCAAGAGATGATAAATAGTACGAAAAAGGAAAGACTAAGATCTTTAAGCACTTGCGCTTCAATATTGACATCAAAAGCCAAGGTGTACATGGTCAGCACTGCCACTATCGACCAGGCAATGAGGTAACCGATCACAAGTTTTAGCGTCCAATTGGCCGTAAGGTTCGACATCATGTCTTTTTTCTCTGTCCTTTCTGAGTTCCTTTTTAGGCCTCTATAGGAGACCCAGAGGTAGGAGAATACATATCCCAAAACAACCAATTGAATCGTTATGATAAGCCAGCCAATCTCAATGTCTAAGGCTTTGTTGTACAGTTCCAATTTGGCAGATGACGGCAAAATGTAAAAAGTGAAAAAGTTGATTATGAAAAATACCAGAAAGGGAATAAGGTGGACCAATAGCCGTTTTTGAAAGCCTTTTGCCACCAACGACCTCACATATAAGTAGAGAAGGGGTGGGTGGAGTAACAAAAAGTTTTCCCTGGTTCCTATGAATTGCGGGTACATCTGGTAGAGGCCATTGCGGTCCACATAAAAGACCCAAAGCTCCAATGCCGTCACTAAGAGCCAGGCCCCCAATATGCTGTGTGAGACAGTTTTGTTCTTTCGAGAGAAGAGTAGCGAGGCGAGTAAGGTCACCAGCCCTATGCAAAATATGAGTAACGCGTTTATCATATCTTCATATAAGATACGCCTTTACTCCCCTTAAGGATGAAAAAGTTAGAACAACGGCAGATAATCTACCCTATCTGTTATTAAGATAAATAAGTGAGAATTAATTCAGTCGGGCATTAACCTTATCAATGACTTCTTTGGGGAGCAATATGGCCAACACATCTGGGTTGTTTTGGTCGTATTCAACAAAATACCAAAGCCCTTTGTACTTGGTCTCATTAACGGCCACCAAGTGTTTGATACCACCATTAATATTGATGGTGTAATTATCCTTATCATAGCTCACGGCATTTTCAGCAAATTGAAGCGCAAATGCGGCTTGCATTTGCTCCGCAGCTTCAGTCGTTTTAAGTTCATCACTTACAAGTACAATCCTTGCGTTTAAGGAGTAGGTGCCTAATACATATCTGTTTTCACCTTCCTGATGTAAGCTCTCGATTTTGTCAATAGTCACTTTATCGATGATCATGTCTATGCCCAAGGCCTCCAAACCAGAGAAGACTTCAATCATCTGCTCTCTAGAGGCAAAGTCGAAGAGCTTTGGATAAATATAGTCCATCAGGCCATTATAATCTTCTTTAGCCGTCAGGTCCATAAAAGTGCCTAATCGGGATTCCAATTCCGATTTATCAGCTGGTGTGAGTTCTTGTGCCGAACCTGCGAAGCAGATGAAGAGAGCGCCTATGGCGAGTATAAATCTTGTCATGTTTGTGATTTATTAGCTTTTAATTCGCTGAGTTTAAGATGGCCCTTTGTCTTTAGCGCTTCCGGCTTTAACTCTGCTAAAGAGCTGAAAGTTTTGTGTGGAGAGCCAAAAGCCATCTCCCTGTTTAGCAATTTTCCTTTGCTTTTGCCATAGGCCACGATAATAGTAAACCCCACAACCCAGTTGTACAGCATCCGGACTGTAGAGTGTCTTTCGATGGGGAGGTGAATCGATCCATCCATCCACAATGCTATCGGCCAGTTCCAGATAGGAGGCATACTTATAACCTCCCTGAGAACCGATATTCTCACCTATTTTGGGATTAGTGATTCCAGCGAGTTTTGCCCGGTCATTAGGCTCCCTTCTCTTTTTATCCTTTTTGTTGTAGTGGTCAAAAAAATCTCTTGCCCCCATTGATTTGGAATGATTCCAGGCCATAATTTCAAGATTGGACTGATAAATAAGTATGCTCAAGCCCCGCTCATTCCTGGCTTCATTGGAGACATAGAAAACTGCAGCATTTAATAATGCGTAATCAATCTTCTTTAGGTTTATGGGGTTTTTGAATAGCTTAAATTCTCTGAAATTTTCATTATTAACCTTATCGTAGAGCTTTTTACTCCACTTTTTTTGTGCCTGAACCTGAAAGCCGAATAGCACAATAGTTGACGCGATTAATATGATTTTAAGCTTACTCAAGACTAGAAGTGGATTAGTTAATATTAAGCAATATGCCTTTGAATAACACTCCATTCTGCTGAATTATTTTATTTTTGTTAAACCTAACTACTCTTCTTATGAAAGCGACTGCTTACATCAGACTCATTCCCTTGTTTCTTCTTGTAGTAATTTTCTCTTCCAGCTGTGCTGTTAGCAATAGTTCGCGCCTAAAGAAAACTGATCTTGTAGTCAAAACGGCCCGATCCTATACCGGTACCCCCTATAAATATGGAGGCACAACCAGAGTGGGTATTGATTGCTCTGCACTGCTTTATCATGCCTACCAAAGCGTTAAGGTGACTTTACCGAGGGTTTCGGCAGATCAGGCAAAAAAGGGAGAAAAGGTAAAATTAAAGGAGCTGAAGCCTGGTGATATGCTCTTTTTTGCCACTGGGAAGAAGCGGAATAAAATTACCCATGCGGGTATTGTCACGGCAGTAAAAGGTCGCAAAGAGGTACGGTTTATCCACGCTTCAACCAGCTTAGGTGTAACAGAAAGCAACCTCTACTCAGACTATTATATCAAAAGGTTTAGAAGTGCCCGAAGAGTGCTTTGATTTCAATAAACACTCTCCTATATTTGGCCTCCGTTTCGGGAGAGATGTTCCTGGAAGATAATACCACCTTCGCTAAAGCTATGGTGGTTAAAAGTCACCTTCGCTAAGGCTTCGGTGATTAAAAGGGGGATTAGCTCAGCTGGCTAGAGCGCTACACTGGCAGTGTAGAGGTCACCGGTTCGACTCCGGTATTCTCCACTAATATAAAGGCTGGCAAATATTGCTGGCCTTTTTTAGTTTGAACCCACCATGCAAGGCCATACCCAAAAGAATAGTGAAATTAAATCAATATATTGATCTATTCTTTAAGCCCATCCGGGTTTATAGTGATCACGTTTGCACAACAGCATCAAAGTGCTTAATCATCAAAATGAGATCTTATGCCGGACAATAGCGGAAAAACAGAAGATAACATTTGGCCATTACCCAAGTTCTATTTCCAAGTTTCCTGGGACTCTGGAATGAAAACTGCGTTCCAGGAAGTCGCGGGGCTAGAGACGGAAACACAATCTATAGAATATAAGCGCAGTAACAGCAAGCAATTTTCAACGATAAAAATGCCGGGCATTGCGAAATATGGAAACGTAACACTGAAGCGTGGAATTTTTGTCAAAGACAATACCTTTTGGAAATGGTATGACGAGATTCAAATGAATACGGTAAAAAGAGAAACGGTGATTATTCAACTCTTGAATGAGAATGGTGAAGCGACCATGCAGTGGACTTTGAAGAATGCCTGGCCCACCAAAATCCAGGGAAGAGATCTTAAGTCTGATGGAAATGAAGTGGCCATAGATACAATAGAAATTGCGTATGAAGGCCTGACCATTGCAAATCCAGCTTCAGGAAGCTAAAACAAAATAATAATGTCAGATAATTCAATATATAACCCTCCGGTTGGATTTTATTTTAAACTAGGATTCACCAGAGTTTCTGCACAGACGGATGCTACTTTTCAGGAAGCTTCTGGTATCAGCATGGAGTTGGAAACGCGAGAAGTAGCAGAGGGAGGTGAAAATAGGTTCAGGTACAAATTGCCAGAACCCGGCAAGTATTCTAATCTGGTGCTAAAAAGAGGTTTAGTGGATAAAGGCTCTCCTTTAGCAATCTGGTGTATTGATACATTGACTGGTGCTTTGGATAAGGCCATAAGCCCGAAAACGATTACTGTCAGCCTTCTGGAAGCTAATTCGAGCGGAGGAAAACCATCAATGGTTTGGGAGTTTGTTAATGCCTATCCAGTGAAATGGAGTATATCAGACCTCCAGTTACAAAATAATATGCTTGTAATCGAATCATTAGAATTTGCCTATAACTATTTCCAACAGAGCACTACTCAAGCCGCCCAATAGATATAAGTGAATTGAACAAATAGAAAACAATTATGGCAACACCTTCTCCAGTAACTGTGAATACCGACCTGGTCACCTATGAAATCCTGTCCAACGGATCTGCAATTGATGACACCTATCAGGTGGAATCAATCGTGGTACAACACGATGTAAATCGAATTCCTATGGCAAGATTGACCTTGATGGACGGAAGTCCTTCAAAGTCAGCCTTGCCAATAAGTGATTCATCTACTTTTGTGCCGGGTGCGGAAATAGAAATTAAAGTGGGCTACGAATCTAAGGATGAAACGATTTTTAAGGGTGTTGTGGTGCAACAAGGATTGAAGCTAGGAGCCGGAGGCTCTGTACTGCAAGTTGAATGCCAGGACAAGGCAGTGAAAATGGCTGTAGGCAGAAAGAATGTTAGCTATAACAAGACTAAAGACAGTGATATAATTTCCAGGATCATCCGCGAAAGTGGCTTAACATCAGATGTGCAAAGCACCGCGGTTGAGCTTAAGGAAGTGGTTCAGTATTACGCCACCAACTGGGATTTTGTCCTTTCCCGAGCAGAGATAAATGGTATGATCGTAACAGTGGACGATGGAAAAGTAAGCGTTAAAAGGCCCGATACTTCAAGCTCTCCGGTTCTTGAGCTTACCTATGGCGTTGATATCCTGGAATTCGATGGAGAAATGGATGCGCGTACCCAACTCCTAGATGTAAAATCGAAAGCATGGGATTACACAACCCAGCAGGTGATTGATGCGGAAGGGGGAGATCAGAATATTACTTCGCCAGGAAATATTTCAAGTTCTACTTTGGCGGAGGTGCTGGGTGTTTCGGATTTCGATTTACAATCAACCGGCCCAATTGAGCAAAATGAGTTACAGGTATGGGCCGATGCCAAAATGCTTAAATCTCAACTTTCAAAGATTAGAGGTAATGTAAAGTTTCAGGGGAGTGCATTGGCAAGCCCCGGCAAAATGATTGAGCTCGCAGGATTAGGTGATCGATTCAATGGCAACGCCTTTGTTTCCGCAGTTACACATAATATTTCGAATGGAAATTGGGTGACCGAGGTCGAGTTAGGCCTCAATTACGAATGGTATCAGGAGGAATTTGATATAAATTCACCTCCAGCTTCAGGTTTGCTGCCGGCCATATCAGGTTTGCAAAACGGTGTGGTCAGACAAATTGATCAGGACCCTGATGGACAGTATAGAGTCTTGGTCAATGTTCCAATTATTTCTAATGAGGGAGAGGGCATATGGGCCAGGCTTTCCAACTTATATGCGACAAACACGGCAGGAACATTCTTTTATCCAGAAATTGGGGATGAGGTAATCCTGGGTTTTTTGAATGAGGACCCCAGGTTTCCGGTAATTCTTGGATCACTTTATAGCAGCGAGAAAAAGGCTCCTCCCTTCACCCCGGATGAAGATAATTCAATAAAGGGGATTGTTTCCAAGAGCCAGATGAAGATGACATTTGATGATAAGAATAAAGTGCTTCAATTGGAAACACCAAGTGGCAATATGATGACGATCAGTGATCAAGATCAGGGGATAACTATGAAAGATCAAAACGGGAACAGCATCAAAATGAATTCTTCAGGTATTGAACTTATAAGCTGTGCAGACCTGGGACTAAGGGCTCCTGGACAGATTAGAATAACAAGTGAAGCAGGAACGATCATATCGTCAAATGCCAATGTTACAGTATCGGGGGAAGGCGGAGTTTCTGTCAGTGGCTTGGATGTCTCATTATCTGGAGAAGCCGCATTGAGCTTGAACGGGGGTGCAGAGGCCTCTTTATCTGGAGGTGGAGTGGTTTCCATTCAAGGTGCAATGATCACTATTAATTAAAAGAGAAATTATGCCAGCAGCAGCAAGATTAGGCGATATGCACGAGTGTCCTATGGTATCTCCAACTATACCTCTCATTCCACATGTTGGGGGACCAATTAGTGGGCCTGGAGAGCCTAGCGTAATTATCGGGGGAATGCCAGCTGCCCGAGTAGGAGATATGCTGGTTTGTGATGGACCACCAGATGCGATTGTTAAGGGCTCAGCCACTGTATTGATTGGTGGATTGCCTGCCGCCAGAATGGGAGACGAAACTGCTCATGGTGGTACCATAACCACAGGTTCCCCTACAGTACAAATCGGTGGATAACGGCTAAATTATTTAAAAACCTCCTGAATGGGTTGCCCAGTAGTGGCATTGGGCATACGCATGTTTAATAACATACTCACCGTAGGCGCAATATCTGTTATGGCGATATGGCGCACTGAACTGCCCTGTTTAACGCCCCATCCATAAAAAAGGATGGGAACATGAGTATCATAATTCCAGCTGTTACCATGACTTGTACCCCGTGAACCACCACCTTGTGATCCAGGATCCAAGACTACCAGGACATCCGCAGACTGATCGATGTGGTACCCGTTTTGTACCAAATTGGCATTTCCCTTGGTGTATTCATGGGTGGTCAGATCAGAGGCGGTATATGCTTTGTAAACGCCAGGATATTGATTTACAAAATCGGCAATAGTGCGTTGCATAGCAACGCGATCATGGCCCTTTTCAGCCACCAGCTTTCTGTCGAGTACCATAGATCCCTCCATCCACTTTTCATCTCCGTATTTCTCCTTAAGCATCTCAGTTACGGCAGTGTTCAATCTTCTGTAACTGAAGTTTTTGGCAAGAAAACCATCATCATTCATTCGCTTTGAATTATCGGCAACACCATGGTCGGCAGTGAGGAAAACTACGTACTCGCCTTTGCCCACTTTGGCATCCAAAGCGGCAAACAATCTTTCCAGGTCTTTGTCCAGGCGCAGATAAGTATCTTGTACCTCAATGGCGTGGGGACCAAATGAATGACCTACATAGTCCGTGCTTGAGAAACTCACTGCGAGAAAATCCGTGATATCATCTTGCCCCAGGTTTTCTGCATCCAATGAAGCCAATGCCAAATCCGTCAGAATGGAATTGCCGAAAGGGGTCGATCTGATAGCAGAATTTTTGTTTGGCAGGCTGGCCAGATCATAAGGGAAGACAGGTGCATCTTTTCCACCTAATTTGGCTTCATAAGGACTATCGTCAGGCCCGCTCTCAACATATTGATCAATAGGTAGCAGGGTATTCCAAGGCTTACTTAAATATTTTTCTACATGATTGGCTGCATTGAAGGAGGCCACCCAAGGAGGTAAGGCATCCATGTAAAATGTGGAGGTCATAAAATGTCCAGTCCCACTGTCATACCAATACGAACCATCGGAATATCTGCCTCCGGGAAGTGCCGAACCCCGATCCTTTATGGACAGAGCGATCACCTTACTTCGTTTCTCAGTAAAGAGCTTTAATTCGTCAGTCATGGTGGTTGCATGCAGATTCATAGGAGAAATTTTGCCCGCATTGGCTGATCCACCAACGGCAGTTACCGTAGTATCTTCAGCGCAATACACCGAACGATGGAGGACAGGGCTGTACCAGCTATTGTTAATCACGCCATGATAAGAAGGGGTAGTGCCGGTATAAATAGAGGCATGCCCGGGACCAGTACTTGTAGTGGCATAGTTGTAGTGCCCGTTTCTAGCCATAAACCCTTGCTCAACCAATCTGCGAAATCCGTTGTCACCAAATTTGTTATAATAGCGCAACAGGTACTCCTGCTTCATTTGGTCAACTACGATACCCACTACCAGTTTTGGTCTTTCAATATCCTGAGACTTGAGCCCAATTGTGACAAAGAGTAAAGCGAGAAAAGTAAGACGGACTTTCATGGTTAATTCATTTTTAACGAACGCAAGCTATTTTTTTATAATCGGCCTCCTGAAAAGTTTGCGTAAAGAGTTTTTTGCCCTGTTTATCAATATATATGACTATATATAAATTAGCCTCCTTGATGTATTTCTGAGCAAAATAAACAGGTTCCTGCTCTGTACCAAGTTGAATTATTTCGTTGTAGGTGGGTTCGATAATCTCGCCTTGGGCATTACTGAGAATTCCCTTTCCCGTGGCAGTGGTAATCTGAATGATTTTCTCCTGGGCATCGTCTTTGATATACTCAAACTCCAGAATGCCCTCATAAACAAGGGATTCATCTTGGATTTGATGCAGCACCCATTCCTCTTCAATTCTGGCCAGGGCTACCGTATCAGTCCAAAACCTGATCTCATCATAATCAAAACTGCTGAGCTGTTCGTTTTTAGGATTAATAAAACCCTTGAGACCATCTTCTGAGGCAATGAGAATGGTGTCGCCATAGGCCTGAATTCTGGACGAATAGCTGGGAGGAATGTTGATGATCTTTCCTACATTAATTACCCCGACCTTTTCATCTTTCAATACACTCACGTAGCCATCATCATAGGAGCCAATCCCATCATAAATAAAATTCAAAACAAAGGCGCCTGTGCTGTCTACCAATGCTGCGTTCTTTTTTTGGAGCTTTATCAGATTTGGTCCCAACGCGGCAATTTCCTCATAAGTGGCGGCTAAAATTTCCTTGCCCCAGCTATTATAAACCTTTCTGAAACCTTTTTCATTAGAAAGCATGAAGAAGTCATTTGTAGCCTTTTCTCCCGTTTTGACATAGGCTTGCGGTACCAAAAGTTTCGGTTCCCAACCTTCTTCCAACAGCATTTCATGGCCATTTTTAAAGCGGGCATAGAGGCTGTCACTCTTTTTGAGAATCACCATGTTTTCACCCCAGAATTGTAGGGAGTCATAATCATAGGAAGGGAAAAGGCGCCCCTGCTGGTCCAGTAATGTCCATTTTTCACCTCGCTTAAGGCCGATCCAGTTGTCATTTTCAACAATGGCATCATAGACTGAATCTTCCAGAGAAAGGTAGTCTTCATGGATAAGCTGAACATTGGAATCGCCCTTTAGCAGCCAACCATATTCTTTGTCATAGATGTCTCCGATAAAGATGGGCATAATGATTCCGAAGTTCTTATCGACTACCATTTGCATGTCTTCCCGATAGATTAGGTAGTGGCCATTATCAAGCCGTTCAATATCATCATATTTGAACTCCAAATCGATTGGTTCATCAATCACTGCCGGGATGATATCTTCAGAGGTGGTGAAGGCTATTTTCCCATCCTTCTCAATGATTACAAAGGCATCCAGTGTATCGATACTGCTATACTCGATGGCCAGGGCCAGATAGCCGTGAATGGTAGTCAGACCCCAAAGGCCGCCTCTTTTCACTTTGATAAAATGCTCATCAAAAGTGCCAAAATCCTCTGCTGGTTCTGAGATAATCATCTCACCGGATTTATGAATCAATTTATAACCATCAGCGTACTTAACCTTGATATAACCGAAGCCTGCGTCTTCAGCTGATTCAAAAGTTTCCGATTCATAAATGACATTGCCATTCCGGCCAATAATTTTTGATTTCTCTCCTGTATGACCAACCAGAAAGTCATCGTATTGGGGCTCGCAGAGACAAGAGGAGGAAATAGCGCTAAAGTCTGTGTCCAATGCCTTGCTACCATCCGGCTTGATAAAAGTGTATTTGCCGTTTTCAAACTTTGGCATCCACCAACCAGCCTCCAGGTCAATGACTCGCTGAATGGAATCCATTGCAGATTGGAATTGAAAGGTCTTTGGAAAAGCAGCACTACCATATTTAGATTTGACGATATGATAAAGCCTCGGTATAATCTTCTCCTTTAGCTTTGAATTAGGGTATTTCTTCAGAAAATCCGTGTAGACTGGAATGGAATTGAGGGTGGTACTTAAGTCAAAGATGCGCTGCACTGATATTTCCCGATAGGGAGTTCCGGGGTATTCCTCCAAAAAGTCTTCATGGCTTTTAAGGGAATTGTCTGCAGTACGGGCCTCCCACAATAGCTTTTTGTAGCGGGACTCCGCTTCCGCAAAGTCCTCTGAGTCGGGATAGGCGTCCATAAAACCCCGATAGCTTTGGTAGCTGTCAATACCAGCCGCATCCTCAAAGGCAATGTGATTCCGTAGCCGAATTGCTTCCGGTATTTGTACCGCATCATTATGCGTTTGCATAAACCAATTGTAGTCTGCAATGGTATGTTTGGCCAGGATGAGGTCAAAGGAGAGACTGTCGATAAAGTCTTTATGGACTTGAAGCGAAACGGAATCCAGTCCTAGCTCCGAAAGATCTTCAAAGTCTTTGGGGTCGGAAACCGTGGCAAAGTCCTCAATAGCGGCATTGACATATAAGTAGGCCGTATCCACATCATAGGTCCAGAAGACAGTATCCACATACATCAGGCTATAGAGGTACTTGGCACCGGGGTTCACGGCTGATTTGCCCAAAGATTTCTCCAATGCATCAACGGTCTTATCGATTTCCCCTTTTGCATAGAAGCGAAAGGCCCTTTTTGGGATTTCAATACTGAAAACCAGTAAGAGGCTTATGGATAGTACGGTTTGAATAACTCCCTTCACTTTTCAGTCTAACGCTTAAGAAGCCAAAAGTAATAAAATGTGGCTTCTATATATCGAAAACACTGGCTTTAGCAGTCGAAAAAAAGAGCAGCAACTCGTTGCTTAAATTGCGATTAATTTTCTTTTACTCACTTCTTAAGGCATCAACAGGATTGGTAGAGGCAGTTTTAAATGTCTTTGAAATCATGGTCAGACCAGAAATGGCGAATGGAACTCCCGTAGTTATTAAAATAACCAGCAAAGAGATGTTGACTCTATAGGCAAAACCATCCAGCCAATTCTCGATTAGGAAATAGGAAAGAGGAATGGCAATAATTGCAGCTATAGCGATCAAACCATACACCTGTTTTGAGAGTAATACAATGATCTGAGAGACGGAGGCACCCAATACTTTTCTGATGCTGATCTCTTTCATTTTGGCTTCGATCAAAAATGTGATTAATCCAAAGAGACCCATGGATGAAATCAGGATGGCAATCAAGGTGAATAAATTAAAAATGCGGCCCATTCTCATCTCGGCGGTATATAGCTTTTGGAACCTTGTATCCAGAAATTCTGATCGGAATGGATAATTAGGAACAAATTCCTGCCATTTTCCTTCTATTCTTTCGAGCGTTTCAGGAATATTTTCTGTCCTTATTTTTATAAGAACGCGGGCAATCGATCGGCCTTTAAAGTCCTTATACATAAAGATCATTGGACCAATCTCACTGTGAAGAGATTCCATATGGAAGTCCTTTATCACCCCTCTAATTTTGGCAGGAGTGCCCAAAAATCGAAATGGGTATGGTTCATGAAGTGGATCTTCCGCATTAAAGGGGTTTTCAGCAACGAGTAATTTGGCCATTGTTTCGTTGACCAAAATGTCATTTTCATTTGCCTGTGTGTTATTTGGGATAAAGTTATCCCCTTCGACTAATTCGAGATCCAGGAGTTGGAGATAATCTTCATCGATATAGTGTCCTGTAACCAATGCGTCAAGGTCATTATCACGGGAACGAACTCCGGCATCATCACCTCCGGGAGGACTGGTCGTAAGGCTGGCTTTCAAAACTTCAGGAATTTGAGACAGTGATTGTTTGAACTCCCTGAATTTATTGGTCATTGACAACTTCACCACTAAAATCTGTTCAGGATTATATGCCAGTGTTTTTTCCTGGACAAACCTAAGTTGTCTTTCAACCATTACGGAACAAAGAATCAGCGCTATTGAGATAATAAATTGGAACACAACCAGACTCTTTCTGATCCGGTTTCCTCTTGACGAAGAAAGGATTTTACCCTTGATAAATTCCGTGAATTTAAACCTTGAAACGATAAGTGCCGGGTAGAGGCCGGCAATGAAGCCCAGGCATATTATTGTTGCAAACAGGATGAGAAAAAATTTCGGACTGTTGCTGTAGTCAAAATAAAGCGATTGGCCCAGGGCAAACTCGAAATAGGGTATAGCTGCTTCTAAGAGCAAGAGGGATATTGGCAAAGCAATGAAACAGGTCAGTAATGATTCTGTTAGAAACTGATAGATAAAACTTCCTCTGCCCGCCCCAACGATTTTACGAATCCCGGCCTCCTGGCCCCTTTGCAATGCACGCGATGCTGTGAGATTAATGTAGTTTATCGTAGCCAATAACAGTATCAAAACAGCCACGATCCCAAACATTATGATGGCTTGTTTGTCTACCACTGCAATAAGTTTATCCTGACTCTCTTGATTATAGCGGATGTCTGCGAATGAAGTAAACCGATATTCCTGGTTAATGATATAGGCATTGCTGGTGGCTTTTTCAATAATAGGGCTAAAGCTGCCTAAAAGTTGATTTCTGTTAGTTTGAGGGGATAGTAGAAAAAATGTAGTGAAGGGTGAATATGCTCCTGCGTTGAGACGATAATTGTCCGTTTTAAGCACCAGAAAATCAAACTGAAGGCTAGAATTTTTTGGAATATCTTTGAGTACGCCTGCAACAACAAATTCTGAACGTTCATTAAGTTCTGCAATGATTTTCTTTCCGATTGGATCTTCAGTACCAAAGTACTTTTCTGCGGATTTTTCAGTGATAACCACGTTTTTGTTACTGCACAAGGCTGTCTTTGGGTTTCCAACTTTCATTTCGAAAGGAAAGAGCGTAAAGAATGAGGAGTCAGCCAAAAGAAAATCTTCCTCAAAGTAATTTGTCTTTTGCCCCTCAATTTGCTTCACAGTAATGGTGAACTTGTTCATGGCGCAAAAGGCCATTATTTCCGGAGAGCTCTCTGCCAATACGGGCCCAAATGCCGGGTGCATACTAGGGCTAAATCCATCTTCAACCCTATTTTTGCTTTTACCTTCCAGCCTTACAATGTCCTCCTTTGTTTTTAGAAAATCATCAATCAAAAATTGATCAATAATGAACAATGAAATAAGCAGTGTGCTTGCCAGGCCAATACTCAACCCGAGAATATTGATGGCCGTAAATGCTTTGCTTTTTCCAAAACTCCTGAACGCGGTTTTCAAATAATGTTTTAGCATGGCTAGTGAATTTAAAGTTGGTATAAAGGACCTTGGAGTGTCAAAAATATGTGGTCTGAAAGAGCGCATGATTGTCCAAACGTATAAGAGGCGCGCTTTTCTTAGCCCCCTTTCTTCCAGATTATCCTGAAATTCTTCGTGCAGATCACCTTCCAGTTCTTCTATTCTCCTTTGCGAACAAAAAAGGCGAAAGAACTTTATCGGAAATTTTGGTGGCTGAGTCAAACGGTGCCTCCTTTCAAAAGTGACTCTGGGATGTTGGACCAGAAAGATTCACGGATACCTCGTATTTCCCTTAAGGCTTTGATACCAAAGGGAGTGGGGATAAAATGGCGTTTTCGCTTACCACCTCTTTTTTTGGTGGCTTCACCAAATTCAGACTTGAGATAGCCTTTTTTTTCTATACGGTAAAGTGCAGAATGGACCGCACTTAGGTTGATAGGTCTACCTGTATACTGCTCGACCTCCTTTCTTACCTTGATGGCATAGGCCTCATTTTCTAAGACACAGGTGGCCAGTAAAACCACCTCCTCAAATTCACCGAGAAACGTTCCTTTCATGTTTCATGAGTATTTTATATGTAAATGTAAGGAATATAAATAAAGCACAAACTATTTTATGTGTAAATGTAAATAATATATATTGGCTTCAAGAAATAATTGCTTGCATAGAGTTGTATTGCATTTGGTTTAATGCGTAATATTGAGGCCAATTTCGGGGTATGGCGTCTGCCTACGTCAGGCTCCCGGAGACAGGCAGTCTTGACTGCTTTTTTGAAAACTAGAATTCGGAAGTTTTAATCAATTTCCAAAGATTAGGCACATTCACACTCGGGGTGTGGCGCAGTCCGGTTAGCGTACTCGTCTGGGGGGCGAGAGGTCGCTGGTTCAAATCCAGTCACCCCGACAAAACAATAAAGCCAGCGAAACCGCTGGCTTTATTGTTTTACCCAATCAGAGTCATTCTTCGAAGACTCTGATTGAATTTATGTCGAACGTGACCAAGCTCAAGCCCAAGAACCGTTTTATTTTATCTGGCAGAAGGTTGACAGTCTTCACTCATTCCGAAGTGAGTCTACGGGGTTAGTCATGGCCACTTTTAAGACTTTGAAACTCATAGTTAGGCCTGCAATTACAAAGGCCATTAAAACTGTAAGGGTAATTATCCCTGACGAAATGGGCACTTTATAAGCAAAGTCATTGAGCCACTCTTTAACAAAGTAATAGGCAATCGGGACCGCTAATAGCGAAGCGACCAGTACGAGTAGGTAAATTTGGCTGGTAATTAAAATGAAAATCTGTTTTGCATTGGCTCCAAGAACTTTACGAATGGAGATTTCCTTCATTTTGACCTGAGCAGTGTGAGTAGACAAGCCGAATAGGCCTAAACAAGATATGAGGATGGCCAGGATAGTGAAGATGCTGAAAACTCCCGCAATCTTCTGTTCCGAAGTATACATGTTCTGGAGTTTATCATCCAGGAATTGGTATTCAAAAGGATCATCTGGATAAAAGGATTCCCAAACTTTCTCAAGATCGGAGATCAAAATGCTGAAGTTGTTCGATTCAACTTTCACGATGACCTTAGATAAACCTGATGGGAGCGATTCTGAGCTAGAAAAAATTGCTGGTTTGATTGCGTTGTGGAGCGATTCAAAATGAAAATTCTTCACAACACCAATCACTTTACTCTTGCTCTTTCCTCTTGAACGAATGTTTTTGATAGTCAACGGGTCTTCATTCTCGAAAGCACTGGCTAAGGCTTCGTTGAAAATAACGTGATTTTTAATGCTGTCGGATTGCAGATTAAAATTCTCTCCTGCTAAAATCTCAATGTTGAAAAGCTTGAAAAAATCCTCATCAACAATGTATCGGGTCATTGGTACCGGTATATCGGGATTGGTCGACCGCATAAAGAAATCATCTCCAGGCACCGAATTGCTAACACTGGTCTGGATAACACCAGATACCTTGCTCATTTCCTGCTTGATGGATTTGTAGTCTTTGCGAAACTTTCCAAAACCGTTTCCGGGTATCACAATGATTTGCTCAGGTTGATAGCTTAACGTTTGGCTCTTGATAAACCCGAGCTGATTTTGGACTAATACTGCTCCAATAATCAATGCAATTGCAAAGGTGAATTGGAAGATAACGAGGCCCTTTCTCAACCAGTTACCTTTGTTGGAATGAGTGAAATGACCTTTAAGAGACTCAGCAAACCTGAACCTGGAAAGAAGCAAGGAAGGATAGGCCCCTGCCAACATTCCAATGCCTCCAACAGTGAGCACCAAAACAATCAAAAACTCAGGACTGGTTTTGTAGTCAAAAAACAACTCACGGCCGAGAACAGTTTCGAAGTACGGCAAGCTGGCTTCCACTAGTAGCAAGGAAATTGGAAGTGCAATGAAACAAAAGAGCAGGGATTCAATTAGAAATTGAGAAATTAACGAACCACGTTGGGCACCAACAACCTTACGAATCCCAACTTCTTGACTCCTCTGAATGGCCCTTGCTGTGCTAAGGTTAATGTAGTTAATTATTGCAAGAGCAATGATGAGGCTGGCCACAATAATGAACATTGTAATAACTCTTGGATCTGTAGGAGCGACCAGATCATCATCCAATTCAATATCTGACTTGACCTTATCAAAACTTTTGAAGGAGTAACTTTGATCGATAAATCTAGCATTGTCGGTGTAGGTTTTTAGCGATGGCACAATTTTTTCAGCGAGGCTTTCTGAATCAGATCCTGGTACCAATCTTACATAAACCGGTAAGGAAAGGAAGAAATTACCACCGAAGCTGATTTTTTCGTTTTCACCCAAAACTTGGGTACTCGGGGCAAGAATATCAAACTGGATGCTGGAATTGCCTTTGGGGTCTTCAACAATACCAACGACTTCCAGTGTGGAGTTAGTTCTGTCATTCAATTTTAAAAAGCGTCCGATTGGATTTTCGTTGTCGAAATAACGTTTTGCAGTGGCTGTAGTGAGTACTATTTTATTTTTTTCTGAAAGAATTCTGTTTGGATCCCCCGCAATCAACTTATAGGAAAAGACCTTAAAGAAATCTTGGTCGGTAAAAAGAAATCGTTCTTCCACCATCTTTCGTGAACCGTTTTCCTCAATGATCACTGTACGATCTGAAAGGCTTAAACGGGTATAAGCCATTATTTCAGGGACCTGTTGAGAAACGGCTGGCAAAAGGCTTGTATGCATATTAACCGAACGACTCACCTTGCCCTCCTTCTCTGATTCTGATTCAAGTCGATAGACGTCCTGCATATTGACTAGAAAACTATCCATACTCTTGTTGTCCACTACAAAAAGGGCAATGGTTATTGAACTGGCCAGGCCGATTACCAGGCCAAGGACATTGATGATTGAATAAGTTCTGTTTTTGGCAAAATTCCTAAGCGCCATTTTTAGATAATATTTGACCATATCGATGAGTTTTGGTTTGCGATTTTCTTTGTTGTGAATTAGAATGTATGGACGGATTGACTTTAAAGCTGTCCAGGTGTATATTTTTCGCGCTTTTTTAGCGCCTTTGGATTCAAGGTTGTCTAGGTAATCTTCGTGGAGATCACCTTCTATTTCTTCCATGATTTGCTTCCCGGCCAGGAGCCTAAGGAGGAGGAGTGGAAATTTCGGTGGCTTGCTCAAGATAGGCCCCCTTCCAATTTAGTGATAGGAACCAGCTTCCAAAATGATTCTCTGATGCGTTTCACCTCAGTGAGCGCTTTCAAGCCCTGTTTCGAAACATAGAAATATCGCTTTTTCTTCCCGCCACGTCTGGGAGAGGCTTTGGCTAACAGCACTACTTCTTCAAGTTTGCCTGATAATGTTTCTTTCATGTTATTCATTTCTCAATGAATTGATAGGATTAGAAAATGCGACCTTAAGTGTTTGATAGCTTACAGTGAGCCACGCAATGGCAACAGAAATGATAATGGCAAAGCCGAATATTTCCAGTGAGACAGGCACTTTATAAGCAAAATCCTGTAGCCATTTACCTAAAAAATAGTAAGCTAAAGGACTGGCAATGATGGATGCTAAAATGATCAGAAGAATAACCTGACGGGAGAGCATAAATGCGATGCGTGGTATGGATGCTCCAAAAACCTTTCGGATACTGATTTCCTTAGTTCTCACTTGAATGGCGTAAGAGGCATAACTAAAGAGTCCGAGGCAAGAGATGAAAATTGCCAGGACCGTAAATAATTTAAAAATACGTGCTACTTTCATTTCAGCTGTATAAAGCTGTTCAATCTTGTCGTCTAGAAAATCGAACTGGAAGACCGCATCTGGAAAAAACTTGTTCCAGGTCTCTTCAAGGCCCTGTAAAGTTGTTGTTAGGTCACCAGTTTCTAATTTCACCAATATTCTTCGGATACTGAAAATCTCGCTCAAGGGTATAAATACAGTAGGATCCACGGGATTATGCAATGACGCTATGTGGAAGTCTTCTATTACCCCGATTACCCTGCTTGTGTCCTTACCAATCATTCTAAGCTTGGCGCCAAGGGGGTTTTCTATCTCCATCGCTTTAGCCATTGCTTGGTTGATCAGTAAATGGTTTTTGGCATCTTCATTGACTTCTCTGAAATTTTGGCCTTTTAATACTTCCAACTCAAACATGTCTATGAAACCGTCATCTACAAACACCCCGTAAATGGGAAAGTCAAACTCGGAGTTATTAATGATGGATATTGCGCGAGTACCCGGAACAGCATCTGATGCGCTAACATGCTTAACTCCTGATACTTTCGAAAATTCATCTCTAATTGTGGAGAAATTAGCCCTGTATCTTCCTTCTACACTGATGATTTCTTCGGGGTTAAAACTAAAAGATTTGGTTCGAGCAAAATCCAGTTGCTTTTGTATAAGCGAAATACTGACGATGAGACCAATGGAAAATGCGAATTGGAACACAACAAGTATTTTTCTAAGTAGGCCTCCTTTTGCTGTTTTGTTAAAGTGTCCCTTTACCACCTCTGAAAACTTGAAGGTTGAGATGAGTTTGGCAGGGTATATTCCGGCCAAAAGGCCAATGAATATGATCAGGCCTAATGCAGCAAAAATAAACTCAGGGCTATTATAGTACTTGAAGGTTAGGGGGTGGCCAATGATATTTTCAAAATAAGGAGTGCTAAATTCTATCAATAGAAAAATTACCGGTATAGACAGCAATGTGCACAACAAAGATTCGGAAAGAAATTGCCCCCATAAATTAGATCTCTTAGCTCCGATTACCTTTCTTATGCCAATTTCATGGCCTCGGTCGATTGCTCGTGCGGTAGCTAAATTTAGATAATTGATAAAAGCCAATAGAATAATGAAAACAGCAATGATCAGGAATATTTGGGTCAATGCTTTATCAATTGTTTTGACCGTGCCATCGGAGGCATCCATGTTATAAATCACCTCTTTGAATGGTGTCAACTGAAATTTCAGGTTCAGTATATTTTCCTTGTCAGTATATTTTTTAAGTATATTATTCGCTTTTTTGAGCACCTGCTCAGGAGTGGTTTGAGCTTTAAGAAAAAAGTAAGAAGGTATTCGGCTGACCAACATAGACCTGAAATTTATTGGAGGATTAAGGTTGGTGGATTTTGGAATGATAAAATCATATTGAATGCTGGAATTGGTAGGCATGTTTTTCATCACACCTGAAACCTCAAGCTGTGGACTTCTTTTGTTCGTAGTCTCAAGTATTTCTCCTACTACATCTGTCGAATTAAAATATTTGAGTGCCGCCCGTTCGCTTAGTACAATATAATTAGCACGACTCAATGCATCAGTCTTGTTACCAGAGGTTAATTCGAAACTAAATATTTGGAAAAAGGACACGTCTGCCGAAAGTATCTTTTCTTCAATTAGACTTGGCGTATTACCAATTTTGCTTTTGAAGGTTGTAGCCGTCTCACTGAATCTTACAAAATTTTCAATTTCAGGAATCTCATTGAACAAAGCCGGGGCAATGCTGGAATGGGTTCGACTCTTGACAACACTTTGTCCCTCATCTTCGGCTATTGTTTCTAATCGGTAAATCCGGTCTCGGTCGATGAGTTGATTATCTGTTTGTGCTTGATCTATAATGAAAATGCTGATGAGAATGGTAGAAGCTAACCCGAGAGAAAGGCCTAGTATATTAACCGTACTGTAAAGGCTGTTTTTTAAAAAGTTACGCCAGGCTACTTTGAAGTGATATTTGACCATATCTGTAAATTTTGGTTTTCGATTTTCCTTGTTGTGAATTAGAATGTATGGGCGGATTGACCTAAAAGCCGTCCAGGTATATATTTTTCGTGCTTTTTTCGCGCCTTTAGATTCAAGGTTGTCCAGATAATCTTCATAGAGATCACCTTCTATTTCTTCCATGATTTGCTTCCCGGCCAGTAGCCTAAGGAGAAGCAGTGGGAATTTAGGTGGCTTGCTCAAGACAGGCCGCCCTCCAATTTGGTAACAGGAACCAGCTTCCAGAATGATTCTCTGATGCGCTTTACTTCGGTGAGTGCCTTCAAGCCTTGTTTCGAAACAAAGAAATAGCGCTTTTTCTTTCCGCCTCGTCTTGGAGAGGCCTCCGCTAATTGTGAGGCAAGAAATCCTTTCCTTTCCATGCGATAGAGTGCCGAATGAATGGCACTGAGGTTAATGTCACGAGCAGTATGTTTTTCCACTTCTCGTTTGATGGCGTTGGCGTAGGCCTGTCTGTCCTTAATTACACAAACAGCAAGCAAGACCACTTCCTCAAATTCTCCTAAAAACGTTCCTTTCATAATTCTCAATTAGCAATCATATAAATGTAAATAAAATATGCTATGAATCTGAAACCAATTATATAATTGTAAATAATATGTATGCCATCAAGATGTAGCAGACGCAAAAAAAGTTTGAAACCACCAGAAAATGATCTTGATTTTAAACTTGATTTTATCTTCTCAGAGTCATCGCAAGGGACTCTGAAGATAAATTATATTCGGTTCATTTGGTGCCTCAAAATTTGATCACTCAAGTTTGCAACTTGGGTGCCTGATTGTTTTGTTCCAGGTCCCAGACTTGAAACATTCAACGAATATAATTTGGTGATCTACCCACTCAGAGTCACCTGCAAGGGACTCTGAGGAATAGGAGAGTAATAGAGATCTTCAGACGATGATTTTTTGAAACTAGATGTGAAAACCATGAGCGCCTTCCAGAAAGAAGTTTACCCCGTTAAAATTACAAATGCCAAGAGGGCCAATGCAAAAAAGGCAGCAATCAAGGCTGCGTTAAATTTGGTTTCCGGATGCTTCCTGATAAAAATGGCGGACAGTGAAGCGATATAAACCATTAGTGCCGTGAAGTGCACAATATTGACAAGAATACTTACCGAACGGTAGCGTTCTTCATCATTTCTTCTATAGTCCACATAACCATATATGATGGATTTTCGAATGTCAATGGTTTCTCCTATGATAAGTTCATTTTCTGTGTCACGTCTCTTTTCAAAGACTTGATCTCCAGCCTTGACTATCACGAGCCTAACGTCATCAGGCCTCTTGGTCACCTGAGCTTTCGTTTGCAAACTGGTTATAGTGAGGTTGGGTATTTCCTTATGAAAAATAGAATCTATAAGAAAGGTAAAGGCAAATAGGAAGGTGACGATGCCAATGTTTCGGGCTAATCCGGCATATTCATTATGATCAATCTTTATTGATCGAGCTGTTCCAGCTTCGTCAAAAAGTGATCGCCTTTTTCTGTAAATATGAGGGGGTGGATACCTGTCACGAGTGGGTAGCTCTACCTCCGGCAATTCAAAACCCCGATCATAAATAGCGCGCTTCTTTGGGTCGCTCAAGATGAGATATGCCTCCTGCACCTCCAGAAATTGCATTTCCGCATTGGGTGCGGAATTGACGTCAGGATGAAATTCCAGCGCCTTAGCGCGATAGGCCTTTTTCAAAGTCCTGGCATCCGCCTTTTCTTCTACTTCCAATATGTCGTAAAGGTCTCTCAATTGCTTAGCGAGTCATTCTGGAATCTCTTTATAGTTTCATTTCATAAAGCCAGTCTGACAATTAGAAAAGTAACGAATAATTGCCAAATTTAGCCGGACATGTCGTATTGATGGAACAACTAACACACTACCACAACGGAGAATTTCTTAGAGAAAATGAGATTAGTTACTCAGTAAATGATGTAGGACTCTTAAGGGGATATGCCGTTTTCGATTTTTGCAGGTTGCAAGGAAGCACACCACTTTTTATCGATGATCACCTGGAGCGTTTCCGGCATTCCGCAGGAGAACTTTCTTTGGAAATACCTATTGACCACAATGAGATTAAGAATGTTGTTCAGCGATTAATCCGGACCAATGAGCTGCCACAAGGGTCGATCAAAATGATTTTGACTGGTGGTGATTCTGAAGATGGCTTTACACCCGGTCGGCCGAACATGACCATTCTAAACAAGCCGATTAACTATCCTTCTTCCGAGGCTTATCAAAAAGGGGCAGCATTAATGCTACACGAATTCCATCGTGAATTTCCGGATGTGAAAAGCACCAATTACCTCACTGCTCTAAAATTGCAAAGCATTTGGAAAGAAAAAGGCTATTTGGATGTGCTTTACCATTCCGGAGATGTGGTTTGGGAAGTTTCTCGCAGCAGCGTTTTCTTTTTTGATGGAGATAAACTGGTCACCAACAAGGAAGGGGTACTTAAAGGAATTACAGCTTCAAAAGTATTGGAAGCCTGTCAAAATAAATTTGAAATTGTTATCCGGCCAATCAGCCTAAATGAACTGTTGAATGCTGAAGAAGTATTTATTACCAGCACTACCAAATTGGTTATGCCTATTGTGAGACTTGGCGATCAAATCATCGGCTCAGGTAGACCTGGCAATAGAACGGCACAGGTAAGGACTGCTTACGATAAATTTGTGGCGCAGTATATCCAAACCCATGGAGGGTGATTGGGATTAATTATTAGGCGCTCAGCAAGGGAAGAGTTAACCAACCTGACCAGCTACCTGCATGGCCTCCATGGTCGGGTTTTCGCTACCACCTTTAGGCTCAATAGTGACTGCGAACATACTGGCATTCCCTACATTTTTCATCTTAACCAAACCTTGCTGGTCAAAATTGAAAACACCTAAATCAACTGGTGTACCATCAACTATGGCCCAAAGCTGATATTGCTGCTCTTCTGTGAGGCTCTTCAGGTTTTGGACATTTAAATAGGCCTCCTCGGTTTTGGCATTCCAGTAGATACTTGCAGACAAGCTTTCCCCGGGATTTACTTCCGACATATTAATGCGTGCAAAATCAGCATTGCCGATTACATCAATATCAGCAACTAATTGATCCAATCGATTATTCACTTGATTGTACTGATCGGCCATCTGACTATTGGCGGCCTGTAATTGACTATAGGCATCTTGAGCGCCTTTCCACTTATTATGGTAATCGTAAGCCATGTAAGAGCTTATAAGGGCCAAGGCAATAGCGGCAGCAGCCACATAATTCCAGATATTGGATTTTGGCGGATCCATTGAAACCACCTTGGTCTCTTGTTGCACAGGAGCTGGTTCTGCCGCTGCTGTTGGTTCCAGTTCTTTTAAGATGTTGGCCTTTAAATCCGCTGGCGGTCGCACTGCAGTTTCCAAAGCCAGAAGTTCAAGGTTCTCCTCAATGGCTAACAGTTCTTGCCGAATTTCAGGGTATTTAGCCAGCATGTCATCTACCTCAGCACGTTCAGTTGCCGATAGCGTATCAAGGGCGTATGCCTCGAGTATTCCTGACGATATGTAGTCTCTGATATCCACTTTAATCCTTGACCTTTCTTCGTAAATGTTTAAGCGCAGAACGCAACCTGGATTTCACTGTGCCCAAAGGTATATTATATTCCTCAGACAGTTCAGAGTGAGAAAAGCCTTCAAAATAAACCTTCTGTAGAACGAATTGCTGTTCGCTTTCTAGTTCAGCAATCAATTCCCTTACGCCTATTCCATCTACAGGAATATGGGAACTGTTCTGAAGATCAATTGTATATACGAAGTCTTCTACCGCATCAGTTTTAGCAGATCGCTTAATTTCTCTGGATCGGATTTTATCAATAGCAGCGTTTCTGGTCAAATTCAGCATCCAGGTAAATAGGCGCCCCTTCTGGCTGTCATAAAGGCCTATCTTCTCCCAAATTTTGAGAAAAATATCCTGAACAACCTCCTGAGTAACCTCTTCTTGTTGAATGATCCTCAAAGCAGCACCATAAAGCGCAGCGCCATACTTATCATACAGATAAGATAAAGCCTCCTTGTCCTTTCTTTTTAATCTCAGGACAAGGTCGCTTTCTTCTATATGGGCTAGCTGCGCACTAATGAGTTCTGTTGATTAGAGATGTATTACCTCATCATAGGCAGCAGCAGCAGCTTCCATTACTGCTTCAGACATTGTAGGGTGCGGGTGTACCGTTTTGATTACGTCATGCCCCGTAGTTTCCAGCCTTCTGGCAGAAACCACTTCGGCAATCATCTCTGTAACATTGGCGCCAATCATGTGTGCACCCAACCATTCTCCGTATTTGGCATCAAAAATAACTTTGACAAAGCCTTCGCTATGTCCTGCCGCCTTGGCCTTACCCGAAGCTGAGAATGGAAATTTACCCACTTTCACTTCGTAGCCCGCAGCTTTAGCCGCTGCTTCAGTGTATCCCACAGACGCCACTTCAGGGCTGCAATAGGTACAGCCTGGAATGTTATTGTAGTCAAGCGGCTCTGGATTCTGTCCAGTTATTTTTTCTACGCATATAATGCCTTCGGCAGAAGCTACATGTGCCAATGCCGGGCCATGAACGATATCCCCAATAGCGTAAATTCCGGGAATGTTGGTTTTATAATAATCATCAACGATTATTTTGCCTCTGTCTGTGGCCACGCCAACATCTTCCAGGCCAATGCCTTCGAGGTTGGTGGCTACGCCAACAGCAGACAACACCACATCAGCTTCTAATACCACGTCTCCCTTCTTGGTTTTCACAGAGACTTTGCATTTGGCCCCTTTGGTATCAACAGCAGTCACTTCTGAGTTGGTCATGATTTTCATCTTGGCCTTTTTGTAAGTTCTTTCCAGCTGTTTTGAAACGTCTTCGTCCTCAACCGGAACGATGCGATCCATAAATTCCACTATGGTAACCTGAGTACCAATGGAGTTATAGAAGTAGGCAAATTCAACGCCAATGGCTCCGGAACCCACTATCACCATAGACTCGGGCTTTTTGTCGAGCACCATGGCTTCGCGATATCCAATGATTTTCTTTCCATCAATTGGCAAGTTTGGCAATTCTCTGGATCTGCCACCTGTGGCGACAATGATGTGATCCGCAGCATAGTCCGCTTTAGAACCATCCTCAGCAGTGACTTCAACTTTCTTACCGGCCTTCAATTTTCCAAAGCCTGCTATATGATCAATCTTATTTTTTTTGAAGAGGAATTGAATCCCCTTGCTCATTCCACCAGCTACATCACGACTTCTTTTGACCATGCCCTCAAAATCCACAGAAGCGTCTTTGATATCAATGCCATAATCTTTGGCATGCTGCACATATTCAAATACCTGAGCGCTCTTCAAAAGTGCTTTTGTAGGGATACAACCCCAGTTCAAGCAAATTCCACCTAATTCTGAGCGTTCTATCACACCCACTTTCATTCCCAATTGAGAAGCTCGGATCGCTGCTACATAACCGCCCGGTCCACTACCAATTACTAATAAATCATACTTCGTAGCCATATATCAATTTTTTATTTTCCCCTTAAATTGCCGCAAAGTTAATTCAAAACATGGCACAAAAAAATAGGATATTGGTGGTCTTAAACCTTTTCATTTTCTTTGAGGCATGAAAGGAAGGCTATATGCAATTGGGGTGATTGGTGCAGTAATGATGGCACTGGGAATTCTGCTTGACAATGAGTTCAACCAAGCCCTTCAGTGGATGGGAACCGGGATGTTGGTTTCCTTTGTCTTCCTAATAACACCACATTACAGAAATCCAGAAAAAGAATGAGTTTACTAAAAGGAAAAACCGCATTGGTAACAGGTGCATCTAAAGGTATTGGTAAAGCTATAGCTACGCGATATGCAGAAGAAGGCGCAAATGTTGCATTCACTTATTTGTCAAGTGTTGAAAAGGGAGAAGCTCTGGAAGCAGAGCTAGCCGCTTTCGGAGTTAAAGCTAAAGGATACAGGTCTGATGCCTCTGACTATGCTGCCTCTGAAGAATTGGTTAATGGAATTGTTGAGGAATTTGGCTCTCTTGACATAATCGTCAACAACGCAGGAATCACGAAGGACAATCTCCTTATGAGGATGACTGAAGAAATGTGGGATACAGTGATCAATGTAAACCTCAAATCTTGCTTCAATACAGTAAAGGCTGCGGCCAGAACTATGATGAAGCAGCGGGCCGGTTCAATTATCAACATCACCTCGGTTGTTGGTGTAAAGGGTAATGCCGGACAAGCCAATTATGCAGCTTCAAAGGCTGGTATTATCGGTTTTACCAAGTCAGTCGCCTTGGAGTTGGGATCAAGGGGCATACGCTCCAATGCTGTTGCTCCCGGTTTTATCGAAACAGAAATGACAGAGGTGCTGGATGAAAAGACTGTGCAAGGCTGGAGAGATGCTATTCCAATGAAACGTGGTGGCTCTCCGGATGAAGTAGCGAACCTTTGCGTCTATCTCGGCTCTGACATTTCCACCTATATCACCGGGCAGGTCATTCATGTGGATGGCGGGATGGCTACGTGATTTGAAGATTGGCCAATTAGTCAATTGTGAGATGTACGATTTATGAAGTACGATTTTGGATTGGTGAATTGGGAGATTTGGTAATTGGTTGGGATTAGCGCGTTGGCCTTCCCCTTTAGGGGTTAGGGGCTGCGGTGGATGTTTGGAATTGGAAGATTGGGAAATTAGGAGATTGGTTAATTGAACGGGAGACGCTTCATACTTCAGCGAAAGAAAAGCTTAGCGCACAAAGCTGGCTTTTCTATTCTGAGTTTGCGAAGAATCTCAGTCAGGAAACATGAAATCAAAATTTGAATTTCACCTTTTGGAATTTGTCTCCTTCGCCATGCTTCGGTGACTGACAAGTGCTTGTTTTTTTGGATTTTCCGTATGAGGTGCTTCATGCTTCAGCAAAAGAAAGACATACAAAGCGAGCAATTTTCAAATCAACAAATTTTCAAATCTTTCAATTGAAAGACCGTTCGTAAAAAGCCTCCGAAAAAATAAAATGGTTAATGATCTATTTTCGTTTTATTGCGTAATAGATTTAATTAACAATCTTTTGTAGGGTATTACGTGAAGTCATCGTTGGCAATTCAATCTTTTCTTTCTAAAATTTCTGTTCAAACAGACGGTTCTGCTTGGTTTATTGGCTTGTGCATTCTGGCAGGTGCAGTCTATGCTTTAATACTCTATTCCAAGAAGTCTCCCTGGAACAAACAGGTAAATAGATTCTTAACCGCAGTCCGTTTTGTCCTTGTTACTTTGGTTTGCTTCCTGCTTTTAGGGCCACTGCTTAATCAAACCAGTTTCTTCTCCGAAAAACCAGTGATTGTACTAGCTGTGGACAATTCAGCTTCTTTGCCTTCTGCCTACGATTCTATCGCTTTTGAATCATTAAAAGCTCAGATCAGTGATTTTTCAGATGATCTCTCTGCATTAGACTATGACTTGAAGGTTCGAAGCCTGGATGGGTACAGAAACACATTTCAGCAGGTAAGCTTTGATCAGGAATCGACCAATCTACAATCTCTGTTGAAGAATATTGAAAAGGAATTTGAGCAGCAAAACCTGGCTGGTGTGGTACTGGCGAGTGATGGTATTCACAACTATGGACTTTCTCCAGAGTTTATCAATCTCAATTATCCGGTTTATGCGGTAGCGCTGGGAGACACCATCCCTGTTCAGGACTTGAGTCTGAAGGGAATCAGCTATAACAAAATTGTCTATGAAGGCAATCGTTTTCCACTTGTCGCGGAGATTTTTAATAACGGCTATGTCAACGAAACGGTGAATGTTCAGGTGCTGAAAAATGGGACATTGATTGAGGAGCAGAGCCTGTTGATTAAAGGCGATCAGCAAATTAATACCCTGGAATTTATACTGGATACCCAGGAGGCCGGAATAGAGAACTATCGTGTTCAAATAGCCGCAAAACCAGGGGAAAGTACTACGGTAAACAACAGTCGCAATGCCTTTTTGGAAGTAGTAGAGAGCAAACAGAAGATATTAATTGCCGCACTTTCACCACACCCTGATATAAAAGCAATTAGCTCTGTGATTGAAAAGAACGAGGGCACGGAGATATCTCTGTACATGGACGGAATCACTGAGGACGTTCCTGAAGGTCCGTTTGACCTGATTATCCTACACCAGTTGCCTGGTTTTAACCCCCTGCCGCAATGGATGACCAATGCATTGGCTAACACCAATACCTGGTTTATCACAGGAACCAATTATCTGGATAATATCAATTCCCTTAATGAGGTTATGACGTTGAGTACCTTTGGTCAAACAGATTTGATTAACCCTAACGCCAACCCAAATTTTGAGCTTTTCGAACTGGATGAAAGCTTGCTGAGCAGAATGGGTAACTATCCTCCAATACTTACACCTTTTGGTCGCAGGACTACCTTCAAACAACCAGCTGATGTGTTACTCTACCAAATGGTGGGTACGGTAACAACTGACAGGCCGTTGCTGGCCATTTACAATGGGGATGATAAGAAATCGGCCGTGCTGGCAGGATCAGGAATCTGGAAGTGGCGATTACAAGAGGCAGGACTCAATCAAGATCAGAAGATGTTTGACGAACTCTTTGGCAAGCTTATTCAATTTTTAGCAACCAAGGATGACAAACGAAACTTTAGGGTCTCTACTACTTCCAATAATTATTTTGATAATGAGGCCGTGAAATTCAAGACTGAAATTTACAATGAGCTTTTTGAAAAGGTGTATGACTATAATGTGGATTTGACCATTACAGACGCTGAAGGTGTTTCTCAGGAATTCAACTATGTAAATAGCGCCAGCACCGATTATTCATTGAGCGGTCTGGCACCGGGTATTTATAAGTATTCGGCAGCAGCCTCTGTGACGGGGAAGCGAGAAACTGCTCAAGGCACCTTCTCTATAGAGAAATTGGCTTTGGAAGACATTAACATCACAGCCAATCATCAATTAATGAAAACCATTTCCTCTAACTCAGGAGGGGAGCTTTATCAACCAGATGCACTCGATCAGATTGTGCAGGTTTTTCAAAACAAGAATGCACGACCCATTGCCAGGTCTGATGAAAAACTTCAGCTTATTTTGAATAACCCACTTTGGCTTTTCCTTTTAATTGCACTCGTGTCTATCGAGTGGTTTACTCGAAAGTATAACGGCAGCTACTAAAGTTTTCGTTGAAAACTTTGATCCAACTAATAATTTAGTTTACTTCGGACTGTGAGGTCAAAAACTCAAATATTTCTGCTTGTCTTACTCTGTTTAATTTCCTCTTGTAGCATGAAAGCGACAAGGGAGGAGGCCGATGAGCTGTATCAATCTGGAGAATACGAGGCCGCTGCCGCCAAGTATGACAAGTATATCAAATTTGAGCCGGACGATGAATACGCGCTTTTCAATCGAGGTAGGGCACTTGAAGAGTCTGGAGAATACGACAGAGCCTATGATGATTTTACTAGGCTGATTACCTTAAGGAAAAAGTGGAAACAGGCACTTTTGGCCCGCGGTCGATGTTCATACAAGCTTGAAAATTTCAAGGGAGTTATTATGGATATGACTTCACTTCTGCAAGCCGACCAGAATAACACTGAAGCCCTTCAATTGAGAGGTAGCTCTTACAACAAAATTGGTGAGGTGAATAAGGCGGTTGATGATCTGGATAAGGTGATTACAAGAGAACCTGATAACGTAAAAGCCCTTGTGAGTCGTGGTGCTGCATATGCGAGAGGTGGAGCAGGGCCCTATGCAATTGAGGACTTTGACCGGGCTTTAAGAATCAACCCAAATCTTGAGGTAGCCTATTTTAACAAAGGAGTGGTATTCATTCATCACGAATATTGGTCTGAGGCCATTAGAAATTTCGGCAAGGCCATCAATATAAGACCAAAATATGCGGAGGCTTTTACGCGCAGGGGTCTTGCCAAACTCAATTCACGAAATCACTCGTTAAAACAAGCTTGTGCTGACTTTCAAAAAGGCCATGAGTTGGGTGACGAAAATGCAGCGAGCGGGATTGAGGAATACTGCAAATAGAGCCACTCATAAGAAAACAAGAGAAATTCTTTAGACCGAGCCTTTTGATCGTTAAATTTCCGCTTAAAGTCAGAAGCTATGATCAAGAAATTTCTCAATCCAGGTAATTATCCCATAAAGGCAAGTCTAGGCCTTTTTGTATTGAGAGTATCGGTAGGTGCCATGATGCTCTCGCACGGGATTCCGAAATTCCAACGTCTACTTAAGGGCGATTTGGGTTTTCCGGACCCACTCGGAATTGGTTCTGACCTCTCTTTTGTTTTGGCGGCTTCAGCAGAATTTCTTGGCTCAATTCTGTTGATTCTTGGACTTTTTTCCAGGTTTGCTTCTATTCCCTTGGCCCTTACAATGTTGGTTGCATTTGGCATCACACATGCCGATGACCCTTTTGGCACTCAAGAGAAGCCAATCCTCTATTTTCTAATTTTCATCGTACTGACAATCTCCGGTCCGGGCAAGTATTCTCTGGATAAGAAGTTTTTTGGTTAATCTTCTATTTCTTTCTCGAGGATCGTTAGAATTTTTCTGACCTGAGTCAGAGCAATAGTGTAAACCTGTTGAGTTCCGGCTTTCATAATCTGACCTGATTGAATCACGTACTTGGTGTCGTCAGGAACGAGCTGAGTGACCAACTCTCGCTTTTTTCTATCGGACAAAGCCGGAAAATTTAAACCTCTGGCAAAAGGCAGATGATTGTTCATATGGGGCAATAGATCATTTAAAAGAAAGTTTCTATCCGCACCTACCCATTCCGCTACCAAATCATAGTCTGATTCATAAAGCTGAATAAGGCCACCAATCAATTCCTTGTCTCTAATAAGTCTGGAATGGCCAAGGCTTCGCATCTCTTCATAGGCAATATCTGTCGGGTAAAAACCGCTAAAGTTTAATATGTTGATGAGGTTAATCGTAACACTATCAGTGTATGTATCCCCGGCCTCAAGATCCAGCAAGTCATTGCTTGCCTTGAGCATAATCTTTAATCCCTCTATACCATTTGAAAGATTAGTGGAATCTTTGACGAGGTTCTCTCTGAACTGTTTCAGCATATTTTGCTCAACATTTCTCTCGGACTGACCCACCCTCCATTCATTTAACAAAAAGGAAAGTGAAATGCCCAGAACCAGAATAAGCAGTTCGGCAAAGTAGTATCTAAAAGGTTTTGGAGTCGATTTGTAAGCCATTAGTAAAAGATCAATCAATCTAAAGTAAGAAAAATGCCTCTAATCAAATAAAACCAACACACTTCAGATGATTTATTAATTTGCAATTTTTAAAGATCATTTGTACCCTCAACGTATGGAAAACGGCATCGCTCTTCACGAAGGCTGGAACACGTCCAGAAAGATAGTATTTAGATTTTTCTTTATTTTCTTCTTGCTCTTCATCCTTCCCTATCCACTTAATCAAAATCCTATCATACTCATCCCAGGCATGCCTGAATTGATGGGGTGGTACAGTCAAGGCATTGTCTGGCTAGTTCAAAATATTGGTGCTGGTCTTTTTGGTATCGAGGGTGAATTGTCTACGCGACCTACCGGAAGTGGAGACACTACCTTTAGCTGGGTTCAAACCGGCCTCTTTCTTGTCATTGCTATAGTCGGTTGTCTTTTATGGTCAGTTCTTGATAGAAAAAGGAAGAGCTATGCCCGCTTATGGAAGTGGTTCCATATTCTGATGGTTTACAATTTGGCCTACTGGCTGTTCATTTATGGTTTGATTAAGATTTACAGTGGTCAATTCTCCGGACCTGGAATATCCAGATTGCTTGAAACTTTCGGAGAAAGCTCTCCTATGCGAATCATGTGGACGTTTATGGGTAGCTCAGAGGTATATACACAATTCTCCGGTTGGAGTGAGGCAATTGCCGGGCTACTACTTCTATTTCGAAGAACCAGAACGCTTGGTGGTCTGGCGGCAGCTGGGGTAATGCTGAACGTGTTTATGATGAACATGGCTTTTGATGTCCCGGTTAAGCTTTTCTCATTCAGGTTAATGATAGCGGGATTATGGATTGCACTTGCTGATCATAAACGTCTGCTAGGCACATTGTTATTTAACAAGGCAGTTCAGCCACAGCAGTGGAAACCCTTCTTTGTCACAGTTTGGAAAAACTATCTGCTTCTCGCTATAATGATGGTCATTATGGTCTGGCATATAGTGGTAATGGCTCAAAGTGGAATTAGCAGACTTGAAAGCTTTGGTCCTGACAGAGAGAGACCCGCACTTTACGGTATTCACGATGTGGAAACCTTTGTTTTGAACGGGGATACGATACCTCCGCTGCTCACTGATACGGTGAGATGGCGCAAGGCCTTTATGGATCTTCCGGGATTCAACGGGCGCCAACGCTGGGGAATCAAAATGATGAACGACCGACTTCGATATTTCGATGCAGAATTGGATAGTCTTGAGCCGGTCATGAGGCTAAAACCCCTTAATGACACCATCAATGTATATGAGCTCAGATACAAATTCACTGGTGAAGACCTATCCCTTGAAGGTGTCTTTGAGGGGGATACCGTCCAGATTAACACCATCTATTTCAACCCTGATGATTTCATTCTAAAGAGTAGAGGCTTCCGTTGGGTAAACGAAGTGCCCTACAATCGAAACGTCCCTTATCGACAGTAGCTATTAGGCATTTCAATACGTTCAAATAACGATTGAATACATCCCATTTGATTTTTTAAACAATTGTTAATTATATTTAACTCAATATTTTAAACAAATGTTAATTATATGGGAGATTTTTCTATCGGGAGTCTGGAAGAGACAGTCTTGATTATACTTCTTATGAGGGAAGAAAGTCATGCTGTTGAAGTGGCCAAAGTCTATGAAAAACATTTTGCTCAGACCATTTCAATACCCGCCATACATGTTGTTCTAAAACGCCTTGAAAAGAAGGGACTGGTCAAGTCTTTTATGGGTGAACCAACACCTGAACGTGGTGGCAAGCGCAAGAAGATTTATCAAGGCACGCCAAGTGGTTACAGGCTTGTCTCAGAAATTCAGGAACGCAGACAACAGATGTGGTCTGAAGTACCGAAACCATCATTTAATTATGGAATCGTATAAGAATCCTCCTTCCTGGGCACTCCGCGCACTTCAACGCATTTGCCCCTCCGATCTTATAGAAGAGGTTGAGGGGGATTTGTTTGAAGCCTATCAATGGCGCGTTGCCGAAAAGGGGGATTTCTATGCACGCAGGCACTATATATCAGAGGTCATTCGCTGTCTGCGCTATTCAAAAATCAAAGTTCAATTCACTCAAAATTCAAGTTTTATGTTACTCAAGAATTATCTCAAAACAGGCTTTCGATTCCTTTGGAAAACTAAAGGTTACTCATCGCTCAACATTCTAGGGCTAGCCACTGGCATTGCCGTTTGCTGGTTGTCGTACATTTTCGTTTCAGACGAATATTCCTACGATCGATTTTTCGAAAATGCTGATCAACTTTATCGTATTTCGGCAACCATGGCATCGGAAGACAGGGAGGATAGTTTCGCTGGCTCTTCCTATATCATGGGGGAGGAGTTCACCGATCGAGTTCCGGGAATTAAAGCCTCTTCCAGATTCAAAAGTGGTTTTGGCTTGTTAAAAGTAGGTCAGGAAACTTTTGCTCAAAGTACGCGATATGCCGACCCTTCTTTTTTTGAGATGTTCTCTATCCAATTTGTTCAGGGCAATGCCGGAGCATTTGATTCACCAAATGTTACCGTGATTGATGAAACTACTGCTGCACGCCTCGGCATTACCGATATTGATGGAAGTCAGGAAATAGAATTGACCCTTGGCACGGAAATCACAAGATTTCAGGTGTTAGGTATTTTTAAAGACCTTCCTGTAAATTCCTCGCTTCGACCAAGGATCATTCTACCCTTTGTCTTTTGGAAAACGCAGGTGCCGGAAAGACGACTGACAACCTGGTTCGATATTAACATGAACACCTTTTTTCAACTTGAGAAAGGTGCAAGTCAGGAAGCAGTAAGCAAGAGCATGACTGACATTCTATTAGCTGGTCAAGACTTTGGTGAGATGAAGGTGGCTATGGGCTTGCAGCCGCTTAAAGAAATCCATATGGATCAGGAATTAGGGACAGGCAATGGCATTGGAGGAAGTGCCGATGGTCAATTGGTTACGACAGTCACTATTATCGGTATACTTTGTTTGATCATCGCCAGCCTCAACTACTCAAATTTTGCGATTGGTAACTACCTGACCAGACTGCGTGAAGTGGCCGTGCGGAAGGTTTTTGGGGCTCAAAAGAAATTTGTTTTTCAACAATTTGTTAGTGAGACCTTTATCAGTGTTTTTATTGCGTTGCTGGTTTCTATTGGAATCATGGCATTAATTCTACCCGTCTTTTCAGAATATGCCAACAAGCAATATACCGTGGAGACCATTTTTGGAAGCCAGTTTTTAATGGGTGGCCTTGGTCTCCTTTTGGTAGTGACTGTCCTCGCTGGGGTTTATCCTGCTCTCGTGATTTCACGCTATACCATTCTATCGAGTTTGAGTGGACGCGAAAAGAAAGGTGGGAGAAATATATTTGCCAAGTCACTGGTGGTAGGTCAGTTTGCTATGGCCGTGTTCTTAATTACAGGAATGTTGACCATCAACAAGCAGCTAAACTATATGCTTGATTTTGATTTGGGTTATGAAGATGAAAATGTTGTTGCGCTTACTTTCGGAATCAATGATCAGAATGAGATCACAAAATTCAAAACCGAACTGCTCCAAATTCCAGCCGTTGAGCAGGTAACCATGAACTCGGGATATAATGGTACAAACATGAATCTGGATGACAATACCAGCTTAGATGTGGATCATATTAGAGTTGATCCGGATTTCCTTTCAATGCTTGAAATTCCCATAGTAAAGGGGAGGGACTTCGATAAAAACCTTGCTTCTGATTTTACACAGTCTGTTTTAATCAATGAAACGCTGGCCAAAGAACTTGGAATGGAAGATCCTGTTGGTCAACGCATTCCATTTAAATATGGTGATCTGGATCAACCCATGGTCATTGGTGTAGTTAAGGATTACCACACTGCATCATTGCACTCCGCCATTCCACCGCTTGTGATTTACATGTCCCCGGAGTACCTGGTGTACAGGCATTTTCTTAAGTTAAATACTGACAATCCGGAAGTCATTGATCAAATAGAAGCTGTTTGGAAGCGTAATTTCGGCCCCAATCCCTTTAATTTTACATTTCTCAAAGATGTCAATGAGCGTCAATACGAATTAGAGGCAAATATCAAAAACATGTCCCAATCTGGTGCTTTGATTGCTGTAGTACTCAGTTGCCTTGGTTTAATGGGTGTAGTGGGTATACAAGTGAGACGAAGACTCAAGGAAGTGAGTATTCGCAAAGTGGTTGGAGCAGCACCCGGACAGATTTTGGCGCTTTTCTCTCTGAGGTTTGTTGGGCTGGTCATTCTTGGATTTACTATAGGCATAATCGTTACCTTTTTCTTTATCAATAAGTGGCTGGAAGAATATGTGAACAGAATCGATTTTTCCTGGGATATTGGTGGAATAGCCGTTCTTATTACTTTACTGGTTTCTTTAGCTACCATTATTTCACAACTGTATAAGGCCATGTATTTAAACCCGGTAACCTATTTGAAGGAAGAGTAGAAGGCGGAATTAGGGAATTGGAAGATTAGGAAATTAGGTGATTGGTTAATTGAATGGGAGGGGCTTCGTACCTCAGCGAAAGAAAGGTTGGCGTACAAAGCTGGCTTTCCTATTCTGACGAACGAAGAATCTGAAGATTTGACACTTGATGATTGAAATTTGGCTGTTGAACTTCAAACTTCAAACTTCAAACTTGAAACATAAAACCTGAAACATAAAACCTAAAACTTGGAACATAAAACTTGAAACATAAAACTTGAAACTTATAACTTTGTCGGATGCAAAATGATCCGGAGTTGGATGGTAAGTATTTGGGCACAATTTCAAAAGACTTTGTAGTTGTAGCCGATACGCTTAAGGAGGCGGCTTACCAGGTGAAGAAACAAGGCTTTTCAGATTTTCCCATATTTCCCATTTCTAAGGTTGGGCAACCTATTGGCCAATTGCTACTTGATAAAGATGATATGCCGCTGGAATGGAATTATTACATCACCTATCTCGATGAGTTTCTTCAGAGAAAGTTGATTGACAATGAGGAAGAATTCAAGAAGGCCTACAAAGATCCTGACGAATTCTGTTGCCTTTTTGTGATTGACAGTGACTTCACCAATTTCCTTTTTATCCCGTATCCTGAAGATCAGTAACCATTCTCACTTTCATTCGTTCTTTTATTAGGCATTCCCGAGTGCCTTTAATTTTACACCTATGCAAGAAGTGACCGAGGAGAACAAAGTGATTGTCCGGGACATGCTGCAACGGCTTGCGGAGCTCATTCCTAGCCTGACCTGGAGAATTAACAATTCCTACACTGATGGACTTGAAAATACCGTTTTGGAGATTTTGATCTTTGAAGACAAAACCCAAACCGGAAGAATTGCCTTTCAGTTGGAAGACGGACACGTGATCAACTACCGTTATAAAAACTTAGAAAAACGCCTCCCGGTCGATATCGTAGATATGTTACTGGATGTTATAAGCTTTGAAATGGAGTAGGGTTCCTCCATCATTCTTAACCGTCATTGCGAGGGAGGTACGACCGTGGCAATCTGTCCGTTTGAAACCAAGAAGCCGAGTACATCATAAATATTTCTTTTTAAAAGTGAGAAGAGCCACACATGACAATGCAACTCTTCTACCCTCAACCAAAATAAAAATCAATCAGAATCTTACCGCAAAGGAGAGTTTGGCTTCCAGCTTTTGAGGCTTGATATTAAGAGGAAAACCCAAGTCTGGCTCATCAAAAACCTCATAGTTGACATCAAACTGTTCCTCATGCCATTGAATAGGGAGGGGCCTTCCAAGAGACAACCGCATCTCAAACTTGCCAAAGGCATATTGAATTGAAGTATGAGTAGTAAGATAGCCTTGATCGGCAGGTGTAAGCCCTTCTTCCGAACTAGGTTCCTTCAGTAATTGATAATAGAAACTGGCAGCAAATCGCTTGTTAAGCTGATAGGTCAGTCTTCCTGAGCTACTAAAATGTGGAGCAAAGGAAAGATGATTTTGAGCGACCGATTCGTCAGCATAGTTCAAACTAATTAGGTTGATATCAATGTTTGCCGAAATCCTGGGAGTCAATTGATGGCTTAGCGTTAGATCAATGCCAGCTCCAGTTTGTGCAAACAGCCCTCCTGGTAACATCGCTATCAGCAGCCCAAAAAGTAATCTGGTTTTCATTAGCTGATAAGTGCCTGCTTGATTTTTTGAACGGTAAGAGGTCCTAATTCGAAAGCGCTCTCCAAAGCCTCTTTTAAGTAAACTCTGCCCTGTTTTTCTCTGCCGTTCATTTTGTAGATCAAGCCCAGATGATAAATGACCTCTGGTTCAAACGATTGATTTTCAACATGCTCTTTTGCAATTTGAAGTGCCTTTTCAGGATGGCCTGATTGAAGATAGGTCCAGGCTAGTAGATCATAAGCCAGCGGATTAGCACGCGCTGCAACTTCCTTCTTTGCTTTTTCCAGGGCCAATTGCGGTTGATCAAAAGACTCTGTAAGCAATTCTATAATGTACTTGTTGTACATGCCAGCATATTCTGCACGTGTTGCTTCATCATAGAAAGCTTCCTTATACGCTGCAGAAAGAGAATTCTCACCTTCAAACTCAGCAATATCTGCCAGAGCCAAAAGCACATCTGGCGAATTTTTTTGAGTGCTGATATGTTCAAGAATTTCTTTCGCATACTCCGTGTTTTGATCATGAGAAAAGGCAATCCAAGCGATTCCTTGAAGAGAATGAAGGTGATCAGGATCTAAACCCAATACCTGAAGATAGGCGTCATACGATTTTTTGATTTTACCAGCATGACCATACATGTCGGCCAAATTTGAAAGTGACCATATGAATAACTTTGGATTCGATTTAACCCGATCCATGGCAGATTCCATGTATTGGATTGCTCCGTCCAAATCGCCTTCGATGTCTTTCAGCTTTGCGGCTCTGGTGAGATAATCGAAGCTGGATTTGTTTTGTTGCTGATTAAGATAGGCGCGGGCCAGCTCGTAATCACCTAATTCCAAATTGGCGTCAAATAGCATAAGGTAGGACACGTCTTTGCGCTCACCCTCTTTAAGGGCCTTTTGCGCGTAGGCTCTGGCCTCCTGAAATTTATGCTGTGTAATCGCGTTGGCTGAAAGGGCCTGATAGATGCCTGATATTTGTATTTTGGAGTTCAGAGCGCTTTTCAGCAACCTGTCAGATTCGAGCAAGTCATTGATGTTGCCATGGGCTCGGAATCGCTTGCTCAAAAGCCCTGCTACTTTAGTTTTGTAGGTAGCGCTATGAGGCTGTTGCTTTAATTTTCCTTGCCAAAACTCCAGATCACTCTCCGCATTTGTAGTTGTGATTGAGATGGCATTGGTGATAAAAGGGAGGAAATCGTCAGATTGAACAATGGGCTTTTTGGTTTTACTGGAAGTCACAATCAGAGCCAGACCAATAAGAAGAATGGTGATTAAGGAAATTCGTTTCATGATTATTGAGGTTAAACCGAGTTAAATAAAGCCCGGGACCATGGTCGATCCCGAGCGATAGAGAATATTAGAATGGAGTGGCCAGATAAGGAAAGACATTAAGAAAGGCCTTATCATTTGCCGAAACATTGTCAGAAGTAAGCCCCGGGTTTTGCGTGGCATCCGGTCCTCCAAATATTAGGATCAATTCAACGTCAATCACATCGTCAGCCAATGCTCTCCCTGTTAACACATTAGTACCATCAAAAAAGGTTGTTGTGCCATCCAGTGAAACTGTCAATACATCTGTAGCCAGAACGCCTGTAAAGCCAGCGGCATCCAACCCAAGGAGGTTAGTCGTATAACCGGCATTCAGGGCCAATAATTGTGTTTGAAAGGCAGCTTGAAAAGCGTTTCCCTGCTGTGATGGTGTGGTAACGTTAAAGGCGTCTTTGCTGGCCGAAGTCACAAAAACTGTGTTGATGGCGGGTCGCCCCATTTGATCTTCCTGAAGGAAGGTGATTGGTATTTCGGGGCTGTCATCATCGCCACAAGCGCTTATTGCCAGAGTCAATGCACAGACGGCAAGCAATGCTATTCTATTTAAATATGATTTTTTCATCATCGTTAATTTTAGTTTGAATTTTTATTGTTTCCTGTTGCTGGTCACCCAGGTGTTAATCGTTCCTGAACCGCCTATAAGTGCCTTTGGTAGCTCTACCACTATGGACATCACATTGGTACCCGCAAAAGTATCAGCACCGGGGTTATTAAATGCAGTAGCATTACCCGCAATAATTTCGCTGTATTGGGCAATATCCATGAAAAAGGGATCGTCTCTGGGGCCAGCAAAGACCTTGATGCCATTAGACTCTCCCATAATGGCTTGCTGTCCATAGGGGGTTACGGCAACCTGTGTACTGCTGGCACCGGTCTCTAAGGTGCTGGTGGTTCCGGTAAAACTTGGAGCCACAGGTCCATATACCGTCAACTGATCGTCTAGGAAATAGCATTGGATCACCAAATCTTCTCTGTTGTCACCGGAGTTGTCAATGTTGAATTCAATCATCACATTCTCATCAAATGCGGCCGACTGTGTGGCTGAAGGTGATAACAGGCCTTGGACGTTTGCTACAAACACGAGGTTCGAATTGTTTTCAGGGCTTTGGAAAGCATAGAAATCTGTAATATCAGAAGTCGTGCTTGCCACACCTGGCGCATCAATATGATCCGCAGCGAATAAGTAGACGGTGGCAATTATCGCCAGGCTACTTAGGGTTAAAATTGTTTTTCTTTTCATAACGTTTTTGATTTCGCCATTACCTACGGAGTATCTGACCCAACTGGATTTAGGCGATCATTATTTTTTCTTCATTTTTGCTGAATGAATCCGAAAAGCGAAAAACTGATTGGTGTAGCCGCATTGATCATAACTGTCTTAAGTGGGACCCTACTCTTTATCATTAAGCCAGAGAACCTGCCTAATCCTGAAATGGCGGAGTACTATCTAAAACTAGCCTTATACCCTTCAGGGCTTGTTTTGCTAAGAGCCATCTGGAAAACTTTGCTGGACAACAAAATAAGATCTCAGGCTCAGCGTGAGGCTGATCTGAAGAGGGCAATAGAAGAAAACGAGCCAAAAAAATGAGCATAGATATTTCCACTCCGGCACTATTATTTCCAGCCATAACATTGCTGTTACTTGCGTTTACGAACCGATTTGTCGCTTTGGCCAACCTAGCCAGAGGACTCAGGCAGCGCTATGATAACCTCCCTGAACCACCGTCAAACATATTGGGACAAATCAAAAATCTGAAATTCAGACTACTGCTTATCAGAAATATGCAGGCCTTAGGAATCGGTAGTTTTTTCTGCTGTGTATTAAGCATGGTAATGATGTACTTAGACAAACAACTAATTGGAGAGTACATTTTCGCTATGAGTCTGTTTTTGCTGCTCGGTTCGCTTGTTTTATCGTTTATTGAAACACAAATATCCACAAAAGCCCTCAATCTTGAACTGAGCGATTTGGAACAAAAATCATCAATAGCTCAGAAATAGAGGAAATCATCAAATAAATCTGAGATCACTTACTCTTTTTTCTTCGGGTAAGTGATTTTTTTGACAAAAAAACTTGTCTGAACAACTATTTTTTGTATATTTAGCCCTACTAAATCGAAATAATGGATTTCGGTAAGGCTCTTTTTCACCTTAATAATAATCTCGGTTATAACCTTTATCGCACGTATCTGCTGTTCCACCGAGAGCTGATACGGGCGCTAAAAGGTTACGAGATTACGCCAGAACAATGGCAAGTGCTGATTATCCTTTGGAATCACGGTAACGTGACTCCAACGGAGATCAGTAAAGTCACACTTCAGGATTTGCCGTCCATTTCCAGGATGTTAGTGAGAATGGAAAGAAACGGTTGGGTAATGAAGGAAGAGAATGTGGAGGACGGAAGGTCTTTCAGGGTGAAGATTACTCAGAAAGGAGAAGATAATAAACAGCAAATGATGCAAGCGTTGGAGAAACATTTCTCAGAATTTCTGAATAATGTATCTGCTGAAACGAACTATCATATAAAACAAGAGTTGTTAAAACTCAGAAAAATATTGGGTGATTATTCACCCCAGGGTGACGCCTGAGAATTTGTCGTCCTGATGGTATGTAGAGTATAGTCATCAGGGTCTCTCATGTTTAGGTTGGAAGAGATGCCCG
>JAJCYM010000003.1 GCA_029262895.1 Roseivirga sp.
TATACTGAGCCAACATTAATTCAGCAAAAGGCGATTCCATTGGCCATGGCCGGTCATGACTTGCTTGGTGTAGCACAAACCGGAACCGGGAAAACGGCAGCCTTTATGCTGCCTATCTTAATGAAAATTAAGTATGCCCAGGGAAATAATCCTAGGGCCTTGGTACTGGCACCGACCCGTGAACTAGTGATGCAGATTGAGGAGAATGCAAAGGACCTTGCCAAATACACTGATTTAAGGGTGGTGGCTTTGTATGGAGGCTTAGGCCCTAAAGATCAGATTGCACTGATGGAAGCTGGCGCAGATATCGTGATTTCAACACCAAGGAGATTTATCGATCTCTATAAGAAACAGGCTTTTGTCACCAAGGAGATTAAGACTATGGTGCTGGATGAGGCGGATAAAATGATGGATATGGGTTTTATGCCTCAGATCAAATCCATTTTGGAGATCATCCCGGTTAAGAGACAGAACTTTCTTTTCTCCGCCACTATGCCTACCAAGGTGATTAGGCTTACAGAAGATTTTCTCGCATTTCCTGAAAAGGTAGAGGTAACTCCTCAGGTGGTCACTGTGGAGGCTATTGAGCAGAAATTGTATCAGGTACCGAATTTTAAATCCAAGATCAACCTGTTAGAGCATCTGCTTCAGGATGCGAATTTTTCCAGGGTGATGGTTTTTGTGAAGACCAAAGCCCACGCGGACAATGTGGGTAAATACCTCGATAGAAGGGAGTTGGGTCAGGTCCGAATTATACATGCCAACAAAGGGCAGAATTCACGGATCAATGCTGTGAATGACTTTAAAGAAGGCGATGTCAGAATATTGGTTTCCACAGACATTACCGCTCGGGGCATGGACATCAGCATGGTCACCCATGTGATTAATTTTGATGTGCCCCTGATTTATGAAGACTATGTCCACCGAATAGGAAGAACGGGAAGAGCCAAGAATACAGGAGTGGCTATCACCTTCGCCAACGAGGTGGAGATGCACCACATCCCTAAGATTCAGGAACTGATCAGACAGGTGATTCCAGAGTCGGAAATTCCGGAGGGAGTGAGTATTGAAAAAACGCCTTTTGAAGAGAAGCAACTAATTGATCGCGAAATCGATCTTATCAAACGAAAGGAGAATCCAGACTTTAAAGGGGCTTTTCATGAGAAAAAGAGGAGCAAATCAGCTGGAAAAGATTGGAAAAAGCCAGGAAACAAAAGAAAACACAAGCGAAAATAGTGTTAGGCGAGTTTTGCTAAATTTTATAACTTGCTTAGTAACAACGGTTTTAAAACAAAACCCGCCTCAGGCGGACAAGCTCAAAAACAAACAACAGCATGAAAAAACAAATCACTTATCTGTTCATGGCATTCGCCATGATAATCAGCACCACCGCAATTGCCCAAAATGATCGGGATCGAGACGGAGACTTTCATTTGGATGAAGTCTATAAAATGGATGCCAAGGGTACACTTCATCTGAATTCTGAAGATGCCGATATCAGAATTATCGGGAGCAGTCGCTCTGATGTACACGTCAAAATTGATCGTAGCGAAGAAGTCAGAGGCTTTAGTAGTAGAAGAAGAGATTTCGACATGAGAGTCGAAAACAGAGGCGGAGACCTTTATCTCACGGAAAGAGAGCGCTCAGGCGTTCGTGTAATGATGGGGTCGTATCGTGTGGATTATAAAATCCTAATTGAAATGCCGGAATCAGGTTCTCTAAGAATTAGGGGAGAGGACGATGATTACTATATCAAGAACGTAAATGGAGAAATTTCTCTTCAGACTGAAGATGGCGATGTAGAATTGATGGATTGTCTCGGAAGCAAATTCGATATAAGGTTAGAAGATGGTGACCTAAGAATGGATGGCGGTAATGGCGACTTCAGCCTTCGACTTGATGATGGAGATGCGGATATTCGTAATGCCAAATTCACATCCCTTGAGGCCAATGTAGAAGACGGCACTATTTCGGTAGAAACTGAAATTAGTGATAATGGCTTTTATGATATTCGAAGTGATGATGCGAATGTAGAATTTATCGTTTTGAATGGTGGTGGTGAATTCACCGTGACCAAAGATGATGGCAGCATCCGTGCATCATCAGCCTTTGAATTAACCAGAGAGTCTGACTATAGAGAAGAGTACAAGCTTGCCGGTGGTTCGGCTGATGTTGAAATCAGAACGTCCGATGGCCGTGTAAGGTTGAGCAAAAAATAACCAATATTAATCCTTAAAAGAAAGCGTTGGGTCTTTGGTATCAGCGCTTTTTTTGTTTGGCAATTGGTGAGACAGGCTGTCGTCTTAGAGATTCTTCGTTCCTCAGAATAGGAAAGCCGACTTTATGCGTTACCCTTTCTTTTGCTGAGGCACGAAGCATCTACTCCATTTTCTAGTGCGAAGCTAAAGTGTTGGTTATCGAATTTTTAAGAGTCAAATAACCGGCTTATCGATATTTAAACCTTCTGCAACTGTTGAAGAGCTTCATCCCAAACGTAATCAGAGACCTTTACTCCTCCCAGCATATAATCTCGGTTGATCAAGCCTTGCGCTGATTGACTCCCATTAAGCACCCATTGCCCTTGTTCATTCAACGAAAAATCTTCACCCAAAAGAGGCTTCAATCTCTTGAGATAGTTAAAGTATTGACTGTCGCCAAAACCATAATAGGTGCCCTTTTGCCAGCGCAGTATTCTACCGACAATTTCTTTAGGGCTGTTTGCACCCTCATTAATAAATTGGAGCATTGTCCTTTCTATCTTGGTCAGACCAGTGGTTGCATCAGGAAAACGCTGGAAATGGGCCTGAAGAGCCCCTTTGAGATAGTGGAATATGGCATGTTGGTCAAGGTTAACAAGGCCTATGGGATCACTGGCACAATAGGCCAGGTAGACTTCCGAGGCATATTTAAGGTCGGAAAAATCGAGTTGGCTGCGCTGTTCAAGAAGCTTTGGAAGTTGAGCAGGTTCGAGTTCTCCCAACCCCACTAAATGAGGGTGTCCTGGCACATGACCTACACAGATCAAAGAAAGTTGAGTACTTGCCTCAATGTGCTCGGATAGATAGTGCATAATACCGACCATATTAATCTGGCAGAAAAGGTCGTATTCAAACCAAAGTATCACTTCATTATACTGATTCAGGCTTTCGATCTTGTTGAATTCATCAATAACTTTTGCCTTAAACCCTTCTGGAGTAGTACCAAAGGCCTGGCACATAAATTCAGTGCGAATTTTCCAGAATTGATCACTTCCGAAATCAGCCAAAACAGGCCCATCCGATAGAACGTCTCTCCATACCAGTCTGTCTCCTTTAATATCTGTGGCATTAAGTTGCCAAAGGGTGGAGTCACCATTAAGAATATGTAGTGTGTCGGGCATATGCGAAACTTAACTTGAGACTGAATCGTCTACCTAGTGCTAAATATATGGTCTTGGGTGGAGACCATTGCAACCATATCTACGGTTCCGATATGAATATTACATTTCTGATCATATTAATTACCTGGTTTGCCTTAGTGATCTTCCTGAAAAATACCTTCAGGATAAACACCATGGGCTACAGATTGTATTTATGGTTGATCATAGCCATAGGGACTTTTGACCTGTTTACCAACTTAATCTCCTATTCCGAAAACGCGATTTTCCCACATATTTCATGGCTTGCTTTGCCGTTTACCTTTCTGGTCGGTCCTTATCTTTATGCCCTGATCAAAGGAGGGGCAAGAAGGTCGAAAAAAGGGGGGAGGCTGCATTTTTTGCATGTAGTACCAGCCTTGATGGTTTTTGCAATCCTGATCCCGGTTTATGCGCTGGATGCTGATCCAAAAATGGAATTGATTAGTCAGCCTACTTGGCAGGTTGTATATCCGGACTTGCTCCTCACGGCTCATTTAAGTATTTATTTGATCTTATCAATTCGCTTGGTACTTGGCAGGCTTAAACGGAAGAGGGTCAAAGCAGAGGAGTTCAACAGGTTATTGGGAATTGGTTTTTCTGCTTACACCTTACTTATCATAAGCAATCAAATTGTACTCCAATCCAAGCCATTGTTAGTTATTGCTAACTCCTTACTTATTCTGTTCCTGTTGCTTTGTAAGAAACGGGTTGGAACAACCGTCAAAACTACCGGGCCCCATATCGATTCGGGCATCATTGATTCAATCGAACGAGTCATGCAGGAGCAGCGACTATACCTTCGGCCTGAACTGACCCTAAGTCTGCTGGCAAACCTTATGGATTTGAGTACCAATAAAATCTCCAAAGCCCTGAATTCTGAATTGTCCTGCAATTACAATGATTACATCAACCGGTACAGGGTAAATGAGGCCATTCGTCTATTGGGAGATGAGCGAAACGATAGGTATACCTTTGAAGCCATTTCAAAAATGGCAGGATTTGGCTCGCTCACCACTTTTAATGGTGCCTTCAAAAAAGAGACGGGTAAAACTCCAAAGCAGTATAAGGTCTGACGGATTTATAATTTCGAAAGAATCAGGGAATCAATTGGTGTCTTTTAAAAGGAGATTTGCGTGAATTTGAGATGTGAAACAAATTTTACATCATGAAAACATGCTTTATTATTTTGCTCTGTATTTCGGCTATGGCCATGGCGCAAGAACCGAAAACTCAGGTCTTTAATTCAAAGATTAAAGGAGATGGATATACCCTTTATTTTGATAAGGGAGATGGCTCTCAGCCAAATGTTCAAAACTACCTGAACTCAGGTATCAAGGGTATTTCAGCCTTTTTCAATAAAGAATTCAAAAAGGAAATTGACGTGCATCTTTTTCACACAAGAAAGAAGCTAGACGCTCAATGGCAGAAGGATTGGGGAATGCCGGGCTTTAAGTCAGAATGCTGGATGGTAGGAAGCGGAATAGCCAGTCGGCTTGATTTGTTATCACCTTCTGTTTGGAAAAAGGAGGCCTGCGAACATGATCCTGAAGATCAGGTTGAGATCAAAAGATTGGTTTTTCACGAACTCACCCATGTATTGCATAGTGATTATAATAGGTCTCCGAACTTCGATGATATCGATAACATCGACTGGTTTGTGGAAGGGTTGGCGACATACGCCTCAGGCCAATTAGATGAAGATCGTTTTAACCCAATGGCCAAATACGTAATTGAAACGGGAGGGCCTAAACAACTATCCGAGTTTTGGAAAGGAGAGCATCGATACGGACTTTCTGGTTCCATAGTAGCCTACATTGATAAAACCTATGGTCGAAGAACGCTCTCAGAATTGATGGAATTCAACCATCTCGTTGACATCTTGAACAGGCTTAATCTATCCGAAGTTGAATTGATTGAGGCTTGGAAGGGTTCTGTGGTGAAGGGTAAGTAAAACAAAAAGGCCGTCTCAGATACTTCTGAGACGGCCTTTTTTTCAATGTCTTGAAATCTAATTTCTATCGTAAGTCATATCATCCTTGGTATCCACAGGTGTTCTTTTGTCACGATTGGCTAGCAGCCATGCCGTGTGGAAAACGAGTTGAGCCCTTTTCGCCATCAACTCAAACTCTATCTTATCAATAGTATCAGTTGGTCTGTGATAGTCCGCGTGCGTGCCATTAAAGTAGAAGATGATCGGAATACCATGCTTCGCGAAATTGTAGTGATCGGAGCGATAGTAAAAACGATTGGTGTCATTAGGGTCGTCATACTTATAGTCAAGATTAATGCCCGTATAAGTAATGTTCGCGTACTCAGAAATTACCTTCAAATGGCTGGATAGTTTCTCTGAACCAATCACATACACGTAGTTAGGATCTTTTTCATGGTCAGGGTCTACTCTGCCTATCATGTCGATATTAAGGTTGTTGACCGTGTTTTCCAGAGGGAAAACTGGATTGCTGGCATAATAATTAGATCCTAGCAAACCTTTTTCTTCACCGGTTACATTGAGGAATAGAATGCTTCTGCGTGGTCTGTTGCCTTCATCAGCTGCCTGCTTGAAAGCTTCCGCAATTTCCATAACTCCGGTGGTTCCTGATCCATCATCATCAGCACCGTTGTTGATTACAGTACCATCTGCGTTTTGACCGATGTGGTCATAATGAGAAGAAATTACGATCACCTCATTTTTCAGGTCAGTGCCTTCCAAATAAGCCATCATATTTTCCGTAGCCACTTCATTTACCTTTTTCTTCACCATCAAGCGAACAGATTTTTCTTTAATAGAACTGCTTGTGCCATTGGCCATGGCAGCATCCAATTTTGCAGTACTAGAGTTCATTAAGTCTGCGCTCATCGCTTTGGTGATATAGAACAACATATTTTCTTCAGCATTCCTATCTTCTTCCACTCGCATTCTACCTTTCAAAAAGAATCGAGCCAATCTTGGAAGTCGAGTATTGAAACCGGCATCGTCAGTAGATGCTATAAATACAATCCTGGCACCTGCGGCCTTTGCTCGGCCAACAGCATCGTTGGCATTGTTGCCTTCAGGTATGATGATTACTCCTTTGCCGGTCAGATCACGGCCTGCAAAATCCTTTGCATCTCCCGCTCCTGCAAAAACGGTAGCCACTTTGGCCTCCTTCTGCATATCTCCGTTGCCTCTGAACACGAAGGTCTCCCCATTTTTTTGTGTACCTTTTTTGGTCTTGATATACACATCGGTCCAGTCCGTTTGATATAGATTGAATTTCTGGTAATAGCTCCCATTCACCGGTCCGGTCAAACCAAGATCGGTATAGAATTTGGCCAGAAATTCAGCCGCTTTTTTCTGCCCTTCTGTTCCGGTTTCTCTTCCCTGAAAATCATCAGAAGCCAAAACCGAAAGCTTACTTCTCATGTCCTGCGCAGTAATAGTACTGGCGTATTTAACGGACTTATCATTTTGTGCAATGGCTAAACTGCACAGCAGCCCAATTGCAGATATTGACATTAATATTCTCCTCATTTCGCAAACAATTTGTCTTTGTTATTTTGTAGAACGTCAAAGCTAGGGATTTTATCCAAACAGCAAATCGCCACTTATACAACTGGGACGCTTTTTTTGTTTAACGGATAAAATTTAAAAGCTTTATGTCTTACATTTGTCCGATTGTTAAATAGAGGTGATTCTAACCCTAAAAGGAGATTGATTTATGACTAAAATTGATTTAAGAGCTAGCAAAAAATTTGAGGAAAGGCATAACGGACCTTCTCCTCAAGAGATAGAGAAAATGCTCAAGACCATTGGGGCAGATTCCGTTGACCAACTGATATCAGAAACCGTTCCGGGAGGTATTAGAATGGAGGGTACATTGGACCTTCCTGCAGCAAAGTCGGAGTATGACTTCCTTGCGGACCTCAAGATATTGGCAGCTAAAAACAAGCTGAACAAGTCATACATAGGCATGGGTTACTATGATACCATTGTGCCAGGTGTGATTCAAAGAAATGTGCTTGAGAATCCGGGTTGGTACACTGCTTACACCCCATATCAGGCTGAAATAGCACAAGGCAGACTGGAAGCGCTTATCAATTTTCAAACCATGGTAATGGACCTCACCGCCATGGACATTGCCAATGCCTCTTTATTAGATGAAGGTACGGCTGCTGCCGAGGCCATGCATATGTTTGCAGGCCTGAGAAAAAGAGAAAAGAAAAACGCAAACACATTTTTTGTTGATGCGAATACCTTCCCCCAAACCTTAGACATCCTCAAAACCAGGGCAACCTCCATTGGCATCAATTTGGTGATTGGTGATATCAATACGGTTGATATTACGGATGAAGATTTATACGGGATGCTTTATCAATATCCTGCAGGCGATGGTTCTGCCAGTGATTTTAGGGCCCTTATTGAATCAGCACACGAAAGCAATGTTTTGGTAGCCTGTGCTGCTGATTTGATGTCATTAACCCTTTTAACCCCTCCGGGAGAAATGGGTGCCGATGCTGTTGTTGGTACTACTCAACGTTTTGGAGTGCCGATGGGCTATGGTGGACCACATGCCGCCTACTTTGCAACACGAGAAGATTACAAGCGACAGATTCCAGGAAGAATCATTGGTGTATCACAAGATAGCCATGGAAACAAGGCCTACAGAATGGCCCTACAAACCCGTGAACAGCATATCAGAAGAGAAAAAGCCACTTCAAATATTTGTACTGCACAGGTACTTCTCGGTGTAATGGCCGGAATGTATGGTGTGTACCATGGTCCGGAAGGTCTGAAGAACATTGCTTCCAAAATGCATGGAATGGCAAAGTTGGTCGAAGCAGGACTTTTGTCTATGGGATTTGAGCAGACAAACACTGTCTATTTTGATACGCTGAAAGTATCAGGAGGAGATGGTGCAGGAATAAAGGAATTGGCTGAAAAAGCCGGAATGAACTTCAGGTATTTTGACGATGGAAGTATCGGCATTGCGGTAGATGAGACAACTAATCTGGATAATGTAAAAGATATCTTAGACGTCTTTGCCGCTTCAAAAGGAACGGAAAACAGCTTTGACGCAGATGCTGCCGCTGACAACATAGCCGTAACTCTTCCAGATGCTCTGGCCAGAACCTCTGCCTATATGGAGCATCCGGTATTTAATGAATACCATGCTGAGCATGAGATGCTGCGTTATATCAAACGCCTGGAAAACAAAGACCTTTCGTTGGTGCACTCTATGATTTCATTGGGTAGTTGTACCATGAAATTGAATGCCACTGCAGAAATGATTCCTGTCACCTGGCCTGAGCTGGGGGGCATGCACCCATTTGCACCTATAGAACAAGCCGCAGGCTACCAGGAGATGTTTAAGGATTTGGTGGATTGGCTTTCAGAGATTACGGGCTTTACAGACGTTTCTTTGCAACCCAACTCTGGTGCGCAGGGAGAATATGCAGGCTTGAAAGTGATCAAGGCATATCATGAGAGCAGGGGAGACCATCACCGTGATGTGGCGCTGATTCCTTCTTCAGCGCATGGCACCAATCCGGCTTCCGCAGTAATGGCAGGTATGAAGGTGGTCATCACCCAGTGTGATGAAAAAGGTAATATTGATATAGCCGACCTAAAAGAAAAAGCAGAGCAGTATAAAGATAATCTAGCCTCACTTTTGGTTACCTATCCATCGACACATGGTGTATTTGAAGAAGGTATCAAGGAGATTTGTCAGATAATTCATGATAATGGCGGTCAGGTTTATATGGATGGAGCTAATATGAACGCCCAGGTTGGGTTAACCAGCCCGGGAATTATTGGCGCAGATGTCTGTCATTTGAATTTGCATAAGACATTTTGCATTCCTCACGGTGGTGGTGGCCCGGGCATGGGACCAATTGGCGTAGCGGAACACCTCGCACCATTCTTACCTGGAAGCCCAGTAATCGATATGGGCGGAAGTCAGGCAATCACTGCAATCTCAGCAGCACCTTGGGGTAGTGCCAGCATTTTGACTATTTCGTATGCCTACATTGCTATGATGGGTCCTGATGGATTGACAAATGCCACCAAAATGGCCATACTCAATGCCAACTATATCAAATCGAGATTGGAGACAGGTTTTCCAATCCTTTATACCGGTACCAACGGACGATGTGCACATGAGATGATTGTGGATTGCAGAGCGTTCAAAGAGTATCATGTAGAAGCTGAGGACATTGCCAAGCGACTGATGGACTATGGTTATCATGCGCCAACCTTGTCCTTCCCCGTAGCAGGCACCTTAATGATTGAGCCGACAGAATCTGAGACCAAGGTAGAATTGGATCGTTTCTGCGATACATTGCTCCAGATTAGAGCAGAGATTCAGGAAGTGGCAGATGGCAAAGCCGAGGAAGGCAATAATGTGTTAAACAATGCACCGCATACAGCCAATGTAGTGGTATCTGATAGCTGGGAGTATCCTTATTCCAGAGAGAAAGCAGCCTATCCGCTCGAAGGATTAAGAACCAATAAGTTCTGGCCTGCGGTTGGTAGAATTGATTCTGCCTTTGGAGATAGACATCTGGTATGCAGCTGTATTCCTGTTGAGGCCTATGCTGAAGCAGAGGTTTAGGCGCTGAAGAATTAACAGTAATCAAAGAAAAGCCCATCCGACAATTGCCGGATGGGCTTTTTTAGACTTGAGCGAGTTCCAAGTCACCCTTTCGATATTTTGAGTAAAATTGATAGGGGAGAATAGTAGTGATGAATAAAATACAACATGCAATTAGAAGGCGTTCTGCCATTATATATTGAGACAGAGACGTTGCATTTGCGTCATGGTACTGTCTTTCAAAATCTTGATATTCAAGAGAGCCACGTAGGCCTGGAGACCCTTGAGAATCCTGCTTGAGTCCATATTCCATTTGAACAGACCTCAGTCTAAGTTCGTTTTTCTTCAGTTGCAGAGAGGACAATGCGAAAAATAGGACTGCCAGCATGAAACATAGGGCACTGGCGTAGCCCCCAATAAATGCGATTTTTCTCATGATAGTATTGGGTTTAAATGTTGTCAATAATTTCAAATCTCTTTCAAATTCTTGCGGGCCATTTGGAGAACATTTCAACTTGGCCATCTCAAATGCGGTCTCAAAATCGAGACCTTTTGAGTTTATAATTTCCTCTGTTTTACAGGATAGATGATCTATGAGATCTTCTTTAAGTAAATCGTCTGTGACACCTTCGTTTAAAACATAGTCCGAGATGCTGTCAATTTGGGTCTGGTTTAAAATCATGACAGGGCAGGTTTACTTCCAAAGATCAGTTTCAAAGTCTGCTGAAAGTCGACCAGCTCATCTACTGCTGGTGCCGCCAGGCCCTTGCCCTTGTTGGTGAGACTATAGTATTTTCTGGTCCTATTGTTCACCAAGGCCGATTCAGTGGTGAGATATCCCTCTTTAGTCAGGGCATGAAGTGTTGGATACAAAGACCCTTCTTTGATAAGGATTTTTTCATGGCTCATTTCTTTCACACGTTGTACCATTTCATAGCCGTACATTCTTTCCTTTTCAGAAAGCAACTTCAAAATCATTGGTTTTAAAATACCTTTCAGGAGTTCTCTTGAATACATAGAACAATAATACATCATAATCCGATGTATGCAAAATAAAATTAATGAAATTATGGTGATGTGAGTGAATCAGACATCTACATATCCATGATCCCAGGTTTTTGAGGCATTGTGATTTCTTAGATCAAGTTTAAAATCAAGGGCCGCCTTTAAGTTCATAAGAACAGAAACCCAACCAGGCAGAACATCCAAAAATTGATCTTGTGCTACGCGCTTATTTACCAAATGAAAATCGGTTCCGCCATGGCTGTTTTTTGTCAAATTGAAGGTGACTTCGGAATTGAAGTAATCAATTTGAAAGAGCTTCCCTGGGATTCTTTGAAGAATTTTGGATTGATATTCCCAACCATTTATAAATTGAAAATTGATGAAAAGATCTTTTTCAACCGCAGATTCGGCCCAAAAATTGGCTCTTCCTTCATCACTATTGATAAAAGCGTAAACTTCTTCGGGTGAAGTCTTTAGGCTTAGTTTCCATTCGATTGTTCTCATTCAACAAATTTATATATTGTATATTTGCGATATACATTTGGACATGAGAATTCGAACAGAAATAACAAGCGATTATATTACCGAAGAAGATCATCGAGTAGCCAAGGTTGCGAACGCACTCGCCCATCCTCTAAGGGTAGCATTGGTGCGTTATCTTGCCGAGAAGAACGGAGGGCGCGGAACAGACAACATAACGTGCAATAAAGATCTGGTCGAAATGTTCGATTATTCTCAGTCTACCATGTCGCAACACGTTAAGATATTGAAGGAATGTGGCTTATTCGTGACTGAAACAAAGGACAAATTTACCTTCTACTACCTGGACAAGGATCTATTAAAGCTATTTAAGAATTCATTAAACCTCTAAATACAAGCGGCCTCGGATCATGATTTTAAAGAGCTTTCCTGAACGAAGTTTGGTTGAATCGGGTACCTCATCTGTAGTCAGACGTTTCGGTCAGGAGAATATCGTTGTGAATGCCAAGAGTCGGGATAATGAGTACCATAATTTACTTGGACCTTTGTCGCTCAAGTACACAATCAGCGGAGCGGAATGGTATCAGGTTGAAGGTACTGAGCTGAGCATTGATATGGACAATCTGCTTGTACTTAATAATCAGCAGACCTACTCAACCCATATTTCCTCGGAATCTGAGGTGGAGTCCTTTTGTTTCTTCTTTAAAAACGGACTGTTTGAGGAGGTGTATACTGAATTGGTCAAAAGCCCACTTGAGCTGCTAGATGACCCTTATGGATTAAAGCGGCCGCCTTTTGATTTTATTGAAAAGAGGTATCGCGTGAGTCCGGTTATGAAGCAACAGTTGAAAAGGCTAAAACAGGAAGTCGATAGTAACGATTCCGAGTTCTGTGACCTTGATGAGCATGCTTATGGCCTGATGCTTAGCCTGCTATCTCTTTATAAAGAAACGAAACGTGAGATTAACAAGATGCCCTGCGTTAGAAAAAATACGCGTGACGAGGTATATCGAAGAGTTTCCAGAGCCAGGGATTTTATCGATTCATTCTTGACCGAGTCGATAAATTTGGATGAAGTAGCGGAGGTGGCATGCATGTCGAAATATCATTTTTTACGCAGTTTTAAGTCTGTCTATAAGATGCCCCCACATCAGTATATCATTCAACAACGTATGGAAAAGGCCAGGGAGATGGTGCTAAATGATGTCCCTGTTCATGAAGTTTGCTGGGCCGTCGGACTTTCAAATCAATACTCCTTCAGTAGACTTTTTAAGAAACACTTCGGCTTAGCCCCAACCCATTTAAGGCAAAAGTCCAAATAGCAATTTTAGCAATCTCTATCCCAAAGGGCTGTTGTAGGTTTCCGTTGTTAAAGAAGCCCGATTTGAAATCCACTATTAATCCACACATTCGCAAGGATTTGGACATTGCAAAACTCTCGGAGGCCCTGGCCCATCCGTTGAGGATAGCCATCGTTCGCCATTTGAGGACAGAGTACCAAGCTCACGAGAAGGGTGGGGGTCAGTTGATCGAGAAATTGGCGATTGAGTTTGATGAATCAGAGGAGACAATCAGATATCATATTGATGCCCTGGTCAGGGTTGGTACGATCACTACGAAGATAGATCGGGGCCAAAAATCCCACGTTTTAAACCGAGAATTTATTGGTCGACTTTCTAACCTCATTGATGGGTTATTGAAAATTAAATGACTTATGGGAACTAATAATTCGATAATTATCTTTTATACATCGTCTATTAACGATAAACAATAAGACTATGTTTAAACACTTACTAAGATTCAGCTTTCGTTCTCTCATTCGCCAAAAACTCTATACATCCATAAACATTGTTGGTTTAGCTGTCGGAATGTTCTCTTTCCTGATGATCATGCTTTATGTTCGTCATGAGGAGAGCTTCGACAGCTTTCATGAGGATGGGGATCAAATTTATCGACTCATATCCCACACCGAGGCTCGTTCCGCAGCAATCACTCCATATGTTTGGGGAAAGTATTTAAAGGAGGATTTACCCGAAGTTTTGGATTACACTACAATTAGATCCCACTCCCTGACAGTAAAACGAGGTGATGAAGTGTCGTTGGAAGAGTTATTGTTTTCTGCGGACTCCACTTTTTTTAATGTCTTTCAGTTTCCTGTGGTGGCTGGTAATGAGCGGGACTTTTTAAAAGACCCGGGAAAAGTTGTGGTTACTCCTGAGCTGGCACGAAGATATTTTGGGGATGAAAATCCGATTGGTAAATTTTTAGACGTGGATATCTCAGGGCAATTTATGCCTTTTGAAATTCAAGGAGTTGTGGAATGTCCGGATAACTCCCACCTGCAATTTGACATGCTTTTTCCTGTTGAACGGTTCAGGAGATTTGCACCTAACCCGGGCGTATACGACCACTGGCGGATTCATTTTGTTTTCACCTATTTGCGTATGCCAGAGCAAATTGATCTGGCCAAGCTGAAAAATGATTTCAGTGAGTTTCTTTTGCGCCATGGGGGTGAGCAGGTACAGGAGTCCTATCAACCTGATCTGGAAAGGCTGGATTATATTTACTTAAACTCAAAGTTGGATTTTGATCTAACTCCAAGAGGAGATGCAGCTAATAATAGAATTCTAATTTTCGTGGCACTGGGTGTGCTGCTCATGGCAGTTATCAACTTCATCAATATCTCATCTGCCCAATCCTTGAGAAGAGCAAAAGAAGTAGGGATCAGAAAAGTTTTTGGCTCAAGAAAGGATTCACTGATCCTCCAGTTTATATCAGAAGCCGTTTTGATTGCTTTTCTGTCCGCCATACTTTCATTCCTACTGGCTATTGCTGTTATTTCAGCCTTCAACAATTTTACGGGTAAGAGTTTTGACGCTTTGGATGTCCTAACAATTGGCAACATCACTTTCATGTTGCTGTTAAGTCTTGCTGTGGGCATCATCTCTGGTAGTTACCCAGCTTTAATCCTGTCTTCATTTAAGCCAATCGTGGTATTACGTTCAAGATCTGCGGGCAAGGCAAAAGGGGCCTTGGCGAGGAAAATATTGGTTACACTACAATTTGCCCTTTCCGTTGTACTTATTCTTTCAACAGGTGTTATCTATAGGCAGGTAGCTTATATGTCCGAAAAGAATTTGGGCTTTAATAAGGAGCAGACCATTGCCATTACGAACGTTGGAAATGTTGCAAATTCTGCCCAACGCACAGAGCTGTTTAGGCAAGAAATGATGAAGAACAACAGAATTCTTTCTGTCTCGGCATCTTCGACCTATTTAGGCCAACAACCACCATCACTGCGTTACATTCCTGATGGCTATGATGGTGAAGAGACTTCTTCAATCTCCACCATCTTTGCAGACCACGATTATGCCAAGGCTTATGATTTACGACTAGACCAAGGCCGTTTCTTTGACAGAGCGATTAGTACGGATTCGGGTGGTTTGGTGATTAACGAATCGGCTGTGAGGCTCTTTTCCACCCGAGATCCATCCTGGCTAACCGAGCCTTTAACTAAGAAGATGGCGTGGACCAGTTTTGGTGGTAACAGCGGAGTATCCAATGTAATTGGCGTGGTGAAGGACTTTAACTTCCAGTCGCTAAAGAAAGATGTCAGCCCTTTAGTATTTAAGATGGAACCGCAGTTTTTTGGAAGCCTTCAGATCAAGATTGCAGTGGATGAGGTTTCTGAAACGCTGTCTTCAATGGAATCAACATGGAGAAGATTATTTCCTGAAATTCCTTTCGAATACAATTTCATTGACCAGCAATTTGCAAGACATTTTGCACAAGATCAGGAGCTAGGCAGTATCCTCCGACTTTTTGCACTTCTATCAATCCTTGTCGGTGTACTGGGGTTATTTGGCTTGGCCTCTTTTTTGGCAATTGAAAAGGAAAAGGAAATGAGCATCAGAAAAGTGACCGGAGCTTCGGAATTTGAGATTCTTCGATTGCTCTCCTGGATTTTCTTGAAGTTGGTTCTGGTTGCCAATATTGTGGCGCTTCCGGTAGGATTCTTAATCATGAATCAATGGTTGAACGCCTTTGCTTTTAGAATAAATATGCCAGTGGGAATTTTTGCAGGAGCGGCAGCAATTTCTCTTTTAGTGACAGTTTTCACGGTCGGTTATCATTCATTGAAAACGGCCAGGGTGAACCCTGCCAGAATTTTAAGTCAAGATTAAAAATTACGATATGAAGATTTTACTTACGCTAACAACAGTCATATGGTCTTGTTTCTCGCTGCAGGCTCAGGAACAAGACCTATATAAAGTGCTAAATGAGCAAGTTGAGGCCTATAATGCTGCTGACATTGATCGGCTGGTCAAAAATATCACAGATGATTTCAAATGGTTTTACGTCACTTCAGACAGTATAATACTCGAGGTCTCTGGTAAGGAGGAACTTCGGAAGGCAATGGAAGGCTATTATAGTGCCGGTTTTAACAGTGTTTCATCGATTGAGGATTATACCATTGATGGCAACCGGATCAGCTTTAAAGAAGTGGTCGGCCATCGGAATAAGAAAGGTGAGATGGTTCAATCATCGTCAATGGGAGTATATGAGATGCGTAACGGCAAAATATATCGGGCCTGGTATTTTATGGATTGAGACGTAAGAGGGGTTATTTCCATTCTCTCTTGGCGGCTTCGAGGTCTCGTAAGAATTCAGAGTTTTCCCACATGGCGGATAACATTTTATGGGCCAAAACACGAGCGGCCTCTTCGTCACTCGGATAGTGAATACCCATTATCTCGCGTGATTCACCAACTTCGTAAGCAGTTGCCAGAAACTCATTTCTCTTTGAGGGAATTAACTCACTCCAAGTAAATGCCTGAATATAGGCCCATAGTGTATGACCACTGGCGAATGACGGGTTTGAAATTCTGGCCATTGGAGTCAGCCTTGATTCAAGATGATAGGGTCTGGGCCTTAAGAAATGGTACTTGACCGTAAATTCCATGATGCGCATATCTCTGGTTACGCCCGCCAGAAGTCTGGTGGTGGCCGGGTAATCTTTGGATAGTCCCTCTCTCCCGGCTACTTCCCGATACTCCCAAAACAGATCTTCCAGATTGGAACCATAATAGCCACTGGTCTTTTCCATAGGTGGCCAGTAGCCGATTGGTGCGATTTCTCTGGCCCGCTTTTTTTGAGAGTCGGTACGAGAAGATTGTAACTGCAATAAATAGTCAAGTTCTGCTCTTGCCTGCTCAGAGCTATTGGCAGGAAATTGTACTGATGACTTAAGTGTGTTGACTTGTTCTTTGCTAAGATAAGAGGGCTCAAGTCCAATGAATTGCCTTCCCGAACTACGATTTTCCAGGGGGTATTTGATCTTATCCAATTCAGAACTTGAGGGTCGGGCTGAGTTGCTAAGTGATTCTAATCGTTTATAATGATTTTTAATTGGTTCGAATTCGTGAATTGACTGACCTGAAACATAGAAGCTACAGATCATTGTGAGGAAAAAGAAGGCGAGTCTAGTCATAATTGGGTATTTTTATATCGTATAATACCGATATACGAATTATATCAAATAGGGTTAGACATATTGATGTTGGGAGCAGCATCTGGAATGATCAAAATGAATGGAATAATGCTTACAGAAGTAATCAAGCCTTTGACTTGGCTTATTGGCAGTTGGTCAGGTGAGGGAAAGGGAGAGTATCCGACAATGGAGCCTTTTGAATTTAATGATCAACTAAAATTCAGCATTCGCAGTGATGCTTTTGAACTAGAAAATCTTATTCATTTCGAACAAGTGGCTCGTGTCAAAGAGGGAAATGAATTCATTTTTAAACATTGGGAGGCTGGATTTTTGAGGCCGACAGAGCAAGGTAAAATTGAATTGCAGGTCACTCATAATACTGGAAGGATCGAGATTTTGGAAGGTAAATTTGTCGAGCTTGATTCTGCCAAAAATCGATTTACACTACGATTCCGGTCTACATTACTTCACAATTCTCAGGGGCTTGTTAAAGCAAGAACCAGTGAAAGAATCTGGACTTTTGAAAATGACCGACTGCGATACCTTCAATCAATGTGCACTGAAGATGTTGAGGAAATGACAGTCCATTTGGACTCTATTTTGGAAAGAAGTAGAAAGAATGGCTAAACGTTCACGTGTCGTTCTGCATGATAGGAAGATCTCACCAAGGCACCAGACTCAACATATTTCAAGCCCCGTTTTAGTCCTTCTTCCTTGAAGAACTCGAATTTATCCGGGTGGACAAACTCGTGGACTTCGAGGTGCATTTTAGTAGGTTGCAGGTATTGACCCAGAGTCAAGATATCCAAGCCAACTTCGACCAGATCGCCCATCATTTTGAAGACCTGGTCATCGGTTTCGCCCAAACCCAGCATCGCTCCTGATTTTGACCTTTTACCGTATTCTTTAATCCTTTTCAGTTGCTCTAAACTTCTTGGGTATTTTGCCTGTGGTCTTACCCTCCGATATAAATCAGGAACTGTTTCCACATTATGAGATACCACTTCCTGGCCAGCATCGATCATTCTATAAAGTGCTTCCCAATTCCCTTTGACATCCGGAATTAAGGTCTCTATAGTTGTTTCAGGGCTTAATTTTTTGGTTTCAACCACCGTATTATACCAAACCTCAGCTCCACGATCTTTCAGTTCATCACGATTGACAGAAGTAATTACGGCATGTTTTACCCCCATAAGCTTAATGGCTTCCGCTACTCGCTTTGGCTCATCTTCGTCATACTCTGGTGGTCTACCAGTAGCCACTGCGCAAAAGGAACAGCTTCTGGTGCAAACATTGCCAAGAATCATAAATGTGGCGGTGCCAGCCCCCCAGCATTCACCCATATTAGGGCAGTTGCCGCTTTCACAAATGGTATTTAATTTATACTGGTCTACCAGCTTTCTGACCTTGGCATATTCCTTACCTATGGGCAGTTTCACCCGTAACCAATCTGGTTTTCTTCGTTTTGTTTGCTTCTCCGCAGAGACTACTGGAAGTTCAATCATATCACGCTCCTCTGGCTTGTTAGAATAACACAAAGTTACGGATTAGGTTCCAATATATAAATGGAAAAACTGCTAGCGTCTTTTGCCGAAATAAATGGCGAGAAAGGCAGAAGTGAAGACAGATTTGTTTTCTGCTCTTGGCAGGATTTCCACCTTGCGGGAGAATGCTTCAACAATGAAGCCGGCTTCAAATCCAAAGACTCTGTTTTTCGTGGAATTCGTCTCAAAGGTCAATGATGCCTTCACGTTGAAACCCAATAATAATTTCGACTCAAAAAGACCTCTGAAAGGGCTGGTGCTACCCACAATGCGTGTTGTTCCATCGGGGTCATATTGCTCTATTCGTCCATTTTCCAGTTCAACGAAGTAAGGTACCTCCAAACCAAGTGATGGACCACCAGCAATCAAGCCGGCAATGCGTACCCCTTGCTGCGGAGCTTTTCTAAAAAGTATTTTTTCGCGCCCTAATTGTGGTCTGATGGAGATTAAATAATTCGATTTTCCGAAGATAAAACTGTTCCCGGAAAACGTGGTTTCTCGAGTTTCTCTCGGATGTTTTGTATTGACGATGTTAATGGCCCAATGTGTCAGGCTATTCTCCCTTACTTTTTTGGAGCTTCGGTAGAAAATACCACTGACTAGCCCACCATTGGTGGCATTGAATGCGCCAAAAATCGACTCCCGCTCATATTGCTCATCGGGATACGCCCCTTCCTGTGCTTGCGCCATTCCAAATGACGCAATGAGAAGTAGTGTGATTAATCCCTTGATAATAATACCTTTCAAGTTTTGTAGCTCTTTTTGAGATTTCTAATTTAACGAAAAAATTTATCCCTTAGTTTATGATCACAGTCAAATCAACATATTCTGGTGGCTTGCGGACAAATTCTGTTCATGTCAAATCAGGTAATACCTATATAACAGATGCTCCTGTCGACAATAATGGTAAAGGAGAAACATTTTCTCCAACAGACACTGTTGCTACTGCCCTGGGCACTTGCATGATGACTGTGATGGCCATTGCCGGAGAAAAGAAGGGCATTGATATGGACGGCATGCATCTGGAAACTCAGAAGATTATGGTGGCTGATCCCAAAAGGAGGATATCAGAGCTCAAGATGGATTTTTATTGGGATAATTGCCCCTTGGATGATGACCAAAAGGTCTGGTTAAAAGATGTAGGGTTGAATTGCCCAGTGGCCCTAAGCTTAAGTGACAATCTGAAGCAGAATATTACCTTTCATTTTTAATAAGATACAAGTGCCAAGGTACAAGCCTCAAGTTTAAGAGGTACGCTTGAAACTTGAGGCTTGTACCTTGTGCCTTAAAATCATCCGAGTTTTTTATACTTAATCCTGGTCGGATCTACATTGCCAAGTCGGCTCTTTCTGTTTTCTTCATAGTCGGTATAGCCACCTTCAAACCAATAGACCTGTGAATCCCCTTCAAAGGCCAGAATATGGGTACATATTCTATCCAGGAACCACCTGTCGTGAGAGATAATAACTGCGCAGCCACCAAAATTTTCTAGTCCTTCTTCCAATGCCCTTAATGTATTCACATCCAGGTCGTTTGTTGGCTCATCCAAAAGCAAAAGGTTTGCGCCTTGTTTCAGAGTCAGGGCCAGGTGTACCCGGTTCCGTTCTCCACCCGAGAGTTGGCCTACCTTTTTGCTTTGATCTGTTCCACCGAAATTAAATCGGCTTACATAAGCACGTGAATTCATTTCCTTTCCACCGAGAGTAATGATCTCATTACCTCCTGAAATTACCTCCCAAACGGTTTTGTTGGGATCGAGATCATCATGCTCCTGATCCACATAGGCAATATCTACAGTTTCTCCCACCTCAAAATCACCGGCATCTGCCGTTTCATTTTGAGTGATCAGATTAAATAAGGTGGTCTTTCCAGCACCATTTGGACCAATGATTCCCACAATTCCTCCCTGAGGCAATGCAAAGTTCAGGTTTTCATAAAGCAATTTATCCCCGAAGGCCTTGGCAACCCCTTTGGCTTCAATCACTTTGCTCCCGAGCCTTTCACCTGGAGGGATATAAAGCTCAAGCTTAGCTTCTTTTTCTTTGGCCTCCTGTCCTAATAGTTTGTCATAAGCACTCAATCGGGCTTTGGCTTTGGCTTGGCGTCCTTTTGGTGTCATGCGCACCCATTCTAATTCACGCTGCAAAGTGCGTTGTCTTTTCGATTCTGATTTTGATTCCTCAGACAAACGTTTTTGCTTTTGATCTAGCCAGGAAGAATAATTCCCCTTCCAGGGAATCCCTTCGCCACGATCCAATTCCAGAATCCAACCGGCAACATTGTCCAGGAAGTATCTATCGTGGGTAACAGCTATTACGGTGCCTTTATATTCCTTTAAATGTCTTTCCAACCAATGAACAGACTCGGCATCCAGATGGTTTGTAGGCTCATCAAGTAGGAGCACGTCTGGTTCTTGAAGTAGCAATCTGCATAGCGCTACCCTTCTTTTTTCTCCACCCGATAGGTTTTTGATCAGTGCATCTGATGGTGGGGTTCTTAAGGCATCCATAGCCCTCTCCAGTTTAGAATCAAGTTCCCAGGCATTCATTCTGTCCAGTTGTTCCTGCACTTCACCCTGATCTTCAATCAGTTTGTTCATGGCATCCGGGTCAGCCAGTACGGCCGGGTCAGCAAACTTTAGATTGATTTCCTCGAATTTGGCCAAGGCATCCACAATTTCCTGAGCACCTTCTTCAACGACTTGCCTCACTGTTTTGTCGGGGTCAATCAGCGGTTCTTGTTCAAGCATACCCACGCTGAATCCTGGTGAAAACACGACTTCACCCTGATACTCAGGATCGACTCCGGCTATTATGCGAAGCAGTGATGATTTTCCTGATCCATTCAATCCGAGCACACCAATTTTGGCACCGTAAAAGAAAGAGAGGTAAATGTTTTTTAAAACTTGTTTGCTGGGTGGATAAATCTTGTTCACACCAGCCATTGAAAAAATGATCTTTTCGTCACTCATAGCCTAAAAGGTTGGGTGACAAATATGGTAAAAAATTATGGTTGATTGGCACCCATATATACTCTAAATCCGTATTTTCGAGCCCTCATTTAAGATTAGTAGATTTTGGAAGGAGTTGAAGAATACGGCTATGTAAAAGACGGTAAGGTCTTTCGTAATGGGTTTTCATCTTTTGAAGACCGGGTGATAGGAGATGTTGTTGACACGGAGGAAGCGGCTATAGAATATTTCAAAAAGCGATTCTCTTTGGTGGAAGAAAAACTCGAATCACTTGAAGAGAAGATAAGCGAGGCCAACAACAAAGGTTCATTTCTAGGCCAGCTTCTTCATTTGAAGAATAGCCTGAGTGAGCACGATTCTATAGGTGATTTTGATACTGCCCTCAAAAGACTCACCAAGCTTGAAAGTGAACTTCAGGGAACAATCACCTCAAATAGGGCAAAAAATCTGGAGATAAAAACCGCACTTTTGGCATCCTTAAAAGAACTGGCTTCCAGTAAGGAATGGAAGTCTGCTTCTCATTTGGTCAAGGAACTTCAAACAAAATGGACTAAAGTTGGTGCTGTAGCTAATGAACACAAGGAGGAGATAGAGGGAACTTATCAGGTATTGATCCAGGGATTCTATGACAATCGGGCCGCGTTTTATTCCGACCTGGACAAAATGATGAAGGAGCGGGATGGAAATTACCAGGAGTTCATTCAGAGAGCAGAAGGAATGAGAGCCATTACCGACCTGGAAAAATTGAGAACGGAAATAAGAACACAGAAGGAGGAATGGAAAGGTTTAGGCCGGATTCAGCAGGCTGAGCGAGACAAACATTGGGAGTCATTTCAGAAAATCATCCAGGAATCTTTGGATGCTGCCAAGAAAGCTAACAAGAAGGTTCAGAAAACTGACAAGTCACAAAACCTTAAGGACAGGAAGGCGTTTATTGCAAAATTATTAGCCTTGACGGGTGATGTAAATGCTGGTTTTGATGTGGATAAATTAAAATTGGAATGGGCCTCGCTGGGATCGGTGTCTAAAAAGGACATTGAAGCGCTGAGGCCTGAGTATAGTCGTTGTATGATGATACTCAGCGAAATAAAGTTTCTGGATGGACTTGCTCGTAAAAAGTCTAAAAAAGGAAGTAAACCCGAAGAATTAAGACGACTTAAAGCGAAACTGATAAGAGATTTGCTAGAGAGAGATAAAAGAGAGTTGCGCACCTTCAACGAAAACCTGGGAAATTTCAGTACAGCAAAAGGTCTGGATAAAATAATTGGGGACAAATTGGGGTTACAAGAAAGGAAAGTTGAAGCAAAGCAGTTTATTCTTGAGCAGTTGAGAAATAACAAATAGCCGTTTAACTGTCTTAAACACAGGTATTATGGCTGAAAAAGTGATAGAAAATTAATTGACCTTAAACGTTTGATTTTTAACGATTAATTATATTCTTTTGCACGCTAATTTAAAGAGGATAAGATATGTACTGGACATTAGAACTAGCTTCTTATTTGGAAGACGCCCCTTGGCCAGCGACTAAGGATGAGCTGATTGATTTTTCAATCAGATCAGGAGCACCCTTGGAAGTTGTTGAAAACCTTCAAGAGTTAGAAGATGATGGGCAGCCGTACGAAAGTATCGAAGAGATATGGCCGGACTATCCCACCAAAGAAGATTTCTTTTTCAACGAAGACGAATATTAGAAGGCAGTTTAACTGCCTTTTTTTATGCCTTTAATTACCCTTTCCTTGACTTTTCCTACCAAACCCAAAAGCTTATCTGACAGATTTGCTATATTCAATGCGCCTTCAATTTGGGCCATTACTCTTAGCAATTCAAGCAATGAATTTAAATCTCAAATCGCAGCAGCAACGAACTTTTGATGCAATAGTCGTTGGGTCTGGTATAAGCGGTGGATGGGCATCTAAAGAACTTAGTGAGCGCGGTTTAAAAACTCTGGTGATTGAACGTGGCCGAAAAGTTGAACACGTCAAAGACTACCCTACAGCGAACCTTGATACCTTCGATTTACCCAATCGTGGTAGAAATGACCCGAAAGAGATTAAAAAAGACTATCCAAAACAAAGTAGAACCGGATATACCGTTAATGCAGCACACAAACACTTTTTTGTAAAAGATAGTGAGCATCCTTACCAGGAAAAGACCCGATTCGATTGGATGAGGGGCTACCATCTGGGTGGAAGATCATTGACCTGGGGCAGGCAAAGCTACCGACTAAGTGATCTGGATTTTGAAGCCAATCGCAAAGATGGCTTTGGGGTGGATTGGCCCGTGCGTTACAGGGATATCAAACCATGGTATGACTATGTAGAGCGTTATATTGGCGTGAGTGGCGAAAAACGTGGCTTTAAGCAACTCCCTGATGGAGAGTTTCTACCTCCTCTGGAGATGAACGATGTTGAAAAGAAATTTAGGACGGCTGTAGAAAGTAAATGGAACAATCGTTGGGTGACCATTGGTAGGACCGCCCACTTAACTGAACCTTTAAATACTCTCGATGCGGATCATAAAAATCCCGGGGGAAGAACGAAGTGCCTGGTGCGTAACCGTTGTATGCGAGGTTGTCCGTATGGTGGATATTTTTCCAGTATTACATCTACGCTACCTGCCGGAGTAGCGAGTGGTAATTTGACCATAATCACAGATGAAATCGTCCATGAGGTGATCTATGATGAGGCGAGTAAAAAGGCGAAAGGGGTAAGAGTAATCAACCAACATACCAAAGAGACCAAAGAATTTTATGCCAAGGTAGTATTTCTCTGTGCCTCGGCAATTGCTTCTGCTGCCATATTGCTGCAATCCAAAAGTGCCAGATTTCCGAATGGATTAGGGAATGATAGTGGTGAGCTTGGACATAACATCATGGACCATCACTTGGGCGTAGGTGCTTCTGCGATAGTTGATGGTTATGAAGACAAGTACTACAAGGGTCGAAGACCTAGTGGTATTTATGTTCCACGATTCAGAAATCTCGGTGGTAAATCCAACGTCAAGAATTTTATTCGTGGGTATGGCTATCAGGGGGGAGCTTCTCGTCAGGGTTGGGGCAGAACCGTTGCAGAATTAAAAGTGGGAGGCCAGGTAAAGGATGCTAAAATGGAACCTGGTCAATGGTCCATTGGCATTGGGGGATTTGGAGAAGTATTGCCACAGCATAAGAACTATATGAAACTGGACTATGACAACCTCGATCAATGGGGTTTACCACAGGTTTGGTTTGATGCCGCCAATTTCCATGAGAATACTTATGAAATGCGAAAGGACATTCAGGTGGCTGGTGCTGAAATGATGGAGGCTGCGGGTTTTAAGCATGTAAGCACATGGGACAATGGACCAAAAATGGGCCTTGGAATTCATGAAATGGGAACCGCAAGAATGGGTCGCGACCCGAAGACGTCAGTACTCAATAAATGGAATCAGATTCACGCCTGTAAAAATGTGTTTGTTACTGATGGCTCATTTATGACCTCTGCGGCCTGTCATAATCCCTCATTGGGTTATATGGCCTTTAGCGCAAGGGCAGCGAATTACGCTGCTGATGAAATCAACAAAGGAAATCTCTAGACTATGGAACGAAGAGAAGCATTAAAGAATTTGGGTTTTGGTTCAATGGCCTTATTTACATCAACTGCACTATTCGGTGCGCTTCAGGGTTGTTCCGTAACACCGGATGTAGATTGGAAACCAGTCTTCCTAAGCGCTGCTGAGGCAGCTCAATTGGAGAACATTTGCGAGGGTATTTTGCCAAAAACCGAAACTCCAGGAGCAATCGATGCCGGTGTTGCTAATCACCTGGATGAGGCACTAGCCAACATTTACAAAAGTGCAGAAGCAGCGTATTTCAAAAGAGGAATGGCTGTGTTTGTAGAGCGATTTAGTAACAATGGTGATGTTGTCTTTCGGAAAGCCACCACCGATCAAATTACCGATGTAATCAACGGTTATTTTAAGAAGTATGAGGCAGATGAAAGCATTCTTAAAAACTATAGGGACACTTTTGGTGATGAAGGAGAGAAAACGGATGACTTTGTCGAAACCTACTTTGTTACGAATGTAGTGGACTCTACATTCTGGAGCTATTTCACCTCTGAATTGGTGGCCAAAAATGTGATGAGGTATGATCCTATTCCCGGTAAATATGAAGGATCCATTCCTTATGAAAAGGGTCAGAAATCCTGGTCCAGCATCTAATAATACAGGCTCATTTTGAATTTAAATCTCAAATCCAGACAGCAGCGGACCTATGATGCCATTGTAGTCGGTTCTGGAATTACAGGAGGATGGGCGGCCAAGGAGCTGAGCGAAAAAGGCCTCAAAACCCTTATGCTGGAGCGCGGCCGGAATGTGGAGCACATCAAAGACTACACCACCGCGATGAAGGAAAAATGGGAGCTTCCCAATCGTGGCAGAACCCCTGCGGCCGAGATGGAGAAAGACTATCCCAAGCAAAGTCGTACTGGCTATACCATTAACGAATCAGACAAGCATTTTTTCATCAAAGACAGCGAACACCCATATTCAGAATCCAAGCGGTTCGATTGGATGCGAGGATATCAGCTTGGTGGTCGCTCTCTCACCTGGGGACGTCAAAGCTATCGCTGGAGCCCAATGGACTTTGAAGCGAATGCCTTAGATGGTATTGGTGTGGACTGGCCCGTACGGTATAATGAGATCGCCCCTTGGTATGACTACGTAGAGCGCTTTGCTGGCATTAGTGGGGAGAGCAGAGGCTTTAAACAATTGCCTGATGGCCACTTTTTGCCTCCAATGGAGATGAGCCATGTGGAGGGTCATTTCAGAACAGCCGTAGAAAGTAAGATTAAAAATAGGTATGTAACGATCGGTCGAACTGCCCACTTAACTGGACCATTACCCCATGAGAATGTGGGAAGAAGAAGCAACTGTCTCCATAGAAACAGGTGCAGGCGGGGTTGTCCTTATGGAGGCTATTTCAGCAGTCTTGCGGCCACACTTCCTGCCGCTGAAGTAACCGGCAATTTAACCATTGCTACGGATGCCATTGTCCATCAGGTCATTTATGATCAGGAATCCAGAAAGGCGAAAGGGGTTAAGGTTATTAACCGACTTACTGGAGAACAAACTGAATTCTTTGCCAAAGTCATTTTTCTATGTGCCTCCACTATTGGTTCCGCTTCAATATTAATGCAATCAAAGAGTGATCGATTTCCGGAAGGTCTTGGCAATGATAGTGGTGAGCTAGGTCATAATATCATGGACCATCATTTGGAGGTTGGAGCCTACGGTTATCATGAGGGTTTTTTGGACAAATACGAAAAGGGGAGACGGCCAAACGGTATCTACATCCCTCGATTTAGAAACTTGGATAGGAAACCTGATACCAATGAATTCAAAAGAGGATATGGCTATCAAGGCTATTCGTCCAGAGAAGACTGGACGCGAGGCATCGCGGAAATGAAGGTAGGTAAAGCCGCCAAAGAGGCCATGTTTTATCCAGGACTTTGGAATATGGGCTTAGAAGGTTTCGGAGAATGCTTGCCCGATCATAACAATAAAATGACCTTGGATTACGAAAATACCGATCAGTGGGGTTTGCCAACCGTTAATTTTGACGCAGGCTTTAGCGAAAATGCCATGACGATGAGAAAGGACATTGCGGTTCAGGCAGCTGAAATGCTCGATACGGCTGGTTTTAAAGGTATTGAGACCTATGATTTGGGTGCTAATATGGGCTTGGGTATTCACGAAATGGGTACAGCGCGCATGGGTAAAGACCCTAAGACTTCGGTGCTCAACAAATGGAATCAAACTCACGGTTGTAAAAATGTATTCGTTACCGATGGTGCTTTTATGACCTCTTCGGCCTGTCAGAATCCTTCGCTTACCTATATGGCCTTCACAGCCAGAGCGGCAGATTATGCTGTTCGAGAAATTAAGAAGGGCAATTTGTAGGATTTCTTTCTTATTTTCAATGAGGATTTTAGAAGTGAATTGCTGTTCCACCATCTTTCAGATTTAAGAATTCAAACTGTATTTATTAGGCTATGATATCGGGAGTAGTGCTGTGAAAGCTGCACTTGTTGACGCAAAGAGTCTTCAGACTGTTTGTACAGCCCAATACCCTGACCATGAGATGGAGATCATTGCAGAGCAGCCTGGCTGGGCGGAGCAACACCCCGATCTTTGGTGGGAGAACCTGGTTCAAGTCACTAAACGGCTTATGCAGGCCTCTGAGATTGACTCGAAAGAGATCAATGGGATTGGTCTTTCCTATCAAATGCATGGTTTGGTGTTGCTTGATAAAGGGCATGCCTTGCTGAGACCTGCTATTATCTGGTGTGATAGCCGAGCGGTTGAGATTGGTGAAAAGGCCTTTGCTGATCTGGGTGAAAAATTTTGTCTTTCCAACCTTCTTAATTCCCCAGGAAATTTCACAGCCTCCAAGTTGAAATGGGTAAAGGATCATGAGCCAAATCTATATGCGCGGATAGAAAAGGTAATGCTGCCTGGGGATTATATTAATTTTCGTTTGACGGGTGAATTGAACACTACCATTTCCGGATTGTCCGAGGGTATTTTTTGGGATTTCAATAAGGAAGGTCTGTCAAATGAACTCATGGAATATTTTGACTTTGACAAAGGACTAATTCCAGAACTCAAAGAGACGTTTGAAGTACATGGTTTGCTATCTGCAGATTCCGCAAGTCAATTGGGTCTTTCAGCAGGTACCCTTGTGGGTTATAGGGCAGGAGATCAACCCAATAATGCGATGGCCTTGGGCGCATTAAATCCGGGAGAGGTGGCGGCAACCGGTGGAACATCTGGAGTTGTTTTTGGAGTAGTAGACAGGCCCGTTTATGATTCAGAGTCAAGAGTCAATGCATTTGCTCATGTGAATCATCAGAAGGCGAAGCCATCACTAGGTGTTTTACTATGTATTAATGGTGCTGGTATACAATATAGTTGGATGAGAAAAATGCTATCGAATGCTGAATTGTCCTATAAAGAGATTGAGGAGCTGGCGTCCAAAGCACCAATTGGTTCGGATGGCCTGAGAATATTGCCTTTTGGAAATGGGGCTGAACGAATGCTGGGGAACCTGAATTTGGGCAGCCGGGTGATCAACCTTCAGCTTAATAGACACAGCAAAGCGCATATGTTTCGATCCACCCTTGAAGGAATAGCTTACGCCTTTGTGTATGGTATTGAAGTTATGAAGGACATGGGGTTGAAGATCAATGTGCTTAAAGTTGGCAATGATAATTTGTTTCAATCTGCGGTTTTCTCAAATACCATTGCCGCAGTGTTGAATTGTAAAATCGAGTTGATAGAAACTTCAGGTGCAATTGGTGCTGCTAAAGGTGCTGGTGTGGGTATTGGCTTAATAAAGAATATTGAAGTAGCAGTCAGGGAGCTTAGTATAATCAAGACGTACAGACCGGAGGGAGACGCAGAAAAATATAAGGCGGGATATGCCTTATGGAAATCGGACTTAATGAGTCTGCTGAATTAAAAAAAAATCGAGTAATGAGTATTGTTTTAGGGGATCGGGAATATTTTAAAGGGATTGGGAAGATTCAATTTGAAGGTGCTGAATCAGATAACCCTTTTGCCTTTAAACACTATAACCCCTCGCAGGAGGTGGCTGGAAAGACAATGACTGAACACTTCCGCTTTGCGATAGCCTGGTGGCATACCTTAGGGGGAACAGGAGGAGATCCCTTTGGTGCCGGCACTAAATCTTTCCCATGGTTGACGCAGCCAGATCCAATGGCTCGGGCCAAAGAGAAGATGGATGCCGGCTTTGAGTTTATCTCCAAAATTGGTGCACCTTATTACTGTTTTCATGACTTTGATTTAGTTGATGAAGGATCAACACTAATTGAATCCGAGAGTCGTTTGGAAAGGATATCCGATTATGCATTGGAAAAACAACAGGAATCTGGTATTAAGGTGCTTTGGGGAACGGCCAATCTATTTTCACATCCTCGGTATATGAATGGTGCGGCCACGAACCCTGACTTTCAGGTTGTGGCCCATGCCGGAGCACAGGTAAAAAATGCCTTAGATGTCACCATCAAGCTGGGTGGAGAGAATTATGTTTTTTGGGGAGGCAGAGAAGGCTATATGTCCTTATTGAATACCAATATGAAGGCCGAGTTGGATCATTTGGCAAGATTCCTTCATATGTCCAAAGACTATGCAAGAGCACAAGGCTTCAAGGGGAATTTTTTTATTGAACCAAAACCCATGGAGCCGATGAAGCACCAATATGATTTTGATGCTTCAACAGTAATTGCCTTTTTAAAAACCTATGATTTGACCGAAGACTTCAAACTGAATTTGGAAGTAAATCATGCTACGCTTGCTCAACATACCTTTCAACATGAACTTCAGGTGGCAGCGGATGCCGGGCTATTGGGAAGTATGGATGCCAACAGAGGTGACTATCAAAATGGCTGGGATACTGACCAGTTTCCAAACAACTTGTATGAATTGACTGAGACGATGCTGGTATTTCTTCAGTCGGGTGGTTTGAAAGGTGGGGGAATAAATTTTGATGCAAAAACGCGTAGGAACTCTACTGAGCTGGAGGATATTTTTCATGCCCATATCGGTGGTATGGATGCTTTTGCCAGAGCATTGCTGGTAGCCGATCGAATTTTGACTCAAAGTAATTATCAGCAACTTTTGACAGAAAGATATGCTTCTTTTAATTCTGCTGATGGTAAGGCCTTTGAGCAAGGTAAATTGACATTACAGGACCTTTCTGACTTGGCCCTGAAAAATGGAGAACCCTTACAACGCAGTGGTAGACAAGAGCTTTTTGAAAACCTTATCAATCAGTTTTTGTAGAATTCAGCAGAGCAAAAATTGAGTTATTTTTTCCCTTTATAAGGCCTTAGTTCATTCCACCTATCGATAAAACCAACCGCGGCTTGTACACTTCTTAATGTTCCGCTACGCCCTCTTTCCAGGGAAGACTCATTTGGATTTCTCTCTCCCCATACGCCTGTACTTGACATTTCTGCAGTAGAAGTGTTTTTACCTGTCGATTCGGCTTTAAGCCCTTCAGCAAGAAAAACCATTAATGCCGTTGGGTCTCCTGAGATGACCTGGGGCAGTATGGCCCGCATATGATCCGGAAGGGTGAGTACTGGCGTTACAGCTTTATCCATTTGAACCAAATTAGGAATCAAATACATAGAGCTTGAAGTTTCCGGAGTGCCTCCGTGGCGGTCGAACAGTCTGGGAGAGTTGCTGTTTGAGCTTGATGTATTATTGTCTCTGGGGTAAAAAGGTCGCACGGCATCAGAAAAACTTACAGCAATCCCTCCGGTAGTCTGATTGATCTGATCTACCAATAAGGTGCTTATGGCCCGGTTTCCTCCGTGGGAGTTCATGATAACAAAGCGCTTGAATCCATGCTGAATCAGACTTTCAACTGCTTCAAGATGGACCTTTAAAATGGTCTCAGCCTTTAGGCTGATCGTTCCCGCAAAGCCCATATGATAGGGGGATTGGCCAGCCATTAGTACCGGAGCCACCAGGATATCTCTCTCCTGAGCGATGAGTTTACACCTTTCCACTCCATTCAGGAAGTCTGAACCGATCGGCAAATGGCCAGCGTGCTGCTCAAGAGCGCCTACAGGAATAATCACCATATCGGATCGAGTGAGAAAATCCTCTACTTCAAGCACAGTCATATGGGGCAGGTAATTCTTTACTTTCTCTTGGGTCCAGAGCGGGTTGGTTTGGGCAACAAGCTGGATGGAAGAAAGAATGATAAGTGAAAGGAGGGTCAGTATTTTTCTCATGATAGCAAAGGTTGAACCCGGTTTATGCAATAGAGATCGTAATGAGGGCGTAAATCGCAATGAATCAGGATGTTTGGCTTTAATAGCATAGCACCGCTATGGTGAAAAGACAAACGAAGCGAAGCGACTGATTCGAAGTGAGTTACGTCCGTAATAGAAAGTCTATTGCATTATCCGGGTTGAATTACGGCAGAGAAGTTAATGATTCTAGATAGAATTGGCTAGACTACTTATTGCTGTGGTTTTGGGCTATTTATAAAATACCTTGGCAGCCGAGAATATCTCATCAATAATTTCAAGCGGTAAATCTTCCAAAGGATCAAAATATAGGACTTTCATTTTGGCTCGTTTGGCTTGAATAAGCAGGGGATGATCAATGAACTTTCCTTTTACAATACCGATGTAGGGTTGACCAGTCTTTTTGTCTGTCCAGAGATAGCAGAACATTTTACCCCTGTAAAGGAACATCGGCATACGATATTTCCAGGCCTCGGTAATGTCATTATCATATTTCAAGATCCAATCCCGAAGTGCCTGAAGGCAACTTCGGTTGGGCTCTTCTTTGTTGAGGTACCAATTATCTATATCTCGAAGCATCCGGTGCTTAGTTAATCAATAATGATAGCGGCATTGGAGTATATAGAGTGAGTTGTTGTCGACTTTATATACCATGCGGTGTTCGAGGTTAATTCTTCTTGACCACCAACCAGAAAGTTGATGTTTTAATGGCTCAGGCTTGCCCGCCCCTTCAAAAGGTGAACGCTGCGTTTCTTTGATGAGTTGATTGATTTTTCTAAGTATCTGTTTGTCTGTTTTTTGCCAGAAGAGGTAGTCCTCCCAGCCTTGTGATAAGAAGACGATTTTCATTCTTCAATTAAATCCTGTTCTGAGCCACCACCCTTTTTGTATTCTTCAATACCCTCCAAAAGCCTTAGCGCATTTTGCGGGCTCCTTAGAAGATAAAAGGTCTCCTGCATGCTGTCATAATCTGATTTACTGAGAACCACTACGTCTTCACCCTTACTCCTTTTGACAAAAAGAGGATTATGACTTCCAGATATTGTATCCAGAAATTTTTTGAGATTTTGCCTGAAATTGGAATAGGTGGTTATATCCATAATATAAATGTACAAGTATTTGTACAATTTTACGAAAAGCTAGAAAAAAGGATTTATCATACCTTATATAGAAGGCACTATCCGGGTTTAAAGCTCCCTTACCCAAACATTCCTAAAACGTAGCGGATTACCATGATACTGTAGCATAATAGAGCCATCGCCATGGGCCGGGTTTTTGGGTAGTCCTATATACTGTGTAGTGCCTTTTATTTCCACATGATTTTGGATCAGTACACCATTATGCAAAACAGTAATATATCCCGGACTGACTTTGTGACCATCTTTGTTAAAAACAGGGGCTTTGAAGATAATGTCGTAAACGTTCCATTCTCCCGGACCTACTGTGGCATTGACCAATGGGATAGATTGTTTGTACAAGGCACCTGCCTGTCCATTGGGATAGGTGGTGTTGTTGTAACTGTCAAGAACCTGAATCTCATATCGCTCTTGAAGATATACTCCTGAGTTTCCACGGCCCTGGCCCTCACCAACAATTTTGGAAGGTGTGCTCCACTCAACATGCAATTGAATATCTCCGAACTTTCTTTTGCTCATAATGTCTCCGGAGTTTTCTTTCACTTCCATATAGCCATCCTTGACAATCCACTGGGCACTCTTACCATCACGATGTTGCCATTCATTCAAATTTGTCCCATCGAACAGAACTATGGCATCGGAAGGTGCTTTAGAGGCATTGCCTGGGTCAACGATTCTTGGTACAGGTTCCCAAACTTCTGTGGCCTTTGGATCTTTTATTTGAGCCATTGATATCTGGCAAGTGGCCAAGATTAAGAGTACTATTAAGCTTTTCTTCATTTTTCTATTGTCTATATCCAGAGTCTCTTAAAAGAGATTGCTGACATTTTTCTTCCTCTTTGAAAATTTAGGAAGAAAAATTCTGCAATGACTGCTCTGTCCGTGTTCTCATGTCAATCTAGTCCTAATATATTTTTAAAATCCTCATCCGAAATGGATGAACCTGCAAAATCATCGAATGTCTTCTCAGTTGCCTGGATGATAAATTGGTCGATGTATTGTGCTCCTTCTATCGCCCCTTGCTCTGGGGACTTAATGCAGCATTCCCATTCTAAAACCGCCCAGCCATCATAACCATATTGGGTGAGTTTGGAGAATATGGCTTGAAAGTCCACCTGCCCATCTCCGATTGACCTGAACCTGCCAGGCCTATCCAGCCAATCTTGATAACCTCCATAGACTCCTGATTTACCATTGGGATTAAATTCTGCATCCTTAACATGGAACATACGAATGAACTCATGATAGTGATCAATGTAAGTGAGGTAATCCAATTGCTGAAGCACAAAATGACTGGGGTCGTAGAGCATTTTCACCCGGTTATGTTTGCCGGTGGCTTCGTAAAATCTCTCAAAGGAAATACCATCATGTAAATCTTCACCGGCATGCACTTCATAACAGGCATCCACTCCGCATTCATCAAAATGATTTAAGATAGGAAGCCAGCGATTCGCGAGTTCTTTAAATGCCTTTTCGACAAGACCTGTCGGACGCTGAGGCCAGGCATAAAAATATGGCCAAACCAATGCTCCAGAAAAGGTAGCATGAACGTCAATACCTAAGTTCTTTGAAGCCGTAGCGGCTGACTTCACCTGATCGATTGCCCAAACATTTCTTTGTTTTTTATTCATTCCGGCTGGAGCGAATCCCTTGAACAGTTCTTCGTAAGCTGGATGAACAGCGACCAACTGCCCTTGAAGGTGTGTTGAAAGTTCACTTACTTCCAGTCCATGTGCGGCAAGAGTGCCTTTCAATTCATCACAATAGGTTTTGCTTTCCGCGGCTTTTTCTAAATCAATGAGACGATTGTCCCAAGTAGGAATTTGAACCGCCTTATAGCCAAGTTCGCTGGCCCATTTGGCCATACCATCCAGTGAGTTGAAAGGAGGCTGGTCATCAGCGAATTGAGCGAGGAATATTGCAGGTCCTTTGATGGTTTTCATTTCACGAGATTTTGGTCCAGGAATGTTGGTTTTGATCTGAATTTACTGCGGCTTGCATAAAGCGCATGCCTTGTACCCCCTCTTCCAGCCTTGGATAAATAAAGTTGCCTTCTTTACCATTTTTTGAACTTATAATGTCATTGGCAAAGTTTTGATAGATGTTGGCAAAGGCTTCCAGATAGCCTTCCGGATGGCCACCAGGTGTTCTGGTCAAAGCTCCTGCAGATTCTGTTGAAGCGCTAAAACCTGTGGTCACCGTGCGGGTTGGTTTACCCTGGTATTTGATCAGCAACTGATTCGGGTTCATCTGGTGCCACTCTATGCTGGCTTTGTCCCCATAAATGCGGATGTTCAAATTGTTTTCTTCACCGAAGGCGACTTGTGAAAAATTGAGATGTCCCATCATGTCATTTTCCATTTTGAACATCACCTGCCCATCATCATCCAATTTTCTGCCAGACACAATCCTGTTGAGCTGCGCAGAAACTGACTCCATTTTCTTACCAAGCATGGTTTCCACCAGATTGGCCGCATGAACACCGATATCGCCTAAGGCTCCACCAATACCCGATTTTTCTGGATCTGATCTCCAAACTGCTTGCTTTTGCCCTTCCGTCTCAATGGGTTCACTCAGCCAGCCTTGTAAATATTCTACGATCACCTTCCTGGGTATTCCAAGTTCACCACTCCAAATCATTTCCCTGACTTCCTGAACAAGAGGATAACCTGTATAGGTATAGGTGACTGCAAATTTGGATTGATTCTTTTTTACTTCGGAAAGTAGCTTTTCAGCATCAGCTAAATTCGATGTGAGTGGTTTGTCGCAAATCACATGAAAACCCTTGTCCAAAGCCGTGGAGGCCTGTGGATAATGCAGGAAGTTCGGTGTTACTATAGATACAATGTCAATACGGTCTTCTTCTGGAAGGGCCGACTCAACACTGAGCATGGTTTTATAATCCGGGTAAATCCTATCTGGATCAATGCCTAGTGCGTGACCTGAGCGCATCGATTTTTCTACGGTGCTGCTTAAGGCGCCCGCCACCAGATCAATGTTGCCTGCAATGCGCGCGGCCAGCCGATGCACTTCTCCAATAAAGGCTCCTTCACCGCCTCCAATCATGCCCATTTTCAGCTTTTGCATCCGCCTATTTGTCTAATTTTTTTAACATCACTTTCCTGAATTGTATAGGATGACTCTCACTTTGCAGGGCGATATATCCCTCAGTCAGGGCCTTACCGTCCTGCTTGGCTTCTTCGAAATGACCGCCTACCGAACCTCCTCCAATTACAGGCTTAGAATAGTTGATTACGGTATCCCCCTCAATGATATGAGCAATTAAGTCATCCCCCTTGACCAAAATATCCATGGTTACCCATTCTTCACCGTGGTAGGTGGGTGCATCCGCTGTAATACAATGTCTTTCTTCAAGCTTACCATTCATCTCCACATGGGTGCCCGGAGTGCACAGGTTGCCTGTTGGTCTCGGGTCGGTACCGTTGCCGCCAAGAAATTGTACTTCAATTGAAATAGGGAAATCCTGTTCAAGCCCCATGGATTCTGCTGACTGGGAGTGCAGCATGACACCACTATTTTTAAATGCCCAGCCAGGGCCACCATTAGCCTGATCTCCTACAATCCGGTATTCAATTCTGAGCAGGTAGTTCGAAAATGATTCTTTATAAAAGATATGCCCAAAGCGCTCATCGAAGTTATCATAAGCTTCATAACCCACGGTGAGCAGGCCGTCTTCTACTCGGAAGGTGTTGCCGAAGTTATCGTTCAGTTCATGCCCCCGAATTTTAGTTTGCCACCCTTCCAGGTTTTGACCATTAAAAAGCTGAATCCATTCTTCTTCAGCCACTTTCGATTGGCAGGAAACAAAAAAAATACTGATGAATGAGAGTATGGCTAGGTTGATGGTTGGACGTGGCACTGTATAAAAATTATCGAGTGATTAATTTAGTAAAAAGCTACCGCAATTCAGCAACCGAGATCACTGCTTTAAAAAGGCCTCGGCAACCACCAAATCCTCAGGAGTGGTGATTTTGATATTCTTGTAGTCACCGGGAATAAGATGAACTGTTCCCCCTGAAGCTTCAAGTACTGATGCATCATCAGTAAATGATTCATCAAACTCTGCTTCATAAGCTTTTTTTATAGTATTGACTTTAAAAGTCTGAGGGGTCTGAATCATCCAATAGTTGTCTCGATCGACCGTTCTGCTTTTGCCTTTCTCGTTTTTTCTAATGGAGTCTTTCATGGGAACTGCTGCAATCGCGTTCCCCGTTTTACTCGCAATGTCAAAGGACTTTTCTATTATTTCCGTAGATACCAATGGGCGAACACCATCATGGATAGCTACTATTCCTCCTTCAAACATGATTCTATCGAGGCCATTTCGTACTGAATGGAATCTCGTTTTGCCTCCTGCCACAGCATCATGAGGTATTTCAAAATCGTGCTTTAGACAAAGCTTCCTCCAGGCCGTCAATTGAGATTCTGGTAGTGTAACGATGATTTGCACATGCTCGGAGGCGAGCGCAAATTTTTTGATTGTTCGCATCAGGACCGGAATACCATCTAGTGTTAAAAACTGCTTCGGAACTTTAGATTTCATTCTGTTTCCGGTACCGCCTGCTACTATAATTGCGTAATGCTGCATTGCTAAAAATAAAAAAGCCTCTTGACAAAGTTCAAGAGGCTTCCAATTAAGTTTTGAGTGGTTTAGATTATTAGCATGGCATCCCCATAACTAAAGAACCTGTATTTCTCGGCTATCGCCACTTTGTAGGCGGCCATCATCTTATCATAACCTCCGAAAGCAGCTGCTTGCATAAGCAATGTAGACTCAGGCATATGGAAGTTTGTGATTAATGCATTACAAATTTTAAAATCATATGGAGGGAAGATGAACTTGTCGGTCCATGCCTCATTGGCTTTTAGTCTACCTCCTGCAGAAACAGAGGATTCTAACGACCTCATAGACGTAGTACCTACAGCACATACTCGTTTCTTATTGTCTAAGGCATTGTTCACCAGATTGGCAGTGGCCTCACCAATAATGTAATGCTCTGAATCCATTTTATGCTTGGTCAAATCTTCTACATCCACAGCTCTGAATGTGCCCAAGCCTATATGAAGGGTTATAGGAGTAATGTCAACACCCATGATTTCCAAGCGCTTCATTACTTGAAGAGTAAAGTGCAACCCGGCCACTGGTGCGGCAACGGCTCCTATATTCTTAGCATAGATGGTTTGAAAACGCTCTCTGTCTTCTGGTTCAGTAGCTCTGGGAATGGTTCTGGGAAGAGGCGTTTCTCCAAGTGTATCTATAGCCTTGTAAAACTCCTCATCGCTGCCATCAAAAAGGAAGCGAATGGTTCTTCCTCTGGAAGTGGTGTTATCGATTACCTCAGCGACCAATTCACCATCACCAAAATAGAGTTTGTTGCCTACCCGAATTTTCCTTGCTGGGTCTACTAAAACATCCCAAAGATGCATTTCAGCATTAAGTTCTCTAAGTAGGAAAACTTCGATTTGAGCCCCTGTCTTTTCCTTTTGACCATAAAGTCGGGCAGGAAAAACTTTGGTATCGTTGTTTACCAGAACATCGCCATCATCAAAATAGTCAACAATGTCTTTAAAGGTTTTATGTTCGATGTCACCCGTCTCACGGTGTAAAACCATCAAACGTGAATCATCTCTATTTTCTGTGGGGTACTTTGCAACTCTGTCTTCTGGAAGATCAAACTTGAAAGCGGACAATTTCATCCGGGTGATTTGTGTAATCTGCTGCGTCATCTCAATAAGTCTGCAAAGATAGGAATAAAATCAATGGTGTCATAAAGCGAGTGCTCATATTAATTCTTAATTCAATGGCAGGAATTGGACTGGCTGTCCTAGACCTCTCTGGCCACTTAACCGAGTGAAATTCCGATTAATCTGGCTTTTGTAATATTTAAGTAAATCAAGATAGATGCTGTTTACTTTTTTTGATTCTTTACGTTTACAAAATAGCGCCTAGTAAAATCTAAGAACTAAAAAATAAAGGACCGTGGGAATATTTTTAAAGTTAATGGCCGAAAGTGTGAGGTTTGCCTGGCAAGTACTCACCACCAACTTGTTGAGAACCACACTTTCTCTATTGGGGGTGACAATCGGTATCTTTTTGATTATCACGGTATTTACCTTCGTAGATTCTCTGGAAAAAAATATTACTGATAGCCTGGATTTTCTGGGTTCCAATGTAGTTACAGTAGGTAAATTTCCATTTGGTACGGGGCCTGATCCTAATTATCCATGGTGGAAGTATTTTAGGAGACCTAACAATAACTACAAAGAGTATGAATTTCTACAGGCCAATATGCAATCTGCTTTTGCGGTTTCTATCTCTGGCCAGAGAAGTACTACGGTGAAGAAAGAGAGTAGTAGTATTAGCGGTGTGGACATTTACGGGGTCAGTTACTTCTATAAAGACGTCTATGAGATACCCATTGAATATGGACGTTACTTCACGCAGCAGGAAATTGAGGGAGGAAGAAGTGTAGTTATTATTGGTGATGAGGTGGCAAAATCTCTTTTTGAAGGACAAAACCCTATTGGCAAAGATGTAAAGATTCGCGGTTATAAGATGCGGGTGATCGGTGTGATGGAACGGGAAGGGGAGAGTTTTATTGGTACTCCAAGCAATGATGACAGGGTGTATATTCCGTACAGACACTTCACCAAAATGTACTATGTAGGAAGAAGGTTCGGGGTTAATCCCTCCATAGCAGTGAAGGGTTTTGAACAGGACATTGGTTTGGTTGAGGCCCAAAATGAAATAGAGGGGCTGTTGAGAAAAAAGAGAGGACTGAAGCCTAAAGAAGATACTGATTTTGCGTTGAACAGACCAGAGGCGATTGCTGATGCGCTAGGGGGAATATTTGATGTTCTGGGACTTGCAGGGGCTGTTATTGGTGGTTTTTCCATCTTGGTGGGCGGTTTTGGTATAATGAATATCATGTTTGTTTCCGTTCAGGAAAGGACAAGAGTGATTGGAATTCAAAAGTCATTGGGAGCTAAAAATTACTTTATCCTATTTCAATTCTTGTTTGAATCTGTTTTCCTATGCCTAATGGGTGGAGCCGTAGGGGTGTTCTTAGTATACCTCACAACTTTTATACCCTTGGGTTCGTTGGAAGTAGCACTGTCAATGAAAAATATTTTGAAAGGGGTGGTTATCTCAAGTGTAATCGGAGTGGTTGCCGGTATCATCCCTTCAGCAAGAGCCGCACGGCTTGATCCCGTAGAGGCTATTAGAAGTAATTAATTAGTAATTAAGGTTGATTGATAATTAATAGAAGAGCCCGGTCGAATTCTCGATCGGGCTCTTTGATTTTTTAGGCTTTGGAGTGCGCTATTCAGCAGTGGCTCCTTCCACTTCTTCTTCGCCATTTACCTTGGCTCTGATTTTAGATTCGAGTTCCTCGCCCAATTCCGGATTATCTTCAATAAGCTGTTTTACAGCATCCCTACCTTGCCCGAGCTTTTCGCCAGAGTAGGAAAACCAAGAGCCTGCTTTTTGAACTATGCCGAGTTCAACTCCGAGGTCAAGAATTTCACCAGACTTGGAAATGCCTAGCCCGTACATGATATCGAACTCAACGATTTTGAACGGAGGTGCTACTTTGTTCTTCACTACTTTGACTTTGGTTCGGTTACCCATTACGTTGTCAGCACTCTCCTTGATTTGGCCAATCCTTCGTATATCGAGTCTCACAGAAGAGTAGAATTTTAGCGCATTACCGCCCGTAGTAGTTTCAGGGTTTCCAAACATGACCCCAATTTTTTCTCTTAGCTGGTTAATGAAAATGCAGGCGCAACCGGTTTTGCTAATTGTTCCTGTCAATTTTCTCAAGGCTTGCGACATCAACCTGGCTTGAAGTCCCATTTTGCTATCGCCCATTTCACCTTCAAGCTCACTTTTTGGAACAAGGGCCGCAACCGAATCGATCACAATGATATCCAGCGCACCGGAACGAATCAGGTGTTCTGTTATTTCAAGAGCCTGCTCGCCATTGTCAGGTTGAGAGATCAATAGGTTTTCGGTGTCTATCCCAAGCTTTTCAGCATAGCCTCTGTCAAAGGCATGTTCTGCATCAATGAATGCGGCCATGCCGCCCATTTTTTGAGCTTCTGCAATACAGTGTAAGGTTAGGGTGGTTTTTCCCGAAGATTCAGGACCATAAATTTCTGTTACACGACCTCTTGGAAGGCCGCCAATCCCTAATGCAATATCTAAACCCAATGACCCTGTTGGTATTGATGGTAGATCTATTACTTTTTCATCACTCAACTTCATTACAGCACCCTTGCCGTATGTCTTTTCCAGTTTATCTATCGTTAATTGTAGGGCCTTAACTTTTTCGGAATTTTCACTCATTTCAAAGAATATTAATCATTAGGAATAGGGTGTGAAGATAGCAGGAAAGGCCTCAATTAGCAAAGGAATAAGTCTCGTTTAATATGGTTAATTTTCGCCCTGAATATGGCTAAGAAACGAAAGTGGAAAAGGGGCCTGCTGATTCTGTTTTTACTGTTGGTAGGCATCTACATTTGGCAGTTCCAACTGGTCAACTACGGGCTGATGCAATTGCGCGGCCAATTGAAGGTTGTCAATGGAGCCGTGCCTTTGGAAGCTTACTTGAAAGATTCAACGGTTTCATTAGAAAACAGAGAGAAAGCGAGGTTGGTTTTAGAAATTCGGGATTATGCCTTTAAGGAGCTGGGCATTAATTATAGCGAGAACTACACCAAAATATTTGATCAGAAAGATGATCCCCTGATGTGGGTGGTGACGGCTTGTGACCCTTATGGATTTAGACCGAGAAGGTGGAAGTTCCCGATAATTGGAAGTTTCCCGTATAAGGGATTCTTTAGTAGAGAAAAGGCGGCCGGAGAAGCACGTAGGATTAGGGATGAGGAAGGACTAGATGTTGGTTTGAGAACGGCAGGAGGGTGGTCTACTTTGGGTTGGTTCAAAGATCCTGTGCTATCCAATATGTTAAAGCGCTCAGATGGAGATTTGGCAAGCCTGCTGATTCATGAGTTGACACATGGGACATTATTTGTAAAAGACAGTGTGACTTTCAATGAAAACCTAGCCAGTTTTATAGGAGATAGGGGTGCCATCATGTTTATGGAAGCCAAGTATGGGGAACTTGCCGATGAAGTTGTTAAGTATAAGAATGAATTGGTGGAGGAAGAGCGATTCAAGCTATACGTACTTGCTGCGGCTTCAAGGCTTGATAGCTTGTATAAAGAGATTGTTGATCAACCTCAAATGGAGAAAAAGGCTGCTAAAGATAGTTTGATAGCAGACATTAGAAGGAAATATACCAGGCTGGAATTTTCTTCCGATAGATATGCTGGGTACTTTGAGAAGTATCAACCCAACAATACGTTTTTTATGTCGTTCTTACGATATAATTCTCAGGTTGAGGTGTTTGAAAAGGAGCTGATGGATCGGTCTCAGGGGGATTTAAAACATTTTTTGGAATACCTTAAAAGAACTTATCCATCCTTATAATAAAATTTGGTATGGCATTTGTCAAAGAAGGTGTAAAGTACATAATGAAGTCTTACATTTTTTTATTTCTGTTCGTTGCAAGTGCCTATACAGCTACTGCTCAGAACTATGAATTGTCGAAAATAAACCCTTTTAATGCGGGTGAGGAAATATCGTTTAAGGCGACAGTTGGTTTTGTAAAGGCTGCAGAGGCTCAATTTAAGACAAGCGAGATCATCTATCAAATCAATGACAGGCCAACCTACCGGATGGATATTACAGCACGGACCACAGGTATTTTCGACTTGTTTTCATCGGTGCGTGACAATTGGGGCTCATACTTTGACACTACACAATATATTCCACAGCGTTTTTATAGATATATAAAGGAAGGGCGCTTCAGAAAGAATGAGATTCTTTACTTCGATCATGACAAGGATTCTGTTGTGGTGGCTAAGTTGGATAAGAAAACCAGAAAACTGGAGAGTAAAAAGGGGCATGCCATCACCAATAATGTTCAGGATATGGTGAGTGGTTATTATTATCTGCGAGCCATAGACTTCGATAAAATTAAAGAGGGAGAGGTCATCACCATAGAGACTTTTTTCGATGATAAATTGAAACCCTTTAGAGTTAAATTCATGGGGCGTGAAGTAATAAAGACCAAACTTGGCAAAATAAGGGCACTGGTCCTGGTACCTATGATGGAGAAGGACAGCCTGTTTGTTGAAGACAACACCTTAAAAATCTGGATTTCCGATGACCTGAATAAAATCCCTCTCAAGGTCAAGGCGAAAATCTACGTGGGCTACCTGGAGATTGATGTGAAGAAGGTAAAGAATTTAAAACATCAGCTAGCAATTGCACAGTAAGTCCTTTTAACATCAGTGTTAATATTTATTTAATTCAGTTAACATTTATTTAACCCAGCGTTTTCTATTTTCGATATCTTTAATCGTTACTTGCGCTCGTGCAATAAAAAACAACCTGAATTATGTCCAATAAGCAGAGTCACAGGGTACTCGTTGTTGATGACGACACGGATATTCTTGATCTTCTAAAATACAATCTGGTTAAGGAAGGCTATGAGGTGAAAGTTGCCGAAGATGGTATTAAAGCTGTTGATATAGCCAAAAGTTTCCACCCGGATTTAATACTTCTTGATATTATGATGCCTCGTCAAGACGGGGTTGAGACCTGTCGCCAATTGCGCGAGATACCGGAAATGACCAGTACGCACATTACTTTCCTTACGGCAAGAGCCGAGGAGTATTCAGAAGTGGCAGCATTTGATGTGGGTGCAGATGATTATATCATCAAACCCATCAAACCCAGAGCCTTGATGAGTCGAATTAGCGCTCTATTCAGAAAAGAAAAGAAAAGCAAATCCCTTCCTAAAGTTGTAAGTGGTGACCTCACTATTGACAAATCGAGCTATACCGTTACCATTAAAGGCAACCATCTCACTTTGCCAAAGAAGGAGTTTGAACTACTTTATTTCCTGGCTCAAAACCCCAATAAAGTTTTTAGCAGAGATGATTTGCTACAAAACATCTGGGGCACGGACGTATATGTACTAGCTCGAACGGTTGACGTGCATATCAGAAAAGTGAGAGAGAAAATTGGTGAAGGTTATATCACCACTGTAAAAGGAGTGGGGTATAAGTTCGAATCATAATCATGTTTTCCAGTTCACGAGTTGCAGCACTTTCGCTCGCCACCTTGGTGGCCTTGCTTACCACGGCTGCGTTATGGATAACTGGCACAATTAGTTCTTCGGCACTGGTCTCAACTATTTTTCTTTCGTTTTCAATCACCTTTATATTGGTCTGGCTCACGTTGGAATTTTTAGTTTTCAGGGAAATACGAGAGTTCTACAAAGTGCTTGGGAAACTCAGGAAAAAGGACTTTTCCTTTACTGATGAAGAAATAGAACCAGCCAACCCCTTAAAGAAAGTCAATAGGGAGGTTTATGGATATGCGATGGAAAGGCAAAAGGAAATAGATGATTTGCGCAATCTGGAAGTCTTTCGGAGGGAATTTTTGGCAGATGTGAGCCATGAGCTCAAGACACCTGTTTTTGCCGCTCAGGGTTATGTTCATACTTTGTTGGATGGAGCAGTCGATGATAAAAAGGTTCGGGGTAAATTTCTGAAGAGAGCCGCCAAAAGCCTGGACAACCTTGATGACTTGATTCACGATCTTTTAACGCTATCACAAATAGAAACTGGTCAGTCGAAAATGCGCTTCGAGGACTTCGATGTTTTGGAAACAGCCCAGGAGGTTCTAGAAGAATTCGAGGACGAGGCCATTAAAAAGGATATTTATTTTTCGTTCAACAAACTTTATGAAGAACCTATTTTTGTTTATGCCGATGCAAAATGGGTCTATAGGGTCCTGCTCAATTTAGTTTCAAATGCTATCAAATACACTGATGAGGGCAAGGTGAGTATAGGGTTTAAAGTAAGCGAAAAGCAAGTTTCAGTATTGGTTAAGGACAGTGGTTTGGGTATTCCTAAAGACCTTATTAATCGTGTTTTTGAACGATTCTTCAGAGTTGATAAAAGTCGATCAAAAGAAAGAGGTGGAACGGGACTCGGCCTGGCTATTGTCAAACATATTCTCGAGGCTCATAATTCTAAAGTTGTGGTAGAAAGCAATGAGGGCAAGGGCTCAACCTTTAGCTTTGTATTGCCACAAGGACGGCCCAGTGATGAGGTTTTGGGAGATTTGGCAGAATTAGAACCCAAGGCTTAACGATATTATCCTGAACCTGCCTAAATTCGCGACACCTGTCGAATGAAACTAAATTTCCAAGATATCATAGTATATGAGGATGATCACTTTTTAGTGGTTAATAAACCTCCATTTCTTTCTACACTGGCCGATAGAAATTCTCCAAATAACTTACAAACTCTTTCCAAAAGGTACAATGAGTCACTTTCTGCCTGCCATCGTTTAGATAAGGAAACTTCTGGTGCCGTGTTGTTTTCAAAATCTGAGGAGGCCTACCGGCATGCGTCCATACAATTTGAGGATAGAAAGATTCAGAAAATATATCATGCTGTGGTTGATGGCCTGCACAGTTTTAGTAATGAAAAAATTGACCTGCCCATTCTGCCATTGTCTAAAGGGGTAGTAAAAATAGATTTCAGAAAGGGTAAGGATTCTGTTACTTATGTAAACACTCTGGAGACTTTTAAAAGACACAGTCTAATAGAATGTAAGCCACTGACTGGTCGGATGCATCAAATACGTATTCACCTGTGTAATAAAAAGGCACCTATTGTTAATGACCAGCTTTATGGAGGTGAGCCTTTATTCCTTTCTCAGCTTAAAAGAAACTATAACCTTAAGGCTGACTCTGAAGAGCGGCCTTTGATTCAGCGTTTCGGGCTTCATGCTCAAAAAATTGGCTTCGACAATTTTTCAGGGCAAGTAATTGTTGAGGCAGATTACCCAAAAGATATGAAGGTACTTTTGAAACAGCTGAGGAAAAATTAGTCTGGTTAAGATTGCTCCAACACCGAGATGCAAAGAAAAATAATGACGTATTGGCTGTTAGGTGCAATGCTAGTGCTGCCGCAATGTGTGCTGGCCCAAAATCTTGGTGAGGTAGATGGCTATGTGAAGGAAAGCAAGACAGGCATACCGCTTGTGGGCGCTACAATTCGAATTATTGATACGGAATTAGGGGCTGTTACTGACTCCAACGGCTTCTTCAGAATAACCGGAATCCCTACGAAAAGCTACAATTTTGAAGTGCGGTTTCTCGGCTACAAGTCCCAGTGGAAATTCAATGTGTTGGTGCGCTCAGCTGGCAATGCCTCGTTGATATTTGAGCTTGAAGAAAGTGCCGATCAACTGACTGAAGTTGTGGTGACGGCAAGCCCATTTATAAAGAGGGCTGAAACCCCAAACTCTGTTCAAAATCTATCACGTGAAGAAATTGCCACATACCCTGGAGGAAACAATGATATAGCCAAAGTAGTACAATCCCTTCCGGGAGTTTCTGGTTCAGTGGGCTTTCGCAATGATGTGATCATTCGTGGAGGAGGGCCTAGCGAAAATGTATACTATTTAGATGGTGTTGAAATCCCGAACATCAATCATTTTGCAACACAAGGCAGTGCGGGAGGACCAGTTGGTTTATTGAATGTTGCTTTCATAGAAAATGTACGCCTGAACACTAGTGCATTTGGTGCGCAATATGATAATGCCCTTTCCGGGGTGCTTCAATTCAATCAAAGAAATGGAAACGCGCGCAAACGAAATTTCAATTTTCGACTTGGTGCCAGTGAGGCCGCCTTTACGCTGGAAGGGCCATTTAAATTGCCTAAAGAAGGAGAACTTGCGAAGTCCACTTACCTGTTTTCTGTAAGAAGATCTTACCTGCAGTTTCTTTTTAAGCTTATTGACCTGCCTTTTTTACCTGATTATTGGGACTATCAGTATAAGACCCATCATCAGCTGGATGATAAAAATGAGCTGAGTGTTGTAGGTATCGGCTCGTTTGATGATTTTAGTATCAATCGGCCCGATGATATTACTGAGGAGCAACAAGCCATACTAGATCAAATTTCGATCATTCAACAGTGGACCACCACAATAGGAGTGAGCTGGAAACACAGGATGGACAATGGTTTTTTGAGAACGACTCTGAGTAGCAACATTTTGAACAACAAATTCAGAAGGTTCCGCGACAATGAAAATCAGGTTGGATTGCTCTTCAGTAATAAATCTCAGGAAGCAGAAACCAAATTGAGAATGGAAATGACCAAGTTCATCGGTGATTGGACCATTTCTGCCGGACTTATGAGCCAGTATGTTAATTATACTAATGAGACCGATGATCAAGAGAATGCGACTCTTTTTTCAAGTGATCTTGATTTTTTCAAGTATGGTGCATTTGCTCAGGTTTCAAGGACGTTCGACCAATGGGACATTTCCTTTGGCTATCGTTTTGACATTGATTCCTTTACTGACAAAGGAAGTGGCAGCCTTGCTCACTTTTCTCCAAGGTTAGCGCTGTCTTACCGCATGAATGACCAGTGGACGGTGAATGCTTCTGTGGGGCGATACTTTAAGATTCCTTCTTATACAGTGCTTGGTTTCCAGAACAATGCCGGTGATTTTGTTAATCAAAACGCAGACTATATACGTAGCGATCATTTGGTGGCAGGTCTGGAGTTTCTACCCAGAATATCAACTCGGTTTACTCTGGAAGGCTTCTATAAGAAATATGGAAACTATCCGGTTTCGGTTCGTAACGGAGTTTCACTGGCTAACCTAGGTGCTGATTTTGAGGTTTTCGGGAGTGAAGACGTTGCCAGTGTAGGAGAGGGCAGGGCCTACGGCATGGAATTTTTATACCAGCAAAAACTCAACAAGAACTTCTATGGGATCTTGGCATACACATTATTTTGGAGTGAGTATACTGATTTGAACGGGACGGATTACCGACCGGCTCTTTGGGACAATAGGCACCTGCTTACTTTTACAGGAGGTTATAAACTCAAGAATAACTGGGAGATTGGTTTAAGAACGAGATTTCTTGGTAGTGCCCCCTTTATACCTGTAAATACAAGGGCTACTGAACTGGTTTATCCTACCATTGTCAATGACTACTCCAGAATAGGAGTTGAACGATTGCAAGATTATAACGCAACCGACATAAGAATTGACAAGAAGTGGAATTATAAGGGTTGGTCATTGAATGTATATCTGGAGGTGACAAATATACTGGGAAGCGACTTACCGCAATCACCACGTTATGGCTTGGATTTGGATGACAATGGGCAGTTGATTTTGCCAAGGATGTTGATACAAGTGGATGAAGAAAATAATAGTGCCACTATCCCAACCATTGGTGTGGTCATCGATTTTTGATCAAAATTCTGAATTTGGAAGGCTAAGTGCTTTGTATTGAAACTGTTAACAGGACATTACAATTGATCGGGAAGCTACTTAGAACATAAATGAGTGTAAGAATTATTTCTAAAGCTACGTTGGAAATCAAAAATCAAACTTCTATCTTTGTGTCCCTTTTACAGGAAGGGTTAAATAAAGTACTAAAAGTCAACAAAATATACAGAAGTGGATACGCTCAGTTACAAGACGATTTCGGCTAACAAGGCAACTGTAGACAAGCAGTGGGTGGTGGTTGATGCAGACTCTAAAACATTGGGTCGATTAGCTAGTGAAGTGGCCAAAATGATCAGAGGCAAAAACAAGCCTAATTATACTCCTCATGTAGATTGTGGAGATAATGTGATCGTACTCAATTCTGATAAAGTCAAATTGACTGGTAAGAAGTGGGATGATAGAGTTTATTTGAGATATACTGGTTATCCAGGTGGTCAAAGAAAAACAACTCCAAGACAATTGATGGCGAAGTCGTCTACCCTTTTAGTAGAGAGAGCGGTAAGAGGCATGTTGCCAAAGACACGTTTAGGAAGACAAATCTTCCACAACCTTTATGTGTATACCGGAACGGAGCATCCACATGAGGCACAAAAACCAAAAGAAATTCAATTATAAGAAATCAGATAGATGGAAATAATTAACACAATTGGAAGAAGAAAAACATCTGTAGCCCGGCTTTATATGGAGTCAGGTAAAGGCAACATTACCATTAATGGTCGTGAGCTTGGGACTTATTTCCCTTCCAATGTTCTTCAAATTATAGTGAAGCAGCCATTAACCCTTGTAGACAAGGTTACCAGCTTTGACATTAAAGTGAATGTTGACGGTGGAGGTTCTACAGGTCAGGCAGAAGCAATTCGTTTAGCCATTTCAAGAGCGCTTTGCGAACTTGATGCTGAACATAGACCTCCTTTGAAAGGTGAAGGATTCCTTACAAGAGACCCAAGAATGGTTGAGCGTAAGAAATTTGGTAGAAGAAAAGCGAGAAGAGCATTCCAGTTCAGTAAGCGTTAATCGATTTTATACCTATATATAAATAATGTCTAAACTAGAGTACAAAGACTTACTTGATGCTGGTGTCCACTTCGGACACTTAACGAGAAAGTGGGATCCAAGAATGGCGCCATACATCTTCATGGAGAGAAATGGCATCCATATCATTGATCTTAATAAGACTCTTAATTGCCTCGACCAAGCATCATCAGCAATTAAGAATATCGTCCGATCCGGAAGGAAAGTGATGTTTGTAGCTACCAAAAAGCAGGCAAAAGAAATTGTTGCCGCTGAAGCTGCCAGACTGAACATGCCTTTCGTGACTGAAAGATGGTTGGGAGGAATGTTAACAAACTTCGCAACAATCAGAAAGTCATTAAAGAAGCTGTCTTCTATCGATAAGTTGATGAAAGATGAAGCTTACCTGAACCTTGCAAAAAGGGAAAGATTGATGAAAACTCGTGAAAAAGCGAAGTTGGAAAGAATTCTTGGAGGTATTACTGACCTTACGAGATTGCCAGCTGCCCTTTTCGTAGTGGATATCAAAAGAGAGCACATTGCAGTTGCAGAGGCTAAAAAATTGAATATTCCTGTTTTCGGTTTAGTGGATACCAACTCTGATCCTAATCAGGTTGATTTTCCAATACCAGGCAACGATGATGCTTTCAAGTCTATTGAAATGATCTCTATGGCTTTCGGAAAAGCAATTGAAGAAGGTCTTCAGGAGAGAAGAAAAGAAAAAGAAGATAGAGACAGAGAACGCGAAGAGGAAGCAAAGAAGGCAGCAGATCAGGACGCAAAGAAAGTAGCGGATCAGGCAGCAGAAGCTAAGGCAGCCCCTGAAGCAGCGAAAGAAGAAGCATAAATCTTTGATTTATATATAATATCTAAGATTGAACATTGGATTTCTTTTCGGTGTTCAATTTTTATTTTAACCCATTAGCATAAAATTTAAAAAGGAGTTTAAAATGGCTATTACAGCACAAGAAGTTAATAAACTTAGACAAATGACCGGTGCCGGCATGATGGACTGCAAGAAGGCACTTGTTGAGGCGGATGGTGATTTCGACAAAGCGATTGAAATCCTTCGTAAGAAAGGTCAAAAATTATCAGAAAAAAGAGCTGACAGAGCAACTACTGAAGGTTCTGTGTTCGTGAGAAGAAGTGAAGATGGAAAAGAGGCCATCTTGGTGACCTTTACTTGTGAAACTGACTTTGTAGCAAAAAACGAAGATTTCCAGTCTTTGGGAAATGAAATTGCTGATGCAGCAATGGCTAACAAGCCAGCAGATTTGGATGCACTTAAGGCCTTAAGTCTTGGTGATCAGTCTTTACAGGACAAAGTGACTGAGTACGTTGGAAAGATTGGTGAGAAACTTGAAGTCACTAACTACGAAATGCTCTCTGGTGAGCAGGTAGTTTCTTATATCCACTCAACTGGAAAGCTGGGCGTATTGGTAGCATTGATAGGAGTTAATGGTACTGATGTAACCGATGCTGGAAAAGATGTGGCCATGCAAATTGCTGCTATGAATCCAGTGGCCGTTGATAAGGATGGTGTGGATGCCACAGTAGTAGAGAAAGAAATAGAAATTGGCAAAGACCAAGCAAGACAAGAAGGCAAGCCAGAAGAGATGTTGGAGCGAATTGCCATGGGTAAGCTGAACAAGTTCTACAAAGAAAACACTTTGTTGAGTCAGGCTTTCGTAAAAGATCCTAAGCAGTCAATCCAGCAATACCTTGATGGTATTACCAAGGGGCTGACGGTCTCTAACTTTAAGAGAGTAGCGATAGGATAGAAGATTCCATCAGACCAAGGTCAGATGAAAAAAATAGAAAAAGCGACTTCGAGAGAGGTCGCTTTTTTTGTGCTATTGCTAGGGATGAGTGACGAATGACGAAGCATCTCCCTTCACAGTCTCTCGGTATCTTCATTCTCTTAGTTGCCCTTTCCAGCTTCTGTCTTCCAACTTCCGTCTTACTTCTTAGCCCTTACCTCTAGTTTTAACTCCCTATTCTCCTTTTTTAAAACCTCAATCTCTTTCTTCATATCAATCAAATAAAGCGTCAACTCCTCCACCTTCTTCAATAATGTAGCATCCATAACACCCAGGTCCAGTCCTTTTTCTTCAATTTCTTTGGCAGAAGGCACTTCGGGTAGATGACCATTTTCCTTGATATGATCCTCTACTTCACTCAAAGCTCGCAACTCATAACTCGGAGCAAACACATAATCCGGCCAGCCTGTTGCTTCTACCTTGACTTTCTTGGAGCGGATGGTGCCGTTGACTTCGAGTTGCTCCGAAGGGTCGGCCACTCCTATGCCAACATTGCCATTAGTAAATGCAAACTTCCCTGCAGTGTTGTGGAATGTAAAATTCATCTGATCGATGTTGTGATTATAACCGACCCATGCTCTATTGGCCTTGTCTACATCTCCGAACATTAAGTATTGATCTCCTGTGTTATGTGTGAGCATCTGAAGCACACTTCTACTAGTGTTGTCAATAGTGATTCCATCGGTGTTGTAAGGAGTACCTCCAGATAAGGCCGAAGAAACGTGCAATCTGGATAGAGTGGTTGAAGTACCAATACCTACATAGCCTCCTTTCATGTAAGAAGTTCCATTAGAATGAATCAAAAATTTTGATTCGTTCGAATCATTAGTGCCAATGATATACCCATGAGATTGACCGTTTAGGGCTACTCGATAGTTGCCGTTCTTTTCAACAGACACTGTACTTGATCCTCTGATATCTCCTGCCACGTGTAGTTTGTAGCTCGGATTTGATCGACCAACACCTACTTTCCCATTCATAAGAAGTGTCATCAAAGCTGAAGTAGATGTTCCTAATTGAATGCCATTATCGGAGGTGCCACCGATATGATAACGAAAACCAAGACTCGCTAATTCTGAGGTTTGACCGGAACCATAAATTCCTAAACCTACATATGAGTCATCCGGCCACGAATGATCCCATATTCGAATTTGATTACCTGCTCCTGTGGATTTTACTTCCAGGATGCTGTTAGGACTCAATGTTCCAATTCCGGCATTCCCCGATGTGGGGAAAGTATTGGTCTGTGAGAAAAGAGCAGATGTTATGCAAAGTGTGAGAAGAGTGAGGTATATCTTTTTCATTTGTTATTTCTTATTGAGGTTTTTGATCATTATTTCTATTTCAGAGATGCGGACTTTGAGTTCCTGATTTTCCACACTCATTTTTTCCGATAGTTCCTTATAACTTGCAGCTTGAGCCTTGAGGCTCTTGTTTTGCTCAATCAAGTATAGCGTTAACTCCTCTACCTTTTTGAGCAGTGTAGCATCCATGGCTCCCAAATCAAGCCCTTTTTCTTCTATCTCTTTGGCAGATGGCACTTCGGGAAGGTGCCCTTTTTCCTTGATATGATTCTCCACTTCACTCAAGGCTCGCAACTCATAACTAGGAGCAAAAACATAGTCTGGCCAGCCCGTAGCTTCTACCTTTACTTTTTTGGAACGGATGGTGCCATTGACTTCGAGTTTTTCGCTTGGCGAAGTGGTGCCAATACCTACATTTCCGTCATCTTTGTCAATAAATAATCGGGTTTGTCCTTGAATCTTAAACTGCATGTTGTAATTGGATCCGGTAATAAACTCTCCATAACTTGGTGTATTTGTCCAATCCCCAATATTTACTCCTCTCGAACTGACGGGTTTCCATGCTCCACCTTGGTTTCTGAATATGAATGAATTGGCCTCTGAGTAAAAAATGCCGCTCGACACACGCATGGTTCCACTAACATCTAACTTATGCAAAGGAGATGTGGTGCCAATTCCTACATTGCCATTTTGAAGAATTCTCACTCTTTCATTTCTTGCGTTGGATCCGGTGCTAAATGAAATCCCGTCATAACCGTTAATAGATAACCCGTCAGGAGACGTACCTCCTCCATTGTGGTCATATGCCAAAATGGATACATTGTATTTGTTGGTTGTGCTGAATCCTTCTCGGAAGAATATGCCCTTTTCATGTCCACTATTTCCATATACATCTAGCAAAAGATCACCTTCAACGTGAAGTTTATTATCTGGACTTGTTGTCCCAATTCCAACATTTCCATCATTGTCCATGACCAAACCATGACTTCCAATGGTCCCATGACCACTGGTTACATAGAAAACATTCGATTGATTGCCTGGGCCTAAGTTTGCATAACCTATGCCACCACCGTTCGCAGAATGCGATATGTTTAATCCGGCTTTTGTGCCAGTACCCTCGATTTTCTGTTGGTAGACCATATCCAATACGGTCGTACCCGTCCCTCTAGTATGTAATAATGTATTTGGGCTATTGGTTCCGATTCCAACCTTTCCGGTAACATCTATTGATAGAAAATCTGTCCCACTTTCCTGAATTTTGAATTTTCTAGAGTCACTTTCATCCAAGTACATTTTCCAATCTTGGCTGGAATTGGTATCAAACAAGACACCTACATCGCTCCCAACTCCATCAGATTCAAGTTTTAAAAAGGAATTACCTGCATCTTGTTTAACATGGAGTCGGTACGCAGGGTCGGATAAACCAATCCCAACATTTCCATTTAACTGATTCCAGGTCATAACACGGATATAACTTCCATTGTATCTCCAAAGGGCCAGATCATGATTTTCTGCAGACCCTCGTTGCCCAAATTCCCATTTGATAACATCGTTGGCCCTGAATTCGATAGGAACCTTGTTCCCGATGGTGGCATCATTTAAAATAAGCTTTGGTCCATAGATGTTGGGCTCTATTCGTACTGTTTGAGTGTAGGTTTGGCTAAACGCGGGTATCGATATAAGAGCGAGCGCGGTGAGTAGAATAATTTTTTTCATAGCAGTTTTTTAAGGGTTGTCAAAATAATTGGGTCATTGATCAAATGGCCATTAATGAGTTAGTCGATTCAAGGACTGGTTAAAACTTGTCAGTCCTAAGGTGAACTATAAAACTTAGTGCTGTTTTAAGTGGACTCGTGAGCACCAATCGAATTTGGAGGAGAGTATTTTAATTAATAGACAATATAAGGATTAGATTGTTATAAGTAATGAAGAATATGAGCGATGGCTACTTGAATAAAAATTTATTTCTGTAGACACAGTTTATCTTAGTATTCATAAGGACCAATCTGCTCAGGGACTATTCGGCCGAAAATTTCTTCCTCAAGCTGCAATGACAACGACAAGTCACAATAACATTTTCCTGTTTTAATCAGTATGTTTATCTATTAACATCCTGGCATACCTATGAATTTGACGTTGAACCCCACCAATTATACTGGCACACAGAAAAGGTGGACTTTTTTAGCAGGTTCCTTTTTCTTCTGGACGCTTATTGCTGCAATATTCACTACCAAGACCAATTTGTATTACACCCTTAATGGTGTATCCACTTCCTGGTTGCATTTGTCTATCCATCATCTGGCCTTCGCCTGGACCTGGGTAATATTCACCCCATTGATGTATCAGTTTTATAAGAAAGTACTTCAACCCAGAGGGAACATCGTCAAGACAGGACTAATTCTGGCTGTAGTTACCCCCTTTGCAGGTATTGTCCATAGCGTAGGTTCTTTGGCTTTGGATGCTGGTTTTCGCAAGTATATGGGTTATATAGATGGTTCTATTTGGGTTAATTTGAAAAAAATGGACTCCATTGTTGTGTCAGGAGTTTTTGATAGCGCATTGGTTTTCCTTCTAATTATCGGTTTTTTCTTTGGAATGGAAGCACTTAGAAGTAGGAGGGATAATAGGAAACAAGAAGCTGCACAGGCGAAATGTGAAGACCGGATAATGGTTAAGAACAACGGCCAATACGTCTTTGTGGAACCGTCAAGATTAATGGCTATTACCGCAGAGGGTAATTATGTCAAGCTTCATATGACTGGTGAAAAGCCGCTTATGGTGCGCGAAACTATGACCACATTTATGGCCAGATTAAATGAACTTAATTTTGTTCGAGTCAACCGGTCCTTCATTGCCAATCTTGGGTTTGTAAAATCACTACATCACAAGTTCAATGGAGAGTATACGCTGGTACTTAATGATGGTATGGAAACCACCACAAGCAAACGCTATGGGGATTCCTGGAAGACCTTGTTGAAGGATTAGCTTTGCCAAATTCGAAAGTTAATACCCCTACGTGTATTAAAATCATCCCTTTATTAATAGCAGTTATCACATTCCACTATATCCATTGGTCTTGAGGAGTCTTTTGGCGTAATCTGGTTACGAAACAAAAGATAACTCAAATCATGATAAAGAAGATAAGTATGCTCGCGCTGGTCACTTTTTTTGGCCTAAATCAGAGCTTTGCACAGATTTCTGAATTACCCATTGACTTTACTCATTCTGTAATATCCTTTTCCGTTGGCTTCTCTGGGGGCCTTACCAATATAGAGGGCAGATTTAATGAATTTTCAGGTAAGGTTGGTTACAAAAACCCTAATGATCTGACTAGCTTATATGCAGATGTAACCATCAAAGTGGCAAGTGTGAATACTGGCGATGACGAGAGAAATGCTGATTTAATGGAAGCTGGATTCTTTAATGTAGCAGAGTATCCTGAAATCACTTTTAAGAGTAAATCAGTTACCCGCAAGGGGAATGCATATGTAATGACTGGTACATTTACGATGCTGGGAAAAACAGTGGATTTAGAAGTTCCCTTTGAAAGAATTCATCCCAACCCCATAGCTTGGGCTTTTGGCGAACCCAGAATTGGACTGAAAGGCTCTTTGACTTTGGATCGGATTGAGTTTGGAATTCCGCAGAGAGGCTGGAACAATATACTCCCCTCTTTGGGCTCAATGAGCCTGTCCAAAGATGTGGTGATTAATTTGAGCATCATGGGTAAAGGAGAAGGTGTAAGTGGTGAGATGATGGCAGCAATGGGAAATGGTGGAGTCAAAGCAGCCATTGCCAAATACAAGTCATTGGAAAAGGAATGGGGAAGTAAAGAAAATACCTACGCCTTTGGTGGCCGAACTGTCGTTGGTCTGGTATTGAATCTCGCAGGGGGAGGAAAAGCGGATGAAGCCATTGAGATAGGCAAGTTTGGTGTTGATCTTGATCCTAAGAGCTTTCTGTCTTTTTATGGCCTGGCAGTTGCCTATCAGGCAAAAGGTGATAAGGCCAATGCCATCAAAAATTTTGAAAAAACACTGGAATTGAATCCGCAGTTTGGAAGAGCTAAACAAGCACTTGATGCCCTTAAAAAGTAAGAGTTGGTTTGATGTTTATTAATTGAAAAGAGGCTGTCTCAAAAGGCAGCCTCTTAATTTTTCTACAAAATTATATTCGGTTCATTTGATGTTCCAAAATGTAATCACTCAAGTTTGTAACTTGGGTGCACGATTACTTAGTTCCAAGTCACAGACTTGAAACATTCAACGAATATAATTTGGTCATGACCTGCCTCAATTTCCTTTTGAGACAGCCTCTTTTTTGATACCTATACTCAAACGGAATGTTGAAATAAATGAACATCTCTTTGTGGGAACGGAATTGAAATTCCTGCCTTATCCAAGGCTTCTTTTGATTGTTCAAGAATATCGAAATGGACATCCCAGTAAGCATTTGGATCGCACCATGGTCGTACAGCAAGATTGATGGCACTATCACCCAGTTCAGCCAAGGAAACTGTAGGAGCAGGATCTTGAAGCACCTTTGCGTGCGAATTCATTACTTCCATTAATAATACCCTGGCTAATTTGATGTCCTCTTTATAACCAATGCCAATGGTGAGGTCAACTCGAATTTGCTCTTTGGCTGTGAGGTTTTTCAAGCTGTCATTAGAAAGTGCACCATTAGGTATAATCACCAATCGGTTGTCTGGCGTAAGCATTTTGGTTACGAATATTTCAATTTCCTCGACCACACCTAAATGGCCCTGAGCTTCTATAAGATCTCCTACCTTAAAAGGCTTGAATATCAATATTAGTACACCTCCGGCAAAGTTGGCAAGGCTTCCTTGCAAAGCGAACCCTATTGCCAGACCTGCAGCACCTATGATGGCTACAAAGGAGGTATTACCAATGCCTACCATTCCGGCAACACTTACAAACAGTAATATCTTCAATCCCCAGCCAATAAGGTTCTTAATAAATGGCCTTAATGTCGGATCCAGGTTTTTGGACTCAAAGCTTCGAGTAATAACCTTTACGGTATACTTGATTAAGCGTAGTCCTATGAGCAGGACAATAATCGCCAATAAGATTTTGGGACCTCTCTCGATCACAACGGTCATCGCCTTGTCCCAGTAAGTTTCTAAATTTTCCAAATTCATAATAGTGGGTTAGTTGGACGAGACAGGATATCAAAAAGCATTCCCTGTATTAATTAAAGAGAATATTAAATTTAACCCATTGAAAGTTAAGGATATAGGATACTATGATACCGGCTGACTACCTCTTGAAGTATGTCAATTTGGGAGTGATTCTAAATTTGGGAGAGTCCGGTTCAGTCGAAAGTAAATATCTGACCTTCTCTGGCAACTTTAAAGCCCTTGCTGAATACTTCCTTGTGTTCAGCACTTTTATCATTCAGTATTGGATTGGAATGATTGGCATGGATAAAATAGACCTTGGCTTTGTCTGACGCTGACAGGTTTTTGAAAAGCGCCATACTTTCAGAAGTAAACGGATGAGGAATGACACTCATGTCCCGACCTGGAAGTTCCCCATCTTTGTAGAAACTCGCATCAATTAATATGTAATCATTGTCTTTGACTACCTCCTTAATATCAACATCCCATTTTTCCCATTTGTCGATATCAGGGATAAAGACCATCTTTTTATTATTCACCGTGATTTTATAGCCAACAGTCTCACTATACTCGTCACGGTGCGGAACGGTAAAAGGCATTATCGTGATAGACTCCGATAGCGAAACCGAAGTTGAGTCTTGAAGAGCCCTTGTTTCAATATTGTTGAAATTTACTAATTGGCTCCACGGGCCGTTGGTTTCCAGATATTCTTTCATTCGGGGCATGGCATAAACCGGAGCACCTTTTGAACCCATGGCTTCAAAACCCAGATGCGCTAGTCCTACATAATGCCCCATATGAGCATGGGTCAGAAAAATACCATCGAAGGGATAAATGGTGGGTTTAGAGAATTCATCTGAAACTTCAAGTTGCTCCCGAAAGTCTGGAGTGGCTTCGAACAGGTATCTTTTTCCGGCAACAGGGTCAACAAGACAGAGCGCTACGGTGTGTAGTTTCGTGCGTTTTCCTTCCTCAACCAATTTGAACTCCGAGCGTTCCCCAGCCTGAGGATATCCGGCATCCTGTGCAACTCCAAGCACTACCAGATAAGGCTGATCGGTAGGATGTTCAGCCCGCTTGTATTCCTGAGGGGTGCTACAGTAAAACACTAAAAATAAAAAAAGAGCCAAAAGTGGCTC
>JAJCYM010000004.1 GCA_029262895.1 Roseivirga sp.
GACCCAAGCGTTTTTCTGATACCCACTTCTTTCCCCCTCTCTATGGCATGAGCGGTATAGAGGTTAATATAATTTATGAGAGCAATCAAAAGGACCAAAAAGGAAATAATCAATAACAACGTCACAGTTTGCTTGTCTCCGTTTTGTTCTAATTCCTGATTTATATGGGACTCCAGGTGTATAGCGGTAACGGGAATGAGGCCAAATTGAACTTTAATATTAGGGTTTGCTGATGGCCTGTATTTGGAGATAAGAGCAGGAAACAACTCTTTCACGGATTCTGACTTTGTTCCTTCGCGAAGTTTAATATAGGTCGTGAAATCAAAAAAGCGCCAATTGGTGTCAAACTCGGCCTCCCAAGGTGCTTCCAGCGTAGAAAGTGAAAGCAAAATTTCACCATGGAAGTGAGAATCTTTTCTTGGCTCAAAAACCCCTGTAACCAGGTAATCGGCATCGCCATTCACACTTTCAACTCTCAATGTTTTTCCATACGCTGGCTCTTCTCCAAATATTATTGTTGCCATATTTGAAGAGATCACCACCTTATTCACTTCTTCCAGGCAACTTTCTTGATCACCCTGAATTAGCGGAAATGAAAAAACCTTGAAGAATGAGTTCTCTGTATATTGAATTTCTTTTGTTCTTAAGACTTTATCTCCATAGCGAATAATTCCTCCCCCATCGTAACCAGGGACGATACGTACCGCACTTTCAACATGTGGAAGTTCAGCCACAAGGGTAGGTCCCACACCTCCATATACCGCAGCACCTACGTAAGTAGGTTTTCCCTCGGGAGTGTATTCAAGGTTAAGTCGATAAATATCTTCTGCGCGATCGTGAAATTTATCAAAGCTAAGTTCGGAGGAAGCATAATTATACATCAGCAGAAAGGCGGCCAAACCTATTGCCAGACCGGATATATTCAATAAGTAAAAGCTCGGCTTACGCTTAAGCTGCCTCCAGATGGTTATTACAAAATTTTTAAGCATATAGATTTTTTTAGTGCTGACAGTACATGATACCCCTTCCCCACTCACCACCAAACAATCTTAATTAACCCCTGTTACAGATTAATTAAATCACCAGAAAAAAGACCCAAAACAGTATTCAAAGGAGGTTTTATTCATAGCCAGACTTGCTTATATTTGTCGTTCAACCCGAACCGAATCTAATATGCGTCTCCGTCAATTGGCCAGAAAGCTGGAAGTGAAACCCGAAGTAATAATAGGCCTGCTATCTGAATCCGGACACGAATTAGCCAACGAAGCCAATGGTAAGTTAACAGCCGAACAAGTGGTTATCGTTAACGAACATTTCGCAGACACGGATGAGTTAAATCAACCCCAGGAACCGGTTGCTGAAAGCCCTATTGAAACTGAGCCTGAGAAGATTATTGAACCACAGGCTACGTCCGAACCAGAAATTGATGAACCTCAAACAATCTTTGGATCAGAAGAAGTCACAGAATTAGAGGTGCCTATGGGGCCTCCGGCAGATGTAACGCATCAGGTTTCGGAGGCACTTATTGAAGAAGAGAAACCGATAGAAACTATAACGCCCACCGGCAGATTATTCAAGGCCATTGAAGACGAAGAAGATGACCCTAACATAGAAGTCATTAAGGCCCCGAAGATTGAATTGGAAGGCTTGAAAGTCATTGGCAAAATAGACCTGCCTGAACCCAAACCCAAGCCGGAAAAAGTTGTGGAAGAGGCTCCTAAAAAAGAGGAAAGACGAAAGCCCAGAGAAAATCGCGCAGCGAATAGAAATGGCAGAGGCAGGCATCAGAAATCAGGGAATGGAAATTCTATTGAGGAAGAAAGGAAGAGACAAGAACGTATCGCCCAAAGAAGAAAGCGGGACGAATTGGCAAGAATCAAAAAGAAAAAGGAAGCGCATTACAAACAAAAACTTAAGTCCAGACCTGTAGCTCAAAAACCAAAAAAAGCCCCTATCCAACCTGAAAGAGTTAAGACAGAAGCTCCCGTTGTTTATCAGAACAAACCAAGTGTTCAAGCGACTAAGAAAGGTCCACTAAAGAGGTTTTGGAGTTGGTTGAATGGAGATTACGATAAGTTTTGAGCTTTAGCTCCCCGGCATCCTCGTTTCAAGTCCAACAGCACTTTTTTGAGCGCCCATATCTTTTACCTAAAAAATCCGTTACCTGTTTTAATCAAGATATTTGGGTCAATGAATAAACGCAACGCCACTTACCTTATCGCTGCGATCTTTTTCTGTTCAATATTTTATTCCTGCAAAGAGGAGAAAGTTCCAAAGGCTTTTTACCCAAGGAATGATCACGAAGCTTATGAACATTCGCTTGAAGAAGCACAATTACTAGCCACCGCTCTCGGAAATGAATGGCAGCAATCTGCCAAAAACAGCCTTAACAATCCTATTAATATTGAAGCACCCTACCAGGAGGCCTTTTATATGGACCCAAATCAGGCTGAAGCACTAGGCTATAGATTCTCTGCCAAGCGAGGTCAAAAAATTCAAATCAGTGTAACTCAAGAATCGGATGAGCCGTCTTTGCTGTTCATTGATTTATATCGTGTACTAGAGGCTGATCAATTCAGGCATGTGGCGACAGCCGACAAACAGGAGTTGCTTTTAGGCTTTGAACCCAGAAACGATGCAGAATACGTTCTTCGCTTTCAGCCGGAATTGTTGCGTGGCGGCAAATTCAAAGTCACCATAGAAAATGTCCCTACCCTTAGCTTTCCGGTGGCTGGCAAGAATGCCAGAGCCATCGGCAGCGTTTGGGGCGATGTACGTGATGGAGGAAGAAGAAGTCATGAGGGTGTAGATATCTTTGCCAAGAGAGGCACACCTGTTTTGGCTCCAACCAAAGGCTATGTGCGCTTTGTTGGTAAAAGAGGCATCGGAGGTAATGTGGTTTGGCTTTATGATTCCCAACGAGGCCAAAGTCTTTATTTCGCTCATCTCAATACCCTAATAGCGAAACAAGGCACGTATGTAGAGCCCGGTGATACGCTTGGCACGGTAGGCAATACAGGCAACGCTCGAACCACTCCCCCACATTTACACTTTGGAGTCTATAAGAATGGGGCGGTGAACCCATTTCATTATTTGCAGGATCCTCCGGCTAAGGTAAGGCAAGTCGGTAGCCAATACGAGTTCTTAGGGCAGTATGCCCGACTAACCAGAAATACACAGCTACGTGAGAGCCTGGACAAAAAGAAGTATTCCTCTTCCCTATCTAAAGATGAGGTGATGAAGGTGGTGGCCATGAACAGCAATAACTACCGTGTTCAACTGCCCGATGGTGAATATGGCTATATACCGAAAAACCGCCTTGTACTCACCGATAAACCTCTGGAAATGCTTTCCGTGCAGGTTGAAGGAGATTTACTCAAACGTCCTGACGAGGCTACTTACGGACTCTTTATTGATCAGGGTGAACAGCTAGCGGTGCTTGGCAAGCATAAGGACTATTGGTTCGTTAAAAACAGCATTGGAGAAACTGGCTGGATTACGGACGAACAAAAAACTGCAAGAAGACCCTTGAAGGCAGACCCTGACTAGCCCCTTATAAAAACAGCCCGTACGCTTGCGCTGAAGCTACAGCGTAAGCGTAAGGCCTTTACTCGTAGACCCTGATTAATACCAAATCAAGTATAACATGACCCATATAAATCATTTCTTACCGCTTGCTCTTCGTTGAGAAAATCGGCCATAGCGATGCTATGCCCTTATTTCTCGCCTTAATCAAACGATAATAATTTAATTTCTATTAAGGACATCTCATAATTGAATTGGTATGAGACTAGTTATAAAACTTCTCGTTTACAATAAAATCTCCCTCCCATTGCTGCACACCAACTTGCTCCATTTGCACGCGGTTGCCGTCCTGAAAAGTAACGTCCATGGTGCTTTGGTGAAAAACAACACCAGTCTGCTCATCTGAGACTATGTTCAATACTTCCATTCCGTGCACCTCTTTGATCATATTCACAAACTGCACTTCATATTCTCTGGCCGCAACCTTGCCCTCACGGGTTCCATTGGAATCAGTCATTACTACATTCTCACCGTAGTACTGGTCAAAGGCGTCCAATAGTTTGCCTTGCATCATTTGATTGTAGATGTCCTGTGTTCTTTCTGCGTATGTCATTTTTTATTGATTAAAATTAATATATGTATATACATGTATTAAACACATTGACATGAAAATAGTTCACCATCACTACATAAATCCTAATTGTTTCATCACCGTAACTCGATCAAAGACCTGCGTATGTCCACTGATAAGACCATCAGTGAAATGATAAATGGTCTGACCGTTCGCCTTTATGCTCCTATTTGTAGCCGGAAAGCCACCAATCTCCCCATCGTTTGTACCTGTGAGTATCCATGTGATGGACACATGCCCTTCCTCTTCTATTGCAGACATGATTTCGAAATTCATATCAGAAAAAGAATCGAAAGAAAATTTAAGCCGTATGGCAAATTCCTTATGATTTAGTGTTGCTCCTTCCCAAGGGTCAGAAGTGTCTAGGTGAATGGTATACTCAGGGTGTATATAGGTAACAATCTTATCGAAGCCCTGCTTATTCCATACCTGATCCATAAATTCCCGCAGGAATTCTGCTTTGTTTTTTATCATAAGATATAACGATGTAATAGTTTAGTTGCCCTTAAATAAAGGACTTTGTACTTGATATACTTGGCAATCTTTCAAAGTACCAATCGATTCAAAGAATTGTGGATTAAAATAGTTAGTAACAATCGTTCCCTTTCAGAATCCCTTCTAATTCAGCGAATTTATTTACAAAATCGCTGAAATATTGATCTACACCTGAATAACTTGAAGCTATACCTGAAACTATCCCTGAAAAAAGTGTCTTTGCCAATTTTCCATCTCTTTGGGCTTCAGTAGTGCTCAATTGAGCAGTTGCTGCTTGATAATAAGGGCTAAGATTATCCACACTGCTCCGATACTTGTTGAAAAGGCGTTGGGTTTCCTCTAAGACATCAAAGGCCCAGATTTCACCTTTATAACAGACTGGAGAGCCTATCGCAATGGCAATTTCAGTCCACATTTCATCAATAGTAGATGAAATTTTATACTCCCCATCTGTGTGTTTAGAGTGATTCCTATAGATACACTCGTTAAGGACGCTAGCCTTGCTTATTGTAGTACCGCAGCTACGTGCATAAAACCCAAATCTTTCACCGAAGCCAGCGTATGCATTACTTTGCTGTACTTGTTTAAATGAGGCAAGACCTGAAGCGATATAATCCTCTAACGAACCTTTGGCTGGATCATATTTGAATCTACTTACTACAATTTTTTTCGGTTGGCCCTTAAGAGGTCCCTTTTTAACTCCATCTATGTAGAAGCCACTACCCTTAATCTTTCCGCCCTCAGAGTAGAGCGTTCCATTGCCATGCGGCAAGCTTCCTCCAACTCCCCCGAGATAGTAACTACCGCTATGATAAGTGATTTTACCTTTGTCTGATACACCGTATCCATTTTCAAATTGTCCCTCGTATCGCTGCATGGAAAAATCATAGGTATATACAAGAACACCAAAACCGTGAGGTAAACCATCCTTCAATTCTCCATTATAAAAACCCTGTTGAGTCAGTACCATACCCTTTTCTGAACAGTCATCAGAAATACAGATTGGTTTATCCAGCTTCGCATTGCCATTGAATCTACCATTTTCAAAACGGTTGCCATAGATACGCTTTCTTGGGCCATAATCAGTCGGTATATCGGGGCCTGCCAGAGTTCCAAAGCCATGAGGCAGACCATTTTTCATTTCACCGATATAACTATAACCTCCTGTGTATTCCACCAAAGCTGGGCTATCTGGAGTTTCACCACCAACCTTAACAATTTTATTGACCCTCATGAGAATCGGTTTAAATTCTGAGCTGCATTCAATTCCTTCAACTACAATCTTGGTCAACTCCTCGTCTTCGAAATAAAATTTAATTGGTCCCCCAGCTGTGGTCACCATATACACACCTTCCTCCGCTTCCCATGGATATTCAAAGCCATATTTATACATCAGCGATTCTTGAGAAGCATATTTAGTTAGCCCTAATGGCAATTCTATATCTGTATTCTGAACATCGATGGTGATCTTGTCCTGTCTAAATTTATCTTCTTTTACCTCGACAGTCACTCCTTTTAAGTTTCCTAATTTCCCAATATTGCAAACAGTGCAATCACCAGTTTCACAACCAATTAGCATATTGGTAGTATGCCAGCCTACGGGGTTATAGTTAATGGCCTCGTCCTTTGAATACTCAATCAAGTTCAATTGAATCGCGGAAACCATTAATGCACCATCTGCATTTCTTTTGTACTGAATAGATCCGTTCCAACAATCCGAAAAATTACCTCGTTCAGCCGTTATTGCACGGTCATATCCTATGGATACATCAATCCCATTGTACTTTTTCTTCACCTTTACATACTTCGTGGGATTTTTTGCCCTGAGCGATTTATAGTCTTTTGGATAACCCAGTGTACCTAGTACCTTATCGATTGCTTCTTTGCCATCAACTCGCACACGGGTGACTAACTCTCGGTTATCCGTTCCCTTTTCATAACGATTCTTGTCAATTTGAGCAGTGAAGTAAACAAAAGCAGGATTGTCGATTGCCGGGCCGTTCTCTTTATAGGTCCAGCCCCCATTATTTTTAATATACTCCGCCACATTAGGTTCTAGTGGATCTGTTGCAAGAATATAGACCAAGCAAGAAAGGTCTTCGCATTCATCGTTCTGGGCAAATGCAGGACATAGCAGGATTAGGAAAGAAAATAAGGTTAGGGCTAATCTCATGATATCACCGAGGTTTCGCTAGTCAATATACTAATTATCAACATTCTTGTATTTGACAGCCTCCGCCATAATGCTCAATGCAATCTCTCCTGCTGATTGAGAGCCGATATCTACCCCAATTGGTGACTGAATGCGCGCAATCTCCTCTTCATTAAAGCCGTAATTCTCAAGCCTTGTTATACGCTTAGCATGAGTCTTTCTGCTGCCCAGCGCACCGATATACCTGACAGGTTTTCTAAGCACAATCTTCAACGCTTCATCATCAATCTTAGGATCATGCGAGAGAATAACGATGTAAGTGTCTTGATCCAGCACCATGTCAGGTAGCACCTCCTGTGGCCAATCCGCGAGAATAGATGATGGATCAACCTTATAACCCGTCTTCTTAGCAAAAGTGTCTCTTGGATCTATAACAATGGTTTCAAAACCAAACAAGCTGGCCAACTCGATTAATTCAACAGAGATATGAGCCGAGCCGATTAGGATCATTTTGGCCTTGATAGGAAATACCTGAACAAAGTATCCTTCGCCTTCATATTCAACCTTGCCATTCATTCGCTTTGAAAGTAAGGTCCTCGCCTGTTCTTCAATGGGGCTACCCTCATTCAAAAGATATGTGCTTCCATTGCTTAAAGATTGAATGAGCGCAGTACTCCTATTCTCTAAAATATGAGCATCAAGTTTCTTCCATATTTCCTTGCCGCTCCCATCACCTCCGAAAAATGGGGTAATCAACACTTCTATCGCACCACCACAGCTTAAGCCAATTTCCCAGGCCTCTTCATCCGCCACACCAAAATTGACGATCTCTGGCACACCACTCTCTAATACTTTTAGGGCTTTGGCTACAGCCGCATTTTCTACACAGCCGCCACTTACTGAGCCATACATCTCGCCCGTCTCTGTTACCAATAGTGAAGACCCGACTGGTCTGGGAGAAGAGCGCCAGGTATTGATCACCGTACATACCGCAAAGCGGGTACCTTTTTGAGACAATTCACGTATTTGGTCTATGACATCAAGCATTTCGGCAATGTTGTAAGGATTAAAGTCTAAACTGTTTTAATTTGCCCTTCTCAAGTCACCCCGAATTTATTTCAGGGTCTCTTTGTTAGAAAGATGCTGAAATAAATTCAGCATGACAAGACGGTATAAAAGTAAAAATCTTGCTTTACGATAACCACGGCAGACAACTAAGATATCTTCGATTGGCGGTAACAGACCGTTGCAATCTGCGCTGCTTTTATTGTATGCCGGAAGAAGGCTTGAACTTCAGCAGTCGCTCCCAGATTCTAAGCTATGAGGAAATGACACGCTTAGTCACTATTCTAGCCGACCTGGGTATTTCCAAGGTTCGAATCACCGGTGGTGAGCCTTTTGTTCGCAAAGACATTGTTCCATTTATGGATCAGCTCACGCAAATCAATGGTATTGAGGCAGTCAGCATTACAACAAATGGCACTGATTTGGTTCGTCATCTTCCAGCATTAAAGCAAATGGGAATTAAGTCGGTAAACCTCAGCCTTGATTGCCTGGACAAGGAGCGTTTCCACAAAATCACCAGAAGAGACGAATTTGAGGAAGTAATGACCTCCTATCATGCCTTGATTGAAAGTGGCATTGACACTAAAATCAATGCGGTAGTGATGGAGGAACACAATTTGGAAGATATTCTCTTGATGTGTGCATTGACTCAAAACGATCCGGTTAGTGTTCGGTTTATTGAGGAAATGCCCTTTAATGGCGGAAGCAAAGGTTACGTTCCGATCAAATGGAATATGACCCGAATCCTTGAACATATTCAAGAGGCTTATCCGAACCTTGTCAAATTAGACGATGGTGTAAGCTCTACTTCCATGAACTACCAGATTCCCGGGGCAAAAGGCAGTATCGGTATTATTCCAGCCTATACGCGCACCATTTGTAGATCATGCGACCGTATCAGGTTGACACCCAAGGGCGATCTTAAAACCTGTCTATATCAGGGAGAAGGCTTCAGTTTCAGAGATTTTATGCGAGATGGCGCAACGGACGAAGACATCAAAAATCAATTTATAAAACTGTTTAATAACCGAGCGAAAGATGGGTTTGAGGCTGAAGCCAAAGCTCAGAAGTCCGGATCATTGCAATCAATGGCTACCATAGGAGGTTAACATGTTTAAAGTTTTATGTTTAATGTTCCTTCACGATTCTAACCCTCAAACTTGAAACTAACCAATGGAATTCATCTCCACCCAGGAAGCACTTGACATTATAGGCCAGCATAAGATTGAGCCTCAATCGGGTCGTCTTTCTTTGCAGGAAGCCTATGGCAAAGTGCTCAATGAAGACATTCGGGCTGATCGAGACTTCCCTCCTTTTGATCGGGTGACCATGGATGGGATCGCCATTCAATACTCGGCATTTGAATCCGGTCAGCGCACTTTCTCAATTGAGAAGACCATTGCTGCGGGAATGCCGAAAAGTGCGCTCGAAGATGCAGGTAAATGTGTCCAAATCATGACTGGTGCCATAATGCCTGAAGGGGCGGATACAGTGATTCGCTACGAAGACATTTCAATTGACAATGAAATAGCCAAGATCAACGAAGAAGCCATTAATGAAAAGCAAAACGTTCATTTCAAAGGCATAGATAGAAAAACAGGCGAGGTTATCTTACCTAAAGGGATTGTTCTGGGTGCTCCTGAAATGAACATCGCAGCAGCGGTCGGGAAAGACGAGTTGGAAGTGTTAGTGTCACCCAAGGCCATGATTATCACCACAGGAGATGAGTTGGTGGCTATTCATGAAAAGCCAGAGGCCCATCAAATCAGAAGATCAGGGAATTATGGTGTTCGGGCATTGGTCGAAAATTGGGGAGTGGAAACGGAAATGCTGCATTTACCCGATGACAAAAAGTTGATGCTTGATGCGCTTTCGGCTGTTTTGAAAAATTATGAAATGGTTGTTCTCACGGGTGGAGTGTCCAAAGGCAAGTTTGACTATCTACCAGAGGTGATGAAAGAACTTGGCGTTCAAAAGCTCTTTCATAAGGTTAAGCAGCGACCGGGCAAGCCATTTTGGTTTGGTAAGGCTCAAAACGAGACAATGGTTTTTGCCCTTCCCGGCAATCCGGTGTCCTCATTTATGTGTGCAGCGGTATATATCCGACATTGGCTTGCTGAATCTTTAGGAGTTGAGAAAAGAATCGCCTATGTCCAGCTTCAGGAAGACATGTCATTTCCAAAGCCCCTCACCTACTTTTTGGAATGCAAAACAGCATACAATAGTGACGGCCAGTTTTTGGCTACCCCATCTCGTGGAAATGGATCAGGAGATTTTGCCAATATGGTGGATGCAGACGGTTTTATTATTTTACCGGCTGAAACCAATACATTTAAAAAAGGGGATGTATTTCCCTTTATTAGCTATCGCAATCATTTCTGATGAAGAAATTCACACATATAGACAAAGACAATCCGGCCATGGTGGATGTTGGAGACAAAGCTTCAACTACTCGTATTGCCATCGCGCAAAGTCTGGTCCAGCTTCCCGCTGAGGTTCAGGAGTTTATTGCCGGAGGAGAAATCAAGACATTAAAAGGCCCCGTATTTCAAACCGCAATTATTGCCGGAGTTCAGGCGGCTAAAAAGACAGCAGAATTGATTCCGCTTTGCCATAATCTCTTCTTGAGCAAGGTGAATATTGATATTCAAATCAAGGAAGGTCATTTAGTGGAAATTCGCTGTGAAGCAAAGACAGAAGGCAAAACCGGGGTGGAAATGGAGGCGCTTACCGGTGCATCAGTGGCTGCACTCACCGTTTATGATATGTGCAAGGCGCTTTCGCACGACATCATTATTAAAGAAACAAGACTAATCAAAAAGACCGGAGGGAAAAGTGACTTCAAGCACCACTAAGTACGAACAAATCCATTTAGATAGTCATCCTGAATTTATTTCAGGATCTAACCAAAATGGATTCTGAAACAAGTTCAGAATGACCTCAAAAAGCAAATGAAGCTGATAGCCGGAACAGATAAAGGCCTTTTGGTCTACATCAAAAAAGATCAGGAATGGATGCTCAAGGACATCCATTTTATTGGTATGCCCATTGGCTACTTTCACTTTGATGAGCGTAATGGTGCCTGGTGGGTCGCCATTAACCACAAACATTGGGGACCGAAGCTATATAGATCCCTGGATGAAGGCGAGAGCTTCACTGAGTTGTCAGCCCCAAAGTTCGACAATGGATCGAGCCAAACCACAAAATCAATCTGGAACATTGGCCACGGAGTCAATGACGACCCTAATAAGTTTTATGTTGGTGTTGAACCTGCAGCCCTATTTGTAACGGTTGACGATGGACAAAGCTTTCAGGAGATCAAAGGACTTTCGGACCACCCCTCCCGCTCTGCTTGGCAAGGTGGCGGAAAGGGTTCTCATAGTCCGTTTTTACATACCATTTTGGTCGATTCAGAAGATACCAGTCACATAACTGTTGGGATTAGCTCCGCAGGCGTGTTTCAGTCTCAGGACAACGGCCAAACCTGGGAGCCCACCAATTCCGGTCTGGAAGCATTCTATTTACCCAGCAGCGGTGTTCCTGTCGGTCACGATCCGCATTGCATCAAAACCCCGGAATGCAATCCGAATGTCATGTGGCAGCAAAACCACTGCGGCATTTACAGGTCTGAAGACAAAGGCAAAACATGGGTCAACGTAACCGATGAAAACGGTTTGGCTGATTATGGCTTCGCCCTGGCCATTGATGAACAAAATGATCAGACAGCCTGGGTGATTCCAGCACAAAGTGATCATCAGCGAATCCCTCACAAAAACCAATTGGCCGTTTATCGCACCAGCGATGGCGGGAAAAACTGGGTTGCCCAGCGTAACGGATTGCCCCAAAATGGGGCATTCGATCTGGTGCTGAGGGCTGGCTTTGATGGAAAATCCGGCCATTTAGCCTTTGGAACCAATAATGGGAACTTGTACTACTCAGATAGCTTTGGAGAAAGCTGGCAAGTCATTACTCAAAACTTAAGTGCTGTGCGATCTGTAAGGCTTCTTAACTAGTGCCAATCGAAATCGCCAATCTTCCAGCCAACCCTTGAAGGCCTGCAGGTGTTGCCTACTCACAGTTTGAACTCATTCCCACATAATTAGGATCAAACTCTGAATATTTTCTGTCTATCAAACCTTCACAAAACCTTCAGTATTCCATGTAGGTCAAATTTAAAACTGTTGCCACATTGCCTACGAGCAATAGCTCAGTCAAAAATTTAAATAATTGAATAACATGGAAAAGAAAACATTTATAATAAGTTTAAGCAAAGCGTTGATCATGCTTGTGGTTGTACTGGTCTCAATCCCAACATTCGCACAAAAGAAGATCAACATGGGTAGTCGTTTTCAAATAAATAAAGACGCCTCCTATATTACCTTCACCACCACCATGGCAGGGTTTCCGGTAGTCAAAGGATCGTTAAAGGCCTACCAAGCCAATATGTTCTATGATCCTGATGATATCATGAGTTCGTCTGCCACAATCAGAATTGGTTCAGCCGGATTTACCACATCACATGATGCAAGAGATGGTCAACTTCAGGGTGAACATTTTCTGAATACGGCAAAGTTTCCGGGGATTTGGTTTCAGAGTAACAAGGTCACACTCACTGACAAAGGCTTCGATCTATCAGGAACCATGAACATTAAAAATATCAATAAGCCCGTGACGGTCCATATGGAAAAACCAACGGTGATGAGAGGTGCCTTCAATGGTCAGGATATGATGATCGCAAAAGGAACATTTAAGTTCAATCGCAAAGACTTCGAAATGGGAACCACAGGCCCTATGGCCTCAAATCCAATGCTGGGGGATGAAGTCACTGTTGAATTCAGCTTTATGGGTACAAGCTACACCATCGGGTATCTACAGACCACCTTTGTTAAAAAAGTCAATGGGCGCGACCACGCGGTTGGTTTGGTATACAATGAGGTAAAAGCAAATGGCGTAGAAAGTGGAATGAAACTGATGCAGTCTCTGGCTAATAACAAGGATTACAAATCAGATAACTGGCTTTCCAACCTGGCAAACATCGGATGGATTTTAATGGTAGACGGTTATGGTAAAGAGGCACTTCCCTTTTATGAATTTGCTCTAAAACAAAACCCCACGCACCTTACTTCCTTGTTGAGATTAGGTGACTGTTACGTCATAGCGGGAGAATTTGACAAAGCACTAGCCCATTTCAAAAATGAATGGTCTTTACCGGCCCGAGCCAGATTCACCCATATACCTGAAATGATTTCAAAGTTGCAAGGCTCATTCGAGCTCAAGAACATGAAGTAAAGTTTGTTGTTTTGTTGATTGCTACTCGCGGTTCAACGCTGCGTAAAAGCATCTTTGATGAATGGGCTTAATGTTCAAACATTAACAGGTTTGGTTCATCATCGATGTGTTGGTTGCCAAGGAGTGTCCTGACCTACACTCCTTGGTTTTTTCTACTGAATTCTCCGCTACCATAGGACTTGATGTTTCTCTGAAAAGGCGAAAATTGGACTACAGCATAAATACCACCATTACACTCCAGGCTCTATAAGTAATCCCAAAAGCCCATGAAGTCAAGAGATTCATTTTACCATCCTCTGTGAGTCACTCGAAGAGAATTCTGAAGAATGATATCTAGGAGGCCCGAGTCCTCAGAGTTTCCTGCGGATAACTCTGAGGGGAAGGGTATCCTTAAAAGCCGATAAAGTGAAGAGGCTCATTTTACCATCACCCTCAGAGTCACTCGAAGAGGACTCTGAAGAATGATGTCTGGAGACCCTAGTCCTCAGAGTTTCCTGCGGATAACTCTGAGGGGAAAGGTGATAATCTAAATAACCCTTAGCTACTGCTGAATTTCCAGCAACATTACATCCGCATCGTTATGGTCGATTTGACTGAAAAGCAACTGGTTAGTATCGGGTGATAAGCTCATGGAAATTCCCAACCGCGCTATCTTTTCCCGAGGTTGATAAACGAAAGACGATTCTTCTGATTCGAAGTCAAAAAATTCGAACCTGCTATGCTGAGCATTCAGGTAATAAATACCCTTTTCAGCAACCGCAAAAGCTCCCCAATACATGGGGTGAAAAGCTTCAATCAAAAGTTTTTCTTCTTGCTTTTCTAAATCATAGGACCATAAACCAAAAGTTCCTTTTTTAGAATAGAACAACACTGATTTATAAGGACTTAACTGAGGCGCATACGCATTATCCTCAACAATTTTAGTGGCCCTAGCACCGTCAGCCCGCATCTTCCAAATCGCCCAATCACCATCACGGTCTGAGCTAAAATAAATCTCATCATTGTTGGCATAAATTGGTGTATGATCGTCTGCATCTGAATCTGTGAGGTTTTCGGGCACACCTCCTCTAGCATTTACTTTATAGATATCGGCTTGGCCATCCAAAAAACCCTGGAAGACTATTGATTCACCGTCAGGTGACCATCGAGGTGCATTGAGGTACTGTCCAATAAAATTGGTGATAGGCACCGCATCAGTGCCATCACTATTCGAAATCCAAATTTGAAACGTGCCATCTTTATTGGTGGTGAAACAAGCCTTGACCCCATCAGGAGAAACGACTGGGTTTAGATTCAGGTCATTTGTCGCTCTCCAGGTTTTTGAGGTCTTGCTTTCTAGATTGTAAGACCAAATATTGACATTATCCTTCATTTTGGAGTAAATGATTCTCCCGGTTTCAGCCACTCTAGGCATAACCATTTGATAATCGCCTACAGCAACCAAAGTGGGCTTTTTGGAGTCCAAACTCACCTCCCATAGTTTGTACAAACCGGTTTTGTCGGCACCATAGAACAATGAATTTGAGTTACTAGACCAATCAAAACCATTAATAGACAAATGCTCTTTAGTGATCTGGTCAGGCTCTTCTGAAGTAAGATCCAAAGACCAAAGGTACATGCTCACGGAGTTTTTCTCCCTAACAAAAGCCAGCTTGGTGCCATCAGGAGAAAAGGTTGGATGGATGTCCCCGTTGAAGTTCTTATCTGGGCTGGTCATCCACTTTTCAAGTCCTGTTTCGAGAGAAATAAGTTTGATTCTTAACGGATCACTTGGTGATTCTCGATCATTAAAACTGATCCATTTTTCATCCGGGGAAATATCGAAGTTGCCAAAGCTGTAGCCAGGAGAAGTTAAAATTCTTACCTCCTCTCCACCAACAACCGGCTTCTTGTAGATTGTGCTTCCACCCTTCTCATATCGTAAATAATAGATATAGTTACCATCGGAGGACCATCTGGCCCTTAAATCCGTGGATGGGTTATCCGTAATCCTTAAAATGGTCTCCGTACCAATGAGCTTGGCATAAATATCCCAATTGTCATCTGCCTCACCCTTCCAGCCATAGGCCACAAAACGCCCATCGGGAGAAATTGATGGCCAATACTCTGAATTGGTGTAATTGGCCACTGCTACCGGGTTATACACTTTCTCTGCTGAAATTGGAAGAAAAATTTGGCGCGTGACAAAGGCACCTAATGCAATCAGAACTACAATGCCTACAACCATCACCACAGGTTTTCTTGATAGTTTGATTGTAAACGTTTCTGAGCCCTTTGACCTTTCCTGAACTTTTACTGGTGCAATCAGGCGATAGCCTGTTTTGCTAATTGTCTCAATGTACTTTGGATTAAATCGATCATCTTCGAGTGCCTTGCGCAAGGATGAGATGGCCCTTGTGAGTACATTTTCTGTCACAATTACATCTGCCCAAACCGTTTCTTTAAGATCATCTTTGGTTACCACCTCACCCGGCCTAGCAGCCAATTGCTGCAACACTGCCATAAGCTGAGGCTCCAGTTTTTTGGTCACCTTGTTTTTGGAAATCCGCTGAAGACTCGGCTCCACAAGCCAATCACCAATATGATATGATTCAGACATTTTTGACATCTTTTTAAAGATAAGACATTAAACGAAGAAGTCAGGGTTGCAATAAGAAGTCCATATCCACCCCCTTTGTTCAAATTGGCCTATGAAAGTTTTCTGAAGAATTGCTGAATATATTAAATGTACCGGTATTGCATCACCTCAAAATGCGTTTAGATTTGCCATTATTGTCAACTAAGCCGCTTTCATGGAGAAAGATTATCTCTTTTACGCTCACGAGTCTTTAGACCGTTCACATCTACTTCGATCAGATTCAGAACAGGTTGAAAAGCATTTCAATCATCAAAATGCCAGATTTATTGGGCACTGGCGAAGCAAAAATTTCTTTTTTACTGAAAACGGTGAACCAAGGGCATTTCAACTTCAAAAAGCTGATTTCATAGAAGTTACTCGCATTGATTCATTCTTCCTTGGTCTTCATAAAAATGAGCCCGTATTCGGTGTAGATTTTTCCGACTTAGAACAATCCGAAGTCTCGGCATTAATCCCTGGCGGGACAATTGAGGATTTGAGAGCCCATGCCGGGAATCTTAATAACGATGATGCCAGCCTGTTGGCCTATGTACGGGCCATGTTTATTTGGCATAAAAATCATGCGTATTGTGGAAAATGCGGTGCTCGAACACTAAGTAAATCCTCCGGTCATGAAAGGAAATGCAGCAATGACATTTGCAACACGGTGGCCTTTCCAAGGATTGATCCTGCGGTTATTGTTTTAATTCAACACAGGTTTGAAGATGGGGTTAATCGCTGTCTGCTCGGCAGACACAAGCGCAGCAGGCCAGGAATGTATTCTACATTGGCCGGTTTTGTTGAACCAGGTGAGTCCTTGGAAATGACGGTTAAACGCGAAATGTTTGAAGAAGCGGGGATTGAAGTTGATAACATCCGCTATGTGGCTTCTCAGCCCTGGCCCTTCCCTTCAAGCATTATGCTGGGCTTCTACGCAGATGCCTTGAATGCTGAGCTTCAACTGGATCTGGACGAAATTACTGAGGCCAACTGGTTTTCAGCTCAAGACCTAAAAGAACGTTCGGAGGCAGGAGAAATAACGTTATCAGGCGTAGACTCTATCGCACGTCATTTGATTCTTAACTGGATGAAAGGGGAAGGGTTTTAACAAGTCAAAACGTAAATTATACCATGATTAACTATCATAACAAGAAATTTCGTCCGGTTGTGAACTCGGAAAATGGCGAGGTAGATGCTCAAACCATATTTCATTATCAACAAGAAGAAAACGTCCTTAGCTGCTCCTACAGCGGCAATTCTATCAAAAAAGGAAATTTGATTGGCCTCGTAGCCAATAATGGGGAGATAGATATGCGCTATCATCAAATCAACATCAACAACGAGTTAATGACCGGATACTGCAAGTCTACCCCTCAAATACTTGATTCAGGAAAAATCCGACTCCACGAACACTGGCAATGGACTTCTGGCGATCTATCAAAAGGTGAATCTATCTTAGAAGAGATTTAGCTAAATTAATCGCTTCTAAATTTATGCTATGAAGCGCCTAAGATCATTTCTCCTTTTCAATCTGCTGTTCCTTACACTTATCAATGCGAAAGCACAGCAGCCGGAATCTCCATTGATTTCCTCTTTCAGGGATTATCAAAAAATGAAGGCTGAAACAACCTTTGGTGTGGATTGGATTCAAATCGGTCCAACCATCAACTCCGCAAGGGCGGATGCGATTCAGGTCGACCATACTAAGCCCGGTACGATGTACGTGGCCTTCGGCTCCGGTAATCTTTGGAAAACGATAAACAATGGACTCACTTGGAAAGCAATCTTCGAAGACCAGCCTGCTCTAGGTATTGGTGATATCGCTCTGGCTCCTTCCAATTCAGACATTATTTACTTGGGTACTGGAGAGAGCCTGAAGAAACCAAGGAATTTCACTATGCCTGGAACAGGCGTCTACCGATCAGATGATGGCGGAGAAACCTGGAGACACCTGGGTCTTAGCGATTCCTGGCACATTGGAGAAATCGCTGTACACCCTACCAACCCTGACATTGCCATAGTTGCGGTATTAGGCCACTTTTGGTCTGATAATACCAACCGAGGCATTTATCGCACCGAAAACGGAGGAAAAACCTGGGAACATGTGCTCAATGTGAACGAACAAACAGGAGCCAACGATATCGTAATTGCCCCTTCTAACCCGGATATCATGTATGCCTCCATGTGGCAGCACAGTCCCGAGGTAAGTGGAAAAGGCAGCGGAGTTTATAAAAGCGAAGATGGTGGCAAAACCTGGGAAAAAGCTCATAAGGGAATGCCTTCTGATAAGGATGTTGGCAGAATTGGTTTGGCTGTCTCCCACACCAACCCCAACAAGGTTTATGCCCTAATGGACCATAGAAATCGTAAACGAAATCAGGGAGCGGCCAAAGTTTTTCAAAGTTTGGATGGCGGCAAAAGTTGGGATAAAACCCACAAAGAGGAATTGATGTTCTTTTCAGTCATTGGCTGGTATTTCACTGACCTCTATGTGAACCCACAAAATGATGACGAGATATATGGTCTTGGCGTTCGACTTGCTCACAGCTCAGATGGCGGCAAAACCTTCGATTATGTGGGAGGCGATGTCTATCACCTCTTTCCTAGTGCTGCCGATCCCCTTCATCTTGACCATTGCGAGCTCTGGATTAACCCTACAAATCCAAATCATATGGCTCTGGCAAATGACGGTGGGCTTTACACCACTTATGACAAGGGCAAAAACTGGACTCATCATAATAACATTCCAGCAGGGGAATTCTATGACATCACTTTAGACAAGCAAGAACCTTATATGATCTATGCGGGTGCACAAGACGATGCTACAGTTTATGGCCCTTCCCTGGAATATGATCCTCGTTACCACAAGGATTGGAAATATGTTTGGGTGGATGCCTGGAGCGGTGGCGATGGCTGCGTGACCTGTGTGGATCCGGAAGACCCTAATACGGTTTACTTCAGCATGCAAAATGGTGCTGCCAGAAGAAGAGATATGAGCGCTGACAAATCAGTTTCCATTCGACCCCGGCTCCCAAGCGATCATGAGGGCAACCTGCAATTCAATTTTGTAGCTCCCTATTTTATCTCTCCGCACGACCACAACACCTTATATCACGCAGGCAACTATGTTTTCAAAAGCACGAACAGAGGCAACTCATGGGAAGTAATCAGCGCAGACCTCTCAATTTCAGCTAACAAGGACAAAAAATCCACAGCCGCAGGAGCATTAACGGAATCAAAAATAAAACCGGGATTGCTATATATGGGTACCGACAAGGGCGCTTTTTGGGTAACCAAAGATGATGGCAAAAGTTGGGAGGAACTTTCGACAGGGCTACCCAACAATTATATTCGAAGCATCTACCCTTCCCAATTCAAGGAATCGCGCGTATATGTGACCCTAACCGGCATGAACTATGATGACCTTGGCAACTACATTTTTGTGTCGGAAGACTACGGTAACAATTGGAAATCGCTCACTAACAATCTACCCAATGAAATTGCCAATGTTATTATTGAAGACCCCGTCAATGAAAACCTTCTGTACGCAGGGCTGTATCGCGGAGTTTATATCTCGACCAATCGTGGGCAATCCTGGTCACTTATGGGTAAAAATATGCCAACTGTCAGCGTTGCCGATCTCGCTATAGATGAGCGCTCGATGGATTTAGTGATCGCTACACATGGTCGTGGAATTTATAAGACCAATTTGAAACCCATCCAGCAATCCATGCAAATTGATCAAAGCCAAGCTGTACTCTATGATTTTCCATCTTTTCGAAGACCACGGTTTAGGGATACACACAGAGACCCGGATTATGAGACCTTGGCTAAAACAACCATCAGTTTTAACCTGCCAGAGGCCACGAAGGTCGTGTTAAGCATAACGAACGAAAAAGAGGACATTCTTTGGACCAAAGCGCTTGAAGGCAATCAGGGGCTCAATGAGTTTCGTTGGGACTTGATCCTGAAACAGGTTGAAAGCAGTCAACCTTACTTTGTGCATTACAATCAGTTTATAAGAAAGGGAGCCTACACCCTTACCCTATCGATTGATGGGCAAGAACTCAGCAACGAGTTTGATGTCTTTGATTACAAATGAATAAATATTGATATTTATATAGCTTAATATTTTCATATATTATAAACCATTACCATTCGAATTTCCTTTTCCACCACCCATAAAGCCTATTCACTTCCAACTCCAATTATTTCATATCTTTTGTCTTCAAACGAACCCTCATTACTATGCACATCAGAAAAGCTTGTTCCATCGTTTTTGCGTTATTACTTACCCTCAGTCTCTCCTCCCAAGACCTATTTAATGACAATTACAGGTCTCATAATTTCCGTTTTATCGGACCGGAAGGCAACCGAGCCATAGCCATTACAGGTGAACCTGGCAATCCTATGGTCACTTATATAGGGGCCGCTTCTGGTGGTCTCTGGAAAACTGATGATGGTGGAATTCGCTGGCGCCCCATCTTTGACGGGCAGGATATTTCCTCAATTGGCTCAATCTACCTCGCCCCTTCTGACCCTCAAAAGGTTTGGGTAGGAACTGGTGAAACTTTCTTGATGCGCCCTGCTCATGCCATGGGTAACGGCATTTATTATTCTCCTGATGGAGGAAGAAAATGGGAACATAAGGGCCTAGAAAAAACGGGCCGTATAGGCCGGGTCATTGTTCACCCTACCAATTCAGATATTATTTATGCCGCAGCGCTCGGTCATACACATGGCCCACAGCAAGACCGTGGCGTTTATCGGTCTAAAGATGCTGGTGACACCTGGGAAAGAATACTTTTTGTAGATGAGGGCACCGGAGCAGCTGATTTGGCCATGGATCCGAGCAATCCAAATATCCTATATGCTGGCATGTGGTCAGTACATATCAATTCCTGGGGACTCAACTCTGGTGGTGATGGTGGCGGTGTTTATCGCTCAACGGATGGTGGAGATACCTGGGAACCCTTAAATACAAAAGGCCTGCCTGGTGGCCCGGCAAGAAACGTGGGAAAAACGGCCGTGGCTGTTTCCCAAAGCAACCCTAATATTGTATATGCCCTCTTCGAAATCAATAGTCCCGAACTTTGGCGATCAGATGACAAAGGCGAAACCTGGACGCTTCAAAGCCAGGATCATAATTGGGCAGAGCGAGCCCCTTATTACACCAGAATAGCCGTGGGTGTCGACAACCCTGATGAGGTCTATTCATTGAGCGTACGTTTTGTTCAATCATTAGATGGCGGTAAGACTTTAGAAAGGAGGCCTCCAAGAGGCGGTGGTGACAACCATGACATGTGGATTGACCCAAAAAATCCTGACAGAATGATGGTGGCCCATGATGGTGGTGCAAGTATCAGTCTAAATCATGGCAGATCATTTCAACGCGTAGTGCTTCCGATCGCACAGATGTACCATGTCTCCGTGGATGATAAGGTTCCTTATAATGTCTTTGGAAACCGACAGGATGGTTGGTCTTATATGGGACCAAGCAACAGTCTTCAAGGTTATATTCCACTAGGCCTATGGAAAGGTGTTGGTGGATGTGAGAGTGGTTTTGCTCAGGTTGATCCTAACGACAATGATATTGTATGGTCTGGCTGCTACGATGGTGGTTTGGATCGTCATGATTTAAAAACCGGGCATTCCAGAGATGTGCGCGTTTGGCCTGAAGCCGGTTATGGCTGGGCTCCTGCCGATATGAAATACAGATGGCACTGGAATTTTCCATTGAGCTTCTCTACGTTCACGAAGCACAGAGTTTATGTGGGATCACAGTTTGTTCACGCCTCTGATGATGGTGGTCAAAGCTGGCAAATCATCAGCCCGGACCTGACGCTTAATATCAAGTCTCACCAACAGAGTTCTGGAGGAGTAGCCATTGATAATCTGATGACCTTTGACGGTGCTACCCTTTTTGCCATAGAAGAATCTCCGCTAGAAGCAGGCTTGATTTGGGCAGGAACAAATGATGGTCAAATCCAAATGACCAAAGATGGTGGTACCAATTGGACCAATCTTACTGCCAACTTCCCTGATCTTCCGGAGTGGGGAACGGTTAGCAGTATTGAGCCTTCAAGATATGACGCAGCAACTACCTACGTCTCCATAGATCTACATCAAATGGGCAATTTTGATCCCTTTATTTATAAAACTACCGATTATGGTGCATCCTGGAAGAAGATTTCAACAAACATTCCTCATTCAGAATCCAGCTTTGTTCATGTAATCAAAGAAGACCCAAAACGAAAAGGTTTGCTGTATACCGGAATAGACAAAGGCATTTACATCAGTTACAATGACGGTGCCACCTGGGACCGACTAAGAAACAACCTTCCTCCTGCCCCGGTCTACTGGTTAGATATTCAGGAGCGCTTTGACGACCTGGTTGTCGGCACATACGGAAGAGGTTTCTATATTTTGGATGACCTTACCGCCATTCGTGAAGGAGATAGATTGGGAAGTGAGGCAAAGCTTTTCAAACCAAGAGATGCCTGGCGTTTTAATAACAGAGAGAGCATCAAGACTGATGGTGGTAGTAACAACTCTGGTCAAAACCCTCAATACGGGGCCATGCTCAACTATTATCTGCCTGATGGTGTAAAAGAAGCCTCAATCGAGATTTATTCAGCAACTGGCGAATTGGTTAGAACTATTAATCCGAGAAGCAAAGCCAAAGGAGTTCGTAGAACGGCCTGGAACTTAAGGTATGAATCTACCTTCAGACCGCGCTTACAGGTACAACCTCCAGGCAGACCTTGGGTACAATTGAATGGTGAAGGATGGAGACCTCTGGTCACTTGGGATTTAGATTTGAATGCAGGTCAGCAAGGACCGAGAGTAGTGCCTGGCACCTACACGGCAAAACTAACCGTAGATGGCAAATCGTCCTCCGAAAGTTTCGAAGTATTAAAGGACCCATTGTCTGATGGCTCCATTGCTGATATTCAAGCACAAGTAGACTTTTCACTACAGCTAAGGGACGCGATGAACATTGCGGTGAACAGCATCAATAAAGTGGAACTATTGCGAAAGGAATTAGAGGACATCATTGTCGAATTCACTGATCGTAAAACACAAAGAGAAGCAATTCGACTTAAGGGTTTAGCTGAGAACATCGCTGGAAAATTATACGATATTCAACTCACAGGTGCTCGTGAAGATGCTTTCCGATCACCCATGAAGCTATATGGTAGATTAAGTGCATTGGCATCTGATATTACCGGAGGTGGCATTGATTTCAAACCTACAGATCAACAAGGTGGTGTTTACGAAGTATTGAATGAGCGATTGCAAAATGCTGTTAAGCAGTTTGAGGAGTTGCAGGAGCAAGATATTCAAGCCTTCAATAAAGCACTTCAGAAAAAGAACAGAAGCTTAACGATTGAGAAAGCTGAAAAAGGCGGTAGGTGATTGTCTCCTACGCCAAAGCTTCGGAGGATAAATTAGGTGATTAGGTGATTAGGTGATTAGGTGATTAGGTGATTAGGTGATTAGGTGATTAGGTGATTAGGTGATTAGGTGATTAGGTGATTAGGTGATTAGGTGATTAGGTGATTAGGTGATTAGGTGAAAAATAGCCATTTTCAAATTGACTGATCCCAAGTCGAAAATAATCATCAGAAAGAGCATATCCCTCAGAGTTATACACAGAAAACTCTGAGGGTTTTGGTTAATCCTCTGTTTCCCAAGGAGCGTGATCCGGTTCGACCCCATCCGTAGCAACAATATCACGACCCGAGATCAGGGTTTTTTCTCCGCCTAATTTCACAGTCGGTTGCCATAATGCCCATGCTTTTCCAGCACCTACGGTTACAGACACAGAAATTGTCTCCTCACTGGACTCATTCCACTCATCCGAGGTAGTTTTAGTCTTAGAACCTCCATACTTATAAGTGGTTTTCACTGAGTCCTTCATCACCACTGATGAAACCTCTGTTTCCACGGTAAGATCTAATTCCCAATTCTGTTCCAACTTGTTCGTTTCACTTTTACTACTTCCATGTGAATACTTGTATTCATGATTGTACGCTACATCTAAAGCCGAATTATTTTCAATGTACCCTATCGACTCCCAAACGGCTTTTGCAGCGTTATTATAAGTATAACCTCCCGGCATAAACATCTGAATGCTTTTATTCACGGTTCTATAGTTCAATCCCGGATCATCGGCTAGATTTGTCACTTTATAAAAGCAAAGGGCCTCAGTTCCTCCACCAATGTCTACGGTCTTAATTACATACAAATAATCGTCCAGAGCGAAATAGCATATCCCATCACGTAGTTTCTCGTGAATCTCAATCTCTGCACCCTTCTTATTGGCCTTGCCTTCTACCAAACTCGCAAATCCTTGTGCCTTCGTATTCCCAATCCTATAGAATGTCCCTTTATGCACTAAATAATGCAATCCTCCAGAAGATGGTCCATTAGCAAGTGTTTCATTCTTAATATTAGTGTTATCAGTGCTTAAATCGTCCGCGCTATGCAACACGTCTCCATGAATCACATATTTTTTACCACTAGTCCCGAAGTAATGATCGCCATTCTGGTAGGCTTCCGGAAGGTCACAAATTTTGCCTTTATACTTAGGGTCGTGAAGACCGCTGATCTTCATAAATAATGGCGTATCCAAATCTGATCGTACTATGTAGTAAGTCCCTTTGGTAGCGAATATGTCAAAGCCCTTTGTGATGTAGGGTGTTTTATCACCTGGTTTTCCTGCTTCCCTCCAGTCGTCATATTCAAAATGAGGTTGAAATTGCGGAGTTACGTCTCCGGTTTCTTCAGGTTCTTCTTGTTCTGCCATTGTTAAATTTTATGGATCTGTTGATTGATTTAGTTGACTCAAGGCCTGGGCTTTTATAAAAAAATTAATACTCAAAAAATACGGATGATCTTCCGCTGAGTCCCTTCACAAAGAGTCGGAAGGTGAAAACAATAATCACAAAAGTTAAATAAAAATATTTAGAAAATTTATAATTATTTCTAAACAACCTCTTCGCTAATATTTTTTCTTTTCTACTCGATTGATCATCAACTAGTTGAACATAGAATTGAGTAGAACAACCTGAGAAGGTACCATCTCATATCACAAAATTAGGTGATATGGTAATTTTTGATGTCAGAGGGTCACACAATTGTGTGCCTTTTTGCAAAAGCTAAGTTCTAGTACCAGTGTACTAGAATAAACCAACATTAATGAAAAAACTACTCTACCTACTTTGCTTTGTCACCCTTCTTGGCTGCGGCTCTGATGACGCGGTACAGAACATTCTAACCACCATGACAATTCAGTCATCCAACGGAACGCGCTTGGACATTGGAGCTACAACTTCTCTGTCCGTAAGTGCACTTGATCAGACGAGTCAGTCCTTTGCAATTACAACCACCATAGTATGGTCAGCGGACAATGCGAATGTAACGGTTGATCAAAGCGGAAATGTTACTGCTGTTGCTGTCGGCAATTCAACCATAACCGCTGCAACTGAGGGCGTTCAGGCTGAATTCGATATCAGAGTTTGGGACAGTTCAGCTCCACGAACAGACATATATGTAAGTGATGCAGGAAACGGCCCAGGTTCTCCCCCTTACCAGATTCTAAGGTTTGATGAAAATGGTGAAAACCCTGAAGTTTTCACTACAGAAGGTTTAAGCTGGCCTCAGGATATTTTATTTCTTGAAGATCAGAATGTAGTCTTGATCTCAAACCTGAATAGTAACTCAATTGGCAGATACAATATTGATAATGGCAGTCTGATTAACACTTTTGCAACAGGAATAAGCGGACCAACAAGAATGAAGATTGGACCAGATAATTTGCTTTATGTTTTGCAGTGGTCTGGAAATGGATTGGTACTCCGTTACCAATTGGATGGTACCTTTGTGGATCAGTTTACCTCATTTGCCGTCAATGAAAGTATTGGAATGGATTGGGATAGTGACGGCAACCTCTATGTCTCCTCTTTTAATAGTGGAGGCGGAGGTTTTGTCAGAAAATTCGATACATCAGGTGCTGATCAAGGGCTTTTTATTAACTCCAACCTGCAAGGCCCTACTAATATTTGGTTTGGCGATGGTGGAGACCTATTTGTCAATGACTGGACCGGAGGCAGGGTTGTACGTTTCAATGCCAGTGGCGCCTTTTTGGGCAATACGGCTACAGGCCTCAGCAGGCTTGAGGGTATTGCCGTTCTGGACAATGGCAACTTTTTAATTGGAGATGGAGGTAGCGGAACAGGCACTATAAAAGAGTTTACCCGTGGTGGTGTCTTTGTAAGAGACCTTGTTTCCAGGGGTTCTGGAAGCTTGAAGAGTCCAAATGCTGTTACACTAAGAAAGGTTAATTAAGTAGAAGAGTTTCAGAGGAACTCACTTAGGCCAAAAAGCAGGACGAACCAAAATGGCTCTCTGAGGTTTGTGAATGCTCCGGGAGATTTCTCTTCTGTTGGGTAACTTGGCTATGTGTCGAAGTGAGTGGTTACATTTAAGTTTGGGCTGGAATGTTCAGCCTCCAACCCGACCCGCTTTCTTCGATTTTCTATTATAAGCCATCAAAACTAACAGCAGTACCAAACCAGCAAACCAATAGATACTGGAAGAAGTATTCGAAGAAATCTGACCACCATCACCGGTTAACACAAAGCCAGCCCAATAGTAAGGATGGGCATGTAAGGGGTCTTCTATCTCCTCAATGTACTTAATCTTCGCTTCTCTAAGAGATTCTCCTTTACGCATACTGTTGGTGAGGTTCTTATAGAGCGTTACCATAATTTTCTGGGTATTAAAATCAGGCACTTTCCAAAGGCTCATGATTACACTAGCACTTCCCGCATAGGTAAATGCCCTCGCCATACTGATATTCCCCTCTCCTTTTTGAAATAGACCAAATCCGGTGTTACATGCGCTTAACACTACTAAGTCGGAATGCAGATTTAGATTGTATATTTCAGGAATACTCAAATAGTCGTCCTCATTGGATTCTTCCGATTTTGCAAATACAAGCTCAGAATTTAATGGGTTTTTATCATCCAGTAATCCATGCATGGCCAGGTGAATAATACGGTATTCATGGGCATTTGCCTTGAAATTGGCCTCTGTAGCCTTCTCTCCAACCCACAAGTCCCCGTTCAGTAGCTCATTGATTTGAACAACCTCTTCTTCGGCACCGGGAAGTGATAATTTAGCATCTCTGATCAGCACGGACATCATCTTATGAGACACAGAGTCCAGCGATGCGCGGTTACTATTGTAGATTGGTGCGAATCCTCCGAATTCAATTTTAATGTTTTTAGTGGTAGGCTTAGCCTCTGCCAACAACGTAGCTGAATAAGCATAGCTTATCGTATATCGCTTGACCAAATAAGGCAGGTTACGATAGTCAAGCACATCAACGTCCTCAGCTTGATTGGTAAGAAACGCTTCGAAGTTAATTTGACCTAATACGCCATCCGGTACAATAATCAGTTTTGAAATCTCGGAACCCACTTTTTGGAGCCCTTCAGCCAAAAGCAAATTGTAAAGCTCCAGGCCCGATGCCAGGTAATCGGCTTTTGCCTCTTTTGGTTGAGACAATACATAACGGTTGTCCGTGGTAGATTTTCTGAAAACGCTGAGTGTTTGCTGAAACCCTTTGGGCTTTAATATCTTATCCAAAAACAAATCGGTTTCCGTTATTATAAAACGATAAAAATGATTCCTCCCTTCAAAGAATTCAACTAAAACTGATCCATCAGCAAGTAAATCTTGCCGAATTTCTTCCAGTGAAGACACCTTCTGATCAAATTTTAATTGGTAGTATTTTGGATAGTCTGTTTCTAAAAGTTCCAATAAGCGATCATATGCAACATTTTTATCGAACAGAAGATCGGAAAGTTGAATAATCTCAACACTATCTCTGGATGAAAGCGCTTTATTATATCGATCATCAAGTGATCGCAACTCCTTTTTGATGTTAATTTCTTCAAGCACCAGGTCATCAGGAACATTGGCAAACTGCCTTGCCTGAGATTTGAAAACCACTTGTCGCAGTGTATATACTTTGCTTCTTTCCGAATATTCCAGGGCCTCCGCTAAGAACTTGTCGTCCTTCTTGAAAGTGTGTAATTCCAATGCTGCACTAATCATACCCTCGTATACCCCAATCGCCTGGGCAGTAATTTGCTCTTGCGGAGATTCAGAATCGAAATTTGAACGAATTCTGTCTGCGGCCATCGCTGCCGCTTTGAAAGTTATATAGGCATTATTCAACGTCTCAAAATTCTTCGACTTGGCATACAAATTTTCCAGCGCCTTACCCTTACTTCTTAGCAGGTCGAAAAATTGAAGCTTCGCCATTGCCGTTTCATAAATTGGGTTGGAAGAGATGTCCGTTCCGTCAAATTCCGTAGACACTGCAACTAAACCTTTTTGAAACTGTTCCAAGGCTTTCTGAAATTGACCCTGGAGATAAAAGAACTTACCCAGATTACTATGAGAAAAGGCGACCTTAACATCTCGTTTACCCAGCGCAGCAATTCTTACCTTAAGGGCAAGTTCAAGCAACTCTCCTTGCTTGGCTTTATTTCCCCATTTGCCATAGCAGTTACCCATGCTATTGTAGGTATTGGCTATTGAGGAGTGATCCGCATCATTGGACTGTTTTATTTGTAGACTTTTTTCATAATAACTAATGGCCTTTTCATAATTTCTATTCCTTTCATAGCCAGCGGCCAAATTGTGATAGTTTGACGCTATTTTGATATGATCGTTTCCAAAATGCTCCAAATTCATCTTTAGAGATTTGTCCGCAAACTCAAAGAACTGTTCCATCTGCCTTTGGCCGAAAAAATAAGTCGACAAATTGTGGTAAGATTCTGCTATAGTTGGGTGCGACTGCCCATAGTACGCATGTCGGATGGCTAATGATTTCTCTAAAAAAAGCCTTTGTTTTTCACTGTCGCCCCTGTTTTTAAAACTTACGGCCAGGTTGTTATAGATGGTCGCCACCTGCGGATGTTCAGAACCCAAAACTTTGGTAAACAGGTCTGCAGCCTGTTCCAAATAGTCAGACTCCTGATCATAGTTTCCGCTCAAACCAAATACATGGCCAACTTTACTAAGTGCATGAGCCAAGGCGGTGTCTTCCCCCACTAAAATTTTCCTTTTTATCTGGTAGGCCCAATCATAATACTTAATGGCACTATCGATTTCATGTTGTCTTTCAAAATTGGCAGCCTTCTTGTCCAATTCTTTACTCAGGGCCAGAGAATCATTTTGAGTTTGAGACAGAACCTGCTTTTGATATATCAGTGAACTATCAGCCAACAAGGCACTTGGCATAATAGCCAGAAGCATTATGCCTAACCAAAACCAATGCAACGCTGTTCTCTTATCAAACCGAATCATAAGTTCATCGATGAGAAGATTCTTTCAGCTTCTTTTGACTTAAATCCACCCTTTTCTTTAATCTCCTGGACCAATTTCTGAGCTTCAGCTTGCCTGTTTTGTTTAATATAAATCAAAGCGAGATACCATTTGGCACGGTCACTAAACGCATGTGAAGTTTCCGTAACACGCTTTAAATAATCAATCGATTGCTCAAAATCAGGTGTGCTTTTATAAGCATAGCATAAGCCTAAATAAAACCAGGAAGTTGGATCGTTTTCGTCAGCTTCATCAATTAGCCTAAGCGGATTAATGGCTGAGGCAAAATTTCGTGCCCCATAAGCCAGGGTTACCTGAGACCACAATTGAGCCAGTTCTTCACCTTCCGAACGGGAAGTGCCAGGAACCGCATAGTGTTTGCTGAGTTCGACATCTACCAGTGTCAAAAGGTCATTTGGTCTATCTCGATTCAAGATAAGCAAAGTTGCAAAGGCAGCGACCAAAAGGAAGGTGGCAGCAATTCTGATATAGAAACCGGTTTTAGGCGGCTTCTTTTTTACCTGATTTCTTTTTTCCGCAAAGCCAATCGAAAGAGATTGGATGTAATCATCCATTTTCTCACGGTTAAAGTCTATCGATTTGTAATAGATCTTTAGGCCTTCAACTATTGAGGTCAGTTCTTCAGAACCAGCCATCTCCTGGTCAATTTTCTCTTTTGCTTCATCTGTCAAAATACCATCCAAATAATCGAGTAGTAATTCGACCGATGGCATCTGGCCCTGTTGGTTACCAAAGCTCATAGCAAGCATTTAATTTACAAATCAACTCAAAGACGATTCTCATCTCTAATATTCCCTAGATTTTAAATATTTTTTAAACCTGGCTTTTAATAAACTCCTGATTTTTGACTTATTGTTGGCCACTGTCTTCTTGTTCATACCCAACCTGATAGCAATCTCGTTATTGTCATAGCCCTCTGAATGTAGTTTCCAAATTTGTTCTTCCTCCTCATCCAGTATATTGGCAATAAACGCTTCTATACTACTCTCCTCGAACTTTTGGGAGATCAAAGGTTCTTCATGAACAACTTCTTTCTCCTTTAACACCTTCAGTGCAGTTTGATGTCGCTTGACTTTCCTTAAATGTGAAATGCAAAGATTTCGTGCAACGGTAAACAGCCAACTTTCTATGTCCTTGACTTTTCCGGGGTCCTCCAGATGGTACGTTTTGATTAATGCTTCAGAAGCGCAATTTTCAGCTTGATGTACTTCTTTTAAAATTCCCAGACAATAGAACGTGAGGATAGGACGGCTAATCTCATAGATACTACCAAAAGCCTCTTGATCACCTTGTATAAACTTTTGCCAGAAGTGCTCTAATTCTGCTATTCTCATCTTGCCGAGGGAGTAAGATAATGTTTAATCTAAAAATACTACTCTCGAAATCTCGAAAACCCACTTTTTAAAAAAATTCCGTGGCTTCTGGGAATATTAGCGTTCAAAAACGTCATGTATCAAACATAAACACCCAGTCATGACTGCGAATCGAATCTTATCAATCTCACATTGTCAATCTCATTTGAAACACCTGATGTTAGGCATACTACTAATCACATGCTTTGGTTGTGGTGGCGGTGGTGACGATGGGCCAACTGAAACTCAACAGGAACAGGCATTTGCCTTATTGGCGGGCAACTGGACTCTGAATTCTATTGCCCTTGATGGTCAAAACGTAAATTCAGACTATTCGGGTTTTTCACTTTCCTTCACTAATGGTGGGTTCACCACGACCAATGCCGGAGCGCTCTTCAATAGCATTGGTACCTGGCAATGGGCAGATGCAACGGCCGCCAATATAATCACGCTGGATGATGGCAAAGAAGTGACTATAGTAGAGCTGACGACCAGCAGTTTTACTTTTACATTCACCGTTAACAGCACTGGAGGTGTCGCCAACGGTATCAACGGATTAGCTGGGAACTATCGTATCTCAGTTAACAAATAGGGTACAAACTAATCATTTGAAAAAAACTCAAAAACCGTGGGAAAAGTAAGTAGGCAAAAGCGTCATGTTTCAAACCCAACGATTCAGACATGGCCAGAATTCTACTTTTATCCCTCGTTTTATTTTTAGGTATAGGTTTTCAATCACATGCTCAATTCACCTGGAAGGCTGGTGTAATTGGCAGTTGGAATGATGCAGACAATTGGGTAGAAGGCGACATCCCCACTGCCGGTTCAGAAATAGTCATACCATCCGGAACTGTCAGAATTAACACAACCCCAAATCCATCAATTGGTGGCCTAACCATGACGGGAGGAACGTTAGAATTATTTAGTGGGCTCTCTTTGACTATCAACGGAAGCTCCAATATTGCTTCAGGTGCCACCTTGGAAGTTAGAGGTACACTCACACTAAATGATAACCTGATTGTAGATGGTCAACTGATATTAGAAGATGGCGGAATTTTTGGCCCAGGTGATCTTAGTATAAAAGGAGATTTTAATTGGAATGGAGCAGGGATTGAAGTATCTGGACAATTTGTAAATACTGGAACCATTGACATAACGTCTGCTCAGTTGAGAACTACGCTAGACAACCAGGGCACCGTCAATCAAACAGGTGATTTGATCCTTGGGACGGGTGGTAAATACATTAATAATAACATGCATGATTTCCAGAACAATGCAGATATTAATGAAAATGTATCTGGAACATTAGCCAATGCATTTACCAATAATGGAACTTTAATTAAAAGTGGAGGTGACAGTCCCGGACGTTCGGATATTCTGGTAGTATATGATGGAACGGGATCGGTTGAAGCACAAATAGGAAGCATTGAGTTTCGGGAAACCAGCACGCAATCTGGCACTTTGATAAGCTCAGGAGGTTCCATCCGATTCCCTACTTTCACTCATAGCTTTTCAGGTGTGTCAATACAAGGCACAGGTTTCACGGAAGTGAATGGTGCAACTGTGACTATTGATTCAGACGTGACTGCTACCAATTTTAAATTCGATGGAGGAAATATTAGCGGAACGGCAAACCTCACTGTAACGAACTCAATGAATTGGATGTCAGGTGCGTTTGGAAATTCTACAGATACTGGTCAACTCACTCTTTCGGGTACCTTCACTATCGATGGGCCCAGTGGAAAAACGTTAGGGACCACACTTACAAATAATGGCACCGCCACCTGGACTGATGGAGACTGGATATTACAGTCTGGAGCCTCGCTCATCAATGAGGGTATATTCGATATACAGACTAGCCATGATATGGGTCTTGAAGGAATGATCCAAAACAATGGCACAATGACTAAAAGTGGTGGTATAACTGCCACTACCTTGAGGTCAGAATTCAACAATACTGGAACCGTGTCCATAGAAACCAGTACCCTTGAGTTCCGCAACGGTAGTACTACCGGTACCATAACAATCAGTGCTGGAGCTACATTGGGTATTGATGGAAGCAATAGCGTTTTTACCAATGAAGCATCAGGTACTATTGGTGGCTCCGGGGCTATAGAAATAGAAGGTAGTCTAGTCAACAACGGGACTTTTGCTCCAGGTGCTTCTCCTGGAATCCTCACAGTCAATGGAAACCTAACCATGAACCCGACATCCATGATTGAAATGGAAATTGGAGGAACAACGGTTGGCACGGACTATGATCAAATCAATTTCACAGGAAACGTGGCGATTGACGGGAAAATGGATATTTCCTTTATCAATGGATTTAAGCCTGAACACAACGACTCGTTCACACTCTTTACCTCTCCGGAAAATACAGGGGAATTAAGTGAGGTCAGTGTTGCATCACAGGATGGATTAGCCTTCAATGTCAACAATGCAAGCAGTATAGTCTCTATAGGTGCTTTAAGCCTCAATGACTACCATGTAGAATCGATCACTTTCCAAGAGTCAGTACTGGAAAATCCAGTGAGTCTTCAACTGGCTACAAATGATTCACCAGAAAACGTTCTCATTGGATTCGACTTCAATTTCTTTGGACAGGTTCAGACAGAAGTTTCAATCTCGCAAAATGGAGCACTTATGTTTGGATCAACTGATTTGACTGAGGCACAGTTGATTCCCAATGACGATCCACCAAATGGATTCATTGCTGGCTTTCTATCAAACTTCAAACAACACCCTTTTGGGAAAATCAATTACTCGCTTAATGGAACTGCACCCAATCGACAATTCATTGTTGATTATGATAAGCTATCTTCTGAGAAAAATACGGGAGAAATTTCACTCCAGATCAAACTATTCGAGGGATCCAACAACATCGAGATTCACTGCGAAGATTGCCAGTCTGGTACAAATAATGCCCTTCAAGGCATTGAAAATAGTTTAGGAGATAAGGCCTTTTTTCTATCCGGGAGGAATAGAGAAAACTTTAGCCTGACAAATGATGGTGTGCTATTTGCACCCTTTGCTGCTACTCCTACCTCTCAGACGGAGGTTGTTTTGAACTTCCCTCCTTTGGTAATTCCAGGGAAAATAAGAAGAGCCTCCAGTGATGGAGTTTTTGCGGAAATAGCAAATGGTATTGCGCTTAGCACCACCACCTTTACTGATACAGGGCTCAATCCCTTTACCGAATATACTTATGAACTGACAGGAGCATTTGGTCCCGGAGAAGCTTCTTCGACCATTTTCTATCTCAAAACCAAAACATTGCCTGATTCCTTTATTGATTTTGTGGAAGTCTCAACTTCCAGTACAAGTGTCAACCTGAATTGGACAAACAATACTCTAGGGTCTGACAATACCAGACTCGAGAGAGCTACCTCTCCTGACGGCCCGTTCAAATCAATTGTAGAAGAAGAAGCAGAGAGACCCTTCGGTGACGGAAATCTTGATCCGAGCACGACTTATCACTATAGAGTCGGAGCGTCTACTGCATTTGGTCATGCGACATTCTCCGATGTACTCATGGTAAACACCGACCCTCCAGGCAGGATTTTTGTTAATCAGAATGCCACCGGTGCAAATGATGGTTCATCATGGGCAGATGCCTTTACAACACTTATCAAAGCCCTGAGTGTGGCTTCATTGAAAGATGAAATCTGGATTGCTGCCGGCACTTATAAACCGGGAGAACTTGGAGATGATCCAAGTGCAAGCTCTACTTTCCGAGTGCTAGATGGTGTGAAACTGTATGGGGGCTTTGCCGGCACTGAATCTATATTGGAAGAGCGAGACATTGTTTCAAACCCAACAATTCTCAGTGGAGATATTAAAGTGGAAGGTGACCCTTCAGATAATGTTAGAACAGTGATCGATATTGGCGGAGATAAGTTGGACTATCGAATTGATGGGCTAATTATAAGAGATGGCTTTGGAGGAAGTGAAGGCGGTGGTCTTGTTCTCCAAGAATCTAATCTGGTTATTTCTAATTGTGTAATTACGGAGAATCAGTCCACGAGTAACGGGGGTGGTATTTTCATGTCAGGAGGAGGTACACTCCAAATATCTGACTCAGAAATTTCTAATAACACAGCAACCGAAGCCGGAGGTGGTATTTATTTTGAGCAAGAAGGAGGAGCATTTACCACTGAGCTTAATAATGTAATAATCACAGGAAATACAGTGGCCAAATCAGATGGTGGTGGCATTTATTATGTAGCTGAGTTTGGCACCTTGAAAATTATTGACTCAAAAATATCCAACAATCAAATCAATGGAGATTTTAACCGTGGAGGAGGTGGTATTTACATTGGAAGTGGCAAATTATCGTTGATAAACTCAGAAGTCAATGGCAATTCAACCGAATCAAGTGGTGGTGGTGTTTTCGCTGAAAGCCTCATAGAAATGAGAATTGAGAATACACAAATCGATAATAACGAGGCTGGTAAAAATCAAACCACTGGCCGTGGTGGAGCCATTTACTTGGATAATCCTGCATTCCGAGAGTCTCCATTTATCGTGCTTAATAGCACCATTAGTAACAATACTGCACCTAATAATGGCGGAGGACTATTTTCATCACTTCAAGAACATGACATCATTAATTCCACTTTTTCAGGAAACTCTTCAACCAATGCAGATGGAGGAGGGCTTCACTTTGATTTTGAAGCAGTAAGTATAAACCCAACTATTCGATTAAACCACGTGACCATTACCAACAATTCAGCTAATGGTGGAAATGGTGGTGGAATATCAAATAATAGCGCTGTCATTAGCATCACTAATGTGTTGCTC
>JAJCYM010000005.1 GCA_029262895.1 Roseivirga sp.
GCATAGGGCTGGTAGAGATCATCAAAAGTCTTATTGTTTGACCCTGATTGCGTAATCAAAAAAGTGAAGGTGGCCATGACAATAACGGTAGCCGCAGCGAACCAAATCCTGGTGCTGGGCTTCGATGCCCGCTCCTCAGTACTCAACTCCTGATGAATATCCTTGAGCTCTTCTTTTATATTATGTAGTTCAATAGCTTCAAGGCTTTGCTCATAAAGGGTGATGTATTCGTCAAATTGGGTTTCAGAAACATCGTCACCAGCAGCCTCAATGGCCTGAGCTTTGGTCTGGTCACCAAGCTTAAAAGCTTCAATGGACGATATAATGTGTTCAGGTATTTGCAAAATCAATTGGTATCAACGTCAATGTCTTGCATTTTGATGCCTTGATTTTTAATGAGCGCCATTAATTTAATCATACATCTGTATTTCTTATTCTTGGCAGTTGCATCATTTGCTAACTCATGTTTACTAGCGATTTCCTGCAAAGTTAATCCCTTATAATAAAAATCACTCAGCACCGCTTTGCAACTTTCTCCCAGTTGTTCCAACAAATGAGAGAAGGTGAGCTTCTTTTCGTAAGTTATTACGAAATCTTCTATCTCCTGATATGATACAGTACTCAATTCATCAATGAAACTTTCGCTAGAAAGTTCCATGGAACGGTCTTTAAGGGTCTTAAACCACATATTCCTGCTTACTGCGTAGATGTAGGTTTTAAGTGAAGAATTACCCAAAAATTTTTTTGACTTTACGTGCTGGTAGACCACCAACATAGCATTTTGAAAAACATCAGAGGCATCTTCTGCATTCCCTCTGGTTTTGAGTACTAATGCTTTGACCGACTCAAAGTTATATTTATAAAGGTCTCTCAAAGCCTTGTTAACATTGGCCCTATTACCTGACTGTATAACTTCTATGATTTTCTGATCGGTCAAATGCTAAAGTTTGTGTTTTCCGAAGCGGAACTCAAATATTGATTGTTAAAATCTTAGTTACAATTTTTGATAAGGCTTATTATACATTTTATCATTAACTAAGTTTTAGAAATCACTATTTATCAAACAACTATGGGGCCAAAATCCACTAATTATATAACTTATTCTATTAAAACTAACTGGGAACACCATGTCCGATTTGAATGGTTTGAATAAAGAAGATTTAGAGTAAAAAAGGAGGTTTTACATTAATCCAAGGTCAATGCCTTATCCATACTCACGCTCCTCAGCTTTTGAATATCATTGTAAATAGCATCACCACTTGAGGGCCTGGAGGCATTGGCTGAAAATATTTTACCCTCCTTATCTATTAGCAAGTATCTTGGTATTCCCTGAACCTTATATGAGTCCATAATGCCAGACTCCCATCCACTATCACCAAATAATTGAATTCCATCCAATTCATTCTTAGCTAAGAATTTTATCCACTTTTCTTTGTCTTTTTGGTCATCCACCGAAACGTAAATCCATTTTACATCATCCGCATTTTTTAGTCTTTCCTTTAATTTTTTGTAACTAGGAAACTCTGAAATACAAGGCCCACACCATGTTGCCCAAATATCTACATAGATAACATTGCCTTTCAAGCTACTTAGAGAAACCATTTCTCCTTCGAGGGATTCATATTCAAAATCTGGAGCATCATTACCCGATCTTAAAGGCTCTAATTCAGAATATTGTTTATTGATACCTTTAATACCCTCAAGATTCGGGTAAGAATTGACAAAATCTTCTTTTATCTCCCAAGAACTATCAATGCCTAAAGAAACGGTTAACATCGATACATAATTCTTCAAAATAGGGCCTTTAAAAACTTCGGGTACCCGGGCATCTGCTTTTACAAATCGATACATGTTTTTAAAATTCTCATCTAACGAATACCAAGGAATGTCACCTAAATCTCCCAATGATTTTAAACCTTCAATATTGACATAACCATTTAAGAGATTGGTAAACTTGCTAGAACCAAGGGCCTTTGGATCAAATTCAAAGGCCTTTTGAAAAATTCCCTCCAATTCAGGAGCATTGAATTCTTCTCCTGCCTCTTTTGTGTAGTCGAACACATTTTTGTAAGACTGAAAATCTAGCATCTGAGATGCAAAAATCTCTGCATCCAGAATTAAAGCAAATTCAGGCGTTAAATTTTCTAAGCTTGAAATATATTCAACCTTAGATTTTTTGTTTGACCTTATTCCAGCCAGAAATTCTTCCCATGGTAATGAATATTGCCTATTTTTTATTTCCTTAAATGGCTCTTGATATTTGGAATCAATGGAAGAAAGGGAATCCAAAATTTTCATAAAATCACTTCCTTCTCCTTCGTAGCTATAGGCATATTCTTCATCTATCTTGAAAGGTTTTATGGCTAAATTTTTACCGGGCTCTACATAAATGGTTTTACGAAAGTCTCCAGAAACACTAATCATTTTAGCCTCCTTTAAAGGAATGTCAATTTTGTACTCGAGTTGATCTTTGACAAAATGAAAAGTGAAATCTGAAGTCAAACTAAAACCCGAATTCAGATTAACTTTATATTCTTGTTCCAGATCAACCTCATCCAACTGAAGTGTCAAAGTCATTTTCTGTGGCTCTTGCTTACAGGAGAACATAAAAGCGAGAAGTAATAGCGGAGCAATTCGCTTTAGCATAGTGTTACTTTCTGGTCAGAAATTAGAATGATAGTAATCTATAAAAAACGTAACAGATTGACAAATAGAGATTTGTGAGTGGCAATTAGTACATTACGGAAAGGCTACCTTTCATTTTGTGAATCGTTCAATCAATTCCCATAGCTCTGGATATTCAGAGTTTAATTTTTTTTCAATAGCCAACTCAAAGTCCTGAAATTCAAAACCTGGTGACACGGTGCAGCCGACAAGAATGTAATCATGCTCAACCACTTCAGCAGCAAACCAGGAGTTTTGAGGGATGATCACTTGGAGTTTTTCGCCCTTTTCAAAGTCCACACCAATAGTTTGGGAATAGTATTCTCCTGAAGGTGAAATAAAATGGATTTTTGCCGCTCCTCCCTGATGGAAGTGCCAAATCTCGTCAGACTTAAGCCGATGAAAGTTTGAGACACTTTCTGTGGTCAGTAAAAAATAGATCGATGTGCCGAAAACCCTGCTCTCCTCATAGCGATCCGGCAGGACACTTTGTGGTATTTCTTCTTCGGAACGGTAGGTTTCTTTGAAATAACCACCTTCCGGATGTTTGGTCATTCCAAGTGCCTTTATCCAATATTCTGCCGTCTTCATTTTTTATCATCTTTAATCAAAAAAACAGGCCGCCTCTTGATTAGAAACGGCCTGGTCAATTACGATAATTTTGTTCTATTTCTGAACTGACATTTCAATATTGCAAATAATTCCGATGATCGGGGCTACTGACCCTCCTGCACCTGAAACGCCAAAATCATTTCTGTTCACATTTCCTGTCAACTGGAAGCCCACCTTGTCGCTACCATCTCTGTTCTTAGTAGATCCAATGTGATGTGCAGTCAATTCCACTTGTTTTGTATTTCCTCTCATGGTGAGGTCACCTACCACTTTGTACATGCCATCTCCTGATTTTGTCATGGACTTGCTCACAAAAGTCACAGTAGGCTGATTTTCCATATCAAAGAAATCAGCAGATTTTAAGTGGCGGTCTCTACCACCTACTCCGGTATTAATGCTTTCTACCTGGGCCGTAAAGGACACTTTCGCATTGGTGAAATCTTCTACAGTACCTCCTTCAACTGTGGCTTCAAACTTTTCAAATCTGCCATTGACAAATGAAATGCCTGAATGTTTGGCGTTGAACAAGATGCTTGAGTGATTAGGATCAATCTTCCAGGTTTGTGCCTGTGCAATATGGAAGCAAGCGATTAACCCTAACGTGAGTATATACTTTTTCATTTGTAGTATGTTTTTAAATTCTGATAATTGCTCAGTGAGCGTATAATGTATTGCAAGGTCTGAAAAAATACGACTCGAACACAAAAATTGTTATCAACGGATTTATGGTCTAGGCCAACGAACCCTCAGATCAGGCTTTCGACATAACCCAATAGAACAAACTGGTTACGTGATCTGATATAATTTTCTTCTTCAAAAGATATCTTATAATACTGATCACCATTGAGGTAGTCAGTTAAAAATCGGATGGCCATAATATAGGTCATATACAGCCCACCAAAGCTCAAACTATCTATTTCCAAAGGGTCCAGCATGGTCCCACACTCTTCTAAAAACCCTTCTTTAAGGCTCTCAAAATAATTATGTCTCAACTCAATTTTTGATTGATCCGTCTCTGATTCCTTTGTGGGGGAAAGCAAGGTGCGCATCATATCACCAAAATCGTAGAGCACATATCCGGGTCCGGCAGTATCCAGGTCAATTACGTATTTGAATTGATTTGTTGCTTTAGCGAGCAGCACGTTGTCGATCTTCGTATCATTATGGCACACCCTGAGCGGCAGCTGGCCTGCCAACTCATCCATTCGCTTGGATATCCATCTATATTTATTGGCAAGATCAATCAGGTGTCCAGCCTTGGTTACCCGCCTGGCAATGTCACCTTCAACGGCCTCATCTAATTGATTTAGCCTCCATTTCAGACTATGAAAATTGGGAATGGCCTCTTTGAAATTATCAATCGACAAGTGTTGACTCAAGGCTGTAAACTTGCCAAAACCACGCCCTACCTCTCGAACCAGTAGAAGATCATCGGCCAACGTGGGTGCAAATGTGCCTTCACCAAACACCTGCAGCTTCCAGACACCTGAGTCACTGTTAAGAAGCCATTTGCCGGTAGTCGTTTTAATATGTTCAACCAGAATGTCCGAGTCTGTAGAAAATAAGCCAGTGAGATTGGCCTCCAGAACTTCTGAATCTCTGAAAACGCTGGTATTTATCTTTTGTAGCAGATAGCTTTCATCGCTTGTCCGAACATGATAGCTATCGTTAATATGCCCGCTACCAAAAAGAGCAATCGACTCGATTGCCCCCTGCATTTGAAAATGCGTTAGTGCCTTTTGCGGATCAGTCATTATTTTACTTCGGCCGGATACTTGCCTTCCGATATCATACTTTCGATGCCTGCTACCACATGGGGTTTGTCTTCCTGATAAGTTACTCCAAGCCACAAGGCCGATGTAGGCACCACTTTCACGGTGGCTTTTCCCTCTTTCATGAGATTATCCACTTCGACTGGAATAAAACATTCTGATTTCGGGTCTTCATTATTCTCCTTAACGAAGTCCACAAATTTCTCTTCAAATATTGGCAATACCGATGCCGGAAATCCCCAGAAATTCATGGAAACATAGGTTTTTGGGGCCAGTTCATGTCTAACTCCGTCTTCCTCATAAGTAATGGAATCATTGTCCTTTCCAATGGCCAGCGTTTCTTTGATACCAACAAGGTTCATACGATCATCCACCTGACAAACTCCACGATTAACAGTACCATGGTCAGAAAGGGTATTTACCAATTCGTACCCCATGATCAGATGTTCGTTTTCACCAAGGCTTTTCATGGCATCAATTACTTCCGCAAAAGATTCCTGACCATAGTAGTCATCAGCATTAATCACAACAAAGGGCTCGTTGATCAAGTGCTTTGCAGATAAAATGGCGTGTGTAGTACCCCAGGGTTTTTTCCGATCGGCCTCATAAGCGACAGTGTGTTCTGTATACTCATTTTGGAAGGCATATTCCATTTTGATTTTACCTTCAAAACGGCTTGAATAATGGTTGTCAAAAGCTTCTTTCAGGTCAGTTCTGATAATAAAAACCACCTTTGTAAACCCGGCATTTATGGCATCATAGATGGAATAATCCATTATGATCTCACCATTTGGGCCTATGCCATCCAGTTGCTTATTACCCCCATAGCGACTTCCCATTCCCGCTGCTAATACCACTAATGTCAAATCCATAAAATTCCTACTGAAAAAATTGAGTATTATTGTTTGTTCTATTTTGGTCGCAAGATAAAACAAATCACTTTACTAAAACATCAATTATGAACCTCGCTTCGATCGACTGGATCATCATCATCGCATTTTTTGCTGCATTTTTATTCATTGGCCTACGTCTCTCAAAAAAAGCTGGTTCCAGTTCCAAGGAGTTCTTTCTATCAGGGCGAAATATGCCCTGGTGGCTCCTAGGGGTTTCTATGGTGGCCACAACCTTTTCAGCGGATACACCAAATTTGGTTACAGACATTGTCAGACAAAACGGGGTGGCCGGAAACTGGGTCTGGTGGGCCTTCCTAATCACCGGAATGCTAACCGTATTCGTTTATGCCAAACTCTGGAGAAAGTCTGGTGTACTCACCGACCTTGAATTTTATGAAACCAGATACAGCGGAAAAGGAGCTGCCTTTCTAAGGGGTTTCAGGGCGATTTACCTGGGGGTCTTTTTCAATGTTATGATTATGGCTGCCGTTTCGTTGGCTGCAATCAAAATTGGAGAAGTGATGTTTGGCCTGGAGCCCTGGAAAACGGTGGTTTACGCCTCTGTAATTACTGTAATCTACAGTTCTCTGGGTGGTTTGAGAGGGGTAATACTAACAGACTTCCTGCAATTCCTGGTGGCCATGGTGGGCTCCATCGCAGCAGCCATATACATTGTTAATTTACCGGAGGTCGGAGGTTTGACTGCATTGTTGGAAAGGCCTGAAATCGCTTCAAAATTACATCTGATTCCCAGTTTTAGTGATAGAGATTTATTCATTACACTCTTGGTAATTCCTATTGCCGTGCAATGGTGGAGTGTTTGGTACCCGGGCGCGGAACCTGGTGGCGGTGGTTATATCGCTCAAAGAATGCTCTCAGCTAAAGATGAGAAAAATGCCGTCTCTGCTACTCTTTTGTTTAATATCACACACTATGCACTGAGACCATGGCCTTGGATTTTAATAGCTCTTGCCTCCCTTGTTTTATATCCGGATCTGGCTTCCATCCAAACAGCATTTCCAAACATTGGAGATGATAAACTGGGGCATGACCTTGGTTATTCAGCCATGTTACTGACGCTGCCTGCGGGCTTACTCGGCATTGTAATCGCTTCCCTGATTGCAGCCTATATGTCCACAATTTCAACACACCTAAACTGGGGTTCCTCATACATCGCTTTTGATTTTTACAAGCGTTTTGTAAAACCTGAAGCTTCAGAAAAAGAATTAGTAAATGTGGGAAGAATCTCAACTGTGGTGTTGATGGTGCTTGCCGGTTTATTCTCCTTGGCCCTACAAAGTGCCTACGGAGCATTCCAAATATTACTATCTATAGGGGCCGGTACTGGTTCTATCTTCCTGCTTCGTTGGTTCTGGTGGCGTGTAAATGCCTATTCGGAGATCACCGGCATGATAGTATCCTTCATTCTGGCGCTTCTGATGAGTACAGATCTGGGCATTGGCCCTGAGTTTCTGACCGCAATGAGTGATGGCAATAAACTGTTAATGGCCGTAGGAATCACCACTGTGAGTTGGGTCGTAGTTACTATTTCAACCAAACCAACAGATTATAAAACTTTAGCCACATTCTTCAACGCGATAAGGCCCTATGGCCAAGGCTGGAATGGCTTCAAGAAAATTGCTCAAGTCGAGAATATCCCATTAGAAAAGGAAGTGGGGAAATTTAGTGTAGATATACTCGCTATGTTCTTAGGAATAATAATTGTCTACAGCGCCTTGTTCTGTGTAGGTATGTTTATTTATGGCAATCTAAGCACTGCCCTTATTCTACTGGCAATTACTCTGGGCGCGACATTCCTAATGACCAGGACATGGAAGAAGTTGAGCTTTTAAATGAAATGAGTCACTAGATAAGTCAGGTTTTTATAACGGTTGATATAAAAACCTGACTTATCTCGGATCTCCGGTTAATAGGTATTATCCAATGCAAAAATTGGCTTGCGATTCATCCATTTGCCACGAGTGAAATCCGGGAGTTCCGAAATTAGCTGTTCTTAAAAAATACAGTTGTACCACTAATAATTTCATTCACAATCATTTGAAAAATTTGATGCAATTATCTTGTTATTTATCAGGCAGATTGGGGCTATGAGATTTAATTATTTGCTAACTTTGGGCACCCATTCTACCTAATTGCTGACGAGCCGTATGCCAAGAGCCCCGAAGAGGAGTGAGAAGAAGATTTTCGTTTTAGATACCTCCGTAATACTTTTTGAACATAATTCCATTATGAACTTTCAGGAACACGATATCGGCCTGCCGATAACCGTGTTGGAAGAGCTTGACCAGTTCAAAAAAGGAAACGATAGCAAGAACTTTGAGGCGCGCGAATTCACGCGATTGCTGGACAAGCTTGCAAAAGACAAATCACTGCAAGAATGGATTCCACTAAACGGAAAAACCCGTGGTAGTTTCAAGGTGGTTATGGAGGCGGGTACCGGAAACGGTAAAGACGCCAACCATATTTTTGGAGAAGAAAAGAATGACCACCGAATTCTGAATGCTGCCCTTCGAATGAAGGAAGAAAACAGTGATCGCAAAGTTGTCCTTGTTAGTAAGGATATCAATCTTCGTTTGAAAGCCAAATCGATTGGTCTCCCTGCGGAAGACTATGAAACTGGCAAAATCAAGAATGTCCAGTCTTTGAGCAAAGGCAAGATTGAGATTGAAAAAGTTGACTCCAACATTATCAATCACCTCTACGAAAAGGGCTCACTTGATCCAAAGGACGTACTGAAAAGAAGAAAGGCGCACCCCAATCAGTTCTTTATTCTAAAAAGTGATAAAAACTCGGTGCTCTCTTATTACAATGCCCGGGAAGAGGCCATTAAAAAAATAGACAAACGACCAATCTCTGGAATTAAGCCAAGGAATGCTGAACAGACCTTTGCCATTCATGCCATCATGAATCCAGATGTGAAGCTCGTAACTATTCAAGGGGTGGCAGGAACAGGAAAAACCTTGCTCACCTTGGCCGGAGCCTTGGAACAAAGACGTGAATTCAAACAAATTTACCTCGCACGACCGATCGTTCCTTTGAGTAACAAGGACATTGGTTACTTACCTGGCGATATCAAGTCAAAGCTGAATCCTTATATGGAACCGCTTTGGGATAACCTTAAGTTTATCCAAAATCAGTATAAGGAAACAGATAAAGAGTTTAAGGCCATCACCGAGATGGTGAATAAGGAAAAGCTTTTAATTACCCCATTGGCTTATATCCGAGGTAGAAGTTTATCCAATATCTTCTTTATTGTGGATGAGGCTCAAAACCTGACACCGCACGAAATCAAGACAATCATCACTCGTGCTGGAGAGAATACCAAAATCGTTTTCACGGGAGATATTTATCAGATTGATACGCCTTATTTGGATTCACAAAGCAATGGGCTTTCCTACCTTATTGATCGGGTAAAGGACCATCCTTTGTATGCACATATCTCTTTGGAGAAAGGAGAAAGATCTGAACTGGCCAATCTTGCAAATGACATGTTGTAGGTTATATCTCAGCTCGCTTTTGTTATTGGGCATATTAGTAGTCCAATCTTGCCAAACTAATTCTTCTGAATCTTTTTCGATCGATAAGGCCTTTAAGGCACTTCCGCCTGATCTTGTTTATGGCCTGGGCGAATCTGCCTTAGATTCGCTTATCCAGTTTGGTCAGTATATTGATCCGGAAGGAGATGAATTTGAAACAGTGGTCTATAGCTATGCTTCAGAAGATAACAGGATAGTCAATAGCACGTTCTCCTTTGAAACTGGTCAAAGGGGTTTTAATAAGATTCAAATAAAAACATTCAAGCATACGAATGGCGATTTAGTCATTATTTACTCGAGATACGGTGGCACACCCGCCAGTTTTGAACCACATGAACTAAAGCGCTATAATTATAGAGGTGGAAAGCTTGAGGAAACCGAACTTGGTGAATTACCAGAATCAATCAACTTCGATGACTTCTATAAGGAAGAAACTCCAGATGCTGATAGATATGAATTGAATGTAGGGTATGAGTTTCTGACGGAAGATGAAAATACACTGTCCTTTATTTCAAGTTCCGCTTTGATTGAGTTCGGAGAACCGAATTATTTCTCAAAACTGACCTACCGGTGGGATGGGCAAAAATTTGTCAGGCTAGGATTCAGAGATTAGTTGTTTAAATTTCATTTTCAAGACACTCTTCTAGCAAGGGCGGAATAAATGAAATTCTAGAAATCTGAGTGATCAGGTTTACAGATTAAGGAGAAATTGATAACCTCCAATGGCAATGAGCATTTTTAACATGAACAAGAATTTTAAAGTAAAATTAATTCTGGGTATCATTTTATCAATTCTTGCTTTTAGCTGTAAAAAGAATGAGAACGTTATTCCCACATTTGCAGAGATTCAAATTTTCGATCCGCCTTCAACCTATATGTATTTAACCGCAGGTCTTTTGGATGAGGAATCTATTATTCACCTCATTGAAGATCACGGCTTCATTTGGGCCTTATCACCCAATGTTACATTTGAGAATGCTGAAATAGTCAGGTTAGGTAAAAGGCAACCAAACACCAGCTTTTTTTTTCGACTGGAAAATCTAAAAGGTAACACCACCTATTACTATAAGGCATTTGTTCAAATAAACGGACAACAGTATTTAGATAAAGAACTCACGTTTACCACGAGACCAGGCACTTGGAAAAAACTCTCGGATTTTCCTGGGGGTGGTCTAGTAAATGCTACTGGGTTCTCTATCAATGGCCGAGGTTATGTTGTAGGCGAAAATAAGGTCTGGGAATATAATCCTGATAATGATAGCTGGATTCAAAAAAAAGATGCTCCGTTCACAACGGAGGGGCCAACTTCATTTTCAGTTAGTAACGAGGGGTATGTGTACTGTTCTGATCTTTGGAAATATTTACCTCAAACAGATAACTGGCTAAAAATACCAACCTCAGACGATAGATTTCTTTCGAAAGGATGCGGAGGGGTTTCCTCATTTGTTATTGACAATAAAGCCTATATAGGAGGAGGTTCTGGCAATTTTGGTGAAAGTTGGATAGAATTCGAGCCTATTTCCAGATCATGGCAGGTAGCAGATTTTAATAGTCATCTGGCTCATAACCGATCTTATGCTAGTAGTTTCGCTATAGGCAAGAAGGGCTACCTAGTAGGTGGTGATACCTATATAAGTAGAACGGATTATTCGGTTGCAGAATTTGATTTTGAAAACGGCACCTCGCGATATCGAGAGCCTTTTAAAACAGATCGAGGTATAGGTGCCCTTAGAAAAGAAATGACATATTTTAGTATAAATGGACAAGGGTTTGCCGGAATGGGTTATGGCGAACGCCCAACAGGTATTGGGTTTAGTATAGGAAGTCAATCGGATTTTTACCGATATGATGAGATCAATGATAGTTGGGTTCCACAGCCTATTCACGTGCATATCAATGAGAATAATGAACTAAAATTCTTAGGCAGGGCAGGTGCGGTTTCAATTGTAATTGGTAACAGAGCCTTTATAGGACTTGGGGAATTACGGGATTTCGATTCTGAAACTGAAACTTGGACAAGAACTCCTTATACCGATTTCTGGGAATTCATTCCCGATTAAAATATTAGTTCAAATATTCAGTCCTTACCCATTAAAAGCGAAGCTTAAAGACTGTGCCATTTGGACCAGTTTCTGAATCAATATCTCCCCCATGTGCTTTCATAATTTGTTTGGAAAGGCTTAGTCCTATGCCATTACCCTTGGGTTTTGTGGTGTAAAACGGAACGAAGATTTCTTCGCGTATTTCAGTGGGAATACCGGGCCCATTGTTTGCGATTGAAATTCGAGGCCCATCAGAAGATTGAATGTTAATGATGATTCTTGGGTGTTCGTTTCCTTCAAGAGCCTCAGTAGCATTTTTTAGAATATTGATTAATACCTGGTCAATCAATTTGCCATCTATCTGGCAGAATACCTTACTTTCATCAGCCTTGACTTGCACTTCTATATGCTCCAAAGAGCCTTTGAGTACGACCAGAACATTATTGACCAGAGCAATCAAGTCGGTTTTTTCCAATTCGGGTGAGGGTATCTTGGTATAATCACGGTAGGCATTCACAAACTCCAATAAGCCCTGTCCTCTGTTTTCAATGGCATTGATGCTCTTATAAATGTCTTCACCTTGCTCCTCCTCCAATGTTGAAACAGCAACCGGATAGCCAGTTTCATCTTCCATAATTTTTTTAACTGCGGTGGTTAAAGAAACCACAGGTGTAACAGAATTCATGATTTCGTGCGTAAGCACCCTGATCAGTTTTTGCCAGGCCTGCATTTCCTGTGCATCCAATTCCGAACGAATGTTCTGAAGACTGAGCAAGGTGTATTCTTGTTCCCCTAATTTAAATTGGTGAGCAGCAATCGCGAGGTCTATAGCACCTTGACCAAAATCGCCTTTGTAAAGGGCTTTTTCACCAGAGTCGAGTGCGGTGATTTGGTCATAGAAATCAGCGTTGTAGTTGGCCAGCATTTCCATCCGAGTGAGAAGGGGTTTGTTCAACAACTGACAGGCAGCCGTGTTCATCAAATCTATATTCCCATCTGCTGTAAAGCAGATCAAACCAACATTCACATGTTTATTTACCTGAAGTAAATATTGATAGTGCTCTTCCTTTTCGATTCGAATTTTTCTAAAATCTTCCACGATGTTGTTGAAGGCCGCCTCAAGCTGCTGAAAGGGTTTGCCCTTTTCACTTTTCTCAAACCTTCTGGTGTAATCGCTATCAATAAAGGATTCGAAAAATCTTTTTAGCTCCCTAATTGTCCACTCTCCATAGTAGATCAAGGCAAACATTTGAATAATAGCCAACAGGCCAAACACAATCGGGGTCATTAAGAAATCTGTTTCATAGAGTGACCAGGCCAATCCGACCATAGCGAGACCTATACCAATGACCCTTATGATGATCTGGAACCTGAAGTTTTTAAAGCTCATACTTCTCCAGTTTCCGATAGAGGGTGGTTCGGCCAATGCCAAGTTCCTTTGCCACTTTGCTCATATTACCATTGTGCTTGTCAATTACCTTTCTGATCGTTATTTCTTCCAGTTCTTCGAGGTTAGTCGTTGCCAGCATTTGTACTTCAGGGTTTGATTTTTTCAAAAGAAAATCATCGGCCCGAAGTACATTTCCTTCGGCCAGAATAATGGCTCTTTCCGTGGCATGTTCCAATTCCCTAATGTTACCGGGCCAGGAGTAGTCACACAGTTTTTTGACCAGACTATTCGATATTTCCATCGGCCCTTTTTGATACTTTTTAGACAGTAAATCGACAAAATGGGTCAGTAATCTTTCCAAGTCTTCAAGTCGTTCGCGCAGCGGAGGCAGCTCCACTTCGATGGTATTGATGCGATAGAACAGGTCTTCTCGAAATTCTTCATTGGCAATCATCTCAGTGATATTCCGATTCGTGGCTGCGATGATTCTGGCATCAAAAGCTCTGGCCTGGTTCTCTCCAATTCTAGTTATTTCCTTTTGCTGTAGCACAGTCAATAATTTGGCTTGCATAGCTGCCGACAGGTTGCCAATCTCGTCCAGAAAAATTGTTCCGCCATTGGCAGCTTCGAATCGACCAATTCTGTCGGTTTGGGCATCTGTAAAGGCTCCCTTCTTGTGACCAAAAAGCTCTGATTCAAAAAGGGACTCAGAAAGAGAGCCCAAATCCACGGGCATAAATACCTCGGTTGATCTATGGGATTGCTTGTGAATGGCTTGGGCCACCAGGCTTTTGCCAGTACCGTTTTCACCCAGAATCAAGACATTGGCATCGGTTTTGGCTACCTTTTCGATGGTCTTGAAGACCTGCTTCATTTTTTCAGAAACGCCTATGAATTGACTATGTCCACCATTTAAATTTTCTTTCAGGCCTTTTTCTCTGGTTTTTAAGTAGGCCACTTCCTGTTCGCTTTTGCCAAGCCGGTAGGCGTTCATCACGGTTGCCTGAATTTTCTCATACTCCCAGGGCTTAGTCACAAAATCCACCGCTCCCCTTTTCATGGCCTCCACCGCAATGTTGACATCGCCATAGGCAGTTATAACAACTACCTTAATTTCAGGCTGTGTCCTGCTTAACTTATCTATCCAGGTCAGGCCTTCTTTCCCGGAATTATCTCCAGGTGCATAGTTCATATCGAGAAGTATCACATCGAAAGCATCTTTCTCAATCATTTCAGGAATTCTCTCAGGATGAGGAGCCGTCTTAACATAATTGAACTTCTGCTTCAAGACAATCTCTGCCGTGAGCAAAATGTCCTCATCATCATCAACAATCAATACTTTGGCCGCTTCTTTTCGCATGTGCGAAATCAAGTTAAATAAATGTTCCCAAGCGGAACAATTTCTTGTTCCGAAATGAAACACTCTATTTCATCTTCTCACTTCCAATTTTCTGTAACTTATTGATTTATAATTTTTTATAAAAGTTGGTAAGGTGGTTGTGCACCCTTTGATAATTTAGAATGATAAACGCCATGCTGAAAAACCATTTTAAGTCTGCCATTCGCGACTTTGCTAACAACAAGTTCTATTGGATACTCAACGCCTTTGGCCTCGCTGTTGGAGTAGCCGTGTCGCTTCTCTTATTTCAATATGTTCGTTATGAATTTTCTTATGATAGATTCTATGAACATTCAGACCAAATATTCAGGGTCGAGAAAAACATGGAGCAATCAGATGGGCCATTATACAAGACCACCAGAACGGCATACCTTCTAGCCGAAGCTTTAAAAGAAGAAATTTCCCAAATTGAAATGGCTGGGAGCATTCAGTTCACATCAGCAACATTTGAGTTTGATGCTAAAAGAATTAATGAGGACAAACTTTATTTTGCCCAAAATGACTTGCTTAAAATTCTTGAATTTAAATTCATTGAGGGAAGTATTGAAGGACAACTAGAAAAGCCCAATACTATTGTTCTTACTAAAAGCTTGGCCAATAAAATCTTTGGCACTCACATTAATTTGATTGGGAAATCGTTGCGAACAATTAATGGTTTCGGTTCAAACAGAGGGTTTGATGCCCAAGTTACGGGCGTCATTGAAGATTTACCTGCCAACAGCCATTTAAAATCAACAGGGTTTATCTCTGCCAGCACCATTGATAGTCGTAACCTTAATACCTGGGTTCTCGATAATTTTTCCACCTATGTCAAGCTAAGGTCGGATGCCGATGTAAATCAGGTGACCGACTTAATGGAAGGTTTAATCCGGAAGCATCCCATTAATAGAGAAGGAGACTTCCGAAAAGTATTAGGCTATGGTCTTTTTCCGATTTCAGACATCTATTTGTCAACAGACCCAATACAATTTGGCGCTGGCAATAAAAAGACCGTTATCACTTTTTCAGTTTTTGGCTTGCTAATTCTATTGATCGCCTGTACCAATTATATGAACTTGGCAACAGCACGATATACTCAACGATCTCGGCATATAGGGATCAGAAAGGTAGTTGGTGCACAACGGAAACAGATCATTGGTCAAATTTTGACCGAATCAATACTTATATCATTGTTAGCCCTCTTTATGGGAGGCCTCTTAGCCGAAATCGGTTCTGTTGTATTCAACAGTATTACTGATAAGCCCATAGCCATTGGGTTTATGGATAACCCTTTGCTTCTGGTTTCATTTGCCATTTTCACCTTGATGGTTGGTGTAGTTTCTGGTAGCTATCCGGCCCTCCAACTGTCCAAAATCAACGTGTCATCTGCTATTAAAGGAAGTCTTGCTGGTGGCAAAAAGGGTCAGACATTGAGACGAGCGCTGGTTTTGTTTCAGTTTGTTGTCTCTGGAGGCTTAATTATTTCTACGCTGGTTATTTATATGCAAATGCAATTTGTGACCAACAAGGATCTTGGTTTTAATCCGGAAAATGTAATGACAATTGGATTACCGAGAGATAATTCAAAAGCCGAGATGTTTCGAAATGAACTTTCCCAAAACCCAACTATTGAGAGCCAATCTGTGAACACTGGATTCTACCATGTACGTAAATTGAACTTTATAAAAGCATCGAATGAAGCTGTTGAGATTAGAACCAGGTGTACCCAAATTGACAATGATTTTCTGCGTGAAATGGGATACACCTTGTTACAAGGTCGTGAATTCAATAAAGTTTCAAAATCGGGTCAAAAAGAAGTGCTTGTTAACGAAACCTTAGTTGCACAAATGGGCTGGGTAAACCCATTAGAGCATACTATTGGTATTTACAACTATGAAACTCAACAGGCTGATGAGCAAGCTCGAATCATTGGAGTTGTAAAAGATTTTAATGAAAACGGTTCACTTCTTACGCCCATTTCACCATTTGTCTTTTTTCATCTCTCAGATTTCCCGACAGGTCAGGAATGGCTACACATCAAATTGAATGAGGTCTCTGGTGATGTAATGAATTTTGTTAAAACCTCTTTTGAAGAAGCCGACCCAGGCTCCATTTATAACGCTTCCTTTCTCGAAGACCGCATTGCGAGTTTATACGCCAGTGATCGCACTCGTGGCAAAGTTCACTTAGCGCTCACCATCGTGGCCATATTTGTAGCCTGCCTTGGCCTTTTTGGTTTGGCTTTCTTTTCTGTAAAAGTACGTACGAAGGAAATCGCAATTCGGAAAGTACTCGGCTCTTCCTTAATCGGCATTGTCAAGGTCTTGTCAAGAGAGTTCATCATCATAGTGACGATTGCCTCGGCTCTGGCCTTTCCAATTGCCACGATACTTATGAGGAAGTGGTTAGAAACCTTCGCCTATAGAATCAACATTGGTACAGAGATTTTCTTACTGGCAATATTTGCAACGGTCTCCATCGCTTTCATATCTGTCGCTTATCAGTCTTTTACCACGACACGGATAAACCCGGCTCAAATACTCAAAAACGAATAAACAGGTCAATCATGTTCAAAAACTATTTCAAAACAGCATTTCGCAGTCTTTATAAGCATAAGGTCTTTACACTCATCAATATTTTTGGTCTATCTATTGGTATTGCTATGGCCACTTTAATGGGGCGATTTATCCAAGAGGAGCTTTCCTATGACCAATTCTTTAAAGACAAGGCTCAATTGTATCGCGTTTACCAAGAAACAAGCATCAATGGTCGCGACAGAATAAACATTTCCGGATCTGGTGTTTTGGCACCCACCCTGTCCTCCACCTATCCTGAAATTGAATTGGCCGGTAGGGCGCATAGAGTTGGTTCTGCAGTCATTGAAAGTGATGGCAAACAATTCATTGAAAATACACTGGCTTATTCCGATGATGACTTTATAGAGTTGATGGAATTTAAATTCTTAGAAGGAAATCCTGGTCAAGCCCTGGCAGATCCTCTGGATTTTCTGATTTCAGAGGAGTTGGCAATGAAAGTCTTTGGCAAAACGACTTCACTATTGGGTGAATCCATAACCATCAATGACAAAGTCAGAAGAATTACCGGTGTCATCGCTGACATGCCCAAAAATTCTCATTATTCTCCTAAGGCTGGTTTTCTGTCAAATGCAGAAATGGGTCATTTCACCTGGAATAGAGTAGGTCATTTGACTTATGTCAAACTGGCCTCAGGAACCAATATTGATCAACTTGAAGCCAAATTCCCTCAACTGGTTGCTGACAATATTTTACCTACACTTCCAGAAGGTTCATCCGTTGCAGTGAAACTCTATCCCATAACCGATATATGGCTGTCTCCCTCTCCAGATCAGCAAGGGGGAGGAAGCAAAGCGTCACTGATCTCATTTGGACTCATCGCTTTTTTCATTCTTCTCATCGCTTCCATTAATTATATGAACCTGGCAACAGCACGATCGCTAGGAAGGGTCAAGGAAATTGGGATGAGAAAGGTAATAGGTGCAAAAAAATCTCATTTGATCATGCAGCTGCTTATAGAATCTGTGATCTTATGTACAGGAGCCATCCTGATTGGAGGCTTTTTGGCAGAAATGTGTACGGTAATTTTTAATGACCTAACTGGCAAAACAGTAGAGGTTGGATTAATTGAAAATAGTGGTCTGTTTTTGACAATGATCACTTTTGGTCTTGTTTTGGGTGTAGTATCTGGCCTTTATCCTGCATTTTACATTTCATCATTCAAACCAACCAGAGTACTGAAAGGTGCCAGCTCTGGTGGTAAAGCCAACACCAATGTGAGGCGAATTTTAGTATCACTACAATTCATAATTTCCATTGGACTAATCGTTTCAACATTGGTTGTCCACAAACAAGGCAAATTCTTGTTAGAAAAAGACTTGGGATATAATTCAGAACAAGTCTTAGCCATAAGATTAGCTAGTTCCGATACTTCAGAAGTGATGAAGAGTGCCATTCAATCCTTGCCGAATGTCAATGCCGTAACTGCCACCAATTTAATCCCAGCTGGAGGTGATAATGGCGCAACATTTACAATAGAGGACGAGAATAATGAAGTACACAAAGACATTGTGAGCATGGCGTCCATTGACACTGACTACCTCTCTACTATGGAGTTTACATTGCTCAACGGACGCAATTTCTCAAAAGAATTAGCAACCGACCAGATGTCAATTATTGTAAATGAAACTTTGGTAAAAAAATATGGCTGGTCTGATCCTTTAGGGAAGAAGCTCTCGATGGACGTTGGCGATGGAGAAGGACTCAAGGAATTCTCCATCATTGGTGTAGTTGAGGATTTCAACATGCTTAGTTTATATGAACCAGTAAAACCGTTTGCTTTCTTCTTAAAACCTAACTACGACTGGGGTGCACAGTATTTGTTTGCCAAATTATCCGTGAATGATGCAGAGGCTACTTTGAACCAAATTCAAGGCATCTATGAGAGCATTGAAAAAAATCGCCCATATGGTGCATACTTCTTAGACCAACGCTTTGAGGCTGTATATCAGGCCGAGACAAAGAAGAGTGAGGTATATTTTACTTTTTCAGTGCTGACCATAGTAATTGCCTGTATTGGACTCTTTGGATTAGCCGCTTTTGTTCTTCAACAAAAGATCAAAGAAATCAGCATTCGAAAAGTACTTGGTGCTAACATCAGTGATATCGTTGGACTTGTGTCTAAAGAGTTTGTCTATATCATCATCATCTCCACTCTCGTGGCTTCTCCGCTTGCCTATTACTTCATGCAAGAATGGTTGCAATCATTTGAATATCGAATTGAAATTGGATTTGAACTTTTCATTTTAGCCGGGTTAGCAGCATTGGTCGTTGCGGTCCTCACCATTGGTATTCAATCAGTGAAAACGGCAAGAACAAACCCTGTAGAAACTCTTAAATACGACTAACCTTAAGACTATGATAAAGAATCAGCTAAAACTTGCATTTCGAAATCTCAAAAGAAATGGCACCTATTCCGCCATTAATATTCTTGGACTTACGCTGGGACTCACAAGTGTATTATTAATTGTTATCTATGTCACCCATGAACTCAGCTATGATAAATTTCATTCTAGTGCGGAGAACATTTATAGGGTTTCAGAGACGGTTCCATTGGGCGATGATGTAAAAGTTATTGCCAGCACTACCTTCGCTCTGGCACCAGCACTTCGTACTGAATATCCTGACCTTCAAAAGGTCACTTTTTTTTCAAGACCTCAGACTACAGACATTGTCTATAGTGGAAATCGTGTCTATGAAAGTCGGATTCATGTAGTGGACGAAGAGTTTTTTGATGTATTCAGTTTCGAATTCGTCAATGGTACCCCTGCTTCGCTAAATGACGTCAACACAGTCATTGTCACCGAATCTATTGCGGAAAAATATTTTGGTGACAACGACCCTATCGGTCAGGTATTGACGCTTAACCAACTCTATACTGGCCGGAATATTGGTCTTTCTGTGGTTGGGGTCATAAAAGACATGCCCGTGAATAGTCACTTCCATATGGACTTTTTAATTGGTATAAAAACGGGCATGCAACATATTTCAGAAGGGATGACGCGCTCATGGGGCTGGGACTCAGGCTATACCTACATCAAAGTTTCACCCCAATATGACTTAACTGCATTAAACAATAGCTTTCCGGATTTGATCAACAAATACGTTGGCGAAAGCACTACCTGGCTTACCTATTTCACTCGAAAACTTACGGAAATTCATCTCGAGTCTAACTTAAATAGTGAACTAGAAGCTAATGGAAGCAGGCAAAATGTATATGTGTTCTCCATTATTGGTCTGGCCATTATATTCATAGCCGCAGTTAACTACATCAACATGGCCACTGCAATCGCCTCAAGAAGATCGAAGGAAGTAGGTATCTTAAAAACGCTTGGGGCAACAAAAGGTAGTTTGGTAAAGCAGTATGTGTCAGAAGCATTACTTGTCACCCTGATAGCCACACTGCTGGGTGGATTTATTGCAGAAATGATTACCCCCTACTTCAATGACCTTGCCGGGAAGACACTAAGAATTGGGTTTCTTGAAAATCCGTATCGATTATTAATTTATCTCCTTTCTTCATTGTCGGTTGGCGCCCTTTCCAGTATATACCCGGCATTTTACCTCTCCTCATTTAAATCAATTGAGGCGTTGCAGGGAAGGAAAAGTAGCGGAAGATCTCTTCTTGGGTTTCGAAAAATCATGTTGATTGTCCAATTCGGTATTTCGATTTTCCTGATCATTGGATCCATAATGGTCAACAACCAATGGAATTTCCTAAGAAATAAGTCTTACGGTCTGAACACCGAAACGACCATTACATTTTCTCTTCAAAATTCGCATAATCAATCCACCTTCGAGGTATTGAAAGCTGAGTTAGATAAGAATCCATCCATCAGCAATATTGTTACGTCACACAGACAAGTCGGTCGTGGTATCAATAACCAAAGTGTTTTTGACTTTTATGAACCTGATTCAACCATGGACAGACTCACACTATCTACCATTTACATGCAACCAGGTTTTTTGAATAAGATGGGTGTCAAACTCAAAGAAGGAAGATTCTTTTACGAAGGGCAAACGACTGATCTTGATGATGCGATTATTGTGAATGAGGCAGCCGTAAAACTATTTGCGAATAAGGACGTGCTCGGGCGATACTTTAAATGGGAAGGAGCCACCGGCTATGTTATTGGAGTCACTGAAGATTTTCATTTTGAATCACTCTATAGCAAAATCAAACCCATGGTATTTATACCCACTCAAAATGCTAACACCTACGTCACCCTGAACATCAGTTCAGCAGACATGTCTGAAACAATAGATTATATAGAAGCGGCCTGGGTCGATTTTGATCCAAGAAGGGGGTTTCGCTATTCAATTATCAGTGAAGATTTACGATCTCTCTATGGAGATGAAGAGAAATTCCTGAACCTCTTTACAATTGCAACGGGTATGGCAATTTTCATTGCATGTCTCGGTATTTTCGGTTTGGTTTCCTTTAACGCTCATCAACGAACTAAAGAAATTGGAATTAGAAAGGTGCTCGGTGCAGGTACTGGAAATATCACCTTCATTCTAACCAAACAGTTCCTGGTGTTAATAATCATTGCCAACATTCTCGCCTGGCCTGCCGCCTACGCATTTAGCGATGCCTGGCTGGGCAATTATACCTATAGCATTGGTATTCAGTGGTGGGCGTTCCTTTTTGCAGGAGGAATGGCTTTGCTTATTGCACTTTTGACCGCTGCCACTCAGACCATTCGTGCGGCACAAAAAAATCCTGTAGACTCCTTAAGGTATGAGTAGAGCAACTACCAAATTTCCCTCAATGAATTGTTCCCATCTGGAACACTTTTTTGTTTCATCTCGAAACAGTCTGAAGGGTTTAAATTTATGGAGTTTATATAACTCCTTATTTAACAAGCGCTTATGACAAGTGGCATCGAAATTGGCATTTAGGGTGTAAATTAAAGTCTAGGGTTATGTTTAAAGTACTTCTAAAAACTTCATTCAGAAATATTTTCAGGAATCGCACCAATTCGGCCATTAATGTATTGAGCCTAACCATAGGGATTGCCTGTAGTATCACTGTTTTCAGCGTGATTACCTATCAATATACCTTTGATCATAATCAGCCAAAAGCCGATCGCATTTATAGAGTCAATTACCATGTTCAAGACGAACGGGGAATTGCCCGATATGCGCAGACACCGGAACCGCTTCATCACGCTTTGAGGGATGATTACCCCCAGGTAGAAAATGTTGGGCGAACTTTGGGTCCCGTAGCCTCGACTCTGTATATAGAAGATGACAAGTTCAGACAGGAAGGAGTACTCTATGCCAATCCTGAGTTTTTAAAACTGTTTCAATTCGACTGGCTCCTCGGTAATGCCGAAACTGCATTGGATGATCCAAAGGCGGTGATTCTCACTGAATCAACGGCAGCTAAGCTTTTTGGAAACAATGACCCAATTGGTCAAATCATAGATTTTGAGCATAGAGATAAAGGTATTGTAAGTGGGGTAATCAAGGATCGAAGGAGAAATACTAATCTGCCTTTTCATATGCTCGTCAATTCTGAAATGTTGAATCAGATTCAACGCTACTTTGTTGCCGATAACTGGGGATCGAACTCCATTGGTATCACCTGGGTATTGCTTCCTGATGCTGTCGATCCTGCCAATTTGGAAAAACAGTTTGATCAGGTTGTCACAAAATATCTGGATGAGAGATATCATGAAACCACAAGCTTTAATCTATTACCTCTTAAGGAGCTTCACACCGATGATCGCTATGGTAATGCCATGAACTATACAATTCCTGCTGAAACCATCTACGGACTCATAATCATTGGAGCCATTATTCTAATTGCATGCTGCATCAATTTTGTGAACCTATCTACTGCCATGGCTATGAAGCGGGCGAAGGAAGTAGGGGTCAAAAAAATACTTGGTAGTAGTAGAAAACATCTGATGTTTCAATTTTTTATAGAGTTAGGCCTTATCACCACAATAGGTGGTTTTATTGCGCTTTGGCTGGCCGAAATAGGATTGAATCAAATCAACGCTCACCTAAGTCTGGTCTCTCTTGACTTCGCCCTTGAGACCAACGCCTTCATTTTTGCTCTTTTGATAGTTATTCTCATTACCATTATTGCAGGGCTCTACCCTGTAATTAAACTAATACGTTTCAAACCTGCTGAAACCTTAAGAGGCACTTCGTCCAAATTGCAATCTTCAAAATCATTGGTACCCAACATTCTCCTCGGTGTTCAATTCGTGTTTTCGCAAATCCTTGTCATCATTCTCTTAGTCTTCAATGGTCAGTTCTCTTATATAAAGAACAAAGACCTGGGTTTTGAAACGAAGAACATCATGACCTTCGACCATTTCTTTGAAAGTACCCCTGAAAATATCAATAGAGTGAAGCAAGAGCTTTTGAGCGATCCAAATGTAGAAATGATCTCTTTCGGTACTGGAGGCCCCAATGCCATATTCTCTTGGGGAACTACCGTTGTAGACCCTAAAGATCCGGAGAAGAAAGAGATCAACAGCGACTACAAGCATGTCGATATCGACTATAAGGATTTATTCAAATTGGATATCATAGCGGGCAGTTGGTTTACCCCATCCAATTACCTCTCCGATACTCTTCAAAAAGTGATAGTGAATGAAAAACTCGTTCAAGAGCTTGGCCTTTCCAGCAATGAGGATGCTCTCAACTATCCGATCACTGTCAACGAAAGGCCTGGAAGGATTATTGGAGTTGTGGAGAATTTTCATAGTGCAGGCTTAAAATCATTGATTAGACCAGCTGTGATTGAAGGTGATTTTGAAGGGTATCAGCAGGGCTTTATAAAGTATAAGCCAGGAAGCTATGCCAAAGTGGCTGAGCATTTTGAAACCCTGTCTACCTCAATAAATCCGGAATATGTTCCCAGCTATGCTGGTTATGAAGAAGAACTATCAAAGGACTATATATTGGATGAGGTGATTTTCCGCTTTATCAATTTCATGACCGCAATAGCATTGATAATAGGTTGTCTGGGCTTATATAGTCTGATCAGCTTTATCGCTCAACAGCGTACCAAAGAAATTGGAATTCGCAAGGTGATAGGAGCAAACGTGAGTGGATTGATGATTCTTTTGTCCAGGAAATTTCTCTGGGTAATCCTTATCGCCTTTTTAGTGGCTGCTCCGGTAGGCTATATGGGATCCAAGATATGGCTCGAAGGTTTTCAATATTCCATAGGAATTGGTCCTGTGATCTTTGTATTGGCATTGGTCATTACTTTGACAATTAGCTCACTCTCCGTAAGCTATCGAGCATTCAAAGCTGCCAGCACCAACCCTATCAAATCCCTTAGGTACGAATAGTTATTAAGCTGCTCGAAATGCATAGGCGACCGAATTTGGTCGCCTTTTCTAACCCGGGTTTTATAAAAACGGGCATAGAAGAACATTTCTCCAGGCCCGTAGTCCGAGTCACACCATGGATTTGACCGAATCAGTAGTCGATTTTCCCGATTCAGCAGGTGACTGTGCTGAAATTGATCTAAAGGTGTACGTTTTCGTAACACATTTTTACCTATTTTCCCCCCAATCTCATTTTAACTTATTGATTTTTAGTTATTTACAAATATTGGCATGGCGATTGGATAAATGTTGGCAGGTCTTAAAAAAATTAAAAGGTCAAAACAAAAACAACAAGGTCATGAAAAGCATAAAGATCAAAACTC
>JAJCYM010000006.1 GCA_029262895.1 Roseivirga sp.
GTAGATTAGCATTAGTAGCGCAAATTAGTCTGGCATCAATGTCCCTCAAATCATTTGACCCGACTGGTGTGACTTTATGGTCTTGAATAACACGCAGTAATTTGGCCTGAAGCGGTGAAATGAGGTTACCAATTTCATCGAGAAATATGGTTCCGCCATTAGCTGCCTCAAACTTGCCGATGCGGTCGGTTTTAGCATCAGTAAAAGCACCCTTTTTATGGCCAAAAAGTTCACTTTCAAAAAGTGTTTCTGTGATTGCGCCCATGTCCACACTGACGAACACCTCTTCTGATCGTTGTGAAGCCCTATGGATGGCACGTGCTACAAGCTCCTTTCCGGTACCGTTTTCTCCAGTGATCAACACATTGGCGTCAGTCTTGGCTACCTTTTCTATTTGATCAAAAACCCTTTGGATGGCCTCTGAATCTCCTATGATTTCAGCAAATGGGGCATCAAGCATAGAGTTTAAAACGGTCTGTTTTGAAGTTAATGCCTGAATCTTTTTGGCCGATCGGTTTAATTGGAAGGCCGCGCTGACGGTGGTTAGAAGCTTTTCATTTTGCCATGGTTTCACGATGAAATCGAAGGCACCTTCTTTGATCGCTTCCACGGCAAGGTTGATTTCTCCATAGGCCGTAATAAAAACCACACTAGTAGTGGGGGATAGCTCTTTGACTTTACGCAGGTATTGGAGTCCGTCTGTACCACTTGTTTCTCCGGCCTTGAAGTTCATATCAAGGATTACTACATCATAGTGATTTTCTGTAAGAGCCGATTCAATCTGAAGAGGGTTATTGATTCCCCTGACATCTTCATAATGCTGTTCCAACATAATTCTGATGGAGAGCATCACGTAGTTGTCATCATCGACTATAAGAATTCTTCCTTTTTCCTTCATACCTGAATAATGGCCATTACCATACCAATCGTGAAAGTGCAATAGTACTACAAATTGGTGCAGTCAAGTTATTGAAAAGTGCCCATAAATGGGCAGTGCTGTTTTAACCGTGGACAGAATAAGGTAACTACACCAAAATGAAAGAGTCTAACTTTATGAAAATCAATACTTTGTGATTCTGGTACTTAATGTGGACTAATTGTCACGATAAAATTTAAAGGTTATGCTCAAAAATTATCTGAAAATAACATTTCGCAGCTTACTCAAGTTCAAAACCTATTTACTGGTCAATGTTTTGGGACTTTCGCTTGGTTTGGCCTGTACTATTATGGCGCTGATTCTGGTGATGGACGAGTATTCTTTCGATGATTTTCACTCAAAAGCAGACAACATTTATCGCATCAATAAATTTTATACCAATGATGCTGGTGTAGTGAGTAAAACGGCCGAATCATCTGGGCTTATGGGACCACAAATGCTTACCGACTTTCCCGAAGTCAAGGCATTCGTCAGGTTTCAGCCTTGGTATGATGAACAGGTAATCACTTACAACGAAATCAATATCAAAGAAGAATTCATTGCCCTTGCTGATAGCAATTTTTTCGAAGTTTTTGATTTCGAACTTTTGGAGGGAAACCCTAAGAGTCTATTGGCTCAAACTAAGTCAATTGTGCTTACCCGCTCTTTAGCAGATAAAATTTTTGGGAATAAAAACCCAATGGGAGAGTTGGTTGAGATTTTTGGTCTCAAGTTTATGGTCACCGGTATAGCAGCAGACGTACCTCGAAATTCTCACATACAGTTTCAGGCCCTCATTTCATGGTCTTCCACACTATCTGGTGATGGTAATTTGAACTTTGGGTTCCTAAATAACTGGATATCCCAGACCATGAATACCTATGTCGAAATGGAACAGGGCTTTGACATCGCTACGGTTGAAGCGAAAATGGCGGATATGTTGGCTACGCATTTACCAGAGCGCAAAGATGATTATAGGCTCTATTTGCAGCATTTTCCGGATGTGTATCTTGGTTCGGATGACATTCAATTTGGGAATTTTAACCTGAGGATTGGAAGTCAGTCGTTTGTAATCATTTTCAACTTTGTTGCCGTGTTCGTGCTTTTAATTGCTGCGGTGAACTACATCAACATCAGTACCTCGAAGGCAATGCGAAGAGCATTGGAGGTGGGTGTGAGAAAGGTGTTAGGCGCAAATCGAGGGCAGCTTTTTGTACAATTTGTCGGAGAGGCTCTAATGATTACTTTCATATCGGGCCTGCTTGCGATACTCATTGTAGACTTGAGTATTCCATACTTCAACGAGATTGCCGGTAAGCATCTTACCAATAGTCTGCTGTTTCAGTCCGACATAATATTATCAATATTGGGCATCATCGGAGCTACCAGTCTGATTTCCGGTGCTTACCCTGCACTTCTATTGTCCTCGTTTAAACCGGCAACCGTCCTAAAGGCGGGCAAAGGCAGTGTGTTTCAAGGGGGAACGCTAAGAAAGGGAATGATTGTGTTTCAGTTCTTTTTGGCTACACTGATGATTACAGCGGCAATAGTGGTTTACGATCAAAACAATTTTTTAATAAATCTGGATGTTGGTTTGGACAGTGAGCAGGTTGTAGTTGTCGAATTAAAAAACCAAGCCAGCCAGAAGGCGGAGATTATTCAGCAAGAACTGGAAAAGCATCCGGATATTCTCAATACCTCCGTTTGTCCTGCCACCATAGGGGGCGGAACCTACGGCACTACGGTAATTCCAGAAGAGTTCTCTGACCCTATTGATATTCGGTATTTCAGGGTGGACAATGACTTTATCGATGTCTATGGAATAGAGATGGCCCAGGGAAGAGCTTTTGATGAAAACCTAACAATAGATAGAAACGCAGTAATAATCAATGAGTCCATGGCCAAATTCCTGGGATGGGAGAATGCTGTTGGTAAAACCGTCCAATTCGGTGAGAATAGACCTGAAATTCCGGTTATCGGAGTAACCAAAGACTTCAACTACTTTGGGCCAAATCGTAACAGTATTGACCCGATGGTGATGGTTATAGATGAGACTGCCTCCAGCCTGGCGGTGAGGGTTTCAGGAAATAATGTAAGTGAGGTTATAGCCCATATCGATAAGACCTATTCTTCAGTGGAAGATAAATACCCATTTGAATACTACTTCGTCAATGAATGGTTTGCCCGACAATACGAAGCTGAGCAGAAGTTCCTCACCATTGTCACTATTTTCTCCCTCTTGAGCATCATTATTTCATGCATGGGTTTATATGGCTTGGTGAGCTACTTTATTGAATTGAGGGTAAAAGAAATAGGTATCCGAAAGGTGCTTGGTGCTTCAGTAGGAGGGATTGCTCTTATGATTAACCAGCACTTTATTAAGCTCATTTTGATTTCATTGCTAGTGAGCATTCCCGTGTCTTTCTGGCTGATGACAAGCTGGTTAGACGACTTTGCCTACCGCATCAATTTGGGCGTCTTGCCTTTCGTGTTGTCCGCTTTGTTAATCACTTTTATTGCGCTTTTAACAACCAATAATCAAGCGATTAAGGCATCAAGAAGAAATCCTATTAAAAGTTTGAGATACGAATAACAAAAGATAATGCTCAAAAACTACATAAAAACTGCATACCGAAACCTGGCAAGAAACAAAGTACACTCTAGTTTAAATGTCGCTGGACTGGCTTTAGGTATCGCTTGCTTTTCGCTGATATTCCTACACTTGGAGAACGAGTTTAGCCATGATTCCTTTCATGAGAATGAATCTTATCGATTTCTACTGAATGAACAGTCTGGTGATGGAACCTCAAGTACAAATGGCATTGTCTCGATTAAAGTACTCGATGAGATTGCAGAAAATGTTAGTGGAATTGAAGATCATATGCTCTTAAGAGATTATGATCACGGACCGCTTGTGGTCGATTACGAGGAGGTGAGCTTCAAATCCCGAAAGATGGTATTTGCTGAACAAGACTTCTTCGAATACTTTTCATTTGATCTATTGCAGGGTGATAAGTCGACTGCATTAAGTGACCCAAAGGGACTAATCATTACAGAGTCAACAGCCAAAAGAATATTCAACGAGGCGGATCCAATGGGTGAGTTTGTCAAATTTTCAGGTCCATTTGAATTCACCCTCCAAGTGAAAGGAGTAATGAGGGATCCTAAGAACTCGTTTTTGGATTTCGAATTTTTGATGCCCTTTGAACTTCAGGATGACAGAGGCCCTGTCATTATGAGAAGAGTTTGGGGCTATTCTATGTATGGATATTACAAACTAGCAGAGGGAACCAGCCCGGAGACCATCTCGGCTAACATAAAGGACTACTACAACAAATTGTATGCTGAAAACCCGGAAACACTTGAATCTTTAAAAAGAGAGGAGTATTCATTTCAACCAATAAGTGACATCTATTTTGGATCTAATCATGTCACTTTTGATGAGGGATATAGAAAAGGCAATAAGCGAAATACGCTTGTCCTTGGAGCCATTGGTCTGTTCATACTACTGATAGCCTGTATGAATTATATCAATGCTACAACGGCAAAATCGATAAGTAGAAGCAAAGAAATTGGGGTGCGTAAAACGTTTGGAGCATTTCGTTCTCAGTTGATTCTACAGTTTTTGGGAGAAGCCATGATCACAACTTTGATAGCAGCCCTGTTTTCAATATTGATCACGGATTTGTCAATGCCCTTCTTTGAACAGTTGATGGACAAAACAATGCGTTATTCATTAACCGAAAATCCAATCTATTTCAAAGCATTGTTGGCAATCATATTCGGGGTTAGTATAATTTCCGGATTGTACCCGGCACTAGTTCAAAGTAGCTTTTCTGCTTCTGATTCTTTGAAAAATGGGAGAAGCGATTCCATGCTTAGAGGTAATGGGTTACGTAGGTTACTCGTGGGTGTTCAACTGTTGATTACCCTTATTTTGATTTCCTCTGTGATCCTGATTGTCAGGCAAACCAAGTTTGTGAATGAAATGGATCTGGGCTACCAGAAGGACAATATTATCATTGTTCCAAACAACTCTGATGAGGTAGCAAAGCAGATTTCAACTTATAGAAACGAACTACTCAAGAGCCCTTATATCCTGGAGGCCACGGTTGGGATGGATGTTTTGGGGTTTGGTTCTACAAATAGTTCAAAATTCCTTTCAGTGGAAGGAAAGCCTAAAGACAAAGGGGC
>JAJCYM010000007.1 GCA_029262895.1 Roseivirga sp.
GTACTTGGAGTGGGAGTATTCTCAAGTTTAGTTCAACTAGTCTTTTTCATGGGCATTTTTATGTTCTTCGACTACTATCAGCGCTATGTGCAGAAGCAGAAAGAGTTGAACAACGCCCAATTGTATGCCCTGAAAATGAAGCTGCACCCACACTTTTTATTCAACACACTGCACGCCATCTCTTCCATGATAGATTATAATAAAGAGGGAGCTCAGAAGATGTTAACCAGATTAGGTTCTCTGTTTAGGACTATTCTTGAAAATGAGCAGGAGCAGACGATTTCTTTGGAACAGGAACTTAAGTACATTCAAGACTATCTGGAAATTGAGCAGGTAAGATTTGCCGAGCAATTGGAAGTAGAGTTTGAAATCGCAGAAGCTACGCTTGATGCGCGTGTACCGAGCCTGATTTTGCAACCATTGGTCGAGAATTCTATCAAACATGGTGTTTCTAAAATGACGGACCGGGGTAAAATCAGAATAGAAACGCGTATGATATCCAATGGCAACGGGAAAAACAGGATTGCTCTAATCGTTTCAGATAACGGACAGGGCTTTGGGAATTCCGGTCAGAAGAACTTTGGAATAGGTATTAAGAACGTAGGCGATCGCCTCGCAAGACTGTACAATGAAGATTATCATTTCAACATAGGAGAGGGTGAAAAGAATGGAGCTGTGGCTGAAATAGAAATACCATATATAAAGAAGGAAATCGAATGATGATCACCGTTCTTATAGTAGATGACGAACTTCCAGCCCGAAAGAGGGTGGTAAAACTTCTTGAGAATCATGAGGACATCCGAATCATTGGAGAATGCAATAATGCCAAGGATGCTATCCAAGAGATAGAGCGAATGGCCCCGGACCTTGTGTTTCTGGATATCCAAATGCCGGATATGGATGGGTTTTCTGTGGTTTCCAGGGTGCGGATGGAGATGCCTCCTCATTTTATTTTCGCCACTGCCTATGACCAGTATGCGCTGAAAGCTTTTGACGTTTGCGCAGTGGATTATTTATTAAAGCCTTTTGATAGAGAACGATTTGATGCAGCATTGACAAGAGGCCGGGATCAAATCAAATTAAGACATACCAAGGATTTCAATAAGAAACTCGTTGATCTGGTAAAGCTGTATCAGCGTGATCAAACCTCTTTTCTGGAAATATTTACAGTTAAGTACAAAGGCAGAGACAAGTTTATCGCTGTGGAAGAGGTCTATTATGTTGAGGCCTCCGGCAACTATGTGACCTTGCACCTTGAAGAAGAGAAACACCTGTATCGAATTACCATGAACGAGTTAGAGCAACAACTATCTCCTCGTTCGTTTATTCGAGTGCATCGCTCCCTGATTATCAACAAACGTTATATTAAGTCCACAAAATACTTGTCCAAGAATGAGTACAGCTTTACGCTCAAGAATGGGAAAAAACTTATCTCTGGAAGAGTGTACAAAGAGAAGATTGACGAATTTCTTGGATAAACGAGCTGTGAGTTGCCAGTGACGAGCTTAGGCTCAAAGCTCAAAGCTCACAACTTCCTTTACATACCATTCCTTCCTGATTACCACATTTAAATTCTAGACCAGGCCTTGTCCAACTAGTTTCACTAAAAAATTAGTTGATATGAAGGTCAAAAACTCAAAACAACTGATTATGGTGGTCGTGTTATTGATCACAAATCAGTTACATGCCCAAAAAACTTTCGATGTAAAAAGAACAACAGAAAGCGAAGTCAAGATAGATGGGTTTTTAAATGAATCATTTTGGCAAACGGCACAAAAAATACCGCTGGGTTGGGAAACAAGCCCTGGTAACAACTTGCCTTCAGAGGTGAGCACTGATCTGAGGATTGCTTTTGACGATGAGAATCTCTATTTCTCGTTTCAGGCATTTGATCCAAATCCAAAGCAGATCAGAGCGATTATTAATGACAGGGATAAATTGGATGACAATGATTTTGTTAGCCTGTTCCTTGACCCATTCAACGATTCCCGAAGAGCATTTTCATTTTCAATAAATCCACTTGGAGTTCAGCAAGATGGTGTTTTTGATGAACAAGAAGGAGAGGTGGATACTTCCTGGGATGCCATTTGGAAATCCGCTGGCAGAATTACGGATGAGGGGTACATTGTAGAAGCCGTCATTCCGTTTAAGTCTTTGCGCTTTCCCAGTACTGATGATGTTCAATCCTGGAGATTTTTTGCCATTCGGGTTTATCCAAGAAGTTTGGAAAAATTACTTAGGTCAAACCCACTTGATCTGGGTAATAGTTGCACCCTTTGTCAAGGTAATCTGATTGCTGGCCTAAAGGGAATTAAGCCTGGAAGAAACCTGGAATTGATTCCAACATTAACTACCAGCAGGACTGATGAAAGGCAAGGTTTTCCCGAGGGAGACTTGAGTAAAGGAGAATATAAGACCAACGTGGGTTTTGACGTGAGGTGGGGGATCACGACAGACCTCACATTGAATGCCACCATAAATCCGGATTTTTCTCAAGTGGAGGCTGATGCCGCACAATTAGATATCAACAACAGGTTTGCACTTCAGTTTCCTGAAAAGCGGCCATTCTTTTTAGAAGGGGCAGATTTTTTTAATACGCCTTTGCCAGTATTCTTTAGCAGAACCATTGTTGATCCTACTTTTGGAGCAAAGGTGACAGGTAAGGTTTCCAAGAATGCCGTGGGCCTTCTGGCTACCAAGGACAGGTTCAATAGCTTGATTCTCCCAGGATTTCGCAACTCGAATTCCACTACCATAGAAGACGAAGTGACTACCGTTGTGGGCAGATTTAGGCGCGATATTGGTGTTAATTCGAATATAGGTGTTATGTACACTGGTCGTGAAGGGACTGATTATCACAATCGCCTTGTCAGCATTGATGCCTTCTTAAGGCCCTCCGATCCTCTGACTATAAGATTGCAGTACACTCATTCAGAAACGCGGTACCCTAATCCTATGGCGACTCAATTTTCACAACCTTCAGGAGACTTTGGTGGTAATGCCATTAGCGCATTTGTCAACTATAGCACGCGGAACTGGGAGATTGACGGTATTTTTGAAAGCAGAGGTTCAGGATTCAGAGCAGACGCTGGGTTTGTGCCGCAGGTAGATTACAGAAGATATCGGTTCAATGTTGAGCGCGCTTTTTGGCCCGAGGATGGGTCATGGTATAACAACATCACTGTGAGTGCAGGAGGTTTTAAACGGGAATCAATCAATGGCGAACTTGATCAAAGTGGCTTTTGGATTAATCCGAACTTTAAAGGTCCATGGCAAAGTAATATTTGGTTAAATCCGGACATCAATTGGCAACGCTATGAAGGTGTTACTTATGAGATGGTAAGACTTTGGGGAGGATTCGATATTCAACCGCTTGGAGGGTTGGGCTTCAATGGCTTCTTTAATATAGGTCCTGCAGTGGATTTCGAGAATGGAAGAAAGGCTGATAATTTTCAATTCAAACTTGAGACAGATATCCGTATAGGACGACATATCGATATGTCGATCAACCATCGATTGCTTAAGCTGCATCTGAACGGCAACAAGATCTTTAATGCCAATATTTCTCAGGCTTCCTTGTCCTATAATTTTAATGTCAGAACCTTCTTAAGGGTTGTTTTGCAATATAGGTACACTGGCAGAAATCCTGGTTTATTCAATGACAATACCGTAAACCGAGTGGATCAGAGGGTATTTGCCCAAGTCCTCTTATCATACAAATTGAACCCACAGTCAGTCATATTTCTTGGCTATGTCGATAATCATCAGGGCTGGACAAACCGGGACTTTAGAGAACAGGCATTAACGCAATTGAACCAGACTTTGTTCTTTAAAATTGGCTATGCCTGGAGGCCATGATCTTTGCCTTAACATTTTGTTAACTAAGAGAGGTCCATTTAATTGTTATACTTGATTTTTAAAAGAGAACTAAGAGATGAATTTGTTTCTGAAATTGTGCCGTTCGGCTTTTTTGTTTGTGCTTGTCCTTGAAATTTCCTTGACAGCGCTGAAGAGTCAAGATGCTAAGGCTTCATTCTTCCACCCGGCAGTTTCTGTGCAGGGAACGGTTGCTTTTGATTCTAATTTGGAAGGTAAACCGGCTGTCTTCATAATTAGCGAAAACGGCTCCTTTTCACGAATAAGTCCCCCGGAAGTGCTGAGTAGTCATCCTGCCTGGTCAAAGGACGGCCGTTTTTTGTCATACGAATCCTTTCGCGAGGGAAACGTTGATATTTATGTCTATGATATTCAAACGAAAAAGGAGCACAGGCTTACGGATAGTGATTCAGCTGATGACATCTCCAAATGGGGCGTTGGTAATGAAGTTCTGTTTGCATCCAATCGCTCAGGTGCCGTAAGGATATATGAGAAGAGGTTTGAAAGCTCAGAAGATCCGGTTATGCTCACGACAAAACTGGACCGTGTGATTTACCCGGTACCCTCACCTGATGGCGAGATGATTCTCTTTTCTACTGTTTTTGATGGTGATGTCGAGTTAATGGTGGCTGATAGGCAGTTTAATGATGTCAGACGTTTGACCTACAGTAAGGGGTATGATGCCTGGGGAAGCTGGTCGTCTGATGGAAAGACCATAGTATTTACCTCTGGCCGTTCAGGTTCTAATGAAATTTATTTGATCAACGTGGATGGGTCCGGTCTAAAGCAGATCACTCATAATACCGAGAATAGTGCCATGCCCTCATTCTCAGTTGATGGATCATCGGTGATATTTATGTCAAGGCAAAATGGAGCGCCTTCAAAAATTTATCAGATTAACCTCGAAACCAAGGTCCAAAAGGTCCTGACAAAATAAGGGAAAGATAAGGGCAAAATAGGCTTCCCATTCGTCACTAAACTTCCTGACAGTCAATTTTAGGCAGCTTTCACTAATTGGCATGAGTAAATACATACATCACAATACCAAATCAATCAGATGATTCGTAACAGCCTCAAAATTTTCATGCGGTCTTTTATTAGGGAGAAGCGCTATTCCCTTGTTAACACTATTGGACTAGGAATAGGCATCTCAGCCTTCTTACTGATAAGCCTATATGTTAAATCAGAACTTGAATATGATAAGTTTCACGAAAAGAGTGACAGAATCTATAGGGTGCTCTACCAGTCTATTAATCCGACCAATAGCCTGACTTGGGCCAGGTCCGGTCCGGGTATGGCAGCGGACATTCGAACCAACTATCCCGAGGTAGAATATGCCGTACGGATTCTGGCCGGCAAAAATGTACTTGATCCGGATCCTTTGGTTTCACACGGTGAAGTACAGTTTCTGGAACCCAAATTGTTTTTTGCTGACTCAGACTTCTTCAATGTTTTTAGCTTTAAAACCTTGGATGGGAGCAGTATTCCCTTTTCAGATCCTTATGATGTTGTATTAACAGCATCAACCGCCAAAAAGTATTTCCGAAATCAGAATCCCATTGGAGAGACACTTGATATTGCAGGAAGAGGTCAATATACTGTGAAACAGGTGATTGAGGACATTCCGTCCAACTCACACTTTCATTTTGATCTGATTGCGAATTTTCAATCTCACAGTACGAGTAAAGATCAAAGTTGGACCTGGACCAGGGTGTACACTTATCTGCTTTTGAAAGAGAATGTGTCGACCACTGCCTTACAAACGCGACTTCAGGCTTCAATGGACAGATATCAGCAAGGACGCAGCTTCAATGGGTTGAGTTATGCCGAATGGAAAGAAGCTGGGAATGCGTCAAATACTTCGCTTCAACCACTCGAATCCATTCATTTAAACTCCAATAATGCTTCTGAGTTTGAATCTGGGGGTGATATGGCTTATGTACGCCTGTTTCTAATCGTGGCAATGCTGGTGTTGTTCTTGGCTTCCATCAACTTTGTTAATTTGTCGACCGCCAAGGCTACCAAGAGGGCAAAGGAAGTAGGTGTCAAGAAGGCACTGGGGGCAAGGCGGAAGCAACTGGTCAGTCAGTTTATCCTCGAATCAGTGCTCACCTGTGTGATTGCTACATTATTAGCCGTTGTGGTTACCATATTAACTTTTCCATATCTCAATGATATGGTGGGTAATCGCATTGCCGACCCTGAAATATCACCTTGGTGGTTTGGGCTGGGAGCGGTTTTCATTCTGTTTCTTGGCACCCTATCCGGTGCATACCCTGCATTTTACCTCTCACGCTTTCAACCCCTCAAAGTACTTAAGGCAGGTGGTGGTGCCCAAGGAAAGAAGTCTGCATTGAGAAATGCCCTGACCATAGTGCAATTCTGTACTTCAATAGGTTTGGTGATTGCGACTTTCACCATCTACAATCAGGTGAATTATATGAAGAATAAGGACAAGGGCTTTACTGGTAAATTGATGGTGCTTGACAGGTCCAATGTCCTGGATGATAAAACCGAGGCCTTCAAAACTGCGCTGAAGCAGAGCCCTTTGATTGAACAGGCCTCAGCCTCAAGCACAGTGCCAGGCAGTTGGATAGGGAGCGTGAATCTCTACCCACTATCGGGGACCATAGCCGACCGACTTGTTGTTGAGCCTATTTTTACTGATTTTGAATTTGATGAAACCTACGATTTCGAGTTTGTTCAGGGAAGGGGTTTTTCTAAGGATTTTGCCTCCGACTCATTAGCTGTTATAATCAATGAGGCCGCATTCAAGGCCTATGGTATGGAGAGTATTGAGGGTGAGTATTTGCAGGGATGGCAATCTGCTCCACATCCGATAGTTGGCGTGGTGAAAGACTTTAACCAGAAATCGGCCAAGGAGAAGGTGGTCCCAATGGTGATTTTTGTCAACTTTTTTCCATCGATGCAGAATATGACAATTCGTATGAGCACTTCGAATTCAAAGGCTTCTATCGACTGGGTTCAAAAAACCTGGGATAGATTTGTTCCATCTGAGCCATTGATGTACTCATTTATGGACGATAATTTCAACCGACTTTATCGTAGTGAGATTGAGACAGGGAATCTTTTTTCTGCACTGAGCACCTTGGCTATTTTGATTGCGGGACTGGGACTGTTTGGCATGGTGACCTTTACTACCGAACAGCGAAGTAAGGAGTTTGCGATTCGAAAAGTGCTCGGTGCCACCTCAAGAGTGATTTTCTCTTTGCTTGGAAAAGAATTTGGCAAACTAATTTCTGTAGCGTTGGTTCTGGCGGTGCCCCTTGTTTATTTCTTGATGGATTCCTGGCTAGATAATTTTGCCCACAGAACCACGGTTCCCGCATGGGCAATTTTTGTGGCCAGCCTTGTGGTAATTATGGTGACTTTGGTGGCGGTGACTGGGAAAACGATCAAAACTGCTTTAGAAAATCCAGTAAAGGGATTGCGTGAGGAATAGGGGCTTCCCATTAATCACAAATTGGCCTACCCAACATTCAATTGCGGATTTTACCTCCTCTCGTGCGTAAGTTTCTATAAAGAAAGATCAGCCATGGTTCACATTCTAGTCTCGCTTATTTCGCTTATCTCAATTGACCGTGCAACGGTGGAAATAACCTATTCGGTAGATTCAAAGAGCATAGTGATTGAGGGAATAAGCACTGTTGACTTTCAAAAAATTGAAAATGGAATTGCCTTCTACTTTGGAGATTTGACTGAAGTCTCTGATCATCCTCAGATCATAGGTGGACTCGAATTGAAAGGCCATGTGCTACATTTCAAACCAAAATATGGGCTTAACCCCGGTAGCTCCTACACAGTAATCGTCAGTCATAGTCTGTTGATGCAATCAAAAAGGGACTTTAAATCGGTGATTACCATTCCGGATAGGGTGATACAATCAAAGGCCTACGTCCAGAATGTCTATCCATCAGCTTCCGAACTCCCCATGAATCAACTGAAACTCTACATTGAGTTTTCAGCCCCTATGAGAATGGGCAATGCCTATAAGCATATTCGCTTGTACAAAATGCCAGAAGAAAAACTGGAAGATGAAGCCTTTCTAACGATGCCCGAGGAACTTTGGGACCCCGAACGAAAAAGGCTCACCATTTTCTTTGATCCGGGTAGAATAAAGCGAGGGGTGCAGCCTAACCTTCAACTTGGATTGCCCTTGGTTCAAGGCAACCGATACAAGCTAGTGGTGGATAAAGATTGGCTGGATGCCAATGGTGCCATATTGGTCGAAGGGTTCGAAAAGGAATTTGAGGTGGTGGGTGTAGATCGACAATCTCCCGATCCGCAGACCTGGGATATTACGAGTCCGACCCCTGGCACACGTGAGACACTGACAATAGACTTCAAAGAGCCTATTGACTTTGGTCTGTTGAACTCTGCCATAGTGTTGATCAATGAGCAAGAGGAGGTTGTGTCGGGAGAAATCGCCATCACAGATTCTGAACAAAAGTGGAATTTCATACCGCATAAAAACTGGAAGATGGAGGAATACAATCTGGTGATCAACGCCTGGCTTGAAGACCTGGCAGGTAACAATTTGAAACGAAAATTTGATGTTGACTTAAATGATCCAAAAGACACACCCAAAAATTTGACTGAGGTGATTATTCCTATACAAATAAGTGTTCAAAACAACTGATAAAACCATGAAAAAACTTGTCCTGATATGTCTGTGCGCTGTTTTTGCGTTTTCCTTTGATGTTAAAGAGGATGCCATCAGTAGTGATTACAAAGATGCCTTTACTTTGGGCACTCCTGAAATAAAGTCAATGTCGAAACTAACCTTTGGTCCGAATGGCATTCTGTTCCTTGGGGATTCAAAAGGGGCATCTGTTTATGCTTTTGATTTCAAGGATAATCAGAAATCAGCAAAGGCCACCGCCATCAACATCAAAGATATTGATCAGAAAATTGGAGCGCTTTTGGGAAGGAACAGACAGGACATTCTGATTCATGATATGGCAGTAAACCCCATTTCGCAGAATATATATATCACTGTTTCCTATGGTGGAGAAAACAGTGACGAGAGGGATATTTTTGATCCAAATTATGTGAATGATGCCTCGTTGTTGATGAGGATAGATGTGACAGGTGAAATCTCCGAGGTTGAATTGGATGAGGTCTATTTCAGTCAATTGAAGCTATCAAATGTACTGTCTTCAAAAGAGAAGTTCAGAAGCGGACGATCAAAAAACGTATATACCATTCGCTACCTGAGTTTTGATGATGGCAAGCTCTATATATCAGGTCTATCGAACGAGGAATTTTCCTCTACCTTCAGAATAGCACCATTTCCATTTAATGAAAAGCAGAGTGTCACGGGAGTAGAGTTCTATCATGGAGCTCATGGGCAGTATGAAACCAGCTCACCAATCAACACCTTCATTAAGCATGAAATCAATGGAAAGGACCACTTGCTTGCTGCTTATTCCTGTACCCCAATGATTGTGGTGCCTATCGATGAGCTTAGGGATGGAAAGAAAATCAGAGCAAGGACAGTTGCAGAAATAGGCCCTGGGAGTCATCCAATTGATATTCGGACTTATTCTAAGGCCGGTAAGGAGTACATTCTTATAGCAAATTCAACGCGTGGTTTGATCAGAATGAATCCAGCAGACTTGAATGCTCAAAAAGGTACCATCAGTCGACCTACCTCGAAAGCCGGTGTGCCATACAAGACCTTAATTCCTGGTCGTCATTTGAAGCAACTGGATATGTTAAATAAGAACTATGCACTTGTTCTCAAACGGACCCAAAGCAATGGCTTTGACTTGGAGTCAATTGCGGTCGAGGAATTTTAAAATCAAAGAAATATGAGACACTTTTTGCTGACCGCTTGTGGTCTGTTTTTTATGAACATATCGTCAATGGCCCAGGTTTGGTCTCCAGACGGAAAGAAGATCGCATTTTTCTATATCCACAATATTGAAGACATCTATACCGTCAATGAAGATGGCTCGGATTTCAAAGTGCTCGAAGGTCATCCTGAAAGAGATTTCGGCCCACAATGGTCCCCGGATGGGAAACAAATACTTTTCACTTCGGTAAGAGATGGACATCACGAGCTTTATAGATTCAATACCAAAGGAAAGAAGCTTAAGAAGCTAACAGAGAGTGAGTTTGATAGTGAGGATGGTCATTATTCACCTGACGGCAAACATATAGTATTTGCAAGCAATCGTGATGGCAACAATGAGCTTTATATCATGACTGCTGAAGGGAAATCAGTCAGACGTTTGACTTACACCCAAGCATTAGAAAGTACACCAAGATGGTCACCTGATGGCAAGAAGATTTTATTCAGGAAGGCGGTCGACAAGGATGCACAGTCATTTCTATATGTGATGAATGCTGATGGAGGTGACCATAAAAAACTTACTGACTCAAATGACATAGGCGAGTTTCATCAAAGTTGGTCTCCAGACGGCAAAGAGATTTGTTTTGTCAAGGTGGTCGATGGTGCTTTCCAGATACATACTATTCCTGTTACGGGAGGAGAGAGTCGAATTTTATTGAATAAAAAAGGGTACCAGGCCTTTTTCCCGAATTGGTCACCTGACGGTAAGTATATCGCTTTTACCAGAGATATAATGGAGGGTACAAAACCGGGTTTGCCCGCTCTTTTCAAAATTGATATGAATGGCAAAGAACAATTGCTAAGTGATAAGAACAGCTTTAAGAACTGAATCAAATTGAAAACTTATGAAACTAAGAACAACACTGAGCCTGATAGTAACCCTATGGGTGACTACAGGACTAATTGCAAATGATACCAAAGACCTGAAAGCAGGTTTTGTGGTAGGAAATCCTGAAATGAATTCTATCAAAGCGATAGCTTTTGGACCAGAAAACATCCTCTTTGTTGGGGATAATACTGGCAGGAGTCTGTATGCTATTGATGTAAAGGATTCCAGAAGAACCACCACCAAGGCCTTTAATATGGCTGGTTTAAACGAAAAATTGGCCGCAGCCATGGGAGCCTTTAAAGATGATATTACCATACAAGATATGGCGGTCAATCCGCTATCAAAAAATGTCTTCTTTGCGGTAAGTAAAGAAAGAGGCAATGAGACTCATTATGCACTCTTTAGATTGGGAGATGATGGGCTTAGGGAGTTCTCTCTGGAGGAAGTGAGTCATTCAAAAATGGCAATTGCCAACTCGCCAACCACAAAACATAAAATCTGGAACAGGCCTTCACGAACGTACACGGTTACAGACTTGCACTATGCAAATGGTGAGGTGATAGTGGCGGGCTTGTCCAATGAAGAGTTTTCCTCAGGATTGAGAAGGGTGCCATTTCCTTTTAATGAAAAAATGGTGACCACAGGCATACAGGTATATCATGTGACTCATGGTACTAATGAGACGCATGCCCCAATCCACCGCTTTCTACCGGTGAAGCTGGAGAACCAATGGCATGTGGTAGCAGGCTACATGTGTACGCCCCTGGTTACTTTTAAAATGAGCGAATTAAATGGAAACAAGAAACTTGTCGGTAAAACTGTCGCGGAAATCGGAGCAGGAAATACACCAACGGGAATCATATCATACAATTACCAAGGTAATGACTATGTATTGGTTGGAAACAATGTACATCCATTGACAAAAATTTCCGGTAAGGACTTATTTAATGCAAAGGCAATAAAGGCACCATCAAGAGATCGTGGAGTAAAAAAGGAGAATGTCAAAATGGGCAGCATCTCACACATTGCAGATTATGATGAAGAACATATTCTTCTAATAATCAGAGATAAGAACAAAGGTACTTACAACCTTAAAACGGTTGCGAAGTCGGAGATATAATTCGTGTAACAATTCCAAAGATCATGGCCTGACTATTTAAGGCCTTGATCCTCCCTATTTCGAAAACAAACTCTGAAAATCATCTGATTTTGAGAATAATATATTGTTTCAGCGCTGTTTTGATTCTGCCCTTACTTACACTGATGACCACCGCCAAAACGATTATCAAATCAGCAAGAACAAATCCGGTTGATAATTTGAGGAACGAATCGAATTAAACTACCAGAACATGATTAAAAACTACCTAACGGCAGCAATCAGGAGTATTTACGGAGGAAAATGGTACTCTGTAATCAATGTGCTTAGCCTCACCATCGGATTGTTTGTAGGTATTTTGGCTTACTTATTTATTCAGGATGAATACAGCTACGATAGGTTTAATGAAAAGTATGATCAAATCTATCGATTCACCAACATCGAATCGCTGAATGGCCAAGATCGGTATAGGGCCGGAGCAATGTATCCAATGGCTGAAGTGCTGAAAGAAGAATTTCCATCCATCGAAAAGGTTGCGAGGATTAGGCATCATGAAGATTATATGGGACTACCCTTGATTGACATTGAGGGGAAAAGCTTTTTGGAAACGGAATTTTATTGGATTGACCATGCACTTTTTGACATTTTCGATTTAGAGTTTATAGAAGGAAACGCTGAAACAGCATTAAAAGGCTTGAGGTCTTTGGTGATTTCTAAAGCGACTGCTGAGAGATATTTTGGTGGGCAATCGGCCCTCGGAAAAGAAGTACAATTGACAGCCGATTTGGATATTAATGTCAATGCGAGAATGTCTGAGACCTATACAATGATTATAACGGGTGTTGTCGAAATCCCTGTAGCATCAAGTATTCAGTTTGATCTGGCCGGAAATATGCTCTTTTCCACCTACGAAAAACGTGGTAGCAAAACAAATTGGTATCAGGGAATATTTGACACTTATGTTCAATTGGTTGACGGGAGTGATGAACTAGATTTAGAAGCGCAATTCCCAGCATTTATACAGAAATATGTTGATAAGGACATTAAGGACCGATTAACCTTACATCTCCAAGCTTTATCTGGTGTGCATTTAGATTCACTTCCAGGAGATCAAAAAACAAGTGCAGAAAAACAGGTTGTCAACGTTTTGATGATTGTGGCTTTTGCCATATTGTTATTGGCATGTATCAATTTCATGAACCTGAGTACAGCTCGTTTTACCAAAAGAGCTAAGGAAGTAGGAGTAAGGAAGGTTGTAGGTGCAATGAAAATCCAGTTGATTTTTCAGTTTCTTCTTGAGTCTGTGATTTTTTCAATTTTAGCGATGGTGGGAGCAATTATCCTGGTCTTGATTTTACTCCCGGTTTTTAATCAACTGCTAGAATCAAATCTAGTTTTTGATGTGTTGAATATTCACCTCTTGACACCCATAATGGCAATGACTTTGGCAGTAGGAATCTTTGCGGGTGTCTATCCTGCGTTTTTCTTGTCATCATTTAACGCCATTCATGTATTGAAGGGTCAACTCAACAGTGGCTTCAAAGGTGTCTTGATCAGAAAGGTATTAGTGATATCTCAATTTACTGCCACTGTTATTCTCTTGATTGGTGTCGCTGTGGTTACCCTACAAACTAAGTATTTGCAAAATGCTAATCTCGAAATTCAAAGGGATCAATATGCCATGATCAGACTGAAGGAGGAAGTTTACATTAAACCTGATGAGTACAATGCATTAAAGAGTGAATTACTCAAAGATGCCAGTGTGCAAAATGTTGCTGGCACATGGAGTGCTCCTTTTGGTGTCAACATTCCAGTCTTTAACTACCCATTCAAAACGGAGGGCTTTAGTGAATTGGAGAGAATCAGAATGCATTTGATTAGGGCAGACGAAGACTTTATTGATGCTTTTGATATTAAAATGCTTTCTGGCCGAAAACTATCGACAGATTTTCCAAATGATTATCTAAATGGATTTGTTATCAATGAGCAGGCAGCTAAGCTCATGGGGTTTGATGATCCATTAGGAAAAGACCTAGAAGTTTTTAGTGGAGGAGGAAGTTCTTTTAAGACTGGAAAAGTGGTTGGCGTCATGGAAGACTTTAACTTTTTATCCCTGCATAACGACATCAGCCCACTTGTGATATCAATGTCGAGTAACAACCGATATCGCTATATGACGCTCAAGTTTAGGCCTGAGAATACCGCTGCGATGTTAAAGCATGCCACAGAGGCCTGGAACAAGTTTGAACCCGGTTGGCCGATAGAACTATTTTTTATGGATGAAGAGTGGAAAATGCATTATGAGAGTGAGAGGAGATTAGGGGATATTGTCCAATATCTTACGATGATAGCGGTCCTCATCGCCTGCCTGGGTTTGTTTGCTTTATCAGGATTCTCTTTTGAAAAAAGAAGAAGAGAAATGAGCATTCGCAAGGTGTTGGGTGCTTCTGTGAGTTCCATTTATCAACTGCTGTCAATTGACTTTGTTAAACTGATTTTGGTGTCGCTCGTGATAGCCGCTCCAGTTGGCTGGTACTTGGCAGAGAATTGGCTCAAGGAATTTGCCTATAGAATAACAATGAGCTGGTGGATAGTGGTTCTGATAGGGATAGCGATGCTCATGATAACCATGCTAACTGTTAGTTATCATTCGTTGAAATCGGCCAATGTCAATCCAGTAGATAATTTGAAGATCCAGTGAAGAATTCAATATCACCAACCGTTCAAGCGAATAACTCTTAATTTCATTCTTTTTGTATGTATAATTAATTTTACCTAATTTTATAATACATACAAATTAGAGTAATATGTCAGAAAGAATAAGCTTGGGAGAACTGGAGGAACTGATCCTGCTCACTGTGGGCGTACTGGGCAATGAGGCTTATAGTGTGAGCGTCAGGGAAGAATTGGAGGGCCGGCAAAACAGAACCATCAGTTTGGGTGCGCTGCATACTGCGCTTTATCGGTTGGAACGTAAAGGGCATTTGGATTCAAAATTGGGAGAATCCACCAAAAAGAGAGGGGGTAAGCCGAAGCGATTTTTTAGTGTGACCGCACAAGGACAACTGGCATTGCAGCAGGTTAGGGAAAGTAGGTTGAGCCTTTGGAATGATATCAACCCAGCCGCATTTTCGTCCATAAAGGTTCGGAAATGAAGGTACAACCACCAAAAATTCTTCGATGGCTCTTTCTTCTATTATGTCCCAGAGAACGGAGAGCTGAGATCAAGGGAGACTTCAACGAGGTTTATCAAACGAATTTCGAAGATCATGGGAGATTTAAAGCAAACCTTAGTTACCTCCGAAATACATTGTCCCTGCTCAATTTTGAAGGATACCTGCGTTTTGTAAAACTCTCGAATCACATCATCATGTTCAGGTCAACTTTTAAAGCGAAATTCAGGTCAATTGTACGATTCAAACCAAGCGCCATCATTAGTTTGATCACCTTATCTATCGGTGCGGTGACCAGTGGATTCCTGTTTTATTATATCAGCTATGAATCCTCCTACGATGAATTTCATGCGGATTCCGACCAGATTTATCGAGTCAATTCAATGGCCCAAAATGCCAATGGCGACCAAAGTGTGCGAGCCTTTGTTCCAATGCCAGCTGGCCCTGAAATAGTTTCAGAATTTGATGAGGTCATTGATTTTACAAGGCTTCAGAGAATTTCTCCCACAATCAGCTACCAAAACAAGGTATTTGAAGAGTCAAGATTCTTTCTTACGGATAATTCGTTTTTTGACATATTTTCATTTCCAATTGTGAAGGGCAATTCAGTTTCAGCTTTGGCCTCTCCACAAACTGTCGTGCTCACGGAGTCTATGGCCAAAAAGTACTTTGGTTTAGCAGATCCAATGGGAGAAGTAATACAGATCAATGTCAAGAAATCATTTTCTCTGAATTTCACAAGCAAGGGCTTTACAGTGACAGGAGTGGTCCAGGACCCACCCAAAAATTCACATATTCAATTCGATTTTCTGGCCTCAATATCAACGCTAGGAGATTTTAAAAAAGACGATTGGCTGGGCGGAATAGCAACTTATATTAAGGTGAAGCCCGATCATAACATCCCTTTGATCAATCAAAAGTTCAGTCCTCTAATTAGAGAAAACCTGGGGCCATACCTGCAAGGTAGATTCAATATGTCATTTGACGACTACCTGGAATCGGGAAGAGATGTGTCTTTTGCTATTCAGCCCATTACAGCAATCCACACAGCAGCTGACCTTGATGGTCAGTTTGAAAAGGGCGTGAATAAGAGTTTTCTGCGAGTATTGATTTCAGTCGGGATTCTAATTTTCATTTTGACCACCGTGAACTTCTTTAATATATCTTTTGCCAATGGCCTGCATCGTTTGAAAGAAATAGGAGTCCGCAAAAGCCTGGGTGCATTTAAATATCAGGTGTTCTCACTTTTTTTAATGGAATCGGCTGTATTGGGCCTTTTTTCAGTACTCATGGCCGCCTTATTGGTCGTGATTACAAAACCTTTCTTTTCTCTGCTTCAGTTAGAGCTGCCCTTGAACTTTGAGCTTTCGGCCGACTTTATATTGGCGGTTGTTTCATCAGCATTCTTGATTTGTCTTTTTTCGGGCTTCTTTATCGCAGCAACGCTATCAACCATCTCACCCAAAGAAGGCCTAAGGGGGAATGTGCTTAGAAGTCATCGAGGAATAAACTTGCAAAAGTGGCTTTTGGGTCTACAGTTTTTTGTTGCATTTATCACTTTAATGGCGGCAGCGGTTTTTCAATCTCAAAACGACTATTTGCTCAAGGCCGATTTAGGGTTTGATGAAGAAAAGGTCTTAATCGTTCACCAAATTGAAAAGGTACAGTCAAAGGAACACCAGGTTTTGCGCAATGAATGGGCGAACCTCCCGGAAGCAAAATCGATTTCACTTTCTTATCATATTCCCGGTGGTGGATTCGAGATGTTGGAATTTAGTGCTCAGGAATCCGAACCACTGAAGTGGCCCGTGCTGGTGGCTGATGAACATTTTCTACAGACCTATGCCATTTCGGCCCTATATGATGGGATGTCCTCGGAAGTCGCTCAACTGGATTCCTCAGAAGTGTTAATTAATGAAAGTGCTATGAGGGAGTTAGGCTATCTGGAAGCAACAGAGGTCCTTGAAAAGAAGCTGGATTTTTATGGCAAAACGCTTACCATTAAGGGAGTGATCTCTGACTTTCATTATGAAAATCTCTATAATCAGATTGCACCTTTGGTGCTCTTGTCACCGCTAGCACTCCCAGAGCCACCATTGAACCCTTACAAATATGCCTCAATCAGATTTTCAGATATAAGCCCGGAAATCGTTGACCAACTGGAACAAGGCTGGAATAAAGTGAGCCCTACAACGCCATTTGCCTTCAGCTATTTGAAAGATGATTTGAGTGCATCCTATCTCTCTGAACAACGACTGGCCTCTATGATCAAAGGGGCCACTATAGTAGCCATACTTATTGCCATCTTAGGTCTGACCAGCATGTCGCAGGTGATTTTCAGAATTAAGGTGAAGGAAATTGCCATGCGTAAAGTATTGGGTGCTAGTCCTGCCAAGCTATATGAGCTCTTTGTTCGCCAGTTTTTCTGGCCTTTGAGTATAGCCTTTCTCTGTGCACTACCTTTGGTAGTAACCTTCTTAGGTGAATGGCTCAGCAAATTTGCTTACCGCATTTCGATGGGCTGGCAGCTACTCACCCTTTCAGGTTTGGGCTTGATCTTATTGGCCTTGGGAATATTGACAGTCAATGCGCTCAGAGCTGCCAGACAAAACCCTGTAGAGCATATCAAAGTGGATCATTAATTGATCAAATGAGAGGAACTACCCAACTCAAGGATTTTTTTGAAGCGAAACTTCCCAATCAAAGAAGTACTGGTTCAGTTAAGATCATTTCCCCTATATTTGGTTATAGCCAAACCTTAATTCATGAGTCAATTTCCCTGGACAGCCAATTACCCTGAGGGTATTCCGGCTGAAATAGAAGACAACCGCCCGGAAAATATAGTAGACCTGCTTGATAATGCTTTTAAAAAATACGGTAGTCGAGAGGCCTTTGAAAACATGGGTAAGTCTTTTATCTATCAGGAGATTGATCAACTATCGACCAACTTTGCCGGCTATCTGCAGAATGCCCTGAAGTTGAAAAAGGGTGATCGCATTGCCATTCAGATGCCAAACTGCCTGCAGTATCCAATTGTGCTGATCGGTGCATTAAAGGCAGGGCTAATCGTAGTCAATACCAATCCTCTCTATACTCCTCGTGAAATGGAGCATCAATTCAAAGATGCCCAAATCAAGCTTATCGTGATCTTGGCAAACTTTGCTCATCATCTGGAGGAAATCCTTGATGATGTACCTATCAAACATGTGATTGTCACCGAGCTTGGTGATATGCTGGGAGGGTTGAAGGGCAAAATCGTCAACTTTGTAGTGAGGAAAGTGAAGAAAATGGTGCCTCCCTACAAAATCCAAGGAGCGCACAAGTTCAAGGATGTAATGGTTAAGGCTGCAAGGATGAAATATACCAAGCAGGAGATTAAGGGTTCAGATACTGCTTTTCTGCAATATACCGGTGGCACCACAGGTGTTTCGAAAGGTGCTACCCTCAGTCATGCCAATATAGTGGCACATACCTTCCAAACCAGCCTTTGGTTTATCCCTTTAATGGATCAAAATAAGCAGGACATCATGATTACAGCCATACCTATGTATCACGTGTTTGCCTTGAACGTCAATGGGATGCTAATGATGCATGAGGGTGCGAAGAATGTGCTGATTACCAATCCCCGGGATATGCCCGGCTTTATCAAAGAACTGAAGAAGCATAAGTTCAGCATAATAACGGGAGTGAATACACTCTTTAATGGATTGTTAAATCAAGAAGAATTCAAGACGGTGGACTTCTCAAGCCTTAAGGGTGTAATTGGAGGGGGGATGGCTGTGCAAGATTTTGTAGCCAAAAAATGGGAGCATGTTACTGGCTCTCCTTTGGTTGAAGGTTATGGCTTAAGTGAGACATCACCAGTACTATCATGTAACCCTTTGGATGGAACGCATCAATTAGGCACCGTTGGTCTTCCGATACCGTCTACGGAGATGGCAATTTTTGATGATAATGGAACGCGTCTGAACCAGGGAGAAGTAGGGGAGATATGTGCCCGTGGCCCGCAGGTCATGAGTGGTTATTGGGGCAGAGACAATGACGGGGTTTTCTTTGAAGATGTGTGGTTCCGAACCGGAGACATAGGTTTGATGAAAGAAGATGGTTTCTTCAAAATTGTCGACCGGAAAAAAGACATGATTAATGTTTCGGGCTTCAATGTTTTCCCTAATGAAGTGGAAAACGTGATTGCTGATCATCCCAAGGTATTGGAAGTGGCGGTGATCGGGGTGACTGATCCACATTCTACAGAATGTGTTAAGGCGTTTATAGTCAAGTCTGACCAATCACTGACTATAGAAGAGTTAGATGAATACTGCCACGAAGAACTAACGGGTTACAAGAGGCCCAAACATTATGAATTCAGAGATGAACTGCCTAAATCCAATGTGGGTAAAATCCTGAGACGAATGTTGAAAGAGGAAGCTTAAATTCTCATTAAAATTCATCCGGTGACTCTAAGTCACCCGATGAATGCCGATTCGTAAATCTAATGCTGGCAAAATGCTGATCTTTGCCAAGGATCTGATCATCGTAATGCGAGATTCTTCGTTTCACTCAGAATGACGAGTTATAAATGTAATTTTCCTACTAAGAAATCATTCCAGATAACTCAATCACGATTTTGTTGTAATCTCATTTGCCAACTCATTCCTTTTTTGCTCCTCCCATTCAAACTATTGCTTTGTAAATCATAATTACTTGTCAACCAGTTGATTTCATAGATTTGCCTAGGGTCATTATTATCTATCCACTTAAATAATGATTATGAAACTAACCAAAAAGGCCAGATGGTTTTATCTGGCAATCACCGTTTGTATGACCCTGCTGATTCTAAGTTGTGAGGAGAAAGATACTCCGACACCTATCGGCTCAGAATTAGAAGATGTGGGCTCTCTTATAAATCAGTCTGAAGATTTTACTCATTTTTCCAACCTTATTGCCATAGCGGATCAGGAAATACCCGATGGTCAAAGAGGAGTGCTGGAAATGCTGAGCGACACAGAATCAGGAGATCAATATACCCTGTTCGCGCCCTCTGATGAGATATTTGAAGCACTTGCGTTAGAATGGAGTGGACAGGATTTTCAAATAAGTGTTGATGATGTGATAGGCGAATTCACCCATAACGGACAACCGGCCAAAACGAGGGACTTTGTCCTTGGACATATTTTTAGAAGTGACACTCGATATGAATCTTCGACTTTCGAAAACAACTTGAGCTTGGTCAGTGAAAATGGAGATAGATGGCGGATGATTTTAAGTGAAAATGCATCCTCCGGCTTTGCTTTTACGCTCGAATCAAACCAGTCTAATTCGAATCCCTATTTAATAAGTCAAACAGATATACTGTTAGGCATTAATGGTGCGGTTCATGCCGCATTGGTTAATTAGTAACTAGGGGATGGGCGTTGCTATTTACAGCTTGAAGTTGAGTACAGTCAACATTCGCGATTTCATGGCAACGCTCTTCTATTTATCCGGAACCTACATCGGAGAATTTTTGATAGGGTCGAGAGCAATTTGATAGCAACCTTAACCAATTCCCATTACAATTTTAGGATCAGAAATTTCACCTGTCTTATTCAATGCGAAAGTGACAAAGATGAGGCCTTGAATACACCCTTTAATAGACTGCCTAAATGCAATGTTGACAAGAGCTTGAGAAGGATACTGAAGAACGATACTCTAAACTATTATCAAAATTCATCGGGTGACTCTAAGTCACCTGATGAATGAAACTGTTAGGAAGGGAAGGATGAACAAGGGCATGAAGAGAGAAAGAATAAGTGCAAGTTGATCTCTATATTTCAAGTAAAAAGACCACTATTACATATAAAATTTTATTTTTTACCGAGGAGTGATAATAATCTGCAAATGAGATTGTGTGTTCATACCCACAATTTTGAATTACTCATTTACACAATTGCTTTGTAAAGCATTCTTTGAACAATTCCCTGAATGTATATAGTTTTAGCAAAGGGTTTTAACTCCCTTTTCACCTAAACACAGTTGTAATGAACCCTCCTAAGGATATGAGCTTTTGGCCAGTACTACCTATGGTAAGTCTGGCCTTTCTTATTCCTGGCCGAAAAAAGGATCACAAAACAATGTCACCCAACCGCGTGAATCCTTCGGCCAATACTGCCCTTGTCAAGTAAGTCTGAATTCTAATCTAGTCGTCCCACTAGTTCAGATTTGCTTGGCGGGGCATTGTATTTGGAGTTTTAAGTCTCTCTATTGTGCCTGTGCGAAAGTAATGGCAACGGCTACTCTTGAATTAACCTCGCGTCCACGTTGCTTTGCAGGAATCCAGTTTGGAGAATTCACGAGAACTCTGAGCGCTTCTTGGTCATAAGTAGGATGGATGCCTTTTTCCAATTTTGGATTTGCAACTCTTCCTTCTTTATCTACTACAAAGGACAAATAGACCCTTCCTGCGACTCCGGCTACCTTGGTTTCCGGATAGGTCAAATTCTCCTCTAAATATTTAGACCATGCATCACTTCCACCATTGAAAATGGCGCGTTTTTCAGTTATGGTAAAAACTTCCTCTTCAAATACAACATCTTCGACTTCAATAATATCTATATCGGTGAGGATGTCAATATCGATTTCTGTGATAAGTTCTTCTATTTCTTCAGAAATTTGTGGGATGGCGCTTTCGTCTTCGCAGGCACCCATTAAGACGAATACAATAAGTAATAAGGCTGATTTTTTCATAGTAACTAATTTTGCTATGAATATAACGTAAAAATTAGTTGTATTAAAATGAATTTAGTTCAAAGTTTAGCCATTATTGTCAATTCGCCTGTATTCGAACTTGCCAGACTTAGTGTTGTATTCGAAAATAACGCTGTGCCACTTGGAGAGGCCAAGTCGTAGTCCGCCTTGTCCGGCAGCGAATTGTCCTTGGTAGGGTATAATGCCAATATCTAGTTTCCCATCAACCACTTGGGCAGGTGTCATTTTTCTGTGAACCAACTTTCCTCCATTAGCTTTATAGATTTGTTCTTGGTTTTGAGCGGTAATGATAATCACAGTTAACTCATTTATCTTTTTGGGAAACCAGGTAGTAATTCCTTTCAATTCCTCAAAATACAGCGTGTCTGTTTCCGTTTCAAAGCGTTCAACATATCTGATGTATTCTTTCAAGGCTCTGTAGTAGATGTTGTTTTCATCGATGTTTTGGGCAAGAGAAGGAGCAGAAAAGCAAATGAGAAAAAGTAGGAGAGTTGAGGTTTTGAATGACATGTTAAGAGCTAATTGTTGATGAATAATTCCATAAGTTCAAATTGAATTCCATTATAGTTTAACGGACTTACATTGGCGGTAATTGCCAAGACAGTCTGCGATTCTTTGTGTATCAAGAAATAAGTAATGCCTCCCACGGATCCACCACTGTGCCCATAGAATGTTTTTCCGCTTGGCCTTTTAAAGGTTCTCCAACCAATTCCATAATTGGTCTCTCTGCCATCGCTCGTCTTTTGGCTAGTCATCCATTCCTTCAATGTGCTTTGTCTTAGAAAACCGGCTTTCATATGAGCCTGACCAAATTTGCAGAGATCAACAGAGGTTCCGACAAAACCACCTCCGGCCCATTTATAGCTATTGTCCACATAAGGTGCTTTAACGATCTCAGCTCCATTCCGAACATAAAACTTAGTCAGATTATGGATGTCTTCACCAACCTTTTCGGCCACGGTCTCAGTCATTTCCAATCGGTTGAATACCTGCTGCTGCATAAGCTCCAGAAAATCTGATGTTTGTAAGAAAGTGCTTCCACCATTTGCCTTTTCCATGGCCGCAGAAATCAGGTTCCAGCCATAGCTGGAGTAGGAGTACTCAGTGCCGGGCTTGTTGATGAGCGGATCATTCATAAAGATGGTCAGGCCATCAGTAACACTTGGGTAGTTCTTAGCGCTAAGAAATTCATTGCCTTTGTAATGCCGAATGCCTGCAATGTGTCCTGCCAATTGGCGAAGCGTGATCTGGTACTTTTTCTTGGGCCAAATCGGCACATATTGTTGAATTGGTACATCAAGGTCAATCTTCCCTTGCTCATACAATAGGGCCAGACCCGCAGCTGTAAGTGTTTTGGCGACACTACCAATGCGGAATTTAGTTTTAGCCGGGTCAACAGGGATTCGATTTTCGACATCGGCAAACCCATAACCTTTTGAGAACACGAGCGCACCCTTTTGCATTATAGAAACGCTGAGGCCCGGAACGTTGGCAGACGCTACAAATGCCTTGAGTTTTTCATCCGCCTGCGCTTCTTTCGTTTGGGCATAAATCCCAGTCCAGAAGAACAGGAGGGTTAAGGAGAAGACTAACTTTTTCATGTGTCAGAAAACTTAATAGATAAATCTACTTTCCTTTTTTAAGAACCATTCCCCCGCGCTCAGATGTAAGTTCCCCTTGGTTAACCGTGAGTTTGCCATTTACGATCACATAGTCGATGCCCTCCGGATAGTGGTGAGGATCAACAAAAGTACTTTTGTCAATTACCGTCTCAGGGTTGAAAATGGTGATGTCGGCTTTCATACCTTCTTTAAGGTAACCTCGATCAGTTAACCCGAGACGATCTGCAGGAATAGAAGTCATTTTCCTCAGGGCTAACTGTAGGTCAAGGACGCCCTCTTCTCTCACATAATACCCTAATACGCGTGGGAAAGTGCCGTATGCCCGAGGGTGTGGATGCCCCTCTCCAATATATGCCAAACGACCATCAGAGGCCACCATGGCCTTAGGGTGTTGCATAATGCGTTTTACGTCTTCCTCATTGATCGCATGAAAGATGCAGGAGGCACCACCATTTACCTGTGCTTCGATAACCAGTTCAGCACCGTTTCTGAAGGTGGGTTCCAAACCCTTTTCAATTGCCCAGTCTTTAAGGGTTCTACCATTGAGGTCAGGTTTCCACCTCACAAAAGCAAACTGTACCACATCCAGTTGAGCACCACCTCTATCAAACTCAATGTTGAACATGATTTCGTCAACAATCTTTTTTCTTGTAGCCGGATCTTCAAGGCGCTTTTTAAAGGCCGACTGCCCACCCGCTCTCGCCCAGGTTGGGATAAGCACAGAAATACCAGTAGAACTGGCAGTATATGGATACTGATCCATCATAATATCTAGCCCCAATGCATTGGCTGAATCTACCATGGCCAAGGTCTTCACACTAGCGCCCCACATTGGCCTGCCAATGGCCTTATGATGGGTAAGGACAATAGGAATATTGGCTTCACGGCCAATCATAATGGCCTCTTGCACAGCGTCCAGCAAGCCTAAGCCTTCTTCACGTAAATGCGAAGTGTAGATGCCTCCGGATGCCGCAGCGACCTTGGAAAGTGCTATCACCTCATCCACCTTAGAAAAAGAGCCAGGCACATATTTCAGCCCGGTAGACATACCAAAAGCACCGGCATCCATTGCTTCTTTTACCTGTGCTTTCATTTCGGCTAACTCATCTGCTGTTGGGGCTCTGTTCTCGGTTTGCATTACCCTTCTTCTGATGGTATTGTGCCCTACGAGATAGGCCATGTTCATACCCAAATCATGTTTGGACAAAGTGTCCATGTAATCTTGCATAGGTGAGGGGCCACCTCCATCTGGTCCGCCCAGAACAGTTGTTACTCCCTGTTTGATAGCACTTTCACCCACGGGTGATCGCATAATGCCTGATACGTGAGCATGCATGTCTATAAAACCGGGGGACACTACGAGGTTGGAAGCATCTATGGAAGTTGTGGCTTGCGCTCGACCCAGATTGCCGATCTTAACAATTTGGTCTCCATTAATGGCGATATCTGCCTTTCTAGGAATATTGGTGGTTCCGTCATAAACCATTCCATCGGAAATAATAATATCGTAAGTTTCGGTAGTGCCACATGCCGCCATGGCAACAATCAGTGTAGCTAAAAGTACTTTTTTGAGCATATCCATAAGAGTCGAGTGATGAATATACTTAATCCTCTCTATTAAAGAGAGATAGAATTATACTTGAGGTTAAAGTTTTAACTTGGAGGAAATGTCACATGATTAAAATCCTTATGAGAAGAGACAATTGGCTTTTGATTCTTGATTACAGCATTGCCTGGACGATTGCTTTGGCTATGTATGCACTAGTCAGGGGAGTAGGGACAATTGAGGCAGACGGTGTCCAGATGCCGATCGGCCTTGGTATGTTGCTTTCACCGGTATTTGGAACGGTATTAGGTCTGGTATTTGGCTTTTCCCAACTCAACTTTGAACGATTATATAATCAACGGAAACCACTTTTTAAACTCATTCTGCTAAGGATAATACTGTCTCTGTTCGTATTGGTGATTGTGAGCACCTTGGCCTATGCCATTTTTAAATTAGTTCTTAATTACTCGGATTTAAGACTGATTGACTTTCTGATTGATCCCCCCATCTTCGTTTTTTATGTATATGTCCTGGCGGTCGATTTTCTGATTTCACTAATCAGGCAAGTGAGTCTGATGTTAGGAAAAGGAACTTTAAGGAAGCTCATTAAGGGACAGTTTTACATTCCAAGAGAAGAGGAACGAATTTTTATGTTTTTGGATCTTAGGTCGTCCACAGAAATGGCGGAAAGGCTCGGGCATTTTAAGTACAGTCAAATGATTCAAGACTGCTTTGATGACCTGGCGGTGGTCACAAAAACTCAGGCCGAAATCTACCAATACGTAGGCGATGAAGCCGTGCTGACATGGACTGTTGACAATGGCCTAAAAAACGAAAACTGCGTTAAGGCCTATTTCCTTTTTCAAGAACAAATGAAAGCAAGGAAAGACCACTATGAATCCAAGTATGGGATGATCCCATTTTTCAAAGCGAGTATAAACATTGGAAAGGTCATGGTGGCCGAGGTAGGTAAAAATAAAAAGGAAATTGCCTATCATGGCGATTGCATCAACACGACTGCTCGTATTCAAGGAATGTGTAATGAATTTGGTAAGCGTCTGTTGATTTCTGAATATTTGAATGAGGCCTTGGGTAATCAACATGAATATCATACCGAACACATGGGACAGGTTCGGTTAAGAGGAAAGGCGGCCGATGTTGCAATCTACTCTGTCTCGTAGAATTAAGAATTATTTCAAGGCAATACGGTCGATATCCGGATTCTCCAAATGTTTGGTTTCTTGAGGATAAATAAGGCTGTTAATCATAGCTTTACCAATATTAGAGGTGGTCGTGACAGATTTCATTTTTCTCATCAGAGGATAAAATGGCCAAAAGAGAATAAGCAACACGTTTACCCAGCCCGTTCTGGACTTGATCCCCTTCTCTGGAATTATAACACCAGGCCGGAAAGCATAAGCATCCTTAAAACCAGTGCAGAGTACCATGTTTTCAGCCTTGCCTTTTACTCGAGCCCACATCGATTTTCCCTGTCCAGAACCATCTGTTCCTGCTCCAGAAACAAAGTTAAAAACCATCTCAGGATTCAATTGGTAAAGCACTTCGGCCCAATGTGCGGTTAAGTTGTAGGTGAATTTGGTATAGTCATCTTCATTCATACCGACCGATGACACACCCAGGCTGTAGAAACAGGCATCAAATCCAGTCAATTGTTCTTTGATTGGGTTTAAGTCTAAAAAATCGGAATGGATAATCTCTTTTAGTTTTTTATGTGCAATTCCAAGAGGCCTTCTATTGACAACCAGAACAGATTCGACCCGATCACTTTCGAGGCATTCCAGTAGTATTCCCTTGCCAACCATTCCGGTTGAGCCTGTGATAATTACTTTCATGAGTTTAATTTAACGCAAATAGCTCACTACTTTCATCGGCTTGAGAACTTTATGGTTGAAGTCTCATGTGATTTTCAAATGACCGCCATTGAATTCTAAATTTAGCGCGCAGCAAGAACACTCTTTCCTTAGTATGGAAGACTAAACAAGGGATTCCCCGAGTTTTCACGCTGCTGCAATTGCCAATGATTATTGGAAGTGATCAGTAGAGTTTTAACAGACTCTTTTTGTCGGAGTTCTGTAATTTGATCAAGGGGTGCGTGGTTAAATTTTTCCTATAACCCTATACCCATCTTCCTTAGTGGGTATTTGAAATTCTTTCAGATCAATCACTCCGCGTATGACTTCTACAGCCTCCTTAACAGACCTAATGTTGCCTTTTTCATCAAGTTTATCACTGCGCAGCATCAGGCCTTGAGTGAATTTGCTGACATAAGAAAGGTTGGTGTTCCACCCATTAAAATGTGCATATGAACTTGGGTTTGAAATCTTTAACTCTTCCGCAATCCAGAGCCAGAATATGTCTTCAACGTCAAAATCCGGATTATTTCTTTTGACTATGTACTTTCTACATCGATATCCTAAAACCTCTATCCATTCATTAGTAATTTCTACTCTTGGCTTTTGCCAGTCTTTGACTTCCTCTTTCTCCAAAAATTCAACTGTTCTTTCTCCATGCTTAATTTTGGCTCTCGTGAAATCCTTGGTGTTAAAAATTACGTCCGCAATTTCGATGTTTGCTTCCTTTAAAAACGTGGGAGCTTGGATTGCCTTAAACCTAAAATCGTCACCCTTAAAAAATAGGGATGTCACGCTGTGAATTTGTCCTCTGGAGGAATGATTGAATATGACATTCCCTTCAAAATATAAATCGGGCTGAGCACTGTTGTTTTCAGACTGAAAAGCATCAGAGAGGTTTGTGATTCCCAACGAACAAGTGAGGAGAATACAGAAGACCCTTTTAGAGAAAGAAATGTTGATTGGACACCCCATTAAATCTAAATTAGGCATAAAATTCCATTGTTTAAACCTCTGATTTCAGCTTCATGAGATCAATTGACTACCGGATTCAAGGGTTAATTGTTCAACACCATCAAATTTTACTGGGACCTTATCATAATTGTAGACCTCCTTGAGGGAGGTAGTATAGTTATTATCCCCCATGCTCATATTTACATCTTCCATGGTCAATTGTGCAGGATGCTCGTACCCACTAGCATGTGTAATCTCAAGGATTTCCTTTCTAAGTGTTTTTACATAATTGTAGAAGCGTTCTGATTTTAAGGTCGGGTCCACTCCACCCTGAAGCCACTTGCTCTGGGTTGCAATTCCAGCAGGACATGTGTTTGTATGGCAAACCTGGGCTTGAATACAGCCAATAGACATCATGGCTTCTCGTGCCACATTGATCAGGTCCGCACCAAGTGCAAATGCCATTATTGAGGAAGATGGGAAGCCCAGCTTACCGGAAGCGATAAATACTACGCGGTTAGCAAGTCCTTTTTTGGCAAAGATCTGGTAAACCTGTGTGAATCCAAAAATAAATGGAAGTGACACGTGGTTTGCAAAAGAGGGAGGCGCAGCGCCAGTTCCCCCTTCACCACCATCAATAGTGATAAAGTCAGGGCCAGTGCCTTTTTCCAACATCAAGTCTGTCAACTCTTCCCACATTTCCATTTTTCCCACGGCCGATTTGAAACCAACCGGGAGCCCTGTGTTATTGGCAATGTCCTCCATAAAATTCAAGAGCTCTGGAATGTTGGAAAATGCACTGTGACTTGCCGGAGACAATACATCCTGCCCGAGTGGAATACCCCTTATTTCTGCAATCTCTTTGGTGATTTTTGAAGCAGGGAGCACTCCTCCTTTTCCGGGCTTGGCACCTTGAGATAATTTGACCTCTATGGCACGGATGTATTCATGCTTATCGACTAAGGCCTTCATTTTCTCCATAGAGAATCCGCCATCTTCACTACGGATACCAAAATAGGCTGTACCAAAGTGGAAAACTATATCTGAGCCATGTTGATGGTGTTTAGACAGCGAGCCTTCACCGGTATTGTGATAACAACCTGCTTTTTTAGCGCCTTTATTTAGAGATTCAATGGCTTTAGCAGAAAGAGACCCATAACTCATGGCTGAAATGTTGACAATGGATTTTGGTCGGAAGGGACGCTTTCGATTATTGTATTTCCCCATTACTTTGGCGCAAGGCACCAGGTCAACCTGGGTTTTGTTGGGATGATTGTCAGGAACCGTATATGGGATCATGCTGGGCTTAATAAAAATAAAGCCCGGAGCATACTGGTCTTGATCTGTTCCAAAACCCTGGTAGTTGTTTTGCCTTTTGGAAGAAGCGTAAACCCAGGAACGCTGGCTACGGTTGAATGGTAGTTCTTCGCGATTGTTCGCTACAATATATTGTCGCAGTTCAGGACCAATTTTTTCCAGCATATATCGCAAATGGCCAACTAGCGGAAAGTTATGACTGATGGTGTGTTTCTTTTGAAGAATGTCTCTTAGCGTAATTAGAAACAAACCGATAAGTACCCATCCCCACCAGGGAATGCTAGCTAAGAATACCTGGACTTCATCCATTGTAGAAAAATTTAATGACCTTCAAATTAGTTGTTTTTTTGAAGAGCCTGTTTGAATTGTGAGGTTTATGAAAGGAATACGACCCTCGAGGGTATATGGCTGCTTTGGTATTGATCTGATCAGACCTTCTTGCGCACAAGATTAGGAGCCGATTTCTTAATAGAATGTTTGTTTAGCTGATCTCCAAAATGCCTTTTGGTGTACCGATTTTTGCCTTAAGTCCCGGAGTATTGCCTTTCTCAATTTTCAGGCTGATTCCGAGAATTCTGAGAATATCTTGGCTGACTGATGGATTTGGATGTGTAGCAGTTAAGGACTTCAACTCGCAGCCTTTAGGGAGTGTGGGAGTGGGATTGCCTTGTTTGCCCCAATCAATGAGGAACGGAATCAAGCCATCAGCCAGTATCACATTTGGATCGCTGAGTGCCCATTGAAGAAGGTGGCCATCGGTAGTTTGCCTTTGGCCTTTCAGGATTTCACCGATATCAACTCCCAATGACAATACCTTTGCTCTGACTTCTTCTAAACTTCCTCTAGCAACGGCCCATCGAAATAGCCTGGGCCTTTGCAACTTGTCTAAATCCATCCAGACTCTTTCTACGGTTTGATTGGGGTCTGGTGCTATAATTTCAAGGTAGGAAGAATCTCCAAGAGCAAGTAGTGCATTGTGAGTACCCAGTCCGGGGTGGCTACCTCCGATTGCAGGTTTCACTCCGGTTAGTTGATGGATGTGTGCTATACCGTCTTCTAGGTTGGGAACACCATAAAGGAGATGGTCGATTGGGAGGTTCAGCATGGGGAGGAGGCAGTTAAATTAATGTGAATTCGAAATAATCAATTTATTAAAAAACTGGTTTTCTATATAGTAACAATTATCGGTCATCCCGTAGGGATCTTTTTCAGCAGTAAAAGTCAAATTTGCTCATAAACGTGAAAAGATTTCTCCGTCCCTAAAACTCGGGACTGCGAAATGACTGCAGGATGGTTATTCTTAAAGCAGGGGAGCTTTCTTATCCCGAACTCACGTTAAATTAGAATCTGTCAATGACATTTATAAAAGTTGGTGAGCCACAAACAGAACGTCATTCCTGACTAGGTTGGGAATGACGTTCTAATTAGGCTATGCTTCGTTAGTTCCAGCTAAAATTGCACCACATCTGCAGGTCTGTTCCGATTGGAGAACCAGCAGGAGGTGTTAGCGCATTGCCGGGCTTAACTTCTTGCATATTGTTCATGAATTGCTGAATCCTTACCGAAATGCCAAGCAAGAAGGCTTGGTCAGCTTTTCCAGCGTTTTGCATTTTTTGAGCACTGGACATCACAATGTTTTGGAGGCCGTAAAGTCCAACGTTTCGAGCTTGCGCAGAAGCTTGCCCGCTTTGCGCTAATTTCATCAAACCGTTGATCAATTGATCCGCAACCATACGCTGCAATTCACGCTCGTAGCCTGTATATTCGCCACCCATTGCGGCATTTTGAAGTGCCTCAAATACATCTATCAAGCCTAATTGGCTCGCGTCCATAGCCTTTTGCTGAACCAACCTTGTGGCTCTTTGCGGGTTGAGCATAAAACCGATTACGGCCCCTGCAATACTCTCGCCTGGTGCCACCGGATCAAACATCACTCCGGTTCTGACATTGAAAGTCTCTCTTGACCTTCCATAGCCTGGAGGTCGTGGAGGGATCATATCAAGAATGTGCTGTGGAAAAGAGAGATTGGCAGGATCAATTACACTCATTAATGAAGCTAACGCTGCTTGTTGTTCTTCAGCCGGAACCACTCTGGGTGCGGGTTGTGAATCGCCTCGAAGCGTATAGCTATAGTAGGAGCCGCCCAAGACTTTGGTTGCCGCTTCTAGTTGATACCTGTGAATCATATACATCGGTACAAGTACTTCCTCTAAAGTAGCCATGGGTGCTCCCACAGGAATGTTCTTTTCTGAGAAGTTGGTCAATACCGCTTTTCTGATGCCCATTAATCGGTTTAATTCGTCAGCAGGGCTTTTTCCATTGTCCCATAAATGGGAATAGGGGTGGGCACCACCGGGAGCCCGTGCATCTTGGTCGGAAATGTTATAAAGGCCATCAGCAAATTGCTTTTCCATCAGCTTGTTCAATTCTTCGGCTTCATTTGCCCTTGGAGGAAAGTGACTGTAGCCCCAGGTTACGGCAGCCTTATCCCAATCTCCTATACCCACAGCATAGGCATCGTCTAACTCAATTTTACCATTGTTCTCTTTGATTAGGGGGTGAGGATAATCCATCACAGAAGCCCTGTCATTGAAGCTTGAGGCGTAGTTATGATTGATTCCTATAGTATGACCAATTTCATGAGCTGATAACTGACGTAATCGCGCCAAGGCCATTTTCAAAAGCGCTGGGTCAGGGGTGGTTCCGTTTTCATAAGGCGTTAAAAGTCCCTGAGCAATTAGAAAGTCCTGGCGAACTCTCAAGGAGCCTAAGCTAACATGACCTTTCAATATTTCCCCTGTTCTTGGATCAGCTATGGAAGAACCATAAGACCACCCACGTGTTGATCGGTGTACCCATTGTATTACATTATACCTTACGTCAAGATTGTCGGCACCCTCTGGCATTTCTCTAACATCAAAGGCATTTCTATATCCAGCAGCTTCAAAGGCTTGGTTCCACCATTTCCCACCCTCAATCAACGCACTTTTGATAGGCTCAGGAGCTCCTCTGTCTACATAGTAAATTATTGGCTCAACGGCTTCACTTACTCTCGCTCTCGGATTCTTTTTTTCTAAACGATGCCTTCTGATCCATTTTTTTGTGATGTTTGATTCAATTGGAGTAGCATAGTCTAAATAGGAAATAGCCTGAAATCCTGAGCGAGGATCATGTAGCCTTGGCTTATAATTGTCATCTGGAAGTTCAATAAATGAATGGTGAGTCCTTACGGTCACCGCATCTGCACTAGGGGTCACACTTCTAATAAAGCGCCCTGTTGGGGTTCCTGCAAAGGTCAGTGTTGCCTCAAACTCCGAGTTCTTAGGAAAATTCTTGAGCATAGCAGGGTAGATGGCCGAGCGATTAGCATCTAATCTGTAGGTGCCCTCTCTTCTTAACCTTCCCGCTACACCATGTGAATCACGCATGAGGAAAGAAGTAATGTCAATTAGAATCTTACCGTTTTCCTCTGCCCCAACCTTAAAGCCAGCCAGAACTGATTCAGCAAATGCCTGATCTACCGAATTGACTTCATCCTGGTTATCACTAACTGCCCTGTACCTATAGTTGGGTTGTACTAACATAACTTTAGGACCAACGCGTCTAAATTCCACGATACGAGTTCCTCCAAGTTGACCTCTGTCTAAACCAATGTCATTGGAGCCCACACCTGCGGCCAAGGCATTCATATAGAGAAATTCCTGATTTAGATTCTCAATTTCCAACCAAACCTTCCCGGTTTTGGCATCCCAGTAATAATCGAAATAACCTTCTTTTTTGGTCATTCCATCAGTGATTTCAGAGATGGTTTTCTGGGCAAAAATACTCGTGCTAACCAAGGTGATTATCAGAGCGAAGAATAGCTTTTTATACATGATGTTGATGCTTTTGATTATCTGAAGTGAAGCCTTCAATATAAGAAGACTTTCAATACCGCCCCATACTTTTATATTTGTGTGGCTTCCTATTAAAAAACCAACAGAAATGCTATGAAAACACGTCAACTTATCCTCTTTAGTTTCCTCGTATTGTGCTCAACAACCCTTTTTGGGCAGAAAAGAGCACTTACACATGACGATTACGATTCGTGGAAGAACATTGTCAACACGCGAATAAGTAATAACGGTCAGTGGACCCTGTATGCCATTAATCCTCAAGTAGGTGATGGCGTATTAGAAATCCAGTCCCTTCAAAGTGGTCCTCGCTACAGTATTCCGAGAGGGAAGAATTTTAGTTTTTCAGCCACCAGCAATTTTGTGGTTTCCAGGGTAGGAATAGAATATGAGAAGGATCATGAGCTGAAATTGAAAAAGACATCTAAGCTTAAGATTCCAAAAGACACGCTCGCTATCCTTAACCTCCAAAATGGAAACATAAGGTCAGAGTCACGAGTCAAATCTTACAAGCTAGCCTCTGAGGAAAGTGATTGGGTTGCCTGGTTACATGAAAAACCACTCGCAGCGAAAAAGAAGGACAAATCTGATACGACTAAAAAAGAGGCAAAGAAACCGAAGTCCAAATCAAAAGGCACGGAGCTTGTCTTGCTGAATATGGCATCAGGTGCTGAGCATCGTTGGGAAGGCGTGATGGACTATGCGATCAGTGAGAAGGGCAATTATCTTTATTTTGAGAAAGATGAAGCAGATTCTTTGAACCCGTCTGGCGTCTTTGCCTTCAATACAAAAAAGGGAGAATTGAATATGTTGAATACCGGCCTCGAAGATTATATGAAATTGACTATCGACAAGTCGGGTGAGCAACTGGCGTTTTTGGGAACAGCCAATAAGGCCAAAGACAAGGATAAATATGTAAGCCTGATGCACTGGAATGCCGGAAGCAGCGAGGCCAATATTATTGCCGATACGGTGACTGCGGGTTTACCAACGGATTGGATGGTTAGCAGAAATGGGAATATCAATTTTTCTGAAAGTGGAAAACGGCTGTATTTCGGTACAACACCAAGGCCTTTCAAATTCGCCTATGAGGAGGATACTACCTTACTTAAGGATGAAAGACCCGATGTAGATGTTTGGTCCTGGAACGATCCCTATATCCAACCTATGCAGAAACTTCAGTCGGGAAGAGAGAAGAATCGATCTTATACGGCAATGATGGATTTGAAGTCCGGGAAGCTGAGCCAACTGGGCAATGTTTACCTGCAAAGCATATCAGTTGATTATGAAAATGATTTTGATTTCGTCATGGCTATGGATGATCAGCCTTATCGCATGCAGCTTACCTGGGACACGCAAATGCCAAGAGACTATTATATGGTGGATACAAGAACAGGTAATCCAGAGCCACTAGTAACTACTAAAGGCAGACCTAGCCTTTCTCCGGGAGGCAAATATGCTACATGGTACAATCCGGAAGATAGACAGTGGTATATGATGGACATAGCGACTAAAAATATCAGCAACCTTACCGCTTCCATGGATGTGAACTTCTACAATGAATTGCACGATTCCCCATCACTACCTTTTCAGTATGGCAGCGCAGGCTGGACTGAGGATGATAAGGCCTTTTTAGTTTATGATCGATATGATATCTGGAAGTTCGATCCGACAGGTAAAAAGGCACCGGTTAATCTTACCAATGGTTTTGGAAGAGCAAACGACATTACTCTTCGATATAGCCGATTGGATAGAGAACAAAATGCCATTCCGGCAAAAGGAGAGATGCTTTTGACTGCTTTCCACAATTGGACTAAACAGTCGGGCTATTACACAGCAAACGCAGGTAAAGCTGCGAATCCAACTAAAATTATTATGGATGATTTCCGCTTCTATGGCCTCGTAAAAGCTAAGGACTCAGATCAGGTGCTCTTAAGAAAATCAAGCCATACCCAATTTCCAGAGGTTTGGACTGCTTCCAGCTATAAGCTGGGAGGATTAAAGAAGTTGACAGATGTTGGAGCACAGCTTAATGGTATTAACAGGGGTACAGCGGAATTGATAGAATTCAATTCTTTGGAAGATGGCGAAAAGATGCAGGGCATTCTTTACAAGCCTGAAAATTTCGACCCGAATAAGAAGTATCCCATGATCGTATATTTCTATGAGCGCAGGTCAAGCAGTTTGCACAGTCATATCAATCCTTCTCCGAGCCGATCCACGGTCAACATCGCATATTATACCAGCAACGATTACCTGGTGCTTGTGCCGGATATTAAATACGAGTTGGGTTACCCCGGACCGAGTGCTTATAATCACGTGATTCCTGCTACGAATGCTGTTGTAGGTATGGGCTTTGTTGACAAAGAGAAAATGGCCATCCAGGGACAAAGCTGGGGCGGTTATCAGGTGGCTTACCTAGTAACCAAAACAGATATGTTTGCGGCAGCAGGTGCCGGTGCACCGGTTGTGAATATGACCAGTGCCTATGGTGGTGTACGTTGGGGTTCCGGCATGAGCAGAATGTTCCAATATGAGAAAACACAAAGTAGGCTGGGAGGTACTCTATGGGAGAAGCCAACTCGATACATCGACAATTCTCCTCTGTTTAGAGCAGATGAGATAACCACACCATTGTTCATTATGCACAATGATAAGGATACTGCTGTGCCGTGGTATCAGGGCATTGAGTTCTATATGGCGCTAAGAAGATTAAAGAAGCCGTCCTGGATGGTGGTGTATAATGATGAAGTGCACAACCTCGGTAAAAGGAAGAATATGAAAGATTTGTCTATTCGAATGTCCCAGTTCTTCGATCATTATCTTAAAGACGCACCAGCACCTGAATGGATGGTACAGGGACTACCAGCTACGCTCAAAGGCAGAACATTGCGCTACGAATTATCTCAAGAAGCTCCTGCCGAGGTTCAGGGTGCCGGGCAAAGTCTGATCAAAGAAAAGGGCAAAGGAGGGAAGAACAAGTAAGAGCACTCAGAGAAGCAAAATAGGGTATATGCCCTAGTATACAAAAAAGCCAGCCCCATATTGGGTCTGGCTTTTGTTTTCTTATGGCTTAGCACGAGCTACAAGTTTGTCCTAGCTGGGGGCCATTTAAAACTTCAGGCATAAAAAAACCTCTAACTACTCGCTAGAGGCTCTATGTTTAATATTTAAAATCAAACGATCAGATAATTTAATACATTACTCCATGCTAGAGTTTTTTTATTTGTATGGATTTAGCGCTATATCTAACTCTTGATTTATTGAATTCCATTAAGTCTAGAGATCGGTTTGGAGTTAATTTAAGCATGTCAACATCATGTTTGTCAAAAAAGGCTAATTCCAAATTAACGAAGTCCAAATCTTTGGCACTGTTCACATCAATGAATTCTAGGTTAGATTTTTGAACCGGCCTTTTAGGATCAAAATCTAATAAGACTAGGTCATCCATTCTTGAAAAAGTGGCTCTAGAAAGTGTGATAGCCTCTTTCGCATTAGGAGGTATCTCCCTGAAAGACCATTTAACCTTAAATGGCTCCAAAATCATTTCCTGAGTCAAAACGGCACCTTCTCTAACAATATGTAAATATTCACTAAAAGGAAGATAAGAGACTTTACAACTACTCAATGAAATGTTATACCTACGTAAATATTTATTCCTAGACAAGTCTTGGGACAGATAGCTATCAAACAAATATGCCGTATCTAATGAGTTATTGGAAATTGTGATTTCAAATAACTGTTTCCAAGAATAATGAATATCGATATTATCAATGTCTTGAGACAGAGTCTGATTGCCAACCAATAACAACATCGAAATAGCCACAGTCTTAAAATAGTAGAACATTCTAATTTTTGATAATAGTCCCCGTATAGTTTGGATCATGAGTGACATCTACATTTATCTTGGCATAAGGTACTCGTTTAAAGCTTCCGTTAGCATCTTTGACTTTTATCTGTGATCTAACCAAATTTTCAAATCCGATAACTCGTGGACCGTCTGATTTTTCCGGAAATAAAATATGGCCTATTTCATGAAATAGCAAAATAGCCGAGTTTTGCTTTATATCCTCTGGTGTAAGCTTCGATTTTGTATTACCCTCAGAGTCCGTATGGGCCTCCATAATCAATAGCTGTAAATCTTTTGGAGCTGTCGGACTTATAGCTATGAAATTGATCTTAAGGTCTTCATAATCCCCTGAGTAAAAAGTAAATCCACCTCCTTCTTGATTTACGTCTATTATAATTTTTGTTCCCAACTGAACTTTTTCTACATATGCTAAAACGGTCTGAACTTCACTGTTGGCAATTTTAAGTAGACTTTTCAAGATTCTTTTTTCTTTCCCCTTGAAATTCTTCATTTCTCCATTGAACAACAATTGGCCACCTTCACTAAAACTAAACTGCGAGGCTTTGTCTCCAAAAACAGATTCAAGGTCACCATTGAACCGTTCTCTGAACTCTCTTGCCACACCAAGACTATCTCCATTCACGTCTATATAGTAGATTGGATTATTTGCCCCATACTGATAAGGCGTAAAATCATAGTACTTCTCACCAAACCTATCAGTATTAAAGAACCTTCCAATCTGAGCGTCATAGTTCCTAGCGCCATAACTATACCAAGCTAAATCAAATTCCTCATTTAACTCCTTTCCATTGTACTTGAACCTGTTCGGTTTACTTAGCGGAGCGGTTAATGACAGGGCTGATATGTTTAATCCAAAAGGATAGTAATGATCTTCCTGGAGAATTGTTCCTTGTTTATGTGTAATTCTTAAATCATCGAAATAGACATTATGATTATTAACACTTTCATTCGAGATATAGACGTAAAGGAAGCCTGAACCAGTTACCGTTACTGATCGCTCTAAGGTTTCATGAGTATTGGGCGCATTGCCTACCTGTTTATAACCGAAGTCTACCACATTTAGGTCATTATCAAATAAGATATAATTCAAATATGCTCTAGGATTTGCAGCGTTGCCAGCGGTACCTACTAATACGTTGGTAGGATTGGTATTAAAGACATCATAGGTAAACTGCTGCTCTGTGGTACCGCCATTCACCCCACCGAAGGCCGAGATTAGCGCAGATACAAGTGCTGTTTGTGTATTACTACCTTGATCGGTATAGTTTCCCTGATGGTAGGCGTTGACCTCAAGGTCAACCACATCCCCTGCAAAAACGGCCAACATTTTGGCTGGGCCCACTTGTCTTGAAGCAATAGAACCATTTAACCGTGCCGTTTCATCGTTGGTAATGCCAACTATACCGGATGAATTTGCTGTGGAAACTGTATTGTCTCTGACCGCATCCAAACTCAGGAATAGACTTTCCTCAAAGGTTTCCAGATTCAGGCTTTCCGGGGCTGGGGTAATGTCGCTTTCCATAGTCGCGAGGTAAACCGTTTCTGTGGTTTCCTCAGTCAAGGTCATACGTGTATTACCCAAATGATCCTTGATATAATAATCATACACCAGGCTGTCGCCACTGAGACGTATCCGCCCTTCTTCATGGGCAAATTGTTGCAACTGATTGTTTTCATAGATAAAACCACCGATATAGTCTGTGGTGGTAACGGCTCCGTTGTCGTTTACGGCTTTGGTAAGTTTAATACCCACGGCATCATACGTGTAAGTAATGCTGCGGTTTCCTACGAAAGACACAGTTTTTGGCAAGTTCAAATGATTGTAGGTAATGGAAGTGATGTTCTTGTTATTGTCAAGAGTCATATTACCATTTTCATCATAGGCATAATCATCTCCACTGGTATTGCCATCTACAAAATCTCCTTGACCTAAATCACCTTCAGGGTCTTGCACGGCCAATAGTTGATTGCCTTTGGAAGCGGCACCAAAACCTGATCCGTAATTGTAGATTAGGCTGTCAATGGTGGCTATACTTCCAGCTATGACACCTTTCCTCGTTAGGTTTAAGATATTACCATTTGCATCATAACCATAGCTGGTACTAAAGTCTGCGATGGCATTGCTCCAATTACCACCTTGACCATAGTCTGCCAGAGAGAGGCGGCTAGAAGCATCATATTGGTAACCAAAAGACTTAGCATCAGTATCCGATTTGCTGCGCCATTGCGTGCCGGCAATATTACCGTTGCGGTAGTTGTTTTCGTAACCACCTTCATAGCTTAAAGTCATTCCAAAGAAATTGGTTAATGAGCTGTCAGCGACATAATTTTTGTTGATCCCGGTCATCCATCCACGGATATTATAGTCGTAGGTAAGGCTTTCGAGATTGTCTCCAAGTTCTTTGGTTTCCAATTCGCCTAGTGCATTGTAAGCACTGCTTACAATTGTTTTGAAGCTGCCACTGTCATTCAATTCATCTTCAACACTAAGGATTCGACCCATATGGTCATAATCAAAGCGTTTGAAAATGGTGGTCAGTGAGTCTTGACCAGCCTTTGGGTTTTTATGTACTGCATAACTTCTTAGCACCTTACCCGAGAAATCATATTGACTTGTGGATACATCCGAACCACCTGAATGGTTCTCCGTGTGTGTTTGCACCACCTGGCCATGGTCATCATAGAAGATGGTGGAAGTAAGCCAGTCGTTTTCTGTACCCAAAACTTTTACACGGCTACCTGTGGCCAGTCCCTTGACATGATCAATAGCCTCTGGTTTTAGAGCATTTAGGGCCAGACCTTCTGAACTTATCTCCGAGTAGAATCCAGGATCGGTATTGTCAAAGGCCTCTGCCGTAAAGTCATAGTTATCATAGTAATTGATGGTAATCACCTCTGTATTCCCGTCTTTCATCAGCGGAAAGGTCGCATCGTAATGCCCCATAAAATAGGTGTGATTACTGACATGAGTGGCATCAATTATCGCTTCAAAGTCCTCGTTCGTATCAAATCCTTCCAGAAAAATAATGTCATTGGTGGCTCTGTACGTAGTAGTGCCCGGAATATGTGTGGATACAATCAGATTATAAGCCTGTATTGTATCCGCTCCGCTTGAGCTATAGGAATCTACTAAGAATGACCCTGTCCAATTGTCCAAAGAGTCTTGTAAAGCCAAACGATCGTCTGACGTGGGGTCCTGATCAGAATAAGTATAAAAGCCGGTTATTACGGGACGACTGAGCTCATCATATTTGGTAAAGGTCCACACACTATTCTGTCTTTGATTCGCGTCCTGAGTAAGCGCCAATCTGTCCATTTTATCATAAACCATATGGATTTCTCCAGCTCCGGGTACCTGCTTAGTAATCACTCGACCGCGTTGATCATAGATATATTGGAAAACCAATTGGTCCATATCAGTGGCATTCCACATCCAGTTAGCATCAGCCAGCACTTCTACCGCGCGTGGAGGTAAAACAAAACTGAGCTGTCCAAAATGATCATAGACATAATAGGTGTTTAACCAATCGATATGCCCAATGCCAGGAGCATCTGTATCTTGAACTTGTTTGAGGATTACTTGACCAAGCTTATCGGTAAATTCACGAACATGATTTTCCTCTTCATCAACGCTTTCACTTTGCGTGAGCTCACCAGCCATGTATATGGTATCCACTACCGGATAAGTGTCATTGGCACCTAACCTCCATATGAGAACGCTATCCTCAAGACTGTTTACATTATATCCCTGCTCAACACCAACACCACTACCGGCCCAGGCATCACCCGGAGCCATAGCCAGTTTAGCACGGTTGGCAGGGGATTCTTCAAAGATGGTTTTGCTATAAAAGACATCTTCATTGGGGAAGTGGGGGAGAATGGAGCCTCCATTACCTGAGTAAAAATCTTCCTGCTCTCCAAATGGGTCGCTTTTAATAGAGCCATCAGAAGTGGTAGATGTATAGGGGAGATAGTTTAATGAATTCCTTCCCAGGGCATCGTAATACATCATCTGCACCATGTCTGTAGTATCTGGAGAGATACCTTTCTGTACGGTTTGAAGAGGTCTTCCCAGGCCATCAACATATTGAGCAGTCTGTCGCACAAAGCGTACATTGGGCTCATTGAGAATGCTGTCTTCTGACATTCCAGGTCGCGTAGGGTCATAGATACGAACATAATTGAATTTGCTACCTGTGATATAGGCATCCGGTGTAGGTTCTACATAGTCGGCAGTAATGTCATCACAAGCGATAGGGATAATGCGTCCAGGATCACTGAGATCCACTGTGATTGCGGTAGATTCCGGCCCCCACACGCCTTGTGCTTCATCATAAGCACGGATATAATATGTGCCATCTTTGAGTAGTCTAAACTTAAGCTGGGAAGCCCTTAATGTCTTATTAGTGCCGTTAGGGTTAGTTCCCTGCCAGTACCATTCTATGCCGGTAGGGATGGTGCCGGTCATCTGAAGGAATTGTTCTCCGCATGCGGTCACCTGTTGGGGAGTATCTGGAGGATAGACATGACTTAATATCACGTTCACTTCAGCAAACTCACTAAAACAACCATCAATTTTGGCTTGCACCTTTAGCGTGGTGGAGGAAGGCAGAGAGAGAAATCCAAAGCTATTGGCAATTCGTGAGAATGTATCAGCCACGTACCAGTGATATTCCGCATTTGGGTCAGGGTTTGGTAGTTCTACAATCACGCCTGAATTATCATAGAATATAGTGTCTCGTACCTCTGGTGCAGGCAGTAAGGGCAAATAACTGACCGGACTGGTTTGGTTATTCATATCCACATAGCCGCAGGCAGGAGTGAAGGCCACTATATTATAAGTACCCAGCTCGAAAATATTATTCCACACCAGCGAATCACCGGTACCTACCATCTTGGTATTGGTTACTATGTTACCGTTTTTGGAGAGGTGATACTCCATTCCTGAATCGGAATCGACAAGGCTCACTGAAGACGGAGTACCGAGACATTGCTCCCCACCGCCAATAACATCGTATAGAATTGGAGCAGTATCAATCACGATATTAATAGTATCACTTAAGGTTGTTATCACACAAGAAGGGAAACTGGCATCCACCGTATAAGAACCAGCGGCTGATACATTCCAGTTAATTGGATTGCCATTGCCTGTGACAGTATTGCCATATGCAGCACCATCTTTTCTCAATTGGTACACAACATTTGCCTGTGAACCATCCAATAAGACATTAGCCTGTTGGTCAGAACAAAAGGCAGCCTGGGTATTGGCAAAGCCAAAGTTCAGGATCTCACCAGAGACATTAATGGAGATCACATTAGAGTAGTCCTGATCACCACAAGATGTGGTTGCTCTTCTTCGATACTCTGTATTTAATGTATGTGTATCTCCGGGATTGTAAGAGGTGGCTGTTGCAGTACCTGAGACTGTAGACCAGTTGGACCATGATCCGTCAAACGTTCTTTTTTGCCAGAGATATTGAATCTGGGCCGGATCACCGCCAGTGGCTAAGGAAACATTACTCATAGTTTGTACATCACCATTGTAGCAGATGTCTGTGGCAGGTGGATTGGAAATAGCACCCGGATTGAACTGTTGATATACCGGTAGGGCTACTGCGGTTGTAGTGACGGTAGCACACCCTTCAATGTCTGTGACATCTGCAATAAACTCC
>JAJCYM010000008.1 GCA_029262895.1 Roseivirga sp.
ATTTATAGGCTCGGCATTTGATGACTTTTCTGATTATACTAAGGGCTTTTATGGGCCAACTGGAACGCCATTAAATACAGGTGAAATGTTGATTCAAAAAGACCTGGCAGAGTCATTTAAGAAAGTGGCCGCTCAAGGGATCGATATTTTTTACAAAGGGGAGATCGCACAGGCGATTGATCTAGAGATGCAACGGACAGCGGGATTTTTGTCCTTTTATGACCTTGAAAATGACAAGGCAGAATGGTGGGAACCTATCAGCATTAAGTATGATGATTATGAAGTTTATACTGCTTCACCGCCTGCAACGGCCTTTCCATCTTTAGTTCGCTTGGGAATGATGAGGGCGTCAAAGCGCTTTGAACACAACTCAACAGACTATCTCCACACTTTTGCTGAGGTGACTAAACATGCTTTCTGGAGCAGATTGAGATATGCAGGCGACCCTGAGATTAAACCCCCGCCATTGGACATGTTGCTATCTGAAGATTACCTCAAAGAGAAGTCTGAAGAAATCTCAATGGCAGAGGCAAAGTCATTTGTGCCTCCCGGAATCGAAGTAGAAAGCAAGAATACGACTCATTTTGTAGTAGCTGATCAATGGGGAAATGTAGTAAGTGCCACGCAAACATTGGGTAATGTGTTTGGAAGTCGAATTATGGCTGAAGGCACGGGCATTTGGCTTAATAATTCCCTGGCTTATTGTACTTATGAGCCAAAAGGTAACCCTATGGATGCCATTCCCGGTCAGAGAAAATTATCCGGAGATTGTCCAACCATCATTATGAAAGATGGAAAACCCTGGGCTGCCTTAGGCACACCTGGAGGTCATACCATTGGCCAGAACGTACCGCAAATTGTGCTCAATCTTGTTGACCATAATATGACTATGTCCGAAGCAATTGCCTCACCTAAAATCACCTTTATCGAACCAGATATCCTTGCAGTTGAAAATGGTATTAGCGAAGCAATTTTTGAGGCCCTGAAGGCCAAAGGGCATAATGTAAGGCGAATTGGAGGTATTGGCAATGCCCATGGGTTAAAGATTCTTTACGATGCCGATAATAAGATCATTGGCTATGAAGGCGGTGCCGACCCGAGGGGTGAAGGGCTGGCTAAAGGCAACTGATTCTTGGACTGATTTTAGAGTAATAAAATCAGAGTGCAGAGTACCAGTGCTACAGAACCGTAGTACTTTAAAACTTTGATTCTGTTTTGTTGACTCATCCACCAAAGCACCCACCAAGGCTGATAGAGCCCAGCGATGATCAAAAGAACATCCAAGGCTAACAAAATGATAAGTATAGTTTTCATAAATAAACGGGGGTTTACCTGAGAATGAATCCCCTTTCATTGTTCTAGGTGCTCGAGGAGATGCTTCGTGCCTCAGCAAAAGAAAGGATAGCGTACAAAGACTGTTTTCCTATTCTGAACTCTTGCGCCAATAGCTTTCTCCGGTGGCCGAAGCATTTGGCGAAGGACTCAGCGCTGGAGCAGGAACGAAGAATCTCATCTAAGACTCTACCCGTATTGATCAGATCAAAAAAAAGTCATCTGATTACTGACAGATGACTTTTTGCTGATTACCGGTCTGACCAGTATCCTTATTAAAGTGTCCTTTTGATTTCCTGGATTTCAAACCCTTCAATCACATCACCTTCTTTGATATCGTTGAAGCCTTTGATACTCAAACCACATTCGTAGCCCGATCGCACTTCATTGACATCTTCCTTGAATCGTTTCAATTGGCCGATATCTCCGGTATAAGTAACAATACCATCTCGGATCACCCGGATTTGATTATTTCTCTTCACAAGTCCATCTGTCACATAGCAACCTGCAACTGTACCAACTTTAGAGATTTTGAATACTTCACGAATCTCAATGTTACCCGTAATGACCTCTTTTTCTGTTGGTTCAAGCAGTCCTTCCATGGCATCTTTGATCTCATTGATGGCATCATAGATGATGGAATAAAGCCTGATTTCAATTTCTTCATTGTCTGCAAGTCTCCTGGCAGCATTTGAAGGCCGTACCTGGAAACCGAGGATAATCGCATCGGACGCACTGGCTAACAATACATCAGATTCAGAAATCTGACCCACTGCCTTTTGGATGATATTGACTTGAACTTCTTCAGTCGAAAGTTTTAAGAGTGAATCGGAAAGTGCCTCTACGGAGCCATCCACATCACCTTTAACAATTACATTGAGTTCTTTGAAATTACCTACAGCCAATCGCCTTCCGATCTCGTCAAGAGTAATATGTTTCTTTGTTCTAACGCTCTGCTCTCGTAGAATTTGTTCTCTTTTATTGGCAACATCACGAGCCTCTTTATCAGATCCCATGACATTGAACCTGTCACCCGCCTGAGGTGCACCGGATAATCCAAGCATCTGAACAGGTGTGGCTGGTCCTACTTGTTCTAGTCGTTGTCCACGATGATCAAACATCGCCTTAACTTTGCCAAAATGAGAGCCGGCCAAAACAGTATCTCCAACTTTCATTGTACCGCCTTGAACCATCATGGTCGTCAAATAGCCACGACCTTTATCCAAGGTAGCTTCGATAACTGTACCCAGCGCCTTTTTGTCAGGATTGGCTTTTAGCTCCAGCAATTCAGCCTCGAGCAATACTTTTTCCAGAAGTTCATCCACGCCCTGGCCTGTCTTGGCAGAAACTTCCTGACACTGATATTTACCACCCCAGTCTTCAACCAGAATGTTCATTTGGGAAAGTTCTTCCTTGATTTTATCAGAATTGGCGTTTGGTTTATCAATCTTGTTGATTGCAATCACAATAGGCACTTCTGCCACCTGTGCATGATTAATTGCTTCTTTGGTTTGAGGCATTACGTTATCATCTGCTGCCACCACGATGATTACAACATCTGTGATTTTAGCACCACGCGCCCTCATGGCCGTAAATGCTTCGTGCCCCGGTGTATCCAGAAAAGCTATTTTCTTACCCTTCTCTGTAGTAACATCATAGGCACCGATATGCTGGGTGATACCACCGGCTTCACCTTCGGTTACTTTGGCGTCACGTATATAATCGAGCAATGAGGTTTTACCATGGTCAACGTGACCCATAATGGTAACAATTGGGGCGCGTTCTGACAGTTCTTCATCAGTGTCGACTTCCTCAACAATATCAACTTCCTCATCAGCAGTAGTGAACTCAACTTCAAAGTGAAATTCATCGGCAATAATGGTGATCGCTTCAGCATCCAATCTTTGGTTGATTGAAACAAACATGCCCAGAGACATACACGCTGAGATGACATCATTCACAGAAACATTCATCAAGGAAGCCAGGTCACTTGCTGAAATAAATTCAGTCACCTTTAGAATGCTTGATTCTTCATGTTCCTGAAGCATTCTTTCTTCTTCTGCGTCTTGTGCTGCGCTTCTCTTTTCTTTCCTATACTTTGCCCTGTTTCCTTTTCCGGCTTTTTTTCCACCGCTTAAGCGTGCCAGGGTCTCCTTAATCTGGTCCTGAATCTGCTTATCGGTTAGCTCTTCTTTTGGGACACGCCTTGAAGTACTCTGTGGTCTCCTGGCGTCACCGCGAACAGGCCTTTCTACGCGTGCTTTTTGTATACGCTTTCTTGGCCGTTTTTTCTTGTCTTCTGCCTCTGCGCTTTTTTTCTTGGCTTCCTCTCCTTTACTCTTTTTAGGTGCTTCTTTTGGAAGTTCAATTTTACCTAATACTGTGAGTCCTTTTAGCGAAGTAGCTTTAGCTTCAATCACTTGCTTAGTTGGTACCTCCTCCGAAGTAGTATCGGCTTCCGCTTCGGCCGGTGTTTCCTTTGCCTCTGGTTCAGCGGGCACTTCTGCTACGATAGGTTCTTCGACAACAGGTTCCTCAGTCTTTTCTGACTTGGTATCGAGCTTTTCTGGCTTTGCATCCAGCTCAATTTTACCGACCACTTTAATGCCTTGCAATTTGGGAGAATCATCAACCTTCTCCTCTTCAGGAGTTGCCTCTGGTTCTGGCTTAGGCTCTGGCTCAGGCGTTGATTCCGCAACAGGTTTTGGCTCTTCTTCTTTTTCCGCAACAGGTTGCACAACCTTTTCTGTGCTCAGGTTCTTAATCAGAATTTGGGCATCTTCTTCCTTAGCCCTTTTTGCTCGGGAAGTATCTGGTGAATCTGCCCCTAGACTGTCAGATAACTTATTGCCAATTGTTAAATGAGAAGCTTCCTCCTTTTCAGATGCGGACGCAGCAAACTCTTTGGCAAGCAAATCATATTGCTCACCATTGATTTTGGAGTTGGGGCTGCTGTCCACCTCAAAGCCATTGGCAGAAAGGAAATCGAGAATGGTACTTCGGCCTACATTCAGCTTCCGTGCCACCTGGCTTAACCTCATCATTTTTTCTTCTGACATACTCAAATATCCCTTTTTTTGCTTAAAAAATGTCTCTTACTTTTCGAATTCTTGTTTCAATGCATTGTGAACAAAGTCGACCGTTTCTTCTTCCAATTCTGTTCTTCGAACAATGTCCTCTTTGGTAATTGCCAATACACTTCTGGCTGTATCAAGTCCAATTCTTTTTAGCTCATCAATCACCCAGCCTTCTATTTCATCACCAAACTCATCCAAATCAACGTCTTCCTCTTCAAGCCCGGAAAGCTCTCTGAATACATCGATTTCAAGTCCTACTAATTTGGAAGCAAGTTTGATGTTTTGACCTCCTTTGCCAATCGCCAAAGAAACCTGATCAGGTTTTAGATAAACAGAAACTCGTTTCTCGTCATCCAAAATCTTCATATTGGTGATTTTGGCTGGGCTTAAAGCTCTTGCAATATAGAGTTCCATGTTATCAGTAAAATTGATAACATCGATATTCTCGTTTTGTAATTCCCTTACTATACTATGGATTCTTGAACCCTTCATACCCACACAAGCACCTACAGGATCAATTCTATCATCATAAGATTCAACCGCAACTTTTGCTCTTTCTCCTGGCTCTCTCACCACTTTTTTGATGGTAATAAGACCATCATAAACTTCTGGAACTTCACTTTCGAAAAGTCTTTCAAGGAATTTACCGGATGTTCTTGAAAGAATAATTTTAGGACTTCCGTTAACCATATCAACGCGGTCAACAATAGCTCTTACTGATTCACCTTTTCTGAATCTGTCTTTAGAAATTTGCTCAAATTTTGGAATAGACAATTCGTTGCCCTCACCATCAGTAAGCAAAACTTCGCGTCCTAATATTTGATAAACCTCACCGTTAATTATCTCGCCAACAAGGTCTTTATACTTCTGAAAAAGAATATCTTTCTCAAGGTCCTTAATTCTTTGAATCAAAGTCTGGCGTGCAGTCATTACTGCCCTTCGGCCAAAGTCCACCAATTTAATTTCTTCTGCCACTTCCTCACCAATCTCAAAATCGGGCTCGATTTCCCTGGCGTCTGTAAGGCTTATTTTGTCATAATCCCAAATGTCTTCAGAGTTGTCGTCCACTATTTCCCTGAACCTCCAAATCTCCAAATCACCTTTGTCTGCATTGATAATAATATCAAAGTTGTCATCTACCTCAAATTTTCTACGGATCATGGTTCTGAAAACATCTTCCAGAATTCTGATCATGGTAGGCCTGTCTACATTCTTATTTTTTGCAAACTCCGCGAACGACTCAATTAATATTCCACTGTCCATTTTTTCTACTTAAACGACACTAATACATTTGCTTTTTCTATCTCTTGAAAAGGCACCGTTACCGTTTGATAACTCACCTTCTTCTTTTCCTTAACTTCCAGATTTAATTCTATATCTGAGTCAGAAACACCTAGTAACTTTCCTGTGAGAATGTCACCAGTTGTAGTAGCCAACTTCAAGGCTCTCCCTACATTCTTTTTGTACTGTCTGTCAAGTTTTAATGGGTGATCGATACCAGGAGATGACACTTCTAGAATGAAAGGAATGTCCAATAATTCCTCAGTTTCAATATGACTTGCGATTTGCCTGCTCAAGCTTGCACAATCGTCAATGTTTACTCCGTCATCGCCATCTAAAAGCACCAGAATCTTAGTCTTTCCCGAAACACCTTTGACCACTACGTCAACCACGAAAAAGGAATCATCCTTTAGGTATTCCGAGGAAATTTCAATTATGGTTTCTCTTAAATCCATTAAAAAAACTTGTACAAATAAAGAGGGGACTTCTGTCCCCTCCGTCTAAACTCCGTTAAGTAGTGCAAAAGTAGTGTTTTTTTTGTTTGATATCAAAAACTTGTTCAAATCGTAATTTTCTATTAAAAGCATACTAAATTCACCGATCTCATGATGCTTATGAAAAGACATTTATTTATCCTGCTTTCTCTATTTGTTGTTTTTGCCTGCTCCGACTCAGGTTCCAAAAGCGTAAAAACCGAAACTCCGAAACAAGACCTTGTGAAAGCCCCGGCAATGAATGCCGACTCTGTCTACCATTATGTTCAGGAGCAAGTAGATTTCGGCCCGCGTATTCCGAATACAACCGCACATCAAAAGGCCGCTGACTACTTTGTCAATAAATTCAAATCTTTTGGAGCGAAAGTAGTAGTGCAGGAATTTGATGATGAAACTTACGATGGCACTAAGGTTAAGCTGAAAAATATCATAGCAAGCTACAACCCGGATCAAAGAAAGAGGATACTCTTGGCTGCGCATTGGGATACACGGCCCTTTGCAGACAAGGATACTGTTAATAATTACGCTCAATTTGATGGGGCTAATGATGGAGGCAGTGGAGTTGGGGTATTGTTGGAGATAGCGAGGGTAATTGGCACCAATGAAGGCCCCAATGTAGGCGTAGATATTATACTATTTGATGGTGAAGATGGTGGAGAACACCGCGAAGTAAGCGCAGTGTCTTATAGAGGGGGCAAAGAAAGTTGGTGGTGTCTGGGTTCTCAATATTGGTCTAAAAACAAGCATGTGTCAAATTACAGCGCGTTCTATGGCATTTTACTTGATATGGTAGGGGCTAAGGATGCTACTTTCTATCAGGAGATAGTATCTAAGCAGAATGCACAACGAATTTTAGATAAGGTTTGGTCCACAGCCGCCACTCTTGGACATGGAAAGTACTTTGTTAACAAGCCTGGGCAAGAGTTAAATGATGACCATGTCTATGTCAATAAGCATGCGCGGATACCAATGATTGATATTATTGACTATAGGCCAGCAACTACCTTTATCCCTGAGCATCATACGCAGCATGACAATATGGATGCTGTGGATAAGAATACGCTCAAAGTAGTGGGAGACGTGGTTTTGAGTATCCTCTATAACGAGTAGCCTATTGCACCAGATTTAGAAGGTACTTGCCATATCCCGATTTTTCAAGAGGTCTGGCGATTTCAAGCAACTGTTCATCATCTATATGGCCCATCCGGTAGGCGATTTCTTCGATGCAGGAAATTTTGACCCCTTGTCTTTCTTCTATCACCTGGATAAACTGACCTGCCTGCATCAAGGAAGCAAAGGTTCCGGTATCCAGCCAGGCAGTACCCCTGTCCAAAATGCTGACTTTTAGTTTTCCCTGTTCCAGATAAGCTTTGTTTACATCCGTAATTTCAAGCTCTCCTCTCGGGCTTGGCTCTAAATTCTTGGCAATCTCAATTACAGAATTGTCGTAGAAGTAAAGACCTGGCACCGCCCAGTTAGATTTTGGGTTTTCGGGTTTTTCCTCAATTGAAAGTGCCTTCATGTTCTCATCAAAATCTACGACACCGTAGCGTTCTGGGTCTGTAACCCTGTAGGCATATATAATACCTCCATCTGGGTTGGTATTGGCTCGAAGCAATTTGGGCAGTCCTGAACCATAAAATATATTGTCTCCTAAAACCAGCGCCACATTATCATCACCAACAAATTGCTCACCGATGACAAACGCCTGGGCAAGGCCGTTGGGTTCGGGCTGTACAGCGTATTGAAAGTTGCAGCCTAATCGGCTGCCATCTCCAAGGAGCTTTTCAAAAAGCGGTAAATCATGGGGTGTTGATATTATGAGGACATCCTTAATACCAGCCAAAAGCAGAATTGAGAGCGGGTAATAAATCATTGGCTTGTCATACACGGGCATGAGTTGCTTGCTGACCGCTAAAGTCAGAGGATGAAGTCTGGTTCCCGAGCCTCCTGCTAAAATGATCCCTTTCATAGCCTATTGCTGATATTGTTTGTGGTAATACTGTTGATAGCTGCCCGATGTTACGTTGTCAAGCCAAGTCTGATTTTCCAAGTACCAATCTACCGTTTTTTCGAGACCTTCCTCGAACTGTAGTGAAGGCCGCCAACCCAACTCGGATTTGATCTTGGAAGCGTCTATGGCATAGCGCATGTCATGTCCGGCTCGATCCGTGACGTAGGTAATCAGTTGTTCTGATGTGCCTGAATCTTGGCTCAGTTTACGGTCCATTATGGCACAGAGCAGTTTGACAATATCGATGTTTTTCCACTCATTGAATCCACCAATATTATAAGTCTCCCCTTTTTTGCCTTGATGAAAAATAAGATCGATGGCCCTTGCGTGATCCTCAACATATAGCCAGTCTCTTATATTATCGCCTTTTCCATAGATAGGAAGGGGTTTCGAATTCTGGACATTATTAATGCACAAAGGCAGCAGTTTTTCTGGGAATTGGTGAGGGCCATAATTATTAGAACAGTTGGAAATAAAGATGGGTAGCTGATAGGTGTTCTGATAGGCTCTTACAAAGTGATCTGAACTCGCTTTGGAAGCGGAGTAAGGTGACTTAGGGTCGTAAGCGGTGTCTTCCAAAAAGTAACCTGTTTCACCTAACGAGCCATATACCTCATCTGTTGAAATATGGTAAAAGAGCTTATTGTCCAGGTCATCTTTCCAAGCTGCAACAGCTGCATTGAGAAGGTTGACCGTGCCAATGACGTTGGTATTGACAAAGGCCAGAGGATCGGAAATCGATCGGTCTACGTGTGACTCCGCAGCCAGGTGAATGACTGAGTCAAATTGGTGTTCTGTGAACAATTGATGCAATGCATCCGCATTGACGATATCTTCATGGATGAACTGATAATTCTCAGCTTGTTCAATGTCTTTAAGGTTCTCTAAGTTTCCGGCATAGGTCAGTTTGTCCAGATTGAAAATCTGCACGTCCGGATAGCTGTTGACGAACAACCGTACGACATGACTTCCTATGAATCCTGCGCCCCCCGTGATGAGAATTCTTTTCATTGTTTTAAAATAATGTTCAAATATAAGCCTTTGATGATGCTTCGCGAATAGGGCAGTGGAATAACGAGAAAATGACGATGAGCAACAGCTATCAAAGGGCAAACGTTTTTACCTAACAACCGTTTGTTAGGGAAGCGATTTTGAGTAATTTTGAATGATGGAATTTGAGTTGAGTGAGAATCAGATAATGATCACGGACATGATCCGCGATTTTGGTGAGAAGGAAATAACCCCTTTCAGAGATCAGTGGGATGAAGATCAGGAATTTCCTGTGGAGGTCTTTAAGAAACTGGGAGAATTGGGTTTGATGGGGGTTCTGATTCCTCAAGAATATGGAGGCTCGGGTTTTGGGTATTTTGAATATATAACGGCCATCTCTGAGGTCGCCAAGCTTGACCCGGGTATCGGGCTTTCACTAGCGGCTCATAACTCTTTGTGCAGTGGACATATTCTTCAATTTGCCACCGAGGAGCAGAAGCAAAGGTGGTTGCCGAAACTGGCCACCGCTGAGTGGATTGGTGCCTGGGGTCTTACGGAGCCTAACACCGGATCTGATGCTGGAAATATGAAGACCACCGCCCAGTTGGAAGGTGATGAATGGGTACTCAATGGTACTAAGAACTGGATTACACACGGAAAATCCGGAGACGTGGCTGTTGTGATTGCCAGAACCGGAGAAGTGGGTGACTCCCATGGCATGTCAGCTTTTGTTGTAGAGCGCGGAACGGCAGGATTTAGTGCTGGCAAGAAGGAAAATAAGCTGGGCATGCGAAGTTCGGAAACTGCCGAGATGATTTTTGCAGATTGCCGAATTCCAAAAGAAAATCTCTTAGGTAAAGTAGGCGAAGGTTTTGTTCAATCTATGAAAGTTTTGGATGGTGGCAGAATTTCGATTGCTGCCCTTAGTTTGGGTATCGCTGAAGGAGCTTATGAGGAGGCCTTCAAATATGCTCAGGTTCGCCATCAGTTCAATCAACCGATCTACAATTTTCAGGGCATTTCATTCAAGTTTTCGGATATGGCCACCAAGCTTGAGGCGGCTAAACTTTTGACCTACAGAGCTGCCGAGCTAAAGAACAATGGCAAGCCTGTTACAAAGGAATCTGCCATGGCCAAATACTATGCTTCGGAATGTGCAGTCGAATTTTCGAATGAGGCGGTGCAGGTTTTCGGAGGCTATGGCTACACCAAGGACTTTCCTGTTGAAAAGTACTACCGTGATTCAAAACTATGCACTATCGGAGAAGGCACCTCTGAGATTCAAAAACTCGTGATTTCGAGGGAGATCTTAAGAGACTGACGCTAACACAGTCAAAACTCTCTCACTTTTTAAATTCCTACAATTGCCGCAACAATAAATATTCGTACCTTTGCAGTCCGAAATGAAGGGAGGTGTTTTAGATTATGATCATAATTAACGTAAAAGAAAACGAATCTATCGATAAAGCTCTTAAGAGATTTAAGAAAAAATTCGAGCGCACAGGAGTCTTAAAGGAGCTTCGCAGAAGAACAGCCTACGAAAAGCCTTCAATAAGCAACAGAACTATCAAAATTAAAGCTGCATACAGACAAAAAATGTATGCCGAAGAAAACTACTAAGCCATTCCTTTTTTGGCTATAAAATCACTATGTTAGTACTGCGGGTTTGATGCAGTGCTAACATGGTTGATTCCTTCCTAAAATACATATCTTACGAGAAGCGATACAGTCAACATACGGTCACATCATATCAACACGACCTAAATCAATTCTCACAATTCTTACTTCTAAAATTCAACACTAATAGTCTTCAGGAAAGCACTCAACTTATGGTGCGCTCTTGGGTTTTGTCTTTGATGGATGATGGTATTTCACCAAAAAGCGTAAACCGAAAGATTGCAAGTCTGAGATCTTATTTCAAATTTTTATTGCGTAGAGAGGTTATTGAGAAGGATCCTACGTCCCGTGTGAAACTGCTCAAGACGCAGAAGCAATTGCCCAATTTTGCTGATGAAAAAGAGATCATTGAATTGCTTGATAAAGCAAATTTTCAGAATGATTTTGATGGTAGCAGGCAAAGGTTAATTATTGAGCTACTTTATGGCACAGGCATTCGCTTGGCAGAGCTTATAGGATTAAAGGAGTTGGATCTGAAAACTGATGGAACAATCAAGGTTTTGGGCAAAAGGAACAAGGAGAGAATTATACCAATTTCCAATTCTCTTCAGCGAGTAATTAAGGAATATAAAAATCATAAAAAAATAGAGTTTGGAGACGACCATTCTGGCCATTTAATCGTTAGTAATAAAGGAGGGAAGGCATATCCAATGATGATATACAGAGAAGTTAGAAAATTCCTGGATGGCTTGTCATCTATTGACAAAAGAAGTCCACACGTGTTGCGCCATACCTTTGCAACGCACCTCTTAAACAAGGGAGCAGATTTGAACGCAGTAAAAGATTTACTCGGACATAGCAGTTTGGCGGCAACTCAGGTTTATACACATAATTCGCTTGAAAAACTGAAATCAGTTTTTGATCAGGCACATCCCAAAGCATAAGTTTAACCCTTAAATTTTTAAGCTATGAAAGTACAAGTTCAATCAATTCGTTTCGATGCAGACAGTAAGCTGCTAGATTTTATTCAGAGGAAGTTAGATAAACTGGAAACTTTTTATGACAACACAATAGATGCTGAAGTAATTTTAAGATTGAATAATGAGGGTATAGAAAACAAAACGGTTGAGGTAAAACTCAACTTACCGGGCGATCAACTTTTTGCCGAGAAGAGCAACGGATCATTTGAGGCAGCTACAGATCATTGTGCGGAAGCCTTAAGAAGACAGATCAAAAAATATAAGGAGAAAGTGTTGGCCCACTAAGTGCTATACCTAACAAAAAAGCCCTTTGAAGAATCCTTCAAAGGGCTTTTTTTATGTGTACTTGTCAGATTATAATCCGAAGGCTGCTTTCACCTTATCAATGTAATCCAGCTTTTCCCAAGTGAACAACTCCACTTCTTTCTCATGTAGGTTCCCATCAGCCCCGACAAAGGATTTTGTAACGGTTTCATTTTTTCTGCCCATATGGCCGTAGGCGGCAGTTTCTAAATACATTGGGGTGCGCAGTTTCAAGCGGGCTTCAATAGCAGCCGGGCGCATATCAAATGTCTCAGTCACTTTTTGTGCAATTTCACCATCCGTCATATTCACTTTAGCAGTGCCATAGGTATCTACAAAAATTCCCATTGGTTCTACAACCCCGATGGCATAAGACACTTGAACAAGCACTTCATCCGCCACACCAGCAGCCACAAGGTTCTTGGCTATGTGTCTGGTAGCATAGGCTGCTGATCGGTCTACCTTAGAAGGATCTTTTCCCGAAAATGCACCACCGCCATGTGCTCCCTTTCCACCATAAGTATCTACAATGATTTTTCTACCGGTCAAACCAGTATCACCATGAGGTCCGCCAATCACGAACTTGCCGGTTGGGTTGATGTGGTATTTAATATCCTCGTTGAATAAAGCCTGCAGATTTTCCGGTAGCTTGGATTTCACTCTTGGAATCAGAATGTTCACGATGTCCTCACGGATTTTCGCAAGCATATTGTCATCGGTATCAAAGTCATCGTGTTGCGTAGAGACTACAATCGCTTCAATGCGCTGAGGTGTATTGTCATCAGAATATTCGATGGTCACCTGAGATTTTGCATCAGGACGTAAATATTTGATGGCATCGTTTTCACGCCTCAAGTCTGCCAACTCTATCAGTATTTTGTGTGAAAGATCTAATGCCAAAGGCATATAGTTTTCAGTTTCTTTGGTAGCATAGCCGAACATCATACCCTGATCGCCAGCTCCTTGCTCCTCCTTGTTTTCTCTATCTACGCCACGATTAATGTCGTCAGACTGCTCATGAATAGCAGAAATTACACCACATGATTTGCTATCAAATTGATACTCAGCCTTGGTATACCCGATCCTTTCAACGACATCACGGGCAATACGCTGAACATCCAGATAAGTATTGGATTTGACTTCACCGGCCAATACTACCAGACCTGTAGTCACCAAAGTTTCGCAAGCCACCTTGGAATTAGGGTCAAATGCAAGAAAATTGTCAATCAAGGCATCCGAAATCTGATCGGATACTTTATCTGGATGGCCTTCTGAAACGGATTCGGATGTAAATAGGTATGGCATATTTATGTGTTAGAGATAATGCTTTTTAAGACGGCCTCAAAAATAGAGGAATAGATTTTAAAAAAGAAGAAGATTCGAAACCTACAATACTATTGGCAATAGAGCAGAAATATGACCGGCACTTTGTTCAATGAGATATCACCCGACTTCCACTTGAAAATCGGTTTGGCGATGATCTGTTCCTTTTCTCCAGTAATGTCTTTGGCAACGCACAAAAAGGTGTCTTTTCTTGCATTCTTCAGCACATCCGAGAGCAGACTTTCATTTCTATATGGAGTATCCATAAAGATTTGAGTCTGATCTTTCTCCAATGACTCTTTTTCCAACTTTCTGATGGCGACTTGTCTCTCTTTCCTGTCAATGGGTAGATATCCATGGAAGGCAAATGATTGTCCATTAAAACCCGAACCCATTAGTGCCATTAAAATGGATGAGGGCCCAACCAACGGAATTACCTTTAATTTGAATTGATGAGCAAGATGAACCAGCTTGGCTCCCGGGTCTGCAATTCCAGGGCAACCCGATTCTGAGATTACACCAAGGTTTTTCCCCTCATTGATAGCAGGTTGAAGTAACTCAAACACTTGTTCAAAATCTGTTTTTTTGTCAAGAGTCTGAAACTCCAGGCTTTCTATATTCAAGCCTAGCTTGAGTGAGCTAATATACCTTCTTGCTGTCCGCAAATTTTCAACCAGAAAAATGTCTGTTTTCAGAATAGCTTCTTTGACATGCTGTGGAATCACCGCATTTTGTGTTGAGTCGGCTATTACGCTCGGGATCATATATATTTTACCACTGCCCATCTTAGCTGTTAAGGAAGTCCATTGTTATTCTAAAGAACTCATCAGGTTGCTCTGCATGTAACCAATGGCCTGCATTTGGGATGGTCTTCACGCCAGTGTCTTTGAATATGGTATGAATTTGATTGGCGTCACTGTCCAGGATATAATCAGACTTGCCTCCTCTGATAAACAATGAACTGCCATCATAACGATAGTTATCATTTAGCCCAAGGCCAATCTCTTCGATTTGAGCAGCGATAGCTGGCAGATTAATTTTCCACTTGAATCCTTCACTTGTTCTGGCAAGGTTCTTTAATAGGAATTGCCTAACGCCCATTTCAGGAACATATTCCGCCAACTTCTGATCCGCTTCGTTCCTTGAAGTCAAGGTGTTAAGATCTATACTGAAAAGTCCTTTCAGAATTTTTCTGTGGTGAACGGGGTAAGTTTTTGGCCCAATGTCCGCCACAATCAGTTTATCAACACATTCCTTATTATTTAAGGCAAACTCCATGGCAGTTTTACCCCCCATGGAATGACCTATAATATGTGCTGATTTAAGTTTGGTTTCTTTAAAAAAGGTACCAATATCTCCGGCCATGGCTTTATAACTGAATTCAGCATCATGGAATGATTGTCCGTGATTTCTCTGATCAATTAGGTATACATGAAAATGATTGGCGTAGAGTTTTCCTAGCGTAAGCCAATTGTCTGAAGCACCAAATAGCCCATGTAAAATGATCACGGCCTGCTCATGATCTTCCCCAAGTTCTCTATAAAATAGTTTCTGCATCTATCTTAGTTCTCTAAGGTATAGTTGTATTGTGTTTTCAAAACCCAAATAAAGGGCATCACTGATTAGGGCATGACCAATAGATACCTCAGCTAAATATGGAATACGCTCTTTGAGGTAACGTAGATTGTCTAAATCCAGATCATGACCGGCATTGATTCCCAATCCAAGTGCGTGGGCTCGTTCCGCGCTTCTCACATATTGGGCAATAGCCGTTTCCTTATTCTTGAGATAGCGGGAAGCATACATTTCGGTGTACAGTTCAATGCGGTCGGCACCTATTTTAGCCGCACCTTCAATTATTTCCAAGCTGGGTTCTACAAAGATGGATGATCTGACACCCATATCTTTCAATTGCTCGAGGACTGACTTGAGTTCATCGGCTCGCCCGATGGTGTCCCAGCCTGCGTTCGAGGTAAGCACATCAGGAGGGTCAGGTACCAAAGTGGCTTGCTGAGGTTTTATATCCTTGATTATTTGCATGAATCGAGCATCTGGATACCCCTCTATATTGAATTCTGTAGTGACCACTTCCTTTAAATCGTAAACGTCCTGCCTGGTGATATGGCGCTCATCTGGCCTGGGGTGCACTGTGATTCCCTGTGCTCCAAATCGTTCCGCATCAATAGCCATTTGAACAAGATTTGGGTTGTTTCCACCCCGTGCATTACGGATGGTTGCAATCTTGTTGATATTGACACTCAAATGGCACATCTGATTCACTATTTATTCTATAACTTTGGGCGCAAGTTAATGATTTCAGAAAAGCATAAAATATTTTAGAAGTGCTGGACTAGCAGCAATAATTCCAACGGGCCATAAGTTAAAGCCCTGATGGATTTCATAATAGAAAGGAACAAGATGAGTTTGAAGCAAACAATAGAAGGAGACATCAAATCAGCGATGCTTGAAAGAAGAAAGGATGATTTAAAAGCTCTTAGAGCCATTAAATCAATGATTCTTTTGGCCGAGACTGAGAAGGGCCATGAGGGCGTCCTGAGTGAAGACGCTGAAATGAAATTGTTGATGAAAGCTGTAAAACAAAGACGAGACTCAGCTCAGATTTATAAGGAACAAAGTCGCGAAGACTTATATTCTAATGAAATGGCCGAGGTGGCGGTGATTGAAAAATACCTTCCTCAACAACTCTCGGAAGATGAAATTAAGGGCGAGGTTGCCAAAATTATTGAACAGGTAGGTGCAACTGGACCCCAGGATATGGGCAAGGTAATGGGTGCAGCCACCAAAGCACTTGCGGGTAAGGCAGACGGAAAAACCATTTCTGGTGTTGTAAAGCAATTATTGATCAATTCCTGAAAACGTTAGATATCATATTGCTGATTCCCTTGATTTTTGGTGCCATTAGTGGCTTCAAGAAAGGGTTGTTGTTAGAGGTAATCGGAATCCTTGCCTTCATTTTAGCAATTATTGGTGGGTTTAAGTTGATGGAGTTTGGAATGACTAAGCTTGATGACTATCTGGATGGCTTTGATAATCTCCTACCTTTTATCTCCTTCCTGATCATATTCCTGGCCATAATTCTTCTGGTCAATCTGCTGGGCAAGGCCGTAAAAAAAATGGTGGATATGACTTTACTTGGAGGAGTGGACAACATTGCCGGGGCTGTAATAGGTATTGCCAAATGGGCCATTGGCCTTAGTATTGTATTGTGGCTTTTGAATAACTATGGTATAGAGCTTCCAGGCCAGGACCAGGAGCTCGTATTGTATCCTTTTCTTACAGAGTTGGCACCCAATGTTATTGAGGCAGCGGCCTTTGTACTACCTTTTGCTCAGGACATGTTTGATTCTATTAAAGAACTGATTTCCCCAATTTGACTTGATATTACTTCTCGATAATTTCGATTCATTTACCTATAATCTGGTCGACTACTTTAATCAACTTGGTATTGAGGTAAGGGTGCACCGCAACGATGTGGCCCTTGAGGAAATCACACGACAAGAGTATTCCGGTGTAGTACTTTCTCCCGGTCCTGAAAACCCTGCTAAAGCGGGTTGTCTTATGGAGGTAATAGCACATTATGCGGAAAAATTACCGATACTAGGCATTTGCCTAGGACATCAGGCACTAGGTCAATATTTTGGAGCAAACCTGGATAAGGCCATACTACCCATGCATGGAAAAATATCCAGGCTAGATCGATTCTCCGGTCAGATCTTCACTTCAATTGAAAGTGAATTTAATGTGGTAAGGTATCATTCGCTGGTCCTTAAAGACATTCCAGTTTGTTTAAATCAAATGGCCCATTCAGCCGAGGGAGAGTTGATGGCATTTGAACATGTCCAATTGCCTATTACCGGTCTTCAATTCCATCCTGAAGCGGCCCTTACCGAGCATGGGCTTACCATGTTGTCGAATTGGATTAGATTAAATCATATTGTTTAATAATTTTGACCAAGAATTTTTGAATATATTGCTTTATGGCACTTGAAATAAAGGAAGACAAAGGATACTCTTATATAGATGAAGGCGCGGGTGAACCCTTAGTGCTTTTGCATGGCCTTTTTGGAGCACTAAGCAATTGGGAAAGTGTGGTGAATGAGTTCAAATCAAGATATAGAGTGATTATACCTATGCTGCCAATCTATGAAATGCCAATCAAACAGGCTGGTTTGGACGGTCTGGTGAAGCATGTAGAGGGCTTTGTAAAATTGAAAGGGCTTACAAAAATGAAGCTTATGGGTAATTCCTTAGGTGGACATGTTGGTTTGATTTACACATTAGCTCACCCGGAACAAGTCAATGCGCTTATTCTCACAGGAAGTTCAGGGCTATTTGAGAACTCCATGGGCGGCAGCTTCCCAAGGAGAGGTAGCTATGAATATATAAGGGAACGCGTAGAATACACTTTCTACGATCCCAAAACGGTAACGGAGGAATACGTACAAGAGGTTTTTGACACGACCAAAAGTATTCCGAAATGTTTGCGCATAGTGGCCATTGCCAAGTCAGCGCAGCGTCATAACATGTCTAAAGAAGTACCCAATATCAAGGTTCCTACGTTACTAGTATGGGGTTTAAACGATACAATTACACCACCAATGGTGGCGCATGAGTTTAATCGCCTGATACCCAATACGAAACTTAGGTTTATTGACAAATGTTGTCATGCCCCTATGATGGAGCACCCTGAGCGATTTAATATTCTATTGGGTGAGTTTTTAGATGAATTGGCAGCATGATCGCAGCAGAGTTGATAAATTATATGATCCCGCCCTTGAAATTGTCTGACGAGGGGCACAAAGCCATGATTTGGATGGAGGAGCTGCGTACAAATCAGCTTCCTGTGGTGGAGAAGGGAAAATTTCTCGGCTTTCTATCAGAAGAGATAATTCTGGAGGAAAACAATTCAACACATCGAGTGAGGGATTATGATTTGTATGCCGAAGACTGCTTTGTGTTTGAAAATCAACATTTTTATGATGTGATAAAGCTGGCTTCAGAATATGAGGTGCAGCTGGTGGCTGTAATAAGCGAGACTGGAAGTTTTACTGGGGTGATTGCTATTGAAGATACAATAGCAGCCTTTGCACAAACAACAGCTGTTCAGGTACCTGGCGCCATTGTTGTAATTTCCATGAATCAACGAGACTACTCTTTGGCAGAGATCAGCAGGTTAGTGGAGGGGGAGCATGCCCAAATTTTGAGCAGTTGTGTAACAAACGACTTCAAAGACCCTTCAAAAGTCAAACTGACCCTTAAAATTAATAAAACAGACCTTTCACATATTAGCGCTACATTCGAGCGTTTCGGATATAAAATCATCGGGCGTTTTCAAGAGACAGAAGTCAAATCGAACGAAAAAGATCGATACGATATGCTCATGAAATACCTTGATATATAAAGCTTAGTCCGCACAGTATGAAAATTGCCATTCACGGTAAAAGCATCACTGACAATATTATCCCTTGTCTCAATGATATTTTTGAAGCATTGGAGCAACATGATAGCGATGTGGGAATTTCCAGAGACTTTAGCCATCAATTAAGAAAGAACGGTTTCGAATTGGATGGGAAGGAAATCTTTGAACAAGGTGATGATATGTCGTCTTACGATTTCATTCTTAGCCTTGGGGGAGATGGTACTATGTTGGACGCAGTTACCTACTCTTCAAGATCGGAGGTTCCTATAGTTGGAATAAATGCAGGGCGCTTGGGCTTTTTGGCAACCACACCAAAAGATGAAATCTCGAGAGCGATTGAGGATTTGTATGCAGGTAATTTCAAAATTGCCTCAAGATCACTTATCCATGTTGACTCTGAGAATGGGCTCTTTAGTCCATTTAATTTTGGACTGAATGAATTGACCATTGTTAAAAAGGAGACATCATCAATGATTGTTGTCCATACCTACGTTGATGGCGAATTTCTAAACTCCTATTGGGCGGATGGGCTCATAATTTCTACACCAACAGGATCCACGGGTTATTCATTAAGCTGTGGTGGGCCCTTGGTTCATCCATTACTCAAAAACTTCATCATCACCCCTGTCAGTCCACACAACCTCAATGTCAGACCTGTGATTGTATCTGATGAGAGTGTAATCACATTCAAAATTGAGGGTCGAAGCAAGCATTTTATGGTGTCTCTGGACTCGAGATCCCTGAGTGTAGACGATAGTGCGGAAATATCCGTTAAAAGGGAAGAATTTGAAGCGAAGCTCGTTCAATTTGGAAATTACGAGTACTTCGATACATTAAGAAACAAGTTAAATTGGGGCTTTGATGCCCGAAATTGATTTAACATTATTTAACTGGGAAGCTGAATAGGTATTGTAGCATGTTGGCTAGTTTGCATCATTATATTGAAAACAAATGGCTTTCAATGAAAACACTGTTTTCAGGTGTTGTGATTGGTTCTTTGATGTTGTGTTCAACACAAGTCCTCAGCCAAAATTCTGAAATAGGAATGGAGGTTGGTGTAAATAACTACATGGGGGATTTGGTTCGTGGATATGACCTTGGCAATCACGCATTAGGAGCACAGTTTTTTTGGAGAAAGCATTTGAATGATGCATTCAGCATACGGTTGAGCGCTGGAGTTGGTAAACTCAAAGGGCAGGATGATCAGGCCTTTGACGTATTTTCGGCTAATAGAAGTGCCTCATTCGAGAGCAGCTTTCAGAATGTTGACTTTCATTTTGAGTATCATTTTCTTGACTACAGAAATGAAAAACTACAACAATACTGGACGCCATATTTACTCTTTGGATTTGGCCTGTATAACATGGATGGTGAGGATAATTTTGGAAACTCATACGATACCGGAATAAGTTTCAGACTGCCGGTAGGTGTTGGAATCAAATACCGATTGGACAGAAGATGGACACTGGGGGTGTCAACCTCAGTGATTAAAACCTTTTCTGACGATTTGGATAATGTTTCCCTCTCTAATCAGGCCATCAAAAACTACAGAGGTGGTAATCCAAATAATGATGATGTCATGTTTTATACCAGCATTTCTCTTAGCTATACCTTCTACCGAATTGTATGCCCAACCAGTCCATTCCGATAGGGCTGATAAAGAAGAGTTTAGGGTTTAAAAACCAAATCAGTTTTCGTACCTTCGCATCTGTTTTTTTCACAGGTGCCTGGAATGAAAGAGAAAGTAGATTTGCAAAGACTCCCGAAACACATAGCCGTGATCATGGACGGCAATGGCAGGTGGGCAAAAAAACAAGGCGCAGCAAGAGTTTTTGGACATAAAAGCGCAATAAAAGCAGTGCGGGATGTGACGGAGGGTAGTGCTGAAATTGGCGTGGAGTTTTTGACTTTGTATGCCTTTTCTACCGAGAATTGGTCAAGGCCAAAAGCTGAGGTGAACGCCCTGATGAGACTGTTGATATCAACCATACGATCCGAGATAAGCACCTTAATGGATAATGATATTAAACTTGGTACAATTGGAGATACAGAAAGTTTGCCCAAAAGGTGCCAAAATGAACTTAAGGAGGCTATGGAGATTACTTCAGGCAACCAAGGGATGACATTATTTTTGGCGCTTAGCTATAGTGGCCGATGGGACATTGCAAATGCGGCAAAGGCACTGGCCAGGGAAGTGAAAAATGGAAGCGTGAAATTGGATGAGGTAAACGAAGAAGTATTTGCCAATTATTTAAATACTTCAGGGGTACCCGATCCTGAGTTGTTAATAAGAACAAGCGGTGAACAGAGGATTAGCAATTTTCTTCTTTGGCAAATGGCCTACACCGAATTTTTTATTACCGATACACTTTGGCCGGATTTTAGAAAAGAAGATCTATATAAAGCGATAGTCTCTTATCAAAATAGAGAAAGACGTTTTGGAATGATTAGTGAACAAGTGAATAGTTAGTTTTTAGATGAGAAAGACTTTAGCATTGATGTTGTTGGTAGGCCTGTCAGTTTGTGAATTGATGGGACAGCAGAGGTTTGGAGTAAATGCTGGTCAGGGAGTTCAAATTGACTATACAAACCCCAAGGTATTCGAAATTGCGGATATCAAGTTCACGGGTTTAAATACCCTGTCCGAAAGGGCTTTGATCAGCTTTACAAATATTAAGGTAGGGGACAGAATTGCGATTCCTGGTAATGAAATTTCTGAAGCAATTAAAAAACTTTGGGGCCAAGGGATCATAGGTGATGTCTCTTTTTGGCTTACTAAAGTGGAAGGTGATAAGGCCTATTTGGAAGTAAGGTTGACTGAACGTCCTCGTGTTTTAAGCTTTAGTTTTGAAGGGCTCGCTGGATCTGAACGTACTGATTTGGGTAATCAATTAGGGATTGAAGGCAAAGTGGCTAGTGCTCCTTTGATCAAAAATTCCGAGATACTGATTCGTAAATCAATGGTAGACAAAGGCTACTTGAATGCAACGGTAAAAACAACCCAGAGTCAGGACACCGCTGTCTCCGATGGCGTTAGGCTTCATTTCGAGGTCGATAAAAAATCGAAAGTAAAAATAAACAGGATCAACTTTGAGGGCAATGATAACGTCTCCAGGCAACGCTTGAAAAAGACACTTAAGGGGACACATGAAAAATCTCGTTTTTGGCTGGTGAACAGACTCGTTGATCAGTTGTTTAAAACTAAGCCGAAAACTATAGTCAACTATGTAGACTCTTCTTATGTGGTATCAAAAACGGATTTTAAGAGATTTATAAGCGACAACGTAAAATTGAACTTCCTTCAAGGGTCAAAATTTATTCAAAGTGATTTTGACGATGATAAAAATACACTTCTTAATTTCTATAATTCCAAAGGCTACCGTGATGCTGAAATTTTGAATTCAGAGGTTAAACCCCTGGATGATGATTTTATCAATCTGGATATCAAAATAAGCGAAGGTAACCAATACTATATCCGTGATATCGACTGGGTTGGTAATTACAAATACTCAAGTGACACGCTGAGTCAGATTTTGGGTATAAGGAAAGGTGAAATTTATAATAAGGAGCGCGTTATACAACGAACTGAATATGATGGCCAGCGTGGGGATGATTTAAGCTCCCTTTATATGGATGACGGCTATTTGTTCTTTAGCCTTGATGTAGCTGAAGTGAGGGTAGAGGGAGATTCTGTTGACCTTGAAATGAGGATTCGTGAAGGAGAACAAGCTACTATTAAGAGAATAATTCTCAAGGGTAACGATCGTACAAGCGATCATGTTGTGTTGCGAGAAATACGCACATTGCCCGGACAGAAGTTTAGCCGTAAGGCCCTTATTAGAACAAGCCGTGAATTGGCGCAGCTAGGTTTCTTTGATCCCGAGCAGATTAATCCAAGGCCGATTCCAAACCTGTCTGATGGAACAGTTGATATTGAGTTTGACCTGGTTGAAAAATCAACGGATCAAATTCAGCTATCAGGTGGTTTTGGTGGACCGTTTGGATTTGTGGGAACCGTGGGTTTGTCATTAAATAATTTTTCCGTTAGAAATATCGGTAATTGGGATAAATGGAGACCATATCCATCGGGGGATGGACAGCGCTTATCTCTTCAGCTTCAATCCAATGGAAGAAGGTTCAGAAGTACTTCACTTGTTTTCTCTGAGCCATGGTTAGGAGGTAAAAGGCCAAATAATTTTTCCGTAAGCCTGAACAGCACGGCAAATAGGAACATTGCCTTTGGAACGGATCAATTGAACGGGTTCTTGAAGTCCAAAGGTATTACTATAGGGCTAGGAAGAAAGTTACGCTGGCCAGATGATTATTTCCAATTATCCAATAGCCTTTCACTTCAAGCTTATGACGTATTCAACTTTGGTAGTGTTCTAGGATTTGCTACGGGTAAATCTACCGCCATAACTTTCAATACCTCAATCAGCAGAAGTAATATTGATAACCCGAATTTCCCAAAATTCGGATCCACGTTTGCTTTAAATATTAACATGACCCCCCCATGGTCGTTGTTGCACAAACCAAAATTCGACCCCGAACTAAGAGAAGCGGCTGGTGACGAGCCATTGACTCAAGAAGACAAATATGAGTTAGTTGAATATCACAAATGGCTAATGGATGCCTCCTTCTTTTTACCTCTTCCTGGAAAGTTTGTAATCAATGCCAGGGTTCACTTGGGTTTTATTGGAACATATGGCGACCTCACGGATAGTGGACCATTTGAGAGGTTCTTTCTTGGAGGCAATGGTTTAAATGGAGGCAACAATTTTGTAATTGGACAGGACATTATTGCGTTAAGGGGTTATGACGATAACAGTATAGTACGAGTTGATCCGGAAACCGGATTTAGAGGCGGTGTTGTTTTTAACAAGTTTGTGGTGGAGTTGAGGTATCCAATTTCAACAGCCCCAACATCAACCATCTTTATACTCGGTTTTATGGAAGCTGGCAATGCCTGGAATAACTATGAAGATTTCACACCACAAGACCTATTTAGGTCAGCAGGTTTTGGAGCAAGAATATTCTTACCGGCATTTGGTCAGCTAGGAGTGGATTGGGCCTTTGGCTTTGACTCCGATCAAGATTTGAGAATTCAAAGTGGATCACAAGTGCATTTTACTATCGGTCAGCAAATCAGATAGTGCTATGAATAAAATATTTCTCCCTCTGGCTTTCTTATTGATAATCTCTAACTTTGCCACCGCTCAAAAATTTGGCTACATCAATTCAGAATATATTTTAGGCAAAATGCCTGATTACGCTGAAAAACAGCAGGAATTGGAAGCGCTGGCTAAGGAGTATGACAAAGAGGTACGAAGTTTGTATAATGACGCAGAAGTGATGCGTGCCGAACTAAGAGCCAACAGAGTATTGTATACTCCCGTAATGGTAGAAGAGAAGCAGGCTGAAATTGATAAAAAGGCGCAGGAGGCACTGGAAAAAAGTACTCAGCTATTTGGTTATGATGGTCTTTACTTCAAAAAACAGAAGGAGCTATTGCAACCATTACGAGAGAAAATGGTGAAGGCTTATGAGGCCGTATCTAAAAAGTACAAGCTGGATTTGATGCTTGATAAAGCTGCAGATTTGGCCATAGTCTATTCCAATCCAGTGCATGACTATACTGAGTTCGTATTGGAAGAGCTTGGTTTAGGAGAAACAGAAAATTAAGAAACTACTTAAATATTAATATTAGGAATTATGAACCGTAAGTTGAAAATGTTGGCAATTATGCTTTTGGTAAGCGCAACTGCCTTCGCTCAGGACTTAAAAATTGGATATACATCTATTGATTTGATCGTATTCAACATGCCTGAGATGACAGGAATAAATGCAGACTTGAGTGTATATCAATCGCAGTTGGCAAGCCAGGTAAATACAAAGCAAACAGAGATTCAAAATAAAATCAATGAATTTCAGACAATGTCGCAACAGCCAAACGCCAATCAGCTGATTCTTCAGGAAAGACAAAATGAGATCATAAAGTTGCAAGACGATCTTCAGGCATTTTCCCAAAAAGCAGAAGAAGCCTATATAGCTAAACAGAATGAATCTTACCAGCCTGTATATACTAAGGTGGGCAATGCGATTGAGGAGGTTAGAAAAGAGCAGAGCATTACTCTCGTGATCAATAGCCGTACTGCTAATGGAGCTCCAATAATTTTGGCGGCAGATGACGCACTTGACATTACCAAAGCTGTTTTAGACAAACTTGGTGTTGATTTACCGGCTGCAGCAACAGCCGCTGCTGATTCTACGGGATCTGGCAATTAAAAAAACTACATTGTATTAATAAAACCTCTTCAATTGAAGAGGTTTTTTATTTTTAAGGCGTGATAACCCCACCATTTTTAAAATCGGGAGATAAAGTAGCCATTGTCGCTCCGGCAAAAAGGCTGCAGTCTGGAATTGAAAAGGCAATTGAGGTCTTAGAGTCTTGGGGATTGGAGTGTCAGCTTGGGACTCATTTGCAGAAGCAATCCAACCTGTTTGCTGGAACAGATGTTGAACGACAACAAGATCTTCAGCAAGCCTTAGATGACCCTGAAATAAAGGCAATTTTGATGGCGCGTGGAGGATATGGGACCACAAGAATTCTAGACGAGCTGGATTTTACAGCTTTTAATAAAAGCCCAAAGTGGGTTTGTGGATTCAGTGATGTAACGGCTTTATTGCAAGGGTTGGTGAACCTTAAGGTGGCCTGTGTCCATTCCACAGTGCCCGTACTTATGGGCAGACCCGACCATCAGAAATCGGACGAAAGCTTGCGCCATGCAATTTTTGGTGATGGACTGTCTTATACCTTTGACACTAATGCAAGGAATCGTCAGGGCACCGCCACTGGACAAGTCTGTGGAGGCAATGTCTCCATGATATGCAATTCTATAGGAACGACTTCAGAAATAGACACAACCCATAAAATTCTATTTATCGAGGATGTAGGAGAGTATTTATACCATCTGGACAGAATGCTTGTACAACTTAAAAGGGCTGGTAAGTTTGAGCAATTGAATGGCCTTATTATAGGAGATTTCAGTAGCATGAAGGACCACCAGGATACTTTTGGTCTGGAAACTTCCGAAATCATTGCATCACAGATTTCCGGTTATGACTTTCCGGTAGCCTATGGTTTTTCAGCAGGCCACAGTGCCCCAAATCTGTCACTTTATTTCGGCTTGGAAGCCAAGCTTAGCGTTGAGAAGCAAAAGGCTCAATTAGATTATAAAGCCAGCAAGCAGTCCGGCTAGAATAATAAAAGGGGCAGGAATTTTTGTATACGTGAGCAACAGAAAGGTCCCTATTATCATGCTGACATTAATGGTAGAATTTTGAATGGGTTGAAACAGGACAAAGGCCGCAGCTGCAACCATACCTGCACTAGCGGCATTGATTCCTTCTAATGAGGCACGCACTACCCGATACTTTTTTAATTGATCCCAAAAACGAATGGCAAAAAAGATCAAAAAGGTGCCGGGCAGAAAAATACCAGCAGCGGCAATAAACCCGCCTAGGATTTGTCCCCCAATACCAAGGTCTCGAACCGAAAGCGCTCCAATAAATGAGGTGACTGAGAAAGTCGGTCCGGGTACAGCTTGAACCATGGCAAGGCCTGAGAGAAATTCTTGTGAACTCAGATAACCCTTAAATTCTACAAATTCTGTATTCAGGAATGGTATCAATACCTGACCGCCTCCGAAAATCAGACTACCATTACGATAGAAATTCTCAAAAAGCAGTACTATCCTATCTTGAGTGAACCCACCGAGTAGGGCCGCAGCAATAAGCACTAAGCCCCAAAGGGTGAAGTTTCCCCATTTGATTTTAATTTTCTCTTTCTCAGCTTTCTCCTGTCTTTTATACTTGAAAGCGGTAAGCGAGCCAGCGAAAATTAATACCAGAGGCAAAGCTATGGGCTTGCTAATAAAATAGGTGACAATGGCTGAAAGAGCCATAAGACCACCAGCAGTTTTTGTGGTAACTACCTTGGTGGCGATTAAGTAAGACCCATAAGCAATGAATCCAACGGCCATAGGCTGGATAAACTTTGTGAATTCAAGGCTGAGATTTTTGATCTGATATGAATTGATCAAAATGGCAGCGGTGGTCATTATGGTTATCGCGGGCAAAATCCACACGAGCAGGGTCAGATAGGCAAGATTGGCACCTCCAATTTTAAAGCCTATTGCTGTAATGGTTTGCGTTGAAGTCGGACCAGGAAGAATTTGACAAAGCGCATTTAGTTCTAAGAGGTCTTCTTCAGTGAGGTAGCCCCGTTTTTTTACCATGAGTTTAATCAACATGGCAAAATGAGCTTGCGGACCTCCAAAAGCCGTCAAAGCCATGGTGAGGACATCCTTCAGGAAAATGCGATATCTGATTTTTTTAATCAAAGCAGATTAATTGAACCCGCATCATTTTTTCAAACCAATTTCTGCCAATCTTTGGTTCAGAAATTCACCTGCCGTGATATCTTCATGCAACTTTGGATGATCCTCATCAATGCAGTTTTCCAGGCAGGTCAAGTCCATGTCGGAGCGTGGATGCATGAAAAATGGAATGGAATAGCGAGAATTTCCCATAAGCTCTCGAGGTGGATTCACAACACGATGAATGGTGGATTTAAGCTTGTTATTAGTTAATCGCTGCAACATATCTCCTACATTCACAACGACTTGTTCGGGTAGGGCTGTGATGCCGATCCACTCACCATCATTTCGAAGCACCTGTAGACCATCTGCACTGGCACCCATAAGCAGTGTAATCAGATTAATGTCTCCATGCTCTGCTGCTCTCACAGCATCTGCAGGAACCTTATCCGGGTTTTCAATAGGAAAATAATGAATAGGCCTAAGTATACTGTTGCCATTATGCACTTTATCGTCAAAATAATGCTCATCTAGGCCTAGATAGATGGAAATGGCCTGGAGCATTTTTATGCCTGTGCTTTCCAGAGTTTTGTAGGCTTCCAGTCCTACGTTTTCTAATTCAGGCAGCTCTTCTGCCCATATGTTATCAGGATATTCGTTTTTAATCGGATCACCATCGGTCACATTTTGACCAACATGGTAAAACTCCTTAAGGTCCCCGGTAGTTCTCCCTTTGGCATGCTCTTTTCCCCTTCCTATATAACCCCTTTGACCCGCGAGTTCGGGAATTTCATACTTGGTTTTTACCTCATCTGGTAAATCGAAAAACTGCTTGATTGTAGAATAAAGCTGTGCTGTTAGTTCGTCAGTTAACCCATGGTTCTTTATGGCCACAAAGCCAATATTGTTATACGCCTCACCCAGTGCCTGGACAAAGGCGTTTTTCTTATCAGAATCTCCACTGGTGAAATCTGCAAGGTCTAGAGATGGAATTTCATCGTACAGTTTTTCGCTCATGGTTTTTAGTTTCAGTTGTACATTGAATTTACGAATTACTTAGTAATGTGCATTAATTTAGCACTTCTTTTAAAATCTCCAGAGACTTGATTTCCGATAATGAATCAACATGAATTTGATAGTATCTGATGATGTGCATAAGGATTTCTCTCCTGTTTTGGTTTTGCATTGGGATATGCTCACCGAGCTTTTTTTCCAATAAAACAATCATCAGTTGGTAGTCAGCCGAGGATAGGCGAGAAGACATTCCTTTTTCAATCAATTGGTGGTCAAAGTCTTTTTCAGACTCAGGTTTGAATCCCAAATAAGCCGTTGATTTCAGAAGAGTTTGTAAGTGGAAATTTTCGAGATTGGTTTCGAGGTGATCGAAAATAGAGATGGCGTTAAATAAGAACTGAAAAAACTCCCGATTTTCAGATTCCTGCCTCAACGTCTTACCCAGTACTTCTGTCAAAAACATACTGATGCCCGACTTAATTGGGTTAAACGGAATTGAAGTAAATGGCAAAGCACATTTTGATTCAGAAATTCGCTGCAAGTCCTTCGTTGCTTTATGGTAAACCACCATTTCAAGTAATGTTAGAGGCTGATAAAGGGCTATTTTCCCCTTTGATCTGGCACTTCTGACACCATTTACTATATAGCTTTGCATGCCGAAGGCTTCTGTAAAAACTCTGACAATAATGGAAGTTTCACTGTACTTTATATAGCCGAATACGATGCCTTTGGTATGGTGCAGCATTAGATTACGGCTATTTTGCTTACGTAAGTTTCTGTACCGTCTGAATTAGAACTGAATACCAGGTAAACCCCGGTTTTTACTCGCTGGCCATTATAATCTCTGGTGTCCCAGGTGGCAGAACTGCCTTGGGCCCTTATTTCCCTTACCAACTTGCCGGAAGCATCCGTGATTTTCAGAGCGGCTGAATTAACCAGCCCGGTAATGGTGACCACCCCATTAAAGTCTCTGGTCACAGGGTTGGGGAAAGCCTTTACATTAGCATGTGAGCTAAGGCCTTCAATAGCATCAGAACTGAAAGACACCAGTCCGCTGGAGGTACCAATAAAAACCTCACCAGTTTTTGTGTCTACAGCTATATCATCAATTTCATTGGAAAGTAATGGACTGTTTTCGGTGGTAAAATGATGAACCAATTCTTCCCCCGTCTCACTGAATAGCCAAACGCCATTGGTGGCCGTCCCAATCCATTTTCTGTTGCCGGGGTCAATGGCAACTGCAGAGATAAATTCATTCCTCAGAAGAAAGCTGTTTTCAAAAATCGGAATATTAGCAGAAAGAGACTGTCCGCTGAGCACGGCCCTGGGATTTGGGTAAAAAGCGATTCCGGCATTTGTTCCAACCCACAAGAAGAAATTTTGATCAACCACCATGGAAGTGACCTCTCTACCCGGTAATCCACCCTGGCCACCATTTGTATTGAGATACCTGCTAAGGTTTGTGTTCTCATTGAAAACCAAAATGCCTCCACCTCGATTAGGGTCAAGTGACACCCACTTATCTCCATTTGAGAGTACTAGAATATCTAGAGGAAACTTTGCCTGAGTAATGCCAAAGTCAAAGGAGTCCCAAGTGTCATTTTCCACATCCCACCGATGAATAGAATTGTCAAAGTCATGGGTGGTTATCCAAAGGTTGTTGCCCTCTCTGGCTGTTGAGGTAATTCTTAGGAGCCCATTTTCTCTTTGGAGGGTAGAACCGACTGTATTTTCATCAATGACGATTTGCTCGGCAGAGAGATTAATCAATCCCCGTTGAAAAGAAGCGGCAAAAATATCAGAATCGAACCTGTTGTTTTGAAGGACCTCCAAGTCCACAAGATCAGGCATGTTTATATCATTGATTTCAACATTGGTATTGGACCATCGGTTTTGAGAAAATTTTGAAATTACTCCAGAACGGTTCAGGGGTTCGACAAACAATGAATACCCTCCGGATAGGTTATAGATTGTATCATTGTCACTAATCAATCGCCAAATATCATCAGAGCTTGGACCAGAAGGAGAGAAGGTTTGAAAAGAGCCATTGGCGAAATTCAGAAGGCCTGTGCCCAATTTACCAATCCAATGGCCTTGAGAATTATGAACAAGTTTTGAGCTTGTGGCGCTTTGGTCCAAAGTAGTTACAAGGGTTAATGCATTCCCTGAAATGGTGTTGAGCTCTGAATCTGTTAAAGCAAAAAGCTGATTGCCGGAGGCGACTAAATCGCGAATGGGTTCCGTAATCGTAAGGTTTTGTAGTGCCCAATTGGCCCCATCATTTCGATAGAATAGATTGGCTGAGGAGGCCACTAATCCTGAACTTGTATTGGTCAAATTATTAAAGGCAACGTTGGTCAAATTCCTCTGCCAACTGTTGAAATCCTGACGATTGACCTGAGCACTCAAACTTGCAGATAGGATTCCTGAAGGTGTTGCAGCATAAATACTGTCAGAAGTAAAAGCCATTTCAGTGACGCCAAGCAAGGTGCCCTGCGCATTCAGGTTCCTATATGACTCACGGATTTCTTTTCGTTGAGGATCAATGACAAAAATGCCTTGGTCATTTGCCATATAGATAAGTCCGTTGTTTACCAAAACATGATGGAAACGCTTTCCTCCAATAAGTTCGGCATCTTTCACGGTGGAAATATTGGAAATGCTGTTGTCAGTGAGTAAATCAATGTTGCCATTGGCGTAGCCAATAATCAGTAAATCCAGAGCCGCATCATATTGAATAGCGCCAATGGTAACATCGGACAACCCATCGTTTTTGGTTATTTTATTAATGGATAGTTCCTCACGATCGATAAAAAACAGTGCGTTTTGAGCTGCGGCATAAATACGGTCTTCGGAGGAGGAGAGATCAACGATATTGTTGTAGCTCAAGTGAGACCTCCAGGTGAAGACAGGAATGTCTATCTGAGCTTTAAGCGCATGAGAAATGAGGACTGTGAACAACCCAATTAAGAAAAGCTTATGTCGCTTCACTTTTTCTTTTTCTTTTCGTTGAGCCCTTCAAAGAAGTATTTTCTATTTCGAGCTTCATAGGCCTCTTTTTCACCTACCTCAACCGTGCTCTCTGTATCTGTGAGACGATAAGAAAACGATGCAAGACTGCCACTTATGGTACAGATGGCATGCAATTTTGTAACGAATTCGGCAATTGCCAATAGGTAGGGCATTGGGCCGAAAGGTTTTCCGTTCGAATCCATGTCTAAGCCTGCTACAATAACGCGCTTTCCACTATTGGCTAATTTTTGGGCTACCTCAACAATATCTTCATCAAAAAACTGGGCTTCATCAATACCTACGACATCACTGTCGCCTGACAAAAGAATAATGTCAGAGGCGAATTGAACAGGTGTAGAGCGAATAGCTGTCTTATTATGGGACACTACGTCCTCATCGTCATATCGTGTATCTATACTTGGCTTGAATATTTCAACATTCTGTTTAGCAATGGCCGCCCTTCTGAGCCTTCTGATGAGTTCCTCGGTTTTACCGGAAAACATGCAGCCGCATATCACCTCAATGGATCCGGCACTGTGTTTTCCTTCTATTCTATTTTGAGGCTCTAAAAACATTTCAATATGAATAAACTACATGAGGGAACTTGTTTTCTCTGGCTACCTCGATTTCTATGTCTCCCGAAATTTTACTTTGGCAAGCTAACCTTTCATTATCGCCCAGCCTTCCCACATCTTTAAATTTTTGCTCCAATTCGTTCACAGGAGAAATGTTCTCCAGGCCATTGATAACGATGATTTTGCAGGTGGTGCATCTTCCTTTGGCACCACAGGCAAACATCCAATCTATCTGATTTTCGTGAATAATATTCAAGACAGTTTTTGAGTTATCTTTACTGTCGAGCAATGTATTGTTCAAGTTCCGGATTAGAATGTCTGGCATGGTCTTAATCTACAAATCAAAACAAAAGCGTAATGAGCTACAAATTAAAGCATGATTCTATTGATGTTTTCTGCAAAGAAGTGACTTCAGAGATTTGTGATGAATTTTTTAAGGTTAATGATGTGGCTGGTGGCAGTCAATTGTCATCACTAACAGGCTCCAAACAATGCAATCTTCTTTTGATAAAACGACTATTTGAAAAATGGCAAGCCGAAACGTCAAAATTAGAAAGTCCATACTTTGATTTTGAACAAGCCGAGGTTCAGGAAGCTTTATCTGCTTTTATGAATGTGCTGTCTAAGCATATGAGTGTAGCCAGACCGGATCTGGAACCTCTATTGGAAAGTGCTCTCCATGATTCCGTCCTGCTTCATTTTGACAGCCTGACCTTTTATACAGACAGATTGGTTGCCGAAATGGATAAGGTTATTGAGATCGAGGTGCTTCAGGGGTTGAAGCGTTATTTAAAGGTGAACGCTAACCCATTTAATGATGCAGTAGATGCCATTCAAAAGGATGCAATCACAAAAAAGAACCTTGTTAAATCCTTGAATTCGGCTTTGTCCAAAGCAGAACTGGAGGTGGCTAGTGTTGAAGAATTTCTCAACGAGTTGGACGCCTCAGATAAGTTGAATCTGTTGTTTGAAGAAGAACTCCCAATTGAGCAAGAAGTAGAGCAATCCATTGAAGAGGAGGAAATAGAGGAGCAGGTCGAAATCGAGCCTGTTTCGGTGGAATCGAATGGTCTCGAAGAGTCAGGTGCCTTGAATGAAAAGTACAGCAAATCTTCCAAAACTTTGGCTGATGAATTACAGAAAAAAGTAAAGAAAGACATAGAAAGTAGCCTCGGAGTCAACGAGAAAATTATGTTCATTAACTCTTTATTTGGTGGAAACAAGGATGATTTCAAGTCTGCCCTTAAGGATATAGAATCTTCTACCAGCCTGGCCGATGCGAGGTCAAAGGTTGAAAGCAATTATGGAACCGGTTGGGATATGGAAACCGAAGAAGCGGAAGCTTTTATAGAAGTTTTGGAAAGACGCTTCGCTTAGCTGCGCATTAGTACCTGCGAACGATGCATATCAATTTTCAATAATACGAACAGCATTATTGTAAAGGAAAAGAAGGAAGACCCTCCGTAGCTGAAAAAAGGTAAGGGGATGCCTACAACCGGAAATAAACCTACTGTCATGGCGATGTTGACCGTGAAATGGAAGAAGATTATGGCGGCCACGCTGTAACCATACATTCGAGCAAATTTATGCTTTTGGCGTTCTGCCAAATGGACGATCCTAATGAGTAATACAACAAACAAGGCAATCAGGATTAAACTGCCCAGCCAGCCTTGCTCTTCAGCCAAGGTGCTGAAGATAAAATCCGTGCTTTGTTCAGGGACATACCCAAATTTTGTCTGAGTGCCTTTGAGGAAACCCTTACCTGCAAAACCGCCTGACCCTATGGCTATTTTAGATTGCTCAAGGTTCCAACCTTCAGCTCGCTTGTTGACTGTGTTCGGCTTGAGGATTACATCAATTCTATTTCTCTGATATTGCTTTAATACATCGGTAAAGACATAGTCCGTTACTGAGACCATACCAATACAAACCGCACCGATTACAACAACAGAGATAATTTTTTTAGTGGTCTTTTCAAGGAGCACAATAACTACAACCACTAAGCCCACTATACTCAAGGTTAATGTAAGCATAGGAACCAAATAGGTCAGGATAAGCAAGGCCGCCAGGCCAAAGCCGATGATAAAATAAATGGCCGGGAATCCTTCCCGATATAATGGAATTAGAAGAGCCAGAAACACCATGGCCGAACCAGCATCAGGCTGCAGAATAATTAGTCCTATGGGTACCAACAAGATGAAGACGGAAGTGACCTGACTTTTGAAATTGCTGAGCTTTACATTCGTGCCTGATACATACTTAGCTAATACCAGTGCCGTGGCAAACTTGGCGAATTCGGCCGGTTGAAAGCGAAATGGACCGATTTCAAACCAGGCCCGTGCACCATTTATTTTGGTGCCCAGCACTAAAACGGCCATAAGCAACAGGATGAATAAGATGTATAGAAGAGGGGCAAAGGACTCGTAAACCCTGAAGTCTATGACTAAAATGGCCAAAATCAGCACCATAGAAACGCTTATCCAGAGTAACTGTTTGCCTGAATTAAGGGAGATATTAAAGATGCTGACGGTTGATTCAGCATCATAAACAGAAGCGTAAATGTTAACCCAACCCCATATAATCAGCACTAAATAGATTAGAACGGTTATCCAATCCAGGTTGCCGAATATTCCACCTTCTCTTCTCAATTTTGCTTATCGTCTATAAAATCGCCTTTGAGTACATACTCTTCACGGTTATACCAGTTTTTCTTGATATAGCCTCTGAGGTATTTTTCAATCACTAGGGTGGCGGTCATGGCGGCCGCACGTCCGCCCCAACCCGCATTCTCTACATACACGGCAATTGCAATTTTTGGATTGTCTTTTGGTGCAAAAGCAATAAAAACAGAGTGATCCGCAGTTTCATCCTTAACCCCATTTTCAGCAGTACCTGTTTTGCCTGCAATCTCAATATCATTTACTAAAGCTCTTGGAGCGGTTTGAGGTAGGGCAGAGATCATTGCGTCAATGACGTCCGGATAGTAGTCGACTCCTTTACCTGGCGTTATTTTATCAAATGTAAGTAGCTCTTCTTCCCCGTCCTTTTCAAAGCCTCGGACCAAATGTGGTTTAAAGAAGTGGCCTCTGTTCGCAAGTATTGCAGCCAAATTGGCCATTTGAATTGGGGTGACGAGTAACTCACCCTGACCAATGGAGAGTGAAGCAATGTTGCTGTATTTCCAGGTATTCTTACCATAAATTTGATCGTAATAATCAACTCCCGGCACTAGACCGTCTTGTTCTCCGGGTATATCTACTCCAATAGGATCACCGAACCCAAAGTTTCGAATACTCTTTTCCCATCGATCCAAGCCATATCGTCCTTCAATGAACTTGTTAGGATCAGGTTTTTGATTAACCACTCTCTTCATCAATTCAAAAAAGTAGTTGTTAGAAGACATCGCAATACCTTTTTTGATATCATAATAGCCAGGGGGAGCATGATCACCTATGCTGAAAGTATCACAGTATATTTTCTCCTGGGTATCAGTTACGCCTTCGTCAAGTGCAATCAATGCCTGAACAGTTTTGAAAATAGAACCAGCGGGATATTTTGCCATTATGGCCCGATTAAAAAGTGGGTTGGTCGTATCTGAAGCAATCTCCTCATAGTTGCTGCTGAACTTGCGTCCTGTCAAAAGGTTTGGATCATAAGTTGGGGCGGAGGCCATCACCAGAATTTCACCAGTTGAGGGCTCAATAGCCACTACACTACCTCTTTTGCCTCTAAGAAGCTTTTCAGCATAAGCCTGCAAATCGGCATCGATTGTAGTAATGAGATTATTTCCGGGGACAGACAAAGTATCCAGTGCACCATCTTTAAAAGAACCTTTTTCTATACCGCTTACATTGACCATCTTATAACTGACACCACGCTGACCTCGCAACTCGTTCTCGTAATATTTTTCAAGTCCGGTCTTTCCAATATGATCTCCAGACTTGTAGTAGTCTGTAGAGTCCTGCGCTAAACCTTCAGGGTCTATTTCAGCGATGTACCCTAGTTCGTTGGCCAGAATGGGTGCCGAATATCTCCGGATCGTTCTCGAATTTACAAAAAAGCCTCGATAGCTATAGAGTTGATCTTGAATTCTGGCATACTCTTCATGAGAAATCTTCTTTAAAAAGGGAGAGGGTTTACCTCTTGAATACTCTCTGGCAGTTACCAATTTTTCTTCAAAATCTTCTGGAGTGATTTGTAACAAATCACAGAATGCAGTTGTGTCAGCAACATACACGTCCTTGGGCACAACCATTAGGTCATAGAGAGGCTCATTGTAGACTATTGTATTGCCATTTCTATCATAAATCAATCCTCGGAATGGGTACTCAGTGATGGGTTGAATAATATTTCTTTCAGCCTTAAAACTATATGATTTGTCAGCTACTTGAAGTGCAAATAACTTGATTAAAAAAATAAGACCAATTAGGACAAATATTCCTTGTACAACGTATCTCCTGCTTTCCATAACACCTACTTCCGATTACTAAAGAAAAGATACTGTATTGAAACAATAAAAGCCAGCGATAATACGCTGCTGGTCAGGGTTTTTAAGAGTATTGTTGCCAGAGACCTGACTCCACCAGCTTCTATAAAAAATAACATGCCGTGGTGCAGGAATATAAGGGGGAAGGCATAGGTCACAAACCAGATCAATCCGAATGAGCGCACAGCCGGTAAAACGTTCACTTCGTAGCCGCTTCTGGGTGTGACCGTATTCGCCCAGAAAGGCCTCAAAAAGGCCAACAAGACACAGGCTGAAGCATGAATACCCAGTGTATTGTAAAAGATATCCACAATTAAACCTGTTCCAAAACCTAAGAACATTACTGTCAGATAGCCTAACTCCAGAGGTAAAAGCAACAAAAAAATCAGATAGACAAAAGTGAAACCGACATCAAACAGCACAAAGTTCTTAAAGACCGTCACCTGCAATGTGACGAAAATCAAAAAATTGGTGATTACTATGATGCTGTTTCTATTCATTAAAATCTAAGGGGTTTTCAACTTTCAAAGAGTCAATTTCAGGCTTCAATTGGTTTTCAATAACATAGACATAGGACAGCGTTGCGAAATTAACGCTTAGTTCAATCTCAATCTCAAGTCCTCGTTGATGAACATCAGGTTTGGCACTTTTTACAAAACCAATGATAATGTCTTTAGGGAATATAGCATTGAAGCTTGAGGTGACCACTGTATCTCCAACCTGCACATCAACGTCTTTTGGAATGTAAAGCAATTGAGCCACTCTGGGACCTGAACCATCCCATTGTACAGAGCCTAGTCGGTTAGTTCTTTTAAGTTTGGAAGATATTGGGTTGTTAACGTTTAGTACCGATATCACATGTGCGCTGTTGTTCGAAACAGACCTGATTTTTCCTACTACGCCATTTACCCCATTCTGACTGATCACGCCCATGCCTGCCCTCAACCCATCATTTGAACCTTTGTCAAGGGTAATGAAGTTGTTTGTAAACCGAATAGAATTGTCAATTACTTCCGCTGGTCGAACGATATACTGAATGGAATCAAGAGAATCAGAAGGAATTTGAAAAGCATCAAGAGAATCTAATTGTTCTGGATTTGAGTTGAGCAGCAACTCACGAAGTCTGGCGTTTTCGGCAGCTAACCCCTCGTTGACTTTTTTCAAAGCGAAGAAATCTGAAATGTTGTCGGTTTTTTCAACAATTGACCCGGCAAACTTCGATGTGGTATTGAAATAAACCGTCCGTTGATAATTGTTGTTAACCACAATCATCCAAGTACAAACTACTTGCAATAAAAGGAAGATGAAAAAGGCTCTGTACTTATATAAAAACTCTAAAAGTCGACTCATTCATTTCTTATGACATCAGTACCGCTTTAAACGAGTTGATATTCTTTAAGGCATCTCCAGTGCCTCTTACAACTGCTCTTAATGGATCTTCGGCTATATGAATTGGCAACTTCGTTTTCAACGCTAATCGCTTGTCAAGACCTTTGAGCATTGCGCCTCCACCCGTCAGGTAAATTCCGCGGTCATAGATATCAGCGGAAAGCTCCGGTGGAGAAATCTCCAGGGCTTTTAATACTGCTTCTTCAATCTTAGATACTGATTTGTCCAGTGCAAAGGCGATTTCAGAATAAGAGATCTTGATCACCTTAGGAATGCCTGTCATCAAATCACGCCCACGGATTTCATAGTCTTCTGGTGGTGTGTCCAATTCTGTCAATGCTGAACCTATGGCTATTTTTACTTTCTCTGCTGAGCGCTCTCCAATCAGAAGGTTATGTTGCCTTCTCATATAATCCAGAATGTCCTTGGTGAAGGTGTCTCCGGCAATTCTGATGGACTGGTTGCAAACAATACCAGATAGGGCAATAACGGCAATCTCAGTAGTACCTCCTCCAATATCAACAATCATAGAGCCCACAGGCTCGTCAATTTTTATTCCTGTGCCAATGGCTGCCGCTATTGGCTCATAAATCATATAAACTTCTTTGGCATTGGCATGTTCTGCTGAATCTCGCACCGCCCTTTTCTCTACTTCCGTTATGCCGGAAGGGATACAAATAACCATTCTATGAGACGTAGGGAAGAGGGTTTTCTTCTTCATGTCGATCATTTTGATCATTCCCTTGATCATTAGCTCCGCAGCCTCAAAATCAGCGATCACACCATCTTTCAATGGACGAATAGTCTTTATATTTTCATGCGTCTTTTCATGCATGTTCATGGCCTCTCTGCCTATGGCCAATACCTTGTTCGTGTTCTTGTCAATGGCAATAATTGAGGGCTCATCCAC
>JAJCYM010000009.1 GCA_029262895.1 Roseivirga sp.
CAGATGACATCTCCGCTAAAGGTGCCCAGGCCTAAGCGATGACATAGCAGGTCTTCGATGGTCGCCTCAGCTGTGGCATAGCTATCGTACAATTCAAAGTAAGGCAGGTGGTCCTTCACCTTGTCCTTCCAATTCAGTTTGCCTTGATCTACCAAGGTGCCAATGGCCGAGGCGATAAAGGCCTTGGTATTGGAAGCGATGGCGAAGAGTGAGTGCTCATCTACGTTACCGGACTTTCCTTTTTCCAATACGCCATAACCTTTGGCGTGAACAATCTTGCCATCCTTAACTACAGCCACTGACAGGCCGGGCACATGCCATTCCTTTCTTGCTTTTTCTATGTAGGAGTCGATCTTCTTTAAGTCGACTTGGGCGAAGGAGAGGGAGCTGATGAATAAGAGGCTTATAGCCAGGAAGGTCAGTTTGTGGATCATAATACGTGGGTTTGAATTGACTAATTTACACTCTCTTTGTTTTCAATAACAATCTTCCAGGCTAAAGGGCTTTTACTTTCTTTTGATTCTCCAAAAGAAAGTAACAAACCTGCCGGCCGTACTTAGGCACTAAGGCAGGCGGGGAAAAGGAGACCAACCTGCCTTTGCCGAAGCGGCTCCGCGCAGGCAGGCATCAAAACCATCGGGGAAACGGATATGAGTCAATTGAGGACATTCTGCCGATGGTCACGCTGACGTTGGATCCCAACGCGCCTTCAACTATAAAATGCCTACAACCAAAAACACCTCCGATCCCGCTATTATAATTCCAAAATTGTACCTCTAAGTCTCGAATTTAGTCCGACCAATCACTTTCTATGAGCAACTGATAAAATTGATTCGAAACTGTATAAGGAGGAAATTAATTATTCTTAAGTCTATTTTATTTAGTGTTAAACTACTATTTTTAGTATTACTAAATCAAATAGTAAATGTTCAAAGGAAGAGGCGCTCAAATTCAGGTGAAAAACAAGTTTCTCAAGCAGGAATATGTGACCGAACATATTGAAGGGCTGGATGAGCCTCTGATAGAAAATTCCGCCACACAGTACATTCCGACCTTCCCAAAGACTATTGTCAATAAGGTGACAAGCCCGGACGTGGGTATGGATTATTCCCTAAATCCTTATCAAGGCTGTGAGCATGGATGCATTTACTGTTACGCCCGCAACTCCCATGAATATTGGGGTTATGGCGTAGGGCTGGATTTTGAGCGTGTGATTTTAGTAAAACAAAACGCGGTGCAGCTTCTGGAAAAACATCTGCAAAACCCAAGATGGAATGTCAAACCCATTGTACTCTCCGGTAACACGGATTGCTATCAACCGATTGAACGAAAGCTCAAGATCACCAGAAGTCTGCTGGAGGTTTTCCTAAAGTACAAGCATCCGGTGGGCATGATCACCAAAAACGTAACGGTGCTTCGAGACCTCGATATTGTAGGACCATTGGCTGACCTGAATCTGATCGGTTTCAACTTTAGCCTGACCACATTGGATGAAAAAGTACGCAGGAAGCTGGAGCCGCGAACCGCTACCTCAAAAGCCAAACTGGCAGCTATTAAAAAGTTGACCGACCGTGGTGTTCCGGTGAACATTATGATTGGCCCGGTCATTCCAGGGCTTAACGATCACGAAATTCCTGATATCATGAGCGCAGCTGCGGAAGCTGGTGCCTATGGTGCCGGTCATACGATGGTCAGGTTAAACGGACAAATCGGAATCATCTTTGAGCAATGGATTAAGGACGCTTTCCCAGATAGGGCGGAGAAGGTTCTTAATCAAATCAAAGAAGCACATAACGGTACACTCAACGACAGCAGATTTGGTACAAGAATGAGTGGGGAGGGTCGAATCGTAGAGTCTATAAGTAGGCATATTGCACTGTCAAGAGCTAAGTATTTCAAGGGTCCAAAACCTCCAAAATTGAGGACAGACCTCTTTTTAAGGACTAATAAAGGGCAGATGGGATTGTTTTGAAAAAAAATTGTCACTGTTGTTCAATACGGGCTTATTATGGTAATATTGTTATAAGTAGTGAATGAATCATGTTGGATCAAATTAAGTTTGAAATGAGATATTTTGTGCTCGTAGGTGTAATGTGTTGTGGCTCTTTATTTGGTCAAACACTCAGTGATCAAGAAATCATCTCTTTGAAAGACAAGTCGGCAAGAGCCGTCAGAACTCTCCAATATGACAGCGCCCTGTACTTCCTTGATGCCATTAGTGAAGCACATAAAAATGATAATAACTTAGTTGAGTATCATCTGAATCAAGTAGAAAAGGCCGTTATACTAGACGGCATGGGCCGGAGAGACGCAGCCTTCGAAATTCTGGAGATAGCCGAAAAAGAGAGTGCTCAACTAACAGAGAGTAATCTACTTTTTGAAATACATAAAAACAGAGCCATTCTTTATGAGGCAGTATCTGACTTCCGAAAATCGCTTGAACTGTATGAGTTGGCAGGTGAGCATTTTATCGATGATGGAACTAGAAGGGCTCAAGAAAGACTTGCTACTTTTTACAAAGGGCGAGGATTTTCACTCGTAATGATAGGCAACTTTGCTGGGGCTGAGGGCGATTGGCTTTCGTCAAAGCGCATTTATGATTCTCTTGGACTCAAGAATCACGAATCGGCCAGAATATTGAGCAATCTGGGTGGGGTTACTATCTACAATGGGTTGTTAAATCAGGCAGTAGAGTATTTGACCGAATCTATTGCCGTAACCGTGGAAATAACCGGCAATGCTATGGACCCAAGCCTTCTTCAGCCTTATCATAATTTAGCGAACGCTTATATGACGTTACGGCTCAATAACAGAGCTATTGAGTATATCAACAAATCGATGGAAGTGGCCAGATCAGTAAGTCCTGACCACCCCTTGATAGTTCAACAAATGTTTTTGTTAACCAACATTTACAAAAACATGAATAATCCCACAGAAGGTATGGTCATAATCCAAAATGCCATGAAGCTTTCACTTAAAACCTATGGACCCAAACACCCCCTCACCGGACATGCTCATTTGCTAACTGGAATGTTCCTGAACATGTCGGGCAAAAATACTGAGGCAATAGAAAGTCTTAATCTGGCTTTAGAAATATTGGAGCAGACCAATATTGGCTTTGACCAGCGACTTCTGTCGTTGGGCCGCACATCACTTGCTCAAACTCAAATTGAGATGGGAGATTTTGAAGCTGGGATTTCCAATATGCTTCAGGCAGCCCAATTAACAAATAAGTTATCCAATGGGAAGGGTCATGATCTGAGTAAGGCGTTTGGTGACCTGGCCAACGCTTATTATAACTCGGGTAATAATGAAGAGGCTTTAAAATATTATCATAAGTCGGTTGTTGCCAATGTATTATCATTTGAATCCGACAATGTTTTTGACAATCCCAATTTCGAAAACGTCAGCAACAACGGCCAGTTATTTTTCGATTTGATGGGAAAGGCAATGGCTTTTGAAAGGCTATATGATGCTCTGGGAGAAGTGAGTTACCTCGAAGGGGCCTATAAGACAATTCGTGATATAGAAAAGGTGATTGCTGCACTTAACATGTTGCCCGATAACCATCAGGATAAATTGAGGCTCCAATGGAACATTTCAAATTTCAACATTGCTGGAGTCAGAATAGGAGAAAAAATGATGCAGTTGGATAGCAATCCTGAATATCTCACGTTTGTCTATAGTCTTTTTGAACGCAACAAATCTAATTTGATTCTTGCAAACCTTCAGGAGGAAAGAGCATTCGGTAAATTTGATTTGCCGGACTCCATTGCAAACGAAAGACTAACCATTGTCAAGAACCTTAGCTATTTTGAATCACAAATTTATGAGCTAACCTCTTCACAAAGTCAGGACACGGTTAGGTTAGCAAATTACCAGCGACAGGTGTTTGAGCTGCGTCAGCAAGAATCTGAATTGAACGATCTGATTAAGCAGATTAATCCCGGCCACTATCAATTCCTTGTCAAAAGAGGCTTTACATCCATTGAGGAAGTGCAACAACAACTCATTGGGGAGGGAGAAGTAATGCTCCACTATCAACTAGCTCGAACTCGGATACACCAATTACGGATCACGCAAGATGATATTCAGTTTGAATCAATACCCATCGATGATACCTTTTTTGATGATCTGGTTAGGTTTCTTGCGCTTTGCAATCAGCCACAATCTTCAACAAGGGAGTATCTAAATCTTAGCAAAAAGATACTTGATAAAATTAACTTGACGGAGCATGTTTTAAGCACCTACTCCAAATTGCTAATTATTCCGGACGGTGCTCTTGGACTTTTACCATTTGAAGCTTTAGTTGGAAGCGGGCCATCATCGGATTCGTTTAAGGAATTAAATTATTTGGTTAAGACCCATGATATCTCTTATGCTAACTCGGCTACCTTACTGTCTTTTAATAAAGAAGATGACCAAAGCTTAGGCAAGCCTCAAGTGGCCGCTTTTGCCCCTTCATATGGTGCTAACAGTTCGTCTGATCAAGTTTCGGATACGGTAAGGGCAGGCCTTTCTAATCTTGCCTGGACGGAACAAGAAGTTAAAAACTTGTCGGCCTACTTCGATACTAAATCATTCCTTAAGGAAGAGGCGTCAGAGGAGTCATTTAAAGAAGTGAGCTCAGACTATGAAATTCTGCATGTTGCCTCCCACGGACTTATAAATAATCATAGCCCCTTATATTCAAAGCTCGTCTTTTCCCAGAATAGTGCAGACACCATCAATGATGGCTATATGAATACACGTGAACTCTATGCAATGAACATTCCCGCAAAAATGGTTGTATTGAGTGCCTGCAATACAGGCTCCGGTAATATCATTTCAGGTGAAGGTGTTTTAAGTCTGGCAAGTGGATTCTTTTATGCCGGAGCACAAAGTTTGGTTATGACATTGTGGACCGCCAATGACCAAAGCACAGCAAGCATTATGGATGATTTTTATAAAAACCTTTCTCATGGAAATGCTAAATCCGTTTCCCTTAGAAACGCAAAATTATCTTATCTCGAAGAAGCCGATGCGCTTAGGTCGCATCCCTATTACTGGGCGCATTTTGTAATTAATGGTAATAATAAGCCAATCATTGGACCACGAAATGGATGGTTTCTTTGGTTAGTCGGCTCTATGCTTCTTCTGGCACTGGTAATTGGTGCAAAAAGACTTAACAAGAGCCATGTTTAGGCAAAACGATATTCTGAATGATTCATTGAACAAAAGCAGATTTGAAAAACCAATTGATTAGAAAGGCAGGCTTAAAGAAGCTGAGCCATAAGGTTAAGCTTATACCTCTTTGTCAAGACTAATAAAGGGAAGATGGCTTATTCTAATGCTTACCTTTTGAATCCTTTTTGAACTAAACATATTCACAGCACCTAATTTTTAGGTTAGACTCAATTGCAGCAGATGAAATGTATTCCGGCTACTCTGATTTTTAGTTTCCTTATTTACTGCCCTCTACTTGCCCAGGAAACTCCTAAAGAGCTACAGCAAAAAGCGCAATGGTTTTCACGTAATCAACAAGCTGATAGTGCAATTTTTTATTATGAAAAGTCTGGCGAAAAGTGGCTGAAACAAGGTGAAAAGGGAGAGTATCACTATACTAAAGTAGGAATCGCTTTTGTTTTGCAAAATCAGGGCAAATTCGTTGAGGCCTTGAATTCAATTGATCAGGTCATTAAAGAGGGGGGCCAAGATATGACTCAGTTTCAAATATCACAAGCCCAAAGAATTGCCGGTTACATTGAGAGCAGGGTCGGCAACACAGATGAAGCTGTTGAACGGTATGACTTGGCAATTAACGCTTTGGAAGATACAACATCCACCCAAAACTTACTGGTAAGGTCTGCCATTTACGACAATATCGGGAGTCTATATTACCAAAACTTTGACTATGCCAGGGCTTTAAGGAACTATCGGG
>JAJCYM010000010.1 GCA_029262895.1 Roseivirga sp.
CCTGCATTTGAAGGTCTACAGATGAGTTCTTTGCTCGATTGGGATCTTAAAATGACAGGCAAGGCCTATCTTCAATTCTTCGGCTTTAGTGTTCTGGTAGGTTTGATCACCGGGATATTCCCGGCCTTATATATGTCATCATTTAAGCCAATTCAGGCAATGAAGAATGTCATCAGCTCAAACAAATTGTCGAAGGTCAATTTGAGAAAGGCGCTGATTGTTTGTCAATTCGTGATCTCTCTGGTATTGATTGTCTCCTCCACCCTTGTCTACAAGCAGATAAAATTCATGATCGAGAAAGACCATGGTTATGCGAAAGAGAACATCATCAACATCGATCTACAAGGACAAGATTTTGAAATTCTAAATACTGAATTGGAAAAACTTCCTTTTGTCAATACAATTTCAGGCACCAATAATATTCCGAATACCGGGATGCACTACGATGAAGAGGTACGAAGATTCTCACCAGATGAGCCAATTACATTCAACTTCTTTGATGTGGACGATAACTACATCAAAAACCTTAATCTAAGTTTGATTGCAGGGGCGAATTTCATTCCAAGTCAAGGTACAGGCGATGAGAAAGCCATTATCATTAATGAGACTGCTGTGGCAAAACTCGGTTTTGACAATCCAATGGCAGCTATCGGTGAGCAGGTGATTGTTAAAGACAGCACCAAAGTAAATATTGCCGGTGTAGTAAAAGATTATAATTTCATGATTCTTTACGCGGAGATCAATCCACTTATGCTGAGATACAGACCTCAGAATTTCCGTTATGCACAGGTCAACCTTTCTGGATTTGATATATCAGATGAAATTCAACAAATCGAAAATGTATGGGCAGAATTTGATCCAAATCATGATTTTGAATTCAAAACCTTCCAAGGTCAAATAGACGAATTTAATGCCTTCTTCTTCGATATCATTTATATCATCGGGCTAATCTCGTTCTTGAGCATTTCCATCGCAGCACTTGGACTACTAGGCATTGCTACCTATTCGATCCAAATCCGATTGAAAGAAGTGAGTGTTCGGAAGGTTTTGGGTGCCAGCGTAAAAGGGCTTGTCCTCCTACTTTCAAAAAGCTTTCTCAAACTCTTTGCCATCGCAATGGTCATTGGATTTTCTCTAGCTTATTTGGGCAACAGTGCCTGGTTGAATGGCTTTGCTTATAGGGTTAACTTTGGCATAGACATCTTTTTGATCGCTGCCGGAGCCATGATTTTGATTGGCGTGTCAACCATCGGGCTTCAGGCCTTGAGAGCAACCCGAGCAAATCCGGCAACAAGTTTAAGAGACGATTGATTATTCAGATCACCTCAGTCAGAATTGAGGTGATCTGAATTTATGTTTAACTACAATCGAATTTGAGCACCCAATTGTACTGAAAAATGATCATCAAGCTTCTTCAGGGTCATCGCTCGATTGTAACTCGGCACCATAAAAAGCCGAACGTTGCTTTCATGTTTGTAGAGAACTCCCAATCCGATATTGACATGATTTGATCCATCAAAATCTAATAAGCCTCCTGCTCGAAACAATGCCTGGAGCTTTCTTCTCCCTGATAGGAAATTGTAATTCACCTCTAGTGATAGTGGTTTTCGTTCGATAAAATCAGTCTGGTCATTAAGACCTTTTAACAATACACGTGAGCCAAGTTCTACAAAGGATTTCTGGCTCAAATATCTACCTATTGTGAACCCTGCCAATGCCGGAAACCCAAAGAAGTAATCAGCCTCAACATAACCTTTGACAAACCACTTCCACTCGGGGTCTTTGAAATTTCTAAAATTCACTTTTGGACCCTTCCGAATTCTCTCTCCACCTTCCCCTATGATAAAATGAACTCCCAACGCAATATCTGATGTCTTCTGCTTACCGAGGAGTCCATAATTATTTAGTTTAGTAAATAGACGATTATTTTCGCTAAGATCGTAGTATGCACCTATACCCAAGCTAACTCCATCCGATCCACTCCGCAAGTAGTAGCTTCCTTCCAAACCTATCTTTAATCTTTTTTGACCAAAAAACTGTCTATAGCCTATCTTACCAAATTCTCGAGTCATATCTACAAAAACTGAAGCATTGTTAGAGAGATTAAGCCCACCTCCCAGAAGCCCACTTTTCCCTTCGCTCTGCTTGCCAAAGTCATTTGCAAATCCAACCGTCAAAAACCAATCTAACTTTTTACGTTTTCTGTCATCCGCAACTATTATATTCTTAGGGCTCAAATACACTGTATCGCTATTTGCAATTGTCCACAAATCTTCCAAACCCTCCAATTCTGTAATGAGCGAAAGAAACTTTTCTTTGGAACCTAGTTGAATCTCATCCAATATAGTGTCAGTTGTTATTCTAAATTGTTCGTGCTCAAGCGCGTTGGTTTGAATATCATTTATTGATTTAGGGTCTACACCTGGCCTGTTAAAAGTAAGCTTGGTGTTCTTAGAATCCCTTTTGATTGGTAAATAAATCCCTCGGCTGCTTTCCAAGCTTATGGAGTCTTTTTGAACTTTAGATTTATTTTTAACTCCTGATTTTACGATTGCAGGGAGCGTTCCCTTTTCTGGCAATAAAACAGAATCACGGTTCTTATCATTGGCAACTTCCTCCTTCCTCTGCCTTTGGTTTAGTTCGGACGTACCTTTATTCCTCAACATATAGAACGTCAACACGACCAAAACCAGAGCCGCCAGACCAATTCGGCTATAAAACCCCCAGCCTCTCCATCGTTTCTTCTTTTGCCGTGTGTCCAATAGTTCCTCCATCCGATTCCAAGCCCCCTCATCAAAGTCTGATTCCGATTCCCTCAACCTATGCTTATACTTTTCACTCATTGGAATATTTTTTAATTCGATAAAGCCCTTTTATCGACTTCCTTAAAGATTTTTTGGCACATGCCAAAAGCCATTTCGATGTATTCTTCTTAATTCCAGAATGTTTTTCAATCTCAACATGGCTGTAACCATCGATTTCATACATTGAAAAAATCAATCGTTCTCTTTCCGGCAAAGCCTGTATCACGGTAATGATCTGCTCCGTTTCCAGGGAATCAAGGGCCAGATTGACCTCCCGACTTAAGGTGATATCATCTTGAATTTCTACAGGAACCATCATGCTTCTGTTCTTGGCGTTCTTTCTCAAATAGTCAATTGAGGTTCTGACGAGAATGTTTCGAGCCCAGGCGAGGTAATTAGTGCCTTTGGCATAACCATCCAGGCTATCATAAATTTTGAACATTGCCAAGTTAAAGATCCATTGTCCTTCTTCTCGTTCCTTAGCATAGCGTAGGGTACAAACCAACAACTTTCTGTAGGTATATTCATACAATTCCCGCTGAGCTACCCTGTTCTCTCCACCTCTACATTTGTCTATGATATCCTCAATCATGATCAATAAAAGGTTCGCGTTTGGAACGGATGATTATTTTCTCAGCAATGTTCAAAAACCACAAAATTACGAGCCCTTTTGCAGAGAGGCTGTGCAAGTGTATTGCGCATTATTGTCCAATAAATCGGTCTGATTCAGATTCAATTCCAATACTCCTTGGACATTGATCAGGCCAGTGCCTTGCCATTTGTAAACATCAATGTTTCCTCCTTCATTCACGATTTGCTCATGTATCACAAGACCATTATCACCGTAGCTGGAATTTAAGGTAACATTATCTCACATGTCAATTAATAGTAGATATGATGAAACGTTTGATCGGCTTATTATA
>JAJCYM010000011.1 GCA_029262895.1 Roseivirga sp.
CTTCCCATTCCGAACAGAGAAGTTAAGCCCACCAGCGCTGATGGTACTGCCTTTACCGGTGGGAGAGTAAGTCGCTGCCAATCTTATTTATTCGTTCAAACAACGAAAACAACACAATCTAAAAGCACCAAGCTTAACAACTTGGTGCTTTTTTTATGCATCAAAACCTACAAACACTCTACTCTTAAAGATCTAGTCTTAATTCAATATTTATCCGGATTTCATTTGACACCAAATCATCCATCGTTCCGAATTCCAAATCAAAATCACTGCGTTTAAGGACATATTTAGCGGTGACAATTAATTGATCATTCTTGGTATTTGTGGTGTAAGGAATTGCAATAATTTTTGACGAGTTTTTGATGGTTAATAAACCATTAATGACTTCACTATTAGTGGTTTCATTGGATTTGAATTTAATCTTAGGATAAGCTTCCGGATATAAAAAAGTATCGGTTTTCAGACTTTTATCACGGTTCTCATTGCCAGTGCTGACGGAATTGACCTCAATTTCCATTGAGGCGTCCTTCACGACATTATCTTCTAAAGTGAAAGTACCTTTAAACTTGGAAAATGTACCATCTACATTCAGCACACCAAAATGCTTGGCCCTGAACTCAATCTTCGAATTAGAAGGATTGAGTTCAGAGGTTTTTGTCTGATTGGGAGCAAGAACCAACGCCAAAATAGCACATTGGAGAAGGCTAATCATTACTGAGCAGCCAGCACATTCAGTTCGATGGTAACCTCATTACCTATGACGTCTTTCCCATTAGGTAACTTCCTGCTAAAGGCTATACCATAATCTTGCCTGTTGATCTTTATAGAGGCGAAAACGGCTAGGGTATTCAACCCCGTAGGATCTTTGGCTGGCTCGATCAATGAAAATGGAAACTCAACACTGTTAGTTTTACCATGAATTGTTAGTTGCCCTTTCATCCATAAATCATTTCCCCTTTTTTCAACAGACTGACTTTGAAATTTAATCTCAGGGTAGCTGGCAACATTCAAGAAAGCAGGCCCTTTGACCGCATCTTCTCCACCTTTATTATTACTTGAGTAGCTGTCTGCCGCAATGGTCACATCTGCTGATATTTTAGTCGGGTCAGTATTGTAAGTTATAGTGCCATCCACTTTATTGAACCGTCCGAGCACATCCACCATACCGAATCGTTGAACTTTGGAGGTGACTGCTGTATGTTCTGCATCAATTTTAAAATTTTGAGCCATCGAGATATGACCGATGGCTATTATGGTAATCACTAGTAATATTTTCTTCATGTTTTTATGCTTTAAATGGAATATACTCCATCCAAGATGGCCTCGTTGGCCTCGATTGACTAGCTGCAGTGAATACTATTTAAAGCGAGGGTTTTCCTGTCTGAAGTGTTAGTGCCCAATTATTGATTCCAGGCGATTTCGGTAGCTTCTGCTGAGCTTGAGTTGCTCGCCATTGTCTAAATGGATAATATACTCTCCATTAAAATGACTTTCCAGCTCCTTAATGTTCTCTTTATTGACTATGGCTGACCGATGTATTCTGACGAACAGTGTTGGATCCAGTTGGCCTTCAATTTCAGAAATGGACGCATACATCAGGTGCTTTTTGGCTAGTGTATGAATTTCAGAATAATTGCCGGAGGCCTTTACATAAATAATCTCATTTTTATTGACCAGTTGGATTTTGCTTGCCGACTTGATAACCAATCTGCCTTTGTACTGGTTGGTATCAAGGTTAAAGCCTTTTAAGACCTGCTTGAGAATGGTGAGTTCCTTAGTAGATTTTCTTGAGGCAACCCTGCTTATGGCCTTTTCTAAACTTTTAAAAAAACGTTCATTGGAATATGGTTTGAGCAAGTAATCTATAGCATTTAGGTCGAAAGCCTTTAATGCATATTCATCATACGCGGTAACCATAATGAATATGGGTGCTACACTTTCATCTACCAATTGAATTACCTCCAGGCCCTGCATTTTGGGCATCTGAATGTCCATGAATACTATATCCGGCTTCTCACTTTTAATTTTGAGAAGTGCGTCCTGACCGTTTTCGCATTCACCAATAACTTGACATTCCGGCCTGCTTTCGAGCAAAATCTTGATTGAATCTCTAGCCAGTTCTTCATCATCAACGATCAATATGTTGAACTCCCTATTGTCCATTTTGGGGAGAAATTGGCAATGAAATACTCACTTCAGTTCCCTCATTTGAACCTAAACGGATGTCAAAAGAAGCGTCATTTCCATAGATGTTTTCAAGCCGATTTTTGATGTTGTTTAGTCCAATCCCGGCATTCTTTTCCAAGGAGAAGTTTGGAGGTAACCCTCCGCCATTGTCAGTAACGGTTATTTCTAATTGCTCAGCACCATTTAGGCATGAAATACCAATTTCACCCTTTTGATTGTTCTTAAAACCATGCTTGAATATGTTTTCGATAATGGGTTGAAGGATCAAAGAAGGCACTTTGACATCCCGAGTGCTCTCCTGGATGTTGTAGTTGATATTCAGATTTGTACCGAATCTGATTTTTTCAATGGAGAGATATTTTTTCAACAAAGCTATTTCATCGGATAGCTTTACAAAGTCATGTTCCTGGGTATTAAGTGTGTGCCGCAACAACTCAGATAATAGTGAGATGGTTTCGATGGCCTCGTTGTGCATTCCTTTCCTAATGAGCGAGGAAATCGAATGCATCGAATTAAATAGGAAATGCGGTTGAATTTGCATTTTGAGCGCACTTAACTTAAAGTCCAGCACTTGTTTTTGCAGTTCTCGGTTCTTGATATCCAATTCGTGCTTTAGGGCCTCATCTTCTTTGGTTTGTCTATAGAAAACCAGGGTGTATCCAAATACAGCTATTAGCGCGTAGACGAGTAAATTGGTGGCCGTGGCTCTTAGAAGATTACTCTTAATGAATTCAACGAGAGGAGTGTCGGGATCGAAAAATATGACACTTAAAACACTGAGAATGAATGCATAAGCTAGCGTAAATAAAACGGCCGACAGACCGTGAATTGTAGCCTGATGATTCCTTTTTTGAACTTTAGCATGGATGATGCCAACGGTTTTGATAATTAGAGGTGTCAACAATGCCCAGCCTACCCATGAAATGCTCTGCCTCCAAAAAAAGTTGAACCAGCCTCCAACGTATTGGCCTTTAAAATTAAAATAGAGTTGGCTTGACGAAATAATGATTACCAATAACCAAAAGATGTAGTTGGCTATTAGGAGAAATCGCTTTTCACTTATTAGCTTGTCAAGCAAAAGGAGAGTATTTAAATGTTAAATCTTTGTCCACTCAAGGAAAATTCAAGAAAAACTGAACATAAAGTTAAATAAATTACGTAGTTATGTTTTCTACGGTTGATGCTTAAAATTCGAGTTATTGAATACCTATCTAGTACTTAGTTTCCTAAATCCGACTATTCTTTGGGCCCTGGCGCTATTGGCGATTCCAGTGATCATTCATTTATTCAACTTCCGAAGGGTGAAAAAAGTTGAGTTTTCCAACATCGCCTTATTGAAGCGTGTGAAGGAAGAGAGTTCTGCAAAGAGAAAACCGGTAGAGATACTCATATTAATTTCTCGGTTGTTGTTCCTGGCTTTTCTGATTTTTGCATTTGCCCAGCCCATTGACAAAAAAGATGACAATGCTCTCGAATTGAATAAAACCGTTTTGGTTTATGTAGACAATTCCCTGAGTATGAGCAAACCGGCTGGCTCTCAACAGAGTGCATTGGATTTGGCGTTTTCTTTTGCTGACAATGTGATTGATAACTATCCTGAGGATGCAAAATTCAAACTGCTAGAGAATGGATATAGCAACTCTTTGGGTATTTCATATTCTAAAAGCACAATCAAAGATCGATTGACAGAACTGGAGATTTCGCCAGTGTCGAGAGATATTGACGAAATACATCGCAGAATTATCTCTAGTGATTTTCGAGGAGATGTTTACTTGATTTCAGATTTTCAAGGAGATCCTGGATACGATTTTCAGAGATTCACAACGGACACTTTACGCAACTTCTATTTTTTGCCTGTTGAACTTCAGACTTTCTCAAATGTGCATTTCGATACTGCCTATTTGGAAAACACCTTTTTACTCGATGGATTAAAGAACGTTCTGAAGATTGATGTTAAAAATGAAGGAAGGGAGAATTTAGATCAGGTGAACCTGAAATTGTATTTGGGAGATCAGCTAAGTGGAACAGCAAATCTGGATATTGAAGCAAATGGCCTGATTCAAAAGGAGTTCGAAATTGATCGACAGTCGGAAGGCTTGAGTGATGTAAGGATAGAAGTAGAAGACAATCCAGTCTTTTTTGACAATAATCTTTTTTTGACCCTTAACAATATTGAGAAGCTTGATGTGCTGGAAATCCGAGAAAGCGGCTCGAACAATTATATCACTCAACTTTTCTCTGACAATGAACTCTTTAATCTGGAATCTGTCAATGCGGGAAACCTGGACTTGAACAAAGTCAAAAATGCTGATTTGATAGTGGTGAATGAGCTGAGTGCGTTGTCAAATCAATTGAGTTCAGCATTGAATACTCATTTGGACGGAGACGGTTCTGTGGTGGTGATCCCTAACAGTTCTAATAATTCTGGCGTGTACAGCAACCTTGGGATGAGATTATCAAATGATTCTCGTGAACGTGTTGAGTTGAACACCCCGGACCAGCAAAACCCATTTTTCGATGGAGTTTTTGAGGAGAGAGAGACCAACATTGCGATGCCTACGGCAACTGCTTCTCTTAGACTTAGAAATACCGGTACAACATTCCTGAACTTCAAAAATGGACGTCCCTTTCTTTCTAAGGTAGACCGAGTGGGTAATTTGTATTTCTTCTCATGCTCTTTTGATGCCAACCAAACCTCATTCCCTTCACATTCTGTGTTTGTGCCTGTCATGTATAAACTGGCCTTGGGCAGCAATGTGAATCTCAATACACTTTACTATAGCACTGATGCCGAGACCATTGAATATCCGCTCCCTACGGATTTTGCCGGAAATAATATTGTGAGCCTTTCAAACGGAGATTTAATTATTACACCTGATCAACGTATTTCAGGCAACAAGCTAGTGATGGTGATACCGAAGGATCAAATTAAGGAGGGACATTACAAAATTTTGGTTGATGATCAGATATTGGGTACGATTGCTTTCAACAATCCAAAATCAGAGTCGAACTTTGGAGTTATCTCCAAAGAATCTATTCGAATTGCAGCTCAAACAGCCGATAATATCTATTTGATAGATGCCGAGAGCGGCTTGGGGGTTAGTCAGGAATTGACTGCCGGAATCAAAGGAGTATCACTTTGGAAGTATGCTATTCTTTTGTGCTTAGTTTTTCTTTTTGTAGAGATAATATTAATCCGATATTTGTAGCATGGAATTTTTGATCCGTGCTGCCTTAATTGTAGACAGTAAATCACCCTACCACCTTTCCCAAAAAGATATCCTCATTCAAAATGGTATTATCACCAAGATTGATAAGACGATTGACTTCAAAGGTAAAACTATTGAAGCGGATGGGCTTCGTGTTTCAAATGGTTGGATTGATATGCGTTCGCATTTCAACGATCCTGGATACGAACATAGGGAAGACCTGGAGTCCGGAACACAAGTTGCCGTTGCCGGTGGTTTTACAGATGTAGTGCTTTTGCCCAATAATCAGCCAATCACAGCCAGCAAGAATGCCATAAGCTACTTTCAGAAATGGAATCGGGATAGTGTTGTAAACCTGCATCCAACTGCGGCTGTTACCTTGGATTGCAAAGGTGAGGAGTTGACAGAAATGATCGATTTGCATGAGGCCGGTGCCATTGCGTTTACAGATGGGATTCATCCTATATGGCATACAGATATTGTTTTGAAGAGTCTTCAATACCTTCAGAAATTTAATGGCTTGCTGATCAATAGGCCGGAAGACAAAATGCTGACTGCTTTTGGAACAATGAATGAAGGTGTGGTGAGTACTACACTGGGGATGAAGGGTATGCCTGCCCTGGCTGAAGAGGTGATGATCAAAAGGGATTTGCAGCTGCTTGAATATGCTGGTGGAAGAATTCATTTTAGCCTTGTTTCATCCCAAGGAGCAGTGGCATTGATCAAAGAAGCTAAGAAAAGAGGCTTAAAAGTAACTGCAGACGTTGGTGTAAACCACCTTCTATTCAACGAAAACCACCTCACCAGTTTCGAGGCTAACTATAAGATTAATCCTCCATTCAGAACGGAACAGGACAGAAAGGCTTTGATAAAGGCTGTAAAAGAAGGTGTCATTGATGTTGTGGTATGTGATCATCAGCCACATGATGAAGAAGGTAAAAAATTAGAGTTTGATTTGGCAGAATTTGGAATACTGGGACTCCAAACCTATTACAACACGATGCTAAGCGTTTTTGAAGGAGAAGCGGATTCGATTCTAGAGACAATCAATCGCAATGTCCGAAACATACTTGGCCTTGAAGAACTTGTAATTGAGGAAGGAAGAAGTGCCAGACTTACCATTTACAGCCCGAATGATGGCTGGTTATTTAACGCCTCAAGCAACAAATCGAAATCAGAAAATTCGCCACTCTTCGGAGAAGAGCTTGAAGGAAGAATTATCGGCATTGTGAATAATGGTGAATTGGTGGAGAACTGACTATGAAAATTAATCCACTTTTGATTAAAGTCCCGGCCAAATACGGATTGTTTGGCTTTATATTAACTGTCCTGAGCTTTCTGGTTTTCTACTATGTGGGATTGCAGCCTTGGCGAAATTTACTGTCGCTGGTGTTGGATGTAATTTTGGTAGGTGCTTTCTGTTTTGCTGCGATTCACGATTTTAAGAATAACCATAATGGAGGAATTCTCTCCTTTTTTCATGGTATGACGGCCAGTTTTGTGGCTTATGTGGTAATTGCCTTAGGCTATGGATTATTCTATAGAATTTTCATTGATCTGGTTGAACCAGATTTTATTTCAACCTATGTAGAACTGGCTAAGGAAGACTTGATTGGACGAAAAGATTTAATTATCAGGGCCTTGAGTGAGGAGAGTTATAACAAGAATTTTGAGGCGCTGGATCATATCACTTCAACTGGGCTTATGTGGGATGCGGTAATCAAAAAACTACTGATTGGACTTGTGTTAGCCCCGGTATTTAGCGTAATCATGAGAACTCACCGAGTAAAATGATCTTTGATCCGTGATATGTTGCGCTTAAGTAAAAAGGAATGGTTGCGATATAAATCAGGTTTTAATTCGCAAAATTCTTAATTTTCACAACCTTAACTTTTTAACTATGGAAGAAAACATCACACCTGGCCAAATCGGTAAGAAATATGGCCTGATCTATGGCCTGATAGCGCTTCTTGTAGCACTCATCCCAATGATAATGGAGATTCAGTCTACAGCAATGGCGTTTATCCCTCCCGTAATTGCACTTGTAATCTACATTTTTGCCGATAAGGAATTCAGAAATGCCAATGGCGGATTTATGTCATTTGGTGAAGGCTTTAAAATCAATATCATAGCTGCCACGATTGCAGGTAGTATGCGATCGGTAGTCACTTACGTGTATGTAAAGTTTATTGACCCTACATATAACGAAAGAATGCAAGAGGTGGCCTTTAACAGAATGCGTGAACAAGGTATGAGTGAAGAGCAAATTGAACAGGCAGTGGGTTTTACTCGTGGCATTAGTAATCCCGAGATCGGCTTGTTTTTCGGCATTGTTTGGGCACTTCTGGGAGCGTTGATAATCGGGTCTATAGTTGCGGCCATCATAAAAAATGAACACGAGGAGTCGTTTTAAAAGAATTGAAACAAATATCACTAGTAATACCGCTTTATAACGAAGAAGAGTCTTTACCGGAATTATGTAATTGGATAAGCCGTGTGATGAATGAGCACGGCTTTACTTATGAAGTGATTTTGGTAGATGACGGCAGCGATGACACTTCATGGCAGGTAATCCAGGAGATATCAGGTCAAAACCCTTCCATCAAAGCCATCAAGTTTAATCGCAATTATGGCAAATCAGCGGCACTGAATATAGGCTTTAAGCATTCTTCCGGTGAGGTGGTGATCACCATGGATGCCGACATGCAGGACAGTCCGGACGAAATACCGGAATTGTATAGTATGATTAAGACCGGCCATGATATGGTTTCCGGCTGGAAAAAGAAGAGACATGATCCTATCACAAAGACCGTTCCTTCTAAATTCTTCAATTTCACAACCAGGGTAATTTCCGGCATTAAACTGCATGATTTCAACTGCGGATTAAAGGCCTATTCGCAAAAGCTGGTTAAATCTTTAGATATCTATGGAGAGATGCATAGATACATACCGGTTATTGCTAAAAGAAACGGATTTAAAAAGATCGGTGAAAAGGTAGTGGAGCACCGCGCCCGAAAATATGGCAAGACCAAATTTGGTTTGGAGAGGTTTATCTATGGGTTTTTGGATTTGCTTTCTATCTCCTTTGTGTCCAGGTACAAAAAACGTCCCATGCACTTTTTCGGTTCTTTGGGTACGCTGTCTTTTGTAATTGGATTTTTGTCTGTTTTGGGCATTATCTGGGAGAAAGTAAGAGCCATTTATATTCTCAAAACAGATGATTATCGTGAAGTGGCAGACCAACCACTTTTCTTCCTGGCCCTTACGGCTATAATTATTGGAGTACAACTCTTTTTGGCCGGGTTTATTGGCGAAATGATGACTATGAATTCGCATAAGAGAACTGACTATCTTTTGGAAGAAACCATAGGCCTTGATGAGCAATGAGGTTTTATTCAGTAGTCATCCCCGTATATAACAGGCCTGATGAAGTCGAAGAATTACTCACGAGCTTAACGCAACAGACTTATTCGAATTTTGAGGTAATCATTGTTGAAGATGGTTCCACTGAAAAATGTGATGTCATACTTGAGCAATTCAAGGATACCTTAAACATTCAATACTTCTATAAGGAAAACGAAGGACAGGGACCCGCTAGAAATTTTGGCTATGGCAAGGCAAAGGGAGATTTCTTTGTTGTTTTCGATTCTGACTGTCTTATTCCACCTCATTATTTTGAAGCAGTATCGGCTCACTTGGACAAAGAGTCTTTGGATGCCTTCGGGGGTCCTGACCGGGAACACGAGTCTTTCACCAGACTCCAGAAAGCAATCAGCTATTCAATGACTTCAGTATTCACTACTGGTGGCATTCGGGGCAAAAAACACCGATTGGATACTTTTCATCCTCGCAGTTTCAATATGGGTATTTCCAGAGAGGTATTTGATGAAACAGGAGGGTTTAAACTAACCAGAATGGGTGAGGACATTGAGTTTAGCATGCGAATGCTGGAATCTGGTTTTAAAACCGGTCTCATTTCAGATGCTTATGTTTATCATAAGAGGCGAACCTCACTCGGCCAGTTCTTCAAACAAATCAAGTCATTTGGTCGAGGGCGAATTCAGGCGAGCCGTTTGCACCCCAGCGAGTTGAAGCTGGTGCATCTCTTACCTTTGGTGTTTTTACTTGGCCTAACCGGCTGGGTTTCCACCTACTTTTGGATGAGTTCCTTGTTTGTAACAGGTGGAGTGCTTTTGAGCTTGTTTTTTCTTCTTATACTCATTGATTCCAGTCTTAAAAACAAGAGCTTGTTGATTGGTATTTTAAGTATGGCCACTTCATTTGTTCAACTCACCGCCTATGGACTTGGTTTGGTTTCCGAGTCTCTGAAGAAGAAATAGTATCTACCGTTTTTGACAGAAATAGATTATTTCATAGGCGGGCAAGGCATATTTCTGAACCGTTTCTTCAGGTAGTTCCATCACATACTTGTCTTCTGTTACCGCGAAACCTGCCCTTTCCAACCGCTTGCCGTAGTCTAAACCATAAAGTCGTACATGATCGCTTTGCCTATAGATTCTTTCCCTCTCTTTCGGGTCGGTTATCGAAGGATCTTCGAGTGTTTCCTGCCTGGAATAGTCTTGGGGTGATTGAATAATCGCCCAACCCCCTGGTTTTAATACGCGATGTATTTCGCTCATGGATTTGATGTCATCCTCTACATGCTCCATTACATGGTTGCAAAAAACTACATTGAAAGTGTTTTCCTCAAATGGAATGTCATGCACATCCATTTTTACTTCGGCCAATGGTGATTCCAGGTCGGCCGTTGTGTAATCCAGGTTCTTCATTGCCTTGAACTTATCCAAAAAGCAAATTTCAGGAGCAATATGAAGCACTTTCAATTCAGCTGTGAAGAAATCGGTTTTTTCTTTCAAATAAAGCCACATCAATCTATGCCGTTCCAGAGAGAGGGAGTCTGGACAAAGTGCATTTGATCGGGGATTTAGCCTCCCATAAGGTAAGAACTTTCGATAGCTGATGTCACAAATAGGGCAAGTCACATTTTTTCCACGCATAAAAATGCTCACCACCTTTAAGATATGATGACTAAAAAGCTGAAGGTACTTTCTGGGGACAGTCCGAATGATAAAGCTGATGACTTTCTTCATGGCTCAAAATCGAGGCAAATATAAGGATAGTATAATGTAAAACATGGCTACCGCTTAAACCGTTAGAAAACGGAACAGAAGACATATTTACCGCTCTAATAATTCGTGAAATGAAGGTTAAACTATCAGGGTTTTAACTACATCTAAAATGGAATGTCAATCAAACGAAAGTTAGAGACTCTTTTTTGCCAGAACATCAAGAATATTGAAAATCGACACAATTTCGGCATTAAATTCTTTTACTCTAGTGGTGACATATTTGTGTGTTTGGCACCAATAGAGAACCAAATAAAGCATAATTTCGCATTGAAAAGGAAAAATCATAAAACATCATGAGAAAGAAACTCATCATATTTGGAGGTATAGTAGTGGTATCAATAATCACTGCACTTACCGTTTTTAATCCGGGGTCGGGAGATGAAGGCATTGCCTTGTTTGCCAATGCCGAACAAGGAGACTTTACGGTTGAGGTCACAACTACAGGAGAGTTATCCGCAGAAAGATCTACCAAAATCATGGGGCCGGTGGCTGCACGTGAATATGGAATAAGACAAATGACTATTCAGACTTTGGTAGATGAAGGCACGCAAGTCAGACAAGGCGACTTTGTAGCTGAGTTGGATAAAGGTGAGTTGTTCGATAAAATTCAAGAAGGACAGGATAGACTAGACAGTGAAAAAACAGCTTTCGCAAATGCAAAGCTCGACACTGCATTGACACTAAGGGGTGAGCGTGACAAACTACTTAACCTTGAATATAGTCTTGAAGAAAGGAAACTCACATTAGAGCAATCTCAATATGAGCCTCCAGCGACAGTTAAGAAATATGAAAATGAGGTCGAGAAAACAGAAAGAGATCTTTTGCTAGCGCAGGAGAACTACCTGATTAAAATAGCACAGGCCAAGGCTAAAATGACTGACCAATCCTTCAAATTGAAAAAAGCGCAGGATCGTTTTGATAAAATGTCTACTCTGCTGGCCGATTTCACGATCAGAGCACCGCAGGATGGTATGGTGATTTACACCAAATCGGGATTTTCCGGAGACAGGGTAATTGAGGGGTCACAAATAAATTCATGGGCCCCAGAGGTAGCCGAGTTACCGGATTTATCTTCAATGATCTCTACCACTTATATCAATGAAGTGGACATTAGAAAAGTGAAACCTGGGCAACTAGTTGAAATAGGTCTTGATGCGTTTCCGGATAAAAAAATGACTGGAAGGGTATTAAGAGTAGCTAGGGTAGGTCAACAAAACCCTAATTCAGATGCTAAGGTGTTTGAAGTAATCGTAAGAATAAACGAGAAAGATAGTGATCTGAGACCTGCCATGACCACGAGTAACATTATTGTAACTCAGGAATTGAAAGATGTAGTTTCTATACCATTGGAATGCCTTCATGTTTACAATGATTCCATCAATTATGTGGTCAAGAAAAACGGAATACTGCAAGAAGTGAAGGTCGGTTTGACCAATAGCAACGCTGCCGTTATAGAGTTGGGTCTTAATGATGGAGACGTGCTTTACATGTCTATGCCTGGTAACCTTGAGGATAAAGAGCCCAAGCTAATTCCGGAATTAGATGGTACAAGACAACAAAAATACGAATTGAATACCGGTGATGAAGATGAGGTTGAGTGGAAGATGCCTGATGGCAGCCCAATGTCCCCTGAAATGATTCAGAGACTAAAGGATAGGGGTATTACAGATCCTTCGCAAATGCAGAATATGTTTAGGGGTGGTGGACAGAGAGGTGGTCAGAGACCACAAGGTGGTTCACAAGGAGGTGACAGGTCTACTCGAACAGGCACTAACTAGAATTGCTATTCTGCTGACATGAACAAAAAGAACTTATTGTCCAATTTTTACATTGCAATTGAGGCTGTTGTTGCAAATCAGGTGAGGTCTCTCTTGACAGCACTTGGGATTATTTTTGGGGTAGCTGCAGTAATTGCTATGCTCGCAATTGGAAACGGTGCTCAACAGGAAATTCTGGAGCAAATAGAGTTGGTAGGCGTCAATAATATAATTATTGAACCAATTGTTGAACAAGTAGAGCAACAACTTGGTGATGCGGATCAGGAGGACAAAGGGAAATTTTCACCTGGCTTAAAACTCTTGGATGTTTCTAGCATTCGCGACAACGTTCCTGGAATCCAGAGGTTGAGCCCTGAGATACTACTGGAAACCTACATTATTAAAAATGGTATCAGACGTTCGTCAAAGCTCGTTGGTGTAGAACCTGCGTATTTTAAAGTGGCTAATTTTGAAATGAGTCAGGGCAAGGGTTTCTCCGAACAGCAACTTCGTGTTGGTGCTCCGGTTTGCGTTATTGGCAAAGGCATTCAAAGCAAATTTTTTCCGCAAGAGAACCCTATTGGTAAGCAAATCAAGGTAGGTAGCCAATGGTTAGAGGTAATAGGCATCTTAAAAGAAAGGTACATCTCTGAGAAGGCCATTTCGAACCTAGGAATTCGAGATTATAATATGGACGTATATACTCCTATACAGACGGTGTTGGTGAGGTATATCAACCGAGATTTGGTTACTGGGTCTGGATTAAAGAAAAGCTTTGGAAGTGGTGCTTTTATATCATTTGGCCGAGGTAGGGGAGGAATTTCAATAGGAGGTAGTAGCGGTGGAGATGATGATGCTCCGCCATCAAACTACCATCAAATTGATAGACTTGTTATCCAGGTCAATGAATCGGAAAAATTGAATCCGACAGCAGAAGTAGTCTCCAGAATGCTTGAAAGAAGGCATTTTGGTGTAGTTGATTACGAAATAACAATTCCTGAACTTTTATTGAAACAACAACAACGAACACAAAATATATTCAATATTGTCTTAGCAGCAATTGCAGCAATCTCACTATTGGTAGGTGGTATTGGTATTATGAATATCATGTTGGCATCTGTGATGGAGCGCATCAAAGAGATTGGTTTGCGCCTATCAATCGGAGCCAAAAAATCTGATATTGTCTCGCAATTTCTTTTTGAAGCAGTGCTGATTTCTGTTACCGGAGGTATTGTTGGTGTGATTCTGGGTATTGGTCTGGCGTATGCTGTGGCGAATATTGCTGAATTCCCGACTACCATAAGTTTCTCCTCTATTGCAATATCCTTTGGGGTGGCTGCAACAGTAGGATTGGTATTTGGAATAACACCTGCAAAAAGGGCCGCGAGTCAGGATCCGATTGCATCGCTGAGACACGAATAAGACTAAAGCTCAAAAACATGAAAAAGATTATTTTAACCCTATTGGTTATTTTTTGCCTTACGCAGGTGTCATTTGCGCAAGAGAAGAGGGTACTCACACTGGAAGAGGTTGTCCAATTGGCCCGATCAAATTCGCTTAGTGCAAAATTGGCAGAAACTCAGAGAAACCTGAATTTCTGGAGTTACAACGTTTACAAGTCTCGGCTCAAACCACAGCTTTTGTTACGTGGTACCTTACCAAACTTTGTGGATAGGGCCAGACCCATTACTCAGAATGACGGATCAGTTAACTTTATTCCAATTAATCAGAATAATTCGAACCTGAGCTTGGGACTTGAGCAAATTTTGCCAAGAACCAATACCACCATAGCCTTAGAATCTAATATTGCCAGGTTCGACAATTTCGTTGAAGGTCAGGAACAGACTTCTTATCAGGGTGACCCCTTTGGGCTAACCATAACCCAGCCTCTATTTGCTGTAAACCCTTTCAAATGGGATAGGCAAATTGAACCATTGCGATATGAGCAATCGAAAAGGGCTTATGTGCAAGGCTTGGAAAACACCTCCAAAGATGCTGCAAGATTATTTTTTCAGCTTTTGATTGTACAAAAGGACTTGGAAATAGGGCTACAAAATGAAGCTTCGAATGATACAATAAACAAAATCGAACAGGGTAGATATAACATCGGCACCACGACTGAGGATGCACTCCTTAATACAGAACTCAATTTGATCACAGCCCAGAGTAATGCACAACAGGCCAGGTTAGATTTGCAATCTCGCTCACTGGAGTTGCGTAACTTTATCGGTATTACTGACGATGTCGAACTGGAACTGGTTCCTCCAGCGGAGGTGCCAGATTTCTTAATTGACTATGAAACCGCTCTTCAATACGCAAAAGACAATCGTGCGGAATTTCTGGGTTTTAAGCTGGATCAATTGAATGCGGACCAGGGCATAGCGGATGCAAGAGCCACCAGATTCAGTGCAGATTTAAGGGCTACTTTCGGTTTCAATAGTGCACAAACAAGTGGTATAAGTGATGTATATAATGGAACCAATCTGGCTACGGGTTCTACAATCAGACTGGACTTTAGAGTGCCGATCTTGGACGGGGGAAGAAACAGGTCTCGGATGAATGTGGCAATAGAGACAAAGAAATTAACCGAGTTTAGGATTGAGCAGGAACAGAGTAATTTCGAACAGGAAATAGCTACTGCTGTGCGAAACTTTGAGCAGATTTTGAGCCAAATCACCATAGCCGAGAAGAGACAGGAGATTGCCTTGAGAGGTTTTGAGATTACTAACGGTCGTTATCTTGCAGGCAAAGTGGGGATCCTTGATTTGAACAACTCAAGGGAAACTAAAGATTCTGCAATCAGAGGTTATATTTCGGCACTGCAACAATATTGGGATGCTTATTATCAGTTAAGGAACTTGACGCTATATGATTTCAGATCAAAGCAACTTCTTTACAACCCACTGTTGGAATACGATCCAAAGACGGATTCTGTAATTGAAATGGAACAAAAGAAGTAAAAGTCTCCTTAGAGCTTTTAAACTCCGGTAAAATTATAAGGGCTGATTAATCTCAGCTCTTTTTTTATGTCTTCAGAAACGGCTAAGGTTTCAATAAAGTCATTGATAGTAGTAGCGGTAATAGCCTCATTGGTTCTGGTGAGTCCCTTTAGTGCTTCATAGGGTTTGGGATAGCCCTCTCTCCTTAGAACGGTTTGAATGGCTTCGGCCACTACTGCCCAGTTTTCCTCAAGGTCTGCATCTATGGCAGCCCTATTCAATTCAAGCTTACCAATGCCTTTGCTTAGTGACTTCAAGGCAATAAGCATATGGCCCAGCGGTACACCCACATTTCTCAATACAGTGGAATCAGTTAGGTCCCTTTGTAGTCTTGAGATGGGTAGTTTGGCTGAGAGGTGCTCAAAAATGGCGTTGGCTAAGCCTAGGTTCCCTTCGGCATTTTCAAAGTCGATGGGATTCACTTTGTGTGGCATGGCTGAAGAACCAATTTCGCCTTCCTTGATTTTTTGTTTGAAGTAACCCATGGAAACATACTGCCACACATCGCGGGCAAAGTCAATTAGTATTGTGTCTATCCTTTTCAGGTTATCAAAAAGGGCAGCCAGGTGGTCATAATGCTCAATCTGTGTTGTAGGATGGCTTCTCCTCAAACCCAAATATTCGCTTACAAAGTGATTTCCAAAGTCCACCCAATCGTGTTGCGGGTAGGCAACATGATGTGCATTGAAGTTGCCTGTGGCCCCACCAAATTTGGCAGCAAAAGGAATATCTCCTAGCAACACCAATTGTTCGTCAATGCGAGCGGAGAACACTTCCATTTCTTTTCCAAGTCGAGTAGGAGAGGCAGGTTGTCCATGAGTTTTGGCCAGCATTGGAACTTCAGCCCAGGTTTGAGCCATGTTCTTGATCAGGGCGTTAACCTCCAATAGCATAGGTTCAATTACTTCATGCAACCCTCTTTTTATGGAAAGCGGCACAGCTGTATTATTGATGTCCTGAGAAGTAAGACCGAAATGGATAAATTCCTTAAACTCCTCCAGGCCTAAGTCGTCAAACTTTTCCTTGATGAAGTACTCAACAGCCTTTACATCATGATTGGTGGTTTTCTCGATTTCTTTGATGGACTGGGCGTCAGCTTCTGAGAATGAAGTATAAATATTTCTCAAAGCTTCGAATCGCTCCGCCTCAACTTTTTCTAGCTGTGGCAATGGAATTTCGCATAAAGCTATGAAGTACTCTATCTCCACCTCAACCCGATACTGGATCAAGGCAAATTCAGAAAAATACTCTCCCAGCTTTGCGGTAACTCTTCTATACCTTCCATCAACAGGAGAAATGGCCGTAAGCGCGTTCAAATCCATAAAAATGACCTTAAAATTAGAAAGCGCAAAGATACGAAAATGATACCAGTAAATAGTAGTGAGTATTCATGCACACTCAATGTCTTTGACCTGTCTGCGTTCATGTAAAAAATGCAACAAAAATCACCTGTTGAGGTCTATAGGGTTATATTTGCCGCTGATTCAGAATCACAGCCTAACTACATTGAAAAAACTCCTCATTCTCCTTGCCATCGTTAGTGGCACACAGCTTTTTGGGCAGAATAATCATGATGATTATCAATACCCTATTAAGAGAGCCACCTCCGCAATCAAGTTGGATGGAATTATAGACGAGAAGGCCTGGGAAGACACCTACATAGCCAAAGACTTTATTCAGAATTTTCCTGCTGACAGCATCGCCCCAACAGCACTGACAGAGGTGCGAATGGCTTTCGATGATCAGAATTTTTACGTTTCTGCCGTCATGTTCGGTCAATCACCAGACGAATACACTGTAACTTCTTTGAAAAGAGACTTTAGCTATTTCGCGAATGATAATTTTATGCTCTATATGGATCCATTTCTGGATCAAACCGGAGGCTTTGCATTCGGTGTTTCCCCTTTGGGCGTTGAAAGGGAAGGGGTTATGTTCAATGGTTTTCGTTCTAATAACGATTGGGACAACAAATGGGAGTCGAAAACGAAACAGTATGAAGACCGATGGGTGGTTGAAATGAAAATTCCTTTCAAAACATTGCGCTATAAGTCAGACAACGATCGATGGTATATCAACTTTACCAGGCAGGATATGCACAACAATGAGCGCTCTGCCTGGGCACCAGTACCTCGACAATTCTTCATTAGTTCATTGGCACATGCCGGATCAATTATGTGGGAGGAGAAACCTCCAAAAGCAGGTTCCAACATTTCTTTTATTCCTTATTTATCAGGAGGGACAATCAAGGATTTTCAGAATAATCAACCTGCTGAGGGGAACTTTGACCTAGGCTTTGATGCGAAGGTGGCAGTCACTTCCGGACTGACGCTTGACCTCACTGTCAATCCTGACTTTTCGCAGGTTGAGGTGGATCGCCAACAAACAAATTTGAGCCGATTTGAGCTTTTCTTTCCGGAAAGGCGCCAGTTCTTTCTGGAAAACAATGACCTGTTTGCGGATTTTGGTACTGGGCAGATTAGACCTTTCTTTTCTCGAAGAATAGGCCTGAATACGGCCATAACTGGTGGTGCCCGTTTAACTGGCAAGATCAATAACAAATGGAGGGTTGGACTACTCAATGTTCAAACTACTGCTGAAGAGCAAGGTGGGATTGGAATTCCAGGACAAAATTTCACTGTGGGCACAGTGCAACGTCAGGTTTTTGGTCAGTCCAATATTTCGTTCATTGCGATAAACAAGCAGCAATTTGACTTTGCTAAAACCGACTCGACTGGCGCTTTTACCGGGAACAGCCAGGATTATAATCGTTTGGTAGGCCTGGAGTATAATCTCCGGTCATCCACAACCAAATGGTTGGGAAAGGTATTCCTGCACAAAGCGTTTAGTCCCGATGTGAATTCAAAGGATTTTGCTCATGGCGTGTCATTGATTTATAGATTGAGAAATTGGGAGTTGCAGTGGAACCATGAGTTGGTCGGAGAGAATTTTAATGCTGAAGTGGGTTTTGTGCCTAGAAAGGGTTATTCAAGAATTAGGCCTAGTGCGAGGTATAGTGTGTTTCCTAAAGAATCCAACATTAACAATCATCAGTTTCAGATAACTTACGATCAATTTCTTGACTCCGAAAACACTACTACTGACCGAATCGGTAATTTTCAGTACACGGTAACTTTCCTAAATACCTCGACAATTTCAGCAGGTGTGAGCAATCGATTTGTCAAACTTTTTAGGCCATTTGACCCTACACGTACGGGAGGGTTAGAGTTACCTACAGGAGATGAGCAAAACTGGAATGAGTATAGCCTTCGCTACCAATCAAATATGAGAAGTCCCTTTAATTATAATGTACGTATGCAATATGGGGGATTCTTTAATGGGGAGAGGCTTCAGATCAATGGCAGTGTGAATTATCGGTTTCAACCCTATGGTTCGATAGGTTTGAGCGCCAACTATAACAGCATTGATTTACCAGCAGGATTTAACGACACAAATTTCTTACTAATAGGACCAAGAATCGATTTGACCTTCACTCATAAGTTATTCCTTACTACTTTTGTGCAATACAACGAACAGGCAGATAATCTGAATTTAAATGCCCGTTTTCAATGGCGGTTTAAACCAGTTTCGGATCTATTTGTTGTATATACTGAAAATTACTTGCCAGAGTCGATTGCATCGAAAAATCGAGCCCTGGTATTGAAACTTACATATTGGCTTAATTTATAATTACTGATGGCATTCGGATTATTCAAAAAGAAGACTGAGGAGGCGACTGAAAAATCATCGACACGTACAGGATATGTTACTTTAAAGGTTAAAGAAGTTGTTAACGAAACAGCTGATGCAATCAGCATTCACTTTGAACAGCCTGAGACGGGAGATGTGACCTATAAATCAGGGCAGTTTTTCACCGTGATTGCACAAATAAATGGCAAGGAAGAAAGACGTGCCTACTCACTGTGTACTTCTCCATTCGTTGATAAAAACCCTGCGGTTACCGTAAAGAGAGTAGCTGGTGGATTGATGTCTAATCACCTTGGAGATAACTTAGAGGCTGGACAGTCTCTCGAGTTGATGGAGCCTATTGGAAACTTCACCACCGAGTTTAATGAGAATAATAAGCGGCATATTGTGCTCTTTGGTGGTGGCAGTGGCATTACTCCATTGATGTCAATTACCAAATCCGCTTTAAATCAAGAACCGAATTCCAAGGTTTCATTGATCTATGCCAACCGTGACACCCAGTCCATAATCTTTAAATCTACTTTAGAGGAGATGGAAGCAGCCAATGCTGACAGGTTTAAAGTGATTCATGTTTTGGAGCAAAAACCAAGCGACCTAAATTGTGATGAAGGCTATTTGACCGAGGCAATTATAGGCAAAGCCTTGAAGGATTTACCGCAATTTGGTGCAGAGAACACCGAGTATTTTATGTGTGGCCCTGGTCCCATGATGGATATTGTTACGGAGTCCTTGAATAATCTGGGAATTGATAAATCAAGAGTTTTTAAGGAGAGTTTCACTTCTTCAACAGATACCAAGAGTGAAGAGAACGCAATCGACAGTGATGAGATTATTGCACGTGAAGTGACCATCATCTATGATGATGAAGAATACAAGTACACTGTAGAGCCAGATGAGACTATTCTGGAAAAGGGATTGGATGAGGATATTGACTTACCCTTCTCATGTCAAAGCGGACTTTGCACCGCTTGCCGCGGAAGGTGCGTTTCCGGAAAGGTGAAAATGGATGAAGTTGAAGGCCTATCAGAAGCAGAAATTGATGAAGGTTATGTGCTTCCATGTGTGAGTCATCCGTTGACTGATGATGTGAAAATTGAGATTGGCTAGGAACAATCCTACTCGTTCTGGAGTTGTTTAAAAAAAGAAAGCTTTTTTTGTCCCTTTTTTATATTTTTAATCGGTCATAAATTGACCTAAATGCGAAAGTGGTTTACTGGCAATCTTTTTTTATTGCTTATAAATCAAGACCCAACCAGAATGAACCCAACCCTTGGCGATGAGGCCAAAACAGAAATTGATAGTCTTCTCCCAGACTACCTGAGTGTAAGGGCACTTACCGAAGAGATTTGTGATCCGCTCCAACCAGAAGATTACGTGGTGCAGCCGGTGGTTGATGTTAGTCCGCCAAAGTGGCATTTGGGACATACTACCTGGTTTTTTGAGAACTTTATTCTCAAAGAGTTCCTGCCTGAATATCGATTATTTGACCAAGACTATCACTTTCTTTTCAATAGCTATTATGAACATGAGGGCGAGCGTTGGCAACGCGCTAATCGCGGATTGCTTTCCAGACCTTGGGTAAATGAGGTAATGGCTTATCGCAAATATGTCGATGACCATATGAAAGAATGGCTTTCTGGTGCACATAAGGTGAGTGATCGGGCCAAGGAGGTTTTGACTATAGGTTTGAATCATGAACAGCAGCATCAGGAATTGTTGGTGTATGACTTAAAGCATATTCTTGGCATCAATCCACTTTTTCCGGTTTACAAGACTTTTCAGGAGGACACCAATGGTTATAATCTGAGTGAAAATTATCTTGAAGTTGAAGCTGGTAAATATGAAGTAGGCCATCAGGGCGATGACTTTTGCTTTGATAATGAACTGGGTAGACACACAGTTTTTCTTCATCAGTTTCGGGTGCTCGATCGCTTAATCACTGCAGGAGAGTATTTGGAGTTTGTAGAAGATGGCGGCTATCAGGATTTTAGACATTGGCTGATGGAAGGCTGGGAGTGGGTAAAAAAGGAAGAAGCACGTGCTCCTTTCTACTGGTTGCAAAGAGATAACGTTTGGCATCACTTTACCCTAGCCGGATTGGAAGAAATAAATCCCAAGGAGCCTGTTACTCACATCAATTTTTATGAGGCTGATGCCTTTGCAAGATGGAAAGGGAAGCGACTGCCAACAGAATTTGAGTGGGAAGTGGCTTGCAACAAGTTTGAGCCGGAAATACCTAATGAGGCCAATTTTATGGACAGCAGAAAGTTCAGGCCAATGCCTCGACATGGGAGCAACACCCAATTTTTTGGAGATGTGTGGGAGTGGACAAACAGCGCCTATTTGCCTTACCCATTTTATGAAAAAGAAGATGGAGCCCTTGGAGAATACAATGGCAAATTTATGATCAACCAAATGGTGTTAAGAGGAGGGTCATTCGCCACATCAAAAAACCATATTCGAGCTACCTACCGGAACTTCTTTCATCCACATTTGCGTTGGCAGTTTACAGGTATCCGCTTAGCTGAAAACTTTTAATTAATGGCTGAAATCACAAGCATAGATATAGACATATTTGCTGAAGAAGTAAAACAAGGACTCTCTGGATTTCCAAAAACGTTGCCCTCTAAATATTTCTATGATGAAAAGGGGGATGAGCTGTTTCAGGCCATAATGCAGTTGGATGAGTATTATCTTACGAGGAGCGAATACGAAATATTTCAAATTCAAAAGCAAGACATCCTTGAACAATTTTCTAAAGACGGTTCTGCATTCAAGTTGATTGAATTGGGGGCAGGGGATGGCACCAAGACCAAAGTATTGCTCAAACACTTTGTCGCTGATGGTGTTGAGTTTAGCTATGCTCCAATTGATATTTCTGGCAATGTGTTAGAACAACTCACGGCAGATTTGAACGAGAATATTCCTAATCTCAAGGTGGAGGCCGTTCAGGGAGATTATTTTGAAGCCCTGGCCGGGTTGAATAAAAATCATACAAGTAAAGAGGTCGTCCTCTTTTTGGGCTCTAACATTGGAAATTTTACTAATAGCGAGGCAGAAGCCTTTCTTTCAGAGCTTTCTGAGAATCTTTCCCAAGGAGATCTGTTATTTATAGGTTTTGACTTGATGAAGGATCCTGACAAAATTTTGAATGCCTATAATGACAAAAAAGGAATTACTCGAGCCTTCAACTTGAATCTTTTGACCAGAATCAATAATGAACTTGGTGGAGATTTCATTCTCGCTAATTTCCGACATGTTCCTACTTATGACCCGGTTACAGGTGAGACTAAAAGCCACTTAGTGAGCATAAAAGATCATTCTGTCTCGATTGAGGAAACAGGAGAGAGCTTTCATTTTAATGCCTGGGAAGCCATTCATACTGAGGTTTCTCAAAAATATTCCTACCGTATGATCAACGAGTTTGCGGAGAAGTCAGGGTTTAGATTGATTAAGAACTTCACGGATTGCGAGGAGAATTATGTGAATTCTCTTTGGGAGAAGCAATAAGCTTCCAGGCGCATACTGAATTGCTCATGATTTGAATTATTCCTTTATAATCCTTTTGGAAATTCTTCCTTTGTCGGTAGTGACGAGTAATAAATATATTCCGTTTGGAACACTGGAGATGTCATAATTAAACTCATGAGTTCCTGACTCCAAAAGTTTTCCTGTGAGTAGTTTTTTAACAGGATTACCATCCATTGAAATCAAATCCAGATTAACCATGGCGGTAGTTTGCAATTTGAGTTTGAACTGAAGATCCTGTAAAACCGGATTTTGTTTAATTGTAAGAGAAATGGGTTCAGGCTGATTAATCCATTCCTGGTTTGGCCCCGTTGTGGCGCGTACTGGATTTTCCACCAGAATGTCAAAAAACTCTTTGGTAGGCCTGAACCAAAATACTACTGCATATTCGTTTTCCTTACCGATTTTTGGGATGGCGATAGGCACAAGATCATCCAAAACCTCACTAAAGCTGCGCTGAGCCCATGTGTCTTTATCTTCTTTCGTCATTTGAAGACTGGTCTTCTGCCTACCTTTCACATCTGTTATGGCCAGTGGATAGTAACTTTTATTAGATTTCTCTTTTTTGTTTTTATCTAGATCCAAAACCATTATGTATGGTTCGGTACTCAGGGTCATGTTTCCTTCTTGATTCCTTTTCATTCCCCTTATGTACAAATCACCATTTAATCCAAGTCCGTCATAACGGCTGCCTATCATAAGTTTAAAGCCCGAAATCTTATACTCTATCCAGTGTTTCTTGAACTCCAGGCCGAGTTTTTTCAAAATTTCTTGTGATACTTTGAGCGGTGGAATTTGTTGATTGTCTGTGATATACTGTTGATTGCGCTTCTCAATAAGTTGAATACTCGCATCTGGATTATTAGTGTTCTCAACAAGTTCCGATAAAAGTTGCTGTCTTTGATATGATGCCGCTTCAATCCTGTAACCGGATTCGCGCTCTATAGAGAGGATATTTTCTTTAGATGCGCCAATTTCCTCAGCTTGTCTATCGATGCCATTAAAAATTTGTTCATTCCATACGTAAAGTATGAGGAGCAGAAGTGAACAAGTGGTGAGTAACAACCATCGAAACCCAACTGAACTGAATCTAAAAGTAGATTGCTTATGTCGAAATGACTGCTTCTCAATTTCATAAACCAATTCCTCTACTTCACTCTGTTGAACTAGAGGCTTGGTTTGGTGTGCCAGCTCAAAATAGTTTGAGAGCTTAGTCTTAGCAGGTGATGATTTCTTTGTCATAACTCGATTTAGTTTTTGTGTAGCTTACTTCCGGGTCTTCAAGGAGCTTTCTGAGTCTTTCCCTACCTCTTCTCAATCTTGCTTTGACTGCGGAGAGACCACTTTTTTGTATTTCACATATTTCCTTCAGCGAAAAACCAGTGATTTCGAATAGAATGATTGCTTCTCTTTGCTTGGTAGGTAGTAGTCCTAGCGCCTCGTACAATTGACTGACTTCAGTCGGTAAGTCAGTCTTGGAAGAACCGGGAGCTTCTAATGTTTTAGCAGTTAAGGGTTCAAAAAGCCACTGCCTTCTGCGTTGATTAAAATAAATTCGCCTTGCGATTCCAATTAAGTACGCGGTAAAAGACTCAGGCTTTTTTATTAGGTGAAAATTTTCGTAGGCCTTGACTATGGTTTCGCTAACAAGATCCTTGGCACTATGTTCATCATGAGTGAATGCATGACAAAACCTAATAAAGCGATCGTGGCTAGGGTTGTAGAGCTCAAGAAATTCCTGTTGCTTAGTCATCTTCTACGTTTCCGTCTTTCTATATAGTAACTTGAGAAGGTGCTAAAGTTACTTTTGATTGAAAATTGACGCCAAACAATATTAAGCAATTGCCATTTCTTAGTTCGAGACATCTCCTGCAATGGCCAGTTCTTTTTTCAAAAAAACTATGGTGGGTATTAAGCCCCTGCTTTGAAAATCATTGATGATTCTTCTGTTTGAGGTGAAACCTCAGTGATGTTAATCGTATAGGTAAGTCTTAAAGCCTTTTTGACAAAATGAGGCTGGGAGTTTTGTGCCAACTCCAGAGTATTCTGCGAAATGATGGTAACGGAATTTAGCAACGGACACAGAAATGTATCAGTTGCATTTTTCATTGAATTCTTTTTTCGAACCTATTTTTTAAGGTCATTATCTTTGGATTCCACCACAAGCACTGACATCTCTATGTTCTTTTTGGACGCCACAAGACCCAATTGGTCACTAAGTGCATCAATAATTGACATGGGCTTTTCATATTCCCAATATAAATTATAGTCATAGTTGTCAGTCAGGCCAGTGTTGTTCACTACCATATAATCGATCATCTTTTCAATATGAGGCATTAATTTGTCCAAAGACCAATTGGAGGCCCCAAGAATACCATCATCTGTGCTTATATGTCCACTTTTGCCGCTCGCTCTGGTTGGAAAGAGATCTTTTGATACTCCTTCAGGGGCTGTAATTTCGTAGACTTCCATATTCTGTTTTGCATTCTTAGCAACGATATTTAATTCTTTTTTAAGCCCTTCAAGAAGTATTAATTCCAGCATTTCAGGATTTCCGGATGGGAGTGAAACTTGTAACTCAAGTTTTTTATTTAATATACTGTCAGGCCCAAGAATACCTTTTTCAGGAATGTTAGTGGCAAAAGCCAAGGCTTCACGTACACTCCAGCCTCTTGCGTTCACCCTTCCTTGTTGTTTGCCAAAACTTCCGCCATAGGAACCTCCAAGGTCTGGAATCTCCTTGATGTTCACTTGGTAAACGGGTTTGGAGCCATTTTTGTCCTCTTCTTGGTTTGTTGAACTTGCCCCAGAAATCTGCGGTCCACCTATCTGTGGTGCAGAAACCTTCGGTTTTGATGCTTCTTTTGAAACAGTTTGGTCAGGATGATTTCCAGAGATGATGCTATTGAGGTATTCATTGCTTAGCTTCATAGGATTAATGTACTCCACAACTTTACCCTTTTTGTCAATCACAATTGTAGTGGGGTAGGCGATCACACCAAAATAGTCTATTACCGATTCATCGGTGTCCATAGCAATCCAGGTTTCAAGTGATTTTCTCTTTAGGAACGGATTGACGATTTCCAATTTTTCAGGAGTAATGGAAATAAACACCACATCCTCTTGATACTCCTTGGCGAGCGCATTGATTTTTGGAAATTGCTTAATGCATGGAGCGCACCACGTAGTCCAGAATTCAAGGATAACCACCTTACCTTGCATCATTTTTGCAGTCAATTTTTTGTTCTTCATGCCGTTAAGCACCGTTTCAAAAACAAGGTCTGGCATGTCTTTCCCTACGGCTTCTTTTTGAAGCGATCGGTAATTCTTAAAGGTCACCTGACCATTAAGGGGTGTCCAAGTGTATAGCAACAAGGCTAAAATCAGACCTTTTGAGATTTGACATAGGGTTTTCATTGTGTTGGTTTTATTGTTTTAAAATTCGTTGAGATATGCGATGTGAATCTGTAGTCATGACTAGCAAATACATGCCGCTGGGTATGATTGAAAGATCAAAATCCTTGCTGAATTCAGAGGCTTCATGTTGCTTTCTGGAGACAAGATTTTTTATAGGCTTGCCTTCGATTGAAATCAAGTCAATCTGAGCGTTTTCATTTCGAGGCAAACTGTATGTAATATTTAGTCGGTCATAAAATGGGTTTTGATTTACCCTCATTATGGGTTTTTGTGTTTCAATAGAAGGCTCTTTCGGAGATTCTCGTGAATCTTCTCCTTGTACCATCGGAGTGATGGGTTCCTCAACCAGTGCATCAAAGAGCTCTTTGGTTGACTTGAACCAGAAAATGGCAGTATAGTCATCAGAGTCCTTTGAACTAGGTACGGCAATGGGTACCAAATCATCAACCAAACGATTGAAGTAATCCTGAGACATTTTGTCTTTATCTTCTTCCGAGAAACGGAATCTGACCCTTTGTTTACCCGTCATGTCAGAGAGATATACCGGATAAAAAGTGGCCTGCTTAACTGATTTTTGATTGTCATCAGTATCTTTTGGTCTAAAGCCCAATCCCTGAATTTTTAAGGTGCTACCTTGCGGTGAGTCACTAACCGTTACTGAATGGTGCTTTCCTTCTACGATGAACTTTAAATACCCGCGATTCTTAACTGCCGCTTCGTAGACAATCGTTTTGTTTTTTATGCGAAAGCCGAGTTGTTCTAACAAGTCATAGGATAATTTTAGTGTAGGAATTTGTCCCATGTCTAAGTCAAAATCTTTTTGATCCTGGAAGAAAATTCCTACCACGGCAGTGTCCGATTCGTCTTGTGCCAAGGTGTTTAGAAAATGATCCTTAGCTAAAGAGGTTTTTTGAATAATGAAGTTGTCATCATAAGAGTCTGCCACGTCAAGATCCCAGAAAGTGGTAGGGCTCTCGCCTAAACCAAGGTCGAGATTTGAATCGTTATTTGGCCTGAGAAGGAATCCAACTAGAAAAACCAATAAAATTGTGCCTAGAACTGAGATTAACCTCAGTTGAACCCTGTGACGGTAGGTAAAACGATTAGAGGCACTTGATCGCTCCTTAATCTGAAATTTTAGTTTCTCTTTCACCACAGTTTTATCAATCACCGGATTTTCCTCTTTGGCCTTTCTGAAATACTTTTCCATATCCATTTCTTTAAGTGTTGTATCAGTAGATGATTGCCTGTTGTTGGTAATTCTCTGTTTTCTCCTTCAAAACAACCTCTTCATCCCTGAGTAATTCACTGAGCTTGTTTCTCCCGCGCGCAATTCTGGCTTTGACTGCCGATAGACCACTTCCTTGTAGTTCCGCAATTTCCTTCAATGAAAAGCCGGAGATTTCGAATAGGATTACCGCTTCTTTTTGTTTTGGAGGTAGCTTGCCGAGCGCTTCATACAGCAGTCGTACTTCGATTGAAGTATCAGATCTTTGCTGATCTTCGATTTCTTCTGCCTCGGCCGATGAGAATACGCCCCAAAACTTCTGTCTCCTCAAATGGTTGAAGTAGATTCTTCTTGAAATTCCGATCAGGTATCTGGGAAAGACGCTGGTATCATTAATCTTGTGAAAACTCTCATAAGCCCGAAGTAGAGTCTCGTTTATCAGATCCTTGGCTTCGTCTTTATCACCCGTAAGAGCATGGCAGTACCTCGCCAGGCCATCGTGAGCGTCATCATAAAGATTAAGAAATTCGTCTTGTTTTGTCATTGTAAACAAAGCTCTCTACTAAAATGTAACACAACCAGGTGTAGAAGTTACATCGGCCTGTAAGAAAATGTCTTTTGCAGTATCGAGTTGTATCGGAAAGAGTATTCGATAGGGGAACTATAAGGTTCGATAGTTCGTAAAAAAGATGAATAAGACACTAAGCATCTTTTCGAAATGAAATATCTACTCGCATTCCTGTTATTTCTGCCGTATTCGTTACCAGCAGAGGATTTTGCCTTAAAAGGTACACTGAGCGATAACCAAATTATCAAAAGTGAGGTGCTGGGTTATGATCTTCGGTATCGCGTTTACACGCCACCCAAACATGATGAACTTTCCAACCTTCCTGTCATTTACTTAACTGATGGGCAGTGGTACATTGAGGGAGGAGACATGCCGCAAAAGATTGATGAGTTGATTCAAACGGGAAAAATAGAGCCCATCATTGCCGTATTTGTTGACAATCGTGATCCTCACAGGCTAAGCAACAATCGCAGGAATAATCAATTTCTGGGCAATGAGAAATATGTTGAATTCTACAAAAAGGAGTTACTGCCTGAAGTAGAAAAATCTTATAACGCGGCAAGCAGACAAAGCAGCAGAGCCATCATGGGAATGTCCTTTGGAGGGTTAAATGCCACTTTTTTTGGGGCTAAGGCCTCCGATACCTTTTATATGTTAGGGATTCAATCACCTGCCCTCCACCCGGTGGGCAACATTTATAAGATGTACACTGATCAGGAAAAGCTGCCTTTAAAGATATTTTTAAGCACTGGAACGGTCAACGATACTGAAGTTCATGCCAGGAAGTTAAAAAAGACACTGGAATCAAAAGGCTATGACTTTGAATACATCGAGGTCGCAGAAGGGCATAACTGGAAAAACTGGAGGCCACTTCTGGATGATGCGTTGATTTACTTTTTTGGCTCGAAAAAGGGTTGATTGCTCTGAGGTTCATTTTCAGACTTGAACCATTATAGTAATCAACTGCCAAATCAAATTTGTCGATATCGCAAGTTTATAACTTGTGATTTCTAATTAGAATTTCTTGTGGTTTAATTGGCAGTCACCAGATCAATTCATTGATCCAATGACTGGCTCGGTAGTCATAAGCAATCAGAAACGATCAAACTTAAGCGTATCTCCACCGGCTGGAACCTTCCCTGTCTCATTAAGAATTCCTTCCATTTTGAGGTTTGCTATAGATGGTTTACCATTTTTCATGGTGACCAGAGTGATGTGGTCAAAGGCTCCTTCAAAGGCGGGGTTCTGTGAACCTCCGGTTGTGCCGAGAATGATGTAATCCCTATTGTTGCGTTTTGTGTGTGAGTAGGCATGAAAATGGCCGTTGATTACAGTATATGGTTGGTTGGCCAGGACTCCTTCCAGTTTTTCCAGGTTATTTCCACCTTCCCTCATCCACACCGGCTTATGCATTAAAACAAAAGTCCAGTCAACATCGGTGTTTTCTGCAAGTACTTTTTCGAAGTAGGCATTTTGTGCATCACCTATCTCACCAGTTCTCCTTTCGGACATAGCGTAATATTCTGTTTCAGGGAAGCGCTCAGGCTGATCTCCATCCAGTATTTCAATGGCCTCGGCTCGGGCCGTGTAAATTTCATGCATGCGTTCTTCAGAGTAGTCTTCAGAATCCATCATTAGAAACAATACATTCTTGTATTTGAAGTGATAATAGCGTGGTCCATACCTGTTTGCCCAAAATTCGCGCATAGCAACGTTGGTTAAGTCATGATTACCACCCAGGTGAAAGAAGGGAGCGGTTAATTTGGAAGCCCTTTGATCAAAGCTGTCCCACTCTTTCTGTAATTGATCTTTGTCCTCGGTGCCCCCATCAATGAGATCACCTACGCTTAACACAAATTCCGGTCGGAGTAAATTGATCTGCTCCACAGCAACACTAAAAATCCGTTCTCTTTCCCCACCATTCAGGTCAGTGATTATTGCAAAAGTGAATTGATTGGACTGATCATCAAATGCGGTTCCGCTCCAGGGCGTTGGGCCATTGCCAAGGTCATGATCAAAAACAGACTCTTTCTCTGTGGCCGGCTGACAGCCGAGTATGATCAGGGGCACAAAGAGTAGCATGAAGAATTTTTGGAATGGTAATTTCATTCAAGAAACTAGCTAAATCCCATTGAAATAAAAATTAATGAGTGCCTGGGGTTGACTAAAGGGGTTTGAATTGCTCAAAGGCCTGTTGGCAATTATTGCAATAATGAAGTGACCGGCAAAGTGCCGGACCAAAAGGAGACTTCATATCAGTATTCTCACTACTGCAATTGGGGCATTTAGCATGCTCAATCAAATCAATATCAACAATCAGGTTATGTTTTGGTGGAGGAGCCAGTCCGAATTCTTTAAGAGCAAGCCTTCCTTTCTCCGAAATCATATTTGAGTTCCATTGCGTCTCAAACGAGAGATGTACTTCAAAGTCCTCGATGTCTCTTTTTTTAAGTACTTCCTCTACGTCACTTTTCATCACATCCATAGCAGGACAACCTGCAAAGGTAGGAGTCATGTTGACAATCACTTTTCCGGAATCTTGTATATCAATGCCTGTGATAACCCCGAGGTCATTTAAGGAAAGGACCGGAATCTCCGGGTCCTTGACCTCCTCGAGCCAATCTTTAATGCGATCTATAGAAAGATTCTCCTTCATTAATATTTCAGCGTTTCTCGCAATTCGCGAGATATTAATCCCAAAACGGTTTGAAACTTTGAACCACCAAACCAGTTTCCCAATCAACCGGTTTACTTCAACACCTCAACACCTCAACACCTCAACACTCCAACACTTTATTACTACCAATCCGCAGTAGGGTCTACTCTAAATACCTCAGACATTTCTTCAACCAACGGTTGCAGGTGTTCAGTGTGCTCTCCATATCTCCCGCCCAATTGAGGTTGAAGCGATTGGATTTCAGGCATCCGTAAATCTGTTTCTGCTATAATTTCACCAATCTGAGTCAGCCATTGGGCCTTCAGTGCTTCTTCTCCGTCAAATATTCCTTCCTGCTTCAAATCAGCTTCGAACTTTGAAGTTTCGAATATCCCCAGCGCGTAAGGCATGGCGTAATCCAGTGCCTGTTGCAATCGACCGATGCTCTCTTCAGTGGCAGATCCCAACTGCTTTATCCAGATATTGGCATGCATAGTATGGTACTTGATCTCGCCCTTAATCTTTTTTGCCAGCTGAGCAACCGGCTCATAACTGGAGGTAGAAAGCATATTGAACCGAATCCCTTCTGCCGTATCAAATAAGAAGTGTCGAATCAGACTAAAGTCATACTCGCCATTTGGCAACTCTACAAATTTGCAGTTATGGAACTGATCCGCATTTCGCATAAAGGCAACCGTATCAGGGTCAGATTCGCCTAGCTCATTGAGAATCTTATAGAATTGCCAGCTCTGTCCGACCTTGTCCTGTGCCATTGAGGAGAAGGCAATATCTTCTTCAAGCAAGGGGCCGAAGCCTGTCCATTCAGAATTTCTATGGCCAAGGATCAACTGATCATCGGCAATTTTATAGAGTAAATCTTTAAGTGCTTCCGTGTTCATGATGCTCTCTTTAGGCTTGGCCCATACGTTCTTTATAGGCTTTGATTCTATCCTGGCCTTTATAGTCAATCGCTTCGCGATACTGTTTTTCTTTTAGTGTCTCCCACATATCCTTGTCCTCTTCATTGGAGGTCAATATATGTTCAGATTCAGCAATCCATACATTGAAAACAGGCTTCTGGCTTGGGTAAGTGTGCTTTGCCACTACCAAGGCGTCCTCGAAATCCTTGGCCATAACAGTGCCAACATATTTGTGCTGTTTGCCACGCTTGAGAAGATGAAATACCTCGTAGCTTTGATTCTCGATGCCGGATGGTTGGGCAGTGACAGCATCGTAAATAGAGATGCCATTATCACTGAATTCGGTGCCTATTATATTTTCTGTTTTGACCACACAAAGTGCATTGCAAAACATCCCTCTACGGCTGTATTGTTCTTTGGCAAAGAGGAAGGCCATTTCCTCGTTAGGGGCATGTACAGGTCCGACATGCTCAAGTGCTTTGCCCTCTTTCACCTGAATGAAAGCCTCATAGTTTTCAAATTGATCAAGGGTTTCTTTCGGAGAAAGGGGAGTGTCCCATTCTTCAGGAATACCGAGCCTTTTGACTCTTGGGTCCAGAGATTTCAGTGTCATGTCCATTATGCCAGAGGAGCTACGTATTTAGTCTTAGGAGCCAACAATGCTTTTCGCACCCAGCGGCCACGCTCCTCAGCCATTCTTCTTACCGCCAGTCGCTCTTTGTTACAAGGGCCATCACCATTGATCACACGCTTGAACTCTTCCCAATCCGGCTCTGTGAATTCCCACATACCTGTTTCGAGATTCTTGTGCAGGTTTTCATCAGGAAGGGTCAATCCCAGTTCCCAAATTTTGGGAACATACATGTCCAGAAATTGCTGACGACACTCGTCATTGGAAGCCATTTTTACCTTCCAGCGCATTAGAATGTCTGAATGGACAGAAATTTTGTCAGAAGGTCCAAAGAAATGCATCATTGGTGCCCACCAGCGGTTGACAGCAGCCTGCATCATTTCTTGCTGTTTTTTGGTGCCCGTGGCCAAATGTATAACGCAGTGATGTCCATATTTCAAATGGAAAGATTCTTCGGCACATATCCTCTCCAGTGCCCTGCAATAGGGGCCATAGCTGCCCTTTGAATTAGCCACTTGATTTACAATGGCTCCAGCGTCAACCAGCCAGGAAATAAAACAAGAATCTGCCCAGGTAAAGGCCGGATAATTGAAAATGTTGGAGTATTTGGACTTGCCGGTGACCAGATCATCTAGCATTTGCTCGCGTGGTTTTCCGAGGGTCTCGGCTGCGCTGTATAACAATTGCGCGTGGCCAACTTCGTCCTGAACCTTGGCCATAAGAGCCAATTTTCTTTTGAAACCAGGCGCTCTTGTAATCCAGGTGCCTTCTGGTAATGCTCCGATGATTTCTGAATGGGCATGTTGCTCAATCATTCGAATCAACTGTTTGCGATACAACTGAGGCATCCAATCTTTAGGTTCAATCTTTTCTCCCCGATCAATCCGGGCCTCAAATTTTGCCAATTCTTTAGGATCTTCTTCGGCCAGGGCCGTGGCCTTCATGGCTTCGAATACATTTCCACCTCCGTACATGAGCTATTGATTTTTAAGTCCGTTCAACAATAAATTAGCCAGGCGATCTCCAATTTCCTCTGATGAGAGTGTGCCTGATGGGTTATACCAGTTGTGAGTCCAGTTCAATGAGGAAAGAATGGTCAGCATCATAAATTTTTGATCCACCAACTTGAACTCACCGGAATTCACACCATCATCAATGATTTGCATAAACCTACCTTCATAATCTTCCCGCATAGAAAGGAACTCCGTTAAGAAAGGCTCACTCAAGTGTCTCCACTCATTAAAAAACACTGCTGAAGAAGCCGTGTTTTGTGTAATCACCTTAACATGAGCAATCATGGCTTTGCTCATTTTGGCGGTCATGCTACCATTCTCTTTTTCTACATCGGCCCAGGAATTAAAAAATTCACCTGCCATGCGAAAACATATCTTTTGTAAGATTTCTTCCTTAGATTTGATATGAGAGTATAGACTTGCTGCCTCAATGCCGAGCACTTGTGCCAGATCACGCATTGATGTAGCTGAATAGCCTCTTTCTTGAAAAAGTTGTGTTGCCTTCTCTTCAATCTGCTGCTTTCTGCTTTTCTTTACGAGCGTTTCCATGAATCACAAAGATATACAAACTAACGTTCGTTAGCAAACCCTTAACTACATAAGTCCATAACCATGAAACTCGCCAATCCTGACTTTGATAAGCACGCATTTATGAAAAGCGTGGAGTCTATCAACTATCTTATGTTGGCGGTGCCGCTTGTACTTTTTGGCTGGGCATTTTTGGAGAAGGAAAGCAAGAATGCGCTGCGGACGGACTTTTGGAACGAGCCTGACTTAATGTTCCATGGGGCTATGATGGTGGGGATGCTTTATGTTTTGAATCGCACTCTGATCTCCTGGAAAAGCACCGTGAATAGAGGTTTGAAAGAAACTGTAGAGATTGATGAGAAGCTCAGAAAATTGCGCAAACCACTTATTTGGAGAAGTATACTTTGGACTTTTGGTGCTGTAATTGCCACCTATGGATTGTATGAAAAGGGAGATATGTTTTACACCTTGTTCTTCACCATTTTCCTCGTTTTGATCACTGGAAACCGACCAAACGGGCAGTATTTCTCTAAACTCTTACAATTGAAAGGGGAGGAGAAGAAATGGATGGAAGGAGGAAAAGAATCAGGTCCCGGGACGCCTCCCGAGACCCAACAGTAAAATGAATTATCAGAATATTACACCAATCGTAATTGGATTCAGTTGTGGGCCTTTGCCATCTTCAAACAACTCATTGAAATCATAATTCATAAAGAAGTCGAAGCTATTAATACCCACTTGTAATCTTGCGCCATAGCGAAAGTCGTTAATGAAAAAGCCACCTTTGTCTTTGTCTTTGTTCCGATCTCCACCCGTTTTGTAAATGTATTTGGCTTTGTTGCTCAATCTCATACCGACATAGCCACCAACCCCGATCCGGAAGCCTCTGCGGGAGCTGAAGGCTAATCGTACGTCATCTTCTTCATACATTCTCACAATTCGTTTACCCTTGGCAAAATCGAACATAGGAACCGCGGTGAAGTTAAGATAGGTTACCTTGAGCTTGCTCTTAATGGCACTGCTTATCGTAAGGTCTTCTACGAAATTGAGTTCCCCTCCGCTAGGGTCCAGCCTTGTAGCGGCATTTTCAAATTTGTAGTTGTACCAACTCAAACCAGCCCCCCAATCAAGGTACAAAGGTCCGCTTACCTTGGAAGTATGGTTCCAATTAAGCCCCCAGTAGACGGAACCTATATTCTTTACCTGATATAAGTCACTGGAGGATGGAAAATCTCCATCGTTTAGGAAATTGTTGAATCCATATTCGAAGTTGAGACCTTTAAGTGTGCCATGATCATGCTGCTCAAAGTATTCCAGACTCCTCGATCTTCCTCGGGTTCTCCAATCGCGATCCCAGTCATCCTCTATTTCCAATTCCAAACCAAAGAATCCGATTCTCAGGTAAAAGTCATTATCTCCTATGTATATGGAATTCGATGAACCCTTGGGGATACTCACAACTGTATCTATGCGCTCGAAATCTCGATAACGACCCCATCTCCATTGGGCTTCGGCATCAAAGGACGTGACCATAAAGAGCAGACCTAGCATCAGAAGTATATATTGCTTTTTCATTATTAATTTATGTTTTGGTTAGACATATGACTCCAGTCATGCTTTGTGAAACCCCACTAACATGTCTGTTTTCATAATATGTTTTTTGAGTTTAAAAGATTATTCCGAAAGTGACTGGATTGAGCCTTGGTGCATTTTTATCTTCTTCAAAAAGCTCAGTAACATCATAATTGAAGAACAGATCAAAGAAGTCCCAACCTACCTGGGCTCTAAATCCATATTTGAATGGATTGATCAGAAGGTTGTCATTGAGCTTTTCCTTCTGCTTATCACCATTGGCATCATCAAATTTGTACTTGGTAAAGCTGCCAATCTTATATCCACCATAGACACCAAAACCAACTCTGAAATCGCTATACCTTCCAAATGAAATGGTAGGTACAAAGTGTACGTTAATGTAGCTTACATTAATTTTGCTTTTGCGTCCTGTTACGTCTGCAGCTTCTTCAAAAGTGATGCCCATATCATCCTTAACCAACCTGGCTCTTGTATTTTCAAAACTAAAGTCTTGTGTGCTAACACCAGCACCCCATTCCAGGTAAAGTGGTCCATAAATTCTGGTAATGTTGTCGAAGTTGAATCCGGCATACCAGGAGCTTATCGGATGTAGACTATAAAGTTCATCACTGTCTACAAGGTCTTTATCCTCGATAAAGTTGTTGAGTCCCAAATATATATTTACAAAGTGATCGGTGCCTCTTCTTGGGTAATTTCTATCAATGTCCCACTTTCTCGCAAATATTGACCTTTTATTAGTGACTCTTCGGCCTCTTCTTGTTACAGAAACACGCCTTAAGTCCCTTGTAGCATTTCTAATTTCCTTTCCAATACTGCTAAAGTCCTTATTAGAAGTGGTGAAAAAGTGGCCGTCACGGTTGAAAGGATTGATCCTAAGCCTTTTAGAGTTGTTGTCTTCTGTGCGCCAATCCTGCGCCTGTGCTGTGCTCATACTCAGTGTGACCAACACTAGCAGAGCCATTAAATACTTCATTGAAATCTTCATGTTTATTTTGAGTTAGTTTATTTACTTATTTTAAATCGCCAGCATTCTCTTTCGAGTCTCCGGCATTAGTGGTGCCATCATCGGCCTTTTTCTTTTCCTCTTCCTCCGCTTCACGGCTTCCATACTTAAGGCCAGTAGTAACAAAACCATTTTTAGCATTTCGGAATTCTCCAAAGCCAATTTTGGACTTATTTACTCCTTTGGCAATGCTGATGATGCCGTTTAGAACTCCAAATTTTCTTTTAGTTCGAATCTCCTCATTAGATTCCTCAGAGTAGTTGTACCGTAGCCCCAAATCAAGTGGAAGCACTATGTCTTGTTGAAAAGAGGTTGATACCCAATTTGCTGACATTGATTTGGGTAAAGTGATTAATGAGAGATGATCGTAGGATTCTCTTTCTAAGGTGATTGGTTCTGCTTCTATTATTTCGGGGAACTTCTCCTTTCTCACATCATTTTTTGCAGTCAACTCAGCGGTCAACTCTCTTGGATTGTCCGGAATTGAAAGAATGGGAGCTTCTTCTTTACTGTCCAAAAGGGGAGCAGATTCTTCCTCTGGTTGGATTTGAGGTTCAGAATTGTCGTTTTCGGCAATCTTCTGACCCCTATCCGGCTTCGATGGGATTTCCTGTTCAAGTTCAGCTACTTGGGCAGGGGCTGATACGTCTTGGGTTGGCCCTAAGAGCCAACCTATAGTAAATATCAGGACTATGCTTGCCGCGACAGATAGCCAAAGGATTATGCCTTTGCTTTTCTTTTCGGAAAGATTACCGTCAATTTTTTCCCAACTCCCTGAAGGTGGTGTGAGTTTGTGATGTCCTAGTTTATTTTTAAACAGTTCATCCAGTTCATTACCTTTCATTGCTAATCAAATTATCATTTTCACATCTCTCTAGTTCAAGCAGGAGCTTTTTTAAGTGGTTCCTTGCTCGACTCAATTGGGATTTAGAAGTGTTCTCACTAATTCCCAACTCCGTGGCTATTTCCTTGTGAGAAAAGCCTTCAATGGCATAGAGATTAAATACTGTCTTGTATCCAGTTGGCAGTCTGTCTATCAGTTTTTGTAAGTCCTCAACTTCGAGTTGAGTGTTCATTTGCTGATAGTCAGGTTCTAAACCTGCCTTTTCAATCTCTACCTCCAAATACATGCTCTTGTTCCTGCGGATATACGTTAGGGCTTCATTGACCATAATTCGTCTGACCCAGCCTTCGAAACTGCCTTCGCCTTTGAATTGATCTATTTTTTTAAAAGCCTTAGTAAATCCACAAATCAAAATGTCTTCCGCTTCCTGAAGTTCAATTACATACCTTCGGCATACAGCAAACATTGAGGGAGCATACTTTTCGTAAATATCCCTTTGTGCTTTGCTATCACCCTTTCTGCAGGCAGCAATTAACTTCTCTTCAGATTTTGACCTTTTGATTTGAAGCATTCTTTGGTTGAATTCACAAGGTAGATGTGATAATGATTAATTCGGTTGCACGCCTTAGGGATAAAAAACCATCTCCAAGGTTGCATGATTTATATAAAAGTAATGAACTTCTTGATTTTCAATAAATTAAAAAAAGCAGGAAGCACAATTGGCTCCCCGCATTTTTGACCTTTGGGCTTAATATGATGAAATATTTGCTGACCTGCCCTGACCGATTACATCCAATTTTGGGCTTCCTTTATATCTGATAGAAGAAAAACCCTTTGCCTCTGCCTTTAAAAAGTCAGAGACATTTACTCGTGCCCTTGATTCAGCGTGTGTTTCAATCTCAGCCGACTCTGATTTGGCTTCGAATGCATATAACCTTGAATTTTCTATAAGTGATGCTCTTAAATCCTTGATGCTTCCAGAAAGCGTTATTTGCGAATTGTCTGTGAGATAGAGATTTAACAAGTCCAAACTTCCATCTATGTTAATGTCTGAATCATCGTAGGATTTTAGTGTAATCTCCGCTCCATCAAAGCCTCGAATGTCTACATTGGCATCATTGATAATCTCAAGGTTATCAATTTCGGGAGTGGTGAGATAAATGGTAATGTCACCACTATCTCTACCTCCATAAATGTTAAGCTCTCCTCCAGCAACTGATGCCTGAACATCCCTGACCTTATATTCGGCACCTTCAATGGTTATTGCATAATCCGTACCGGAAGTAATATAAACGTCATAATCCTCCTCTATTCTGATGTTATCAAAATCGTCCAGATCCAGACTGCGTTGAAATGAACCAGAGTTGTCATTTCTTCCTACAGGCCTGCCATCATCGCAGGTTAGACAAATCAAACTTCCATCTGAGAACATCCAGGTATTTCTGTAGATCTCCCACCAATCATATCTGCTGGAGAAGTATCTCATAATGTCGCTCATGCCATTCTCAATTTTAAAAGGCACATCTTCAGGTATGTACAAAATCATGTCAATTTCCTGAGCCCTGAATTTGCCTCCACTTCTGAAAGTATAGCGAGAATCAAATTCTATGGTACCGTCTTCTATGTCCAAATCATAATCGATCATTTGTGCATTCTCCTCTGCATCTCTAATTGTTCTGCCCCTAGCATAAATTCTTTTATCCAGTTTGAATTGCCCATCTGTTGAAACCCTGAGGTCCAGATCAATCAAGTCGAAATCACTTGATGAATATGATCTGTCGAAGCGATCGCGGTTACGATCGGAACGGTACCTTCGGTTAATATCAAGGGTAACTGTATCTGCTGTCACCGAAAGAATATCCGTATCTCTGTAGATACCCTCTTCACGGAAATCTCTGATCACATTGGGTAGGGTGGCGGTACCTCCAAGAATAGCGATTAACCAGATGCCTAAAATGCTCCAGCCAACCGAAGGACTCATGACCTTGCGTTTTGCTATGATGGTAATTCCGGCTATAAAAACATACAGGAATGGGATGAAAATGGCTACAAATAAGAATACTAGGCCAATTTCAGGTACACTGTCGTGAAGTATTTCATAAGGGAAACTAACCCAATCCCCATCTCCGAAAAACCAACGATCACTTTCATTATAAAGGCCTAGAAAAACGCCTGCGGTCACCAACACTGCGAACATCGTAGATATACCCACAATGGAAATGATAGCTCCAGTGAAGACCCGAATTATACCAACCAGGAACAACATCAATGGACCGAAGGCCTTCGATAGCCCAGAAAACATTCGTCCGACTAATCTGAATGGAAACAGAAGAACAGTGGTAAATGCACCTTCACCTTTTTCGACTAGTTTTTCTTCTTCTTTTTCTTTAGTCTTTTTGATTTTTGAGTCGATGTTGGAAAGGGTGACCGGCTCACCTTCCATTTGCATTTTGTCTGTAATGGTGTTAGCCTCTGGAGTAATCATCCAGAGGATTATGTAGGCAAGAAAACCGACACCAAAACCGAAGAAGAGCACAATGAATATGATGCGCACTACCATCAGGTCTATATCAAAATATTTTGATAGTCCTGAGGCCACGCCTCCTAACACGTGGTTGTCGGGGTCACGATAAAACTTCTTGAGTTTCTTATCTTCAACCAACTCATCACTTCCCGGGGTTACTGCCCACATGATAAAGTAGCCAATGAAGGCCAAACCACTGAAGGGTGCCAGAATCACGAATCCTCCGCTGAAAATGAATAGCAACAATGCTACTCTGATCCACAACGGATCGACATTGTAATAGTGACCAATACCACTGGCAACACCACCAAGTACCTTTCTTTTTAGGTCACGATGCAGTTTATCAGGTCTAACATAGGTTCCGGATGAGCCTCTTTCGTAGGTATTCCCAGTCTTGGCCTTTTCCTCTTGTGCCTTTTCCGCCTGAGGTTCTGCTTTTGCTTCATCATTAGAAGCTGCCTCAAAGTCAGAATCTTCTTCAATCGCCTCAAAATCTGCCACGCTACCCATTGTTTTGATTAACATGGAAACGTCTTCAGCTGAGACCACCTGTTGTCCGTCAGTGAGTTTGGCCAGAAATATTTCAGCAATACGACCTTCTATATCTGCGATGATTTCTTCGCTGTCTTCGTAAGATGAAAAATATGAATTGATGGCATCCAGATACCTTTTGAGGGTATTATAACCGTCTTCTTCTATATGAAAAATGATGCCGCTGATGTTGATGCTAATGTTCTTATTCATGACAGCAATTATTTAGATTTTTTGTTTGAGATGATTTCGCTGGTGGATTTTGAAAGTTCCTTCCAGGTGAGGTTCAGATCTTTGACGAACTGCATTCCTTCATCGGTAATGGTATAATATTTTCGTGGGGGTCCGGAGTTGGATTCTACCCATTTATATTCAGCCAATCCTGCTTTTCGTAACCTCGTCAGGAGAGGGTAGAGTGTGCCTTCAACTACCATTATCTTCGCTGACGTGAGTTCTTCCAGCATGTCTGAGGCATACACTTCACCCCTTGAGATGATGTGCAGGATGCAGAATTCTAAAATTCCTTTCCGCATCTGGACCTGTGTGTTTTCTAAATTCATATTGATACACTTTTCATAAGATGTACAAGTTCGTTTACAAGGATACGTAAAAAGGTACTATGTGTTACCAAGTACTAGACAAAAAAAGGTTGTATGTATAATAGCTCTTTATTTACCAATAAATAAAAGTGTTATAGTTATATTTTTAAGCCAAATCAGGAAGGTTTGAAATAAAAATGATTGGAGGGAGTTGTCATATAGATTTCGTAATTGAAAAGTAGGTATATTTAACTTTCAATAGTGGAACAGTAAGGGGTTAACTCCGTGGGAAGACTATTTCGAAATTTACTCTGGGGGATGTGCTGCATCCCTATATTTTTGCCTAAAACTCTAACTTACGCACAGGATACAACTCCTAAATACAGTAATGAGTTCTTGGCAATAGGCGTTGGTGCCCGAGCCTTGGGAATGTCCAATGCCATGACCTCCGTGGTGAATGATGTAACTGCCGGCTACTGGAATCCGGCCGCGCTAACGGATATTGAATATCGCTATCAATTTGCTGCTCAACACGCCTCTTATTTTGCAGGAGTGGCCAACTACGACTATTTGGCCGCGGCCATGGCCATTGATGAAGACAGCCATGCGGCTTTGTCCATTATCAGATTCGGTATTGATGATATTCCTGATACCAGATTGCTATTCGATTCCAATGGTAGAATCAATTATGATAATGTCAATTTTTTTAGCGCAACGGATTATGCCTTCATATTGTCTTATGCCAGAGGGGTGACATTTTTAAGTGGGGAACCCTTCGCAACAGGGTTGACCTTTGGAGTTAATGTGAAAATTGTGTCTCGGAGTATCGGCCAGTTTGCCAAGTCGTTTGGTTATGGGCTGGATTTTGCTGCAAAGTACCGATATCATGATTGGGACTTTGGTGTGATGCTCAGAGATATTTCAACCACTTTCAATGCCTGGACGATTGAGCAGGCCCAATTAAGCCAGGTTTTTAACCAAACCAACAACGACATTCCCGGCAATTCCCTTGAAATAACTCTGCCAAGAATGATTGTTGGAGCAAGCAGAAAATTTAAAATCAATAGCCGAATCAATATGCTCGCTTCAGCAGACCTGAACTTCACCTTTGATGGGAGAAGAAATGTTCTGTTAAAATCAAAGATTGGTTCTGTTGAACCACAGCTAGGTTTTGAATTTGACTACGAAAATAAATTTTTCTTTAGAACCGGTTTCGGAAATTTTCAGCGGGTCAAGGAATTCGATGAATTCAATAAGACTTACTGGACTTTTCAGCCCAATGTTGGGCTTGGGGTAGTTCTCGATGATTTCACTATTGACTATGCATTAACGGACATTGGCAATGTGGCCGAATCTCCCTATTCGCATGTCTTCTCTATAAAATTTAACATGGAGTCGCTTCCGGGAGCGTATTCAAAAAACAAAAGAAAGGAGAAGAATGAGGATAAGTAGTTCGAGATGGCTCTTTGGACTTTTCCTTCTGTTGATAGCGGGGCCGCTTTTTGCGCAGCAATATGGTAACGAGTGGATCAATTACAATCAGGAGTACTACAAGGTAAAGACTGGTAAGAACGGGATTCATAGGCTCACCTATGAGAATATTGTTAATGCGGGACTTTCGGTTCCAGAGGTTAATCCAGCCAACTTACAGCTCTTTCATAGAGGAGAAGAGGTTTCCATATTTGTATCTGGTCAGGAAGATGGATCTTTTGAGCCTGAAGATTACATCGATTTTTATGGTGTTAAGAATGATGGTACTCAAGACACGGAACTCTATATTCGGCCGAGTCATCAACCCCATACCTACCACAATCTATTCTCTGATACAACTGCGTATTTTTTAACGGTTGCCTCAACTGCCGGAAAGCGAATGCCATTATCGGCTGAGTCATCGGCAGGACTTACGGTGGAAGACCATCATTCAAAGGAGATTTTGAACTTGTATACGAGCCAGTTTTCTTTTGGGCAATATTATCCCATCGGAAACCTGAACGGAGAATCTAAACTAGCACAGTATGATCTAGGCCAAGGCTGGATTGGGAGTAACATTGAAAAAAATGCCCAAACCGAAGCCAATGGCACCAATCATCGTGATTTTGTGGTTGATGGTATTTTTCTGACGGAAGAGACTTTAGGAAGACCGCAGCTCGAGATTCAGATTGTCGGTTTCGGTAATGTGCTGCACAATGCACGCATATTTGTTGGGCCAAGCCAAGACGATTTGAGACTGATTCGGGATAACTTCCTTTTGAATTATGCCAGTCATGGTTTTGAAAATCAACAGCTACAATGGAGTGATATTTCTCCAACGGGTCGACTGTTTGTCAGGGTTGAGGAGGTAGGGTTTCCAGAGTTTGCCAGGGATGTGGTGTTTGTAAGCTATATCAAGGTAACCTTTCCACAGGAGGTGGATGTACAGTCAGAGTCTGGGGTTTTCTTCAATTTCGACAAGCCGGAACTAGGGCTTGCCCGATTGAATATTGATAATGTAGTGGAGCGGCAGCGGGCTTATGATATTACTGACACCAAAAATCCAATTCGATTGGTGACTACCGATGTAAGCGATAACAGCGTGGAGACGGTGATTGACATGACTTCCCGTCTGCGTACTGTTTACACTGAAGATGAATCAAAACCTGTTATTCCTTCGATTGAAAGAGTCCGCTTTTCCAATAGAGATCTTGGAAACGCAGACTATCTGATCATCTCACATGCTCACCTAAAGCAGGCCGGGGGGGGGTATGACGATCCTGTTCAGGCCTATGTGGACTACAGAAGTTCTATTGAGGGTGGGGGCTTTAATGTGTATTACGCAGATGTAATGACCTTGTATGATGAGTTTAGCTATGGTGAATTTACACCTTTGGCCTTAAAACGATTTAATCGTTATGCCTATGACACGGCAAATCCCAAATACCTCTTTCTTATAGGGAAGTCCAGAAGAGTGGATAATGGTAGCTGGAGATTGCCCAACCCTATAGTTGGCCCAAGTAGGCATTTGGTGCCAACAATTGGGGCTCCTGGGTCTGACATCCTTTATACTGCAGGGCTTTCAGGTCGGGAGAATTATCCAGCTTATCCCGTTGGTAGATTGTCAGTGAGTGAGCCAGCAAATGTGGGTTACTACCTCAATAAAGTGAAGGAAAAGGAGAGTACTTTAAAGGATTCTCCCTGGGCCAAGAACTTCTTGCATTTCAGTGGAGGTACAACTACCTCTGAAATCACCCTATTTAGAAACTTTGTACAGGGTTTTGAAGAAGTTGTTGCCGCTGATTTTCTGGGAGCGAACGTCAACAGCATTTTCAAACGCAACAACAATAGCGTTCAATTCTTCAATGTTTCGGAGGAGGTAAACAGGGGCGTGGGCTTTGTTACTTTCTTCGGTCACTCCAGTAATCAATTTACGGATATTGATATTGGCAATGTAACCGATGATCGAAATGGTTACTTCAACGCTGGGCGTTACCCGGCTTTTCTTGTAAATGGCTGCCGTGGTGGTGAAATCTTCTTTTTTAATTCCTTTGGGGAGAATTGGCTGGCTGCTGAAAACAGGGGGGCAACTAATTTTATCAGTCATACTGACGTGGGGATTCCAGTACCATTGCAACGATACACAAAGCTCTTTTATGAAACAATCAGTGACACTTTGCATATGACCAAATCCATAGGCTTGATTCAACAACGAGTTATTGGAAATTATCTGGATCAGTTTAATATAGATGAGATTGGGGTAGCCATGGTACAAGAGAATTTACTTCAGGGCGATCCGGCATTGCAAATATTCGGCAATGATAAAGTGGACTACATTGTACGGGATGAGGATATTTTTCTGGAGTCTATTGATGGCAAGGACATCACGGCCACTACACCTTTTTTTAGGCTTGGCGTAGTCGCAGGTAATTCGGGTAGAACAACGCTAGACTCATTGACGGTAGGCGTGAGGCGCATTTTGCCAGATGGGACAATCAGGCAATTGCCTGAGGTGAAAATCGAGGCTGTTCGATTTCAGGATACAGTGTATTATGATATTTCCAATCAAGGAATTGATGCCTTTGGTGATAATACCTTTGAAGTGACTTTGGATGCTAATGATGATGTTGATGAGGGCAGCGAACTCAATAATACTGCTTCTCTTGAGATTAACTTCCCGGCAAGTGGAACATTCAATACCAGCCCTTCCAATTATTCATTGATCAGTACCGATCAGGCCACCTTGGTAGTTCAATCGGCCGAGTTGCGCTTAAACGACAAAGAGTATTATGTGGAAATAGACACTGTTAACTCATTTAACAGTGGGTGGTTTCAGTCGAATGTAGTTTCAGGAAAGGGAATTGGTACTTGGCAGGTGGATTTAACAAACACGAACGCTGGAAGAGACACTGTGCAATATTATTGGCGAACTGTTTTTGTTGAAGAACTTGAGCTAGATCCACGACCATATGCAACCTCGAGCTTCACTTTTATTCGTAATGGTGTTGAGGGTTGGGGCCAAACGGAATTTGATCAGTTTGAAGACTTGGATTTGGTATCACTTCAGAAGGATGAGGTGTTGAACCGGTGGATTCTTGTTGGTTCGCAAACCAATATTGAAGTGCTGGTATATGGAAGGGATCACCCCAATAGCTCCAGCGCTACCAATACAACCGTCAACCTAAATAATGTTCCGTTTATCGTCCCACAGGCGGGTAGGCTTTGCAGCTTAAATACGCTAAACGCCATCGCTTTTGATAAGGACACCGGCCAGCCTTATGTGGTCTTGCGAACTGATGGCACTTTTGATATTGATGATCCCTTGACTTGTGGGCCTACTCCTCAAGTGATTAACAGATTCACTAATAATGTACTCTCAGATATTGCTATTCTACCGGCAGATAGCCAGATGAAAGCCTATGTGGACGGTGTGGCGACAGATGACTTTGTTTTGATTTTCACTTTGGGTACTGTTCGGTTTCAGGATTTCAGACAGGATGTGCGCGATGATTTGGGCAGACTTGGCACAGAAAATATACTGGGAAACCTGCAGGATGGAGAGCCACTGGTGATCTTCGGTAGAAAGGATATTCCAGAAGGTTCAGCAACTGTTGTGAGAGGTGAGCCTATCGGAGGGTCTACCGTTCGAACCGATAAGGAGGTGAGGTTCACAGGTCAAATCAATGCCAACACGGACAGGGGAAGCATCACTACAATCCCGATTGGTCCGTCCGTGGGCTGGGGTAATCTGTCACACCGCATCAATGCCGATCCAATCGAAGATGTTGTGAAATTCGATGTAATAGGGGTTGACGATCAGGGCAATGAAACAACTTTGTTTGCAGACATTACTGAGGCGCAATTAGACCTGAGTACTATTGATCCTGCTGTTTACCCTTTTATCAGACTATACCTGAACCTTGTGGATGAAGAATCAGCCACACCGGCTCAGCTGGAAAATTGGCTGGTGACTTATCAGGGTGTTCCGGAAGGTATCGTTTCCTTACAAAACGATGAAAACAGAAATGTTCAGCTTCAGGAAGGGGAGCCTTTTAATGGTCAGTTTAGTTTCACAAACATCTCAATTCATGATTTTGCTGGGCCTTTAACGGTACGTTACACATTTACTAACCAAGTCACTGGTGAGGAGCAAACAAGCACATTGGAAATTCCGGCTGTATTAGCTGGCCAGTCTGTAGATTTTGAAATACCAATTGAGACAAGAGGGCGGGTAGGCCTGAATGATCTTGAGGTGTTTGTTAATCCGGGAGATCAATTGGAGCAGTTTTTCAATAATAATGTGCTTAGGCTTAATTCCTTTTATGAAGTAATTAGGGACAATGTCAACCCTGCTATTGATGTCACCTTTGATGGTATCTATATATTGGACGGGGATATTGTTTCTCCAAACCCGCTGATTACTATGGAATTACGGGACAACAACCAGTTTTTATTGAAGGAAGACACCTTGGGTGTTGAGATTTATTTGAGGGAAAATTGTGAGACTTGCGAAAGGAAGCGCATCAATTTTTCAAGCCCTTCGGTCAATTATTTTCCTGCCACTCCAAGTTCAAATTACCGGGTAGAGTTTCAGCCCGATGAAGCCTTGGCTGATGGGAGCCATAACCTAGAGGTTGAGGCTACGGATGCTACTGGAAATCAGTCTGGTATTACTCCTTATAATATCAATTTTGAAGTCATAAATCGATCAGCGATTTCTAATTTTTATCCCTATCCGAACCCATTTTCAACTAGTACGAGATTTGTTTTCACCATTACCGGAAATGTGCTCCCGGACCAACTGAAAATCCAGATTTTTACCGTGTCGGGCAAACTGGTACGTGAAATCTCACAAGCTGAATTGGGACCAATTCGTACAGGGAACAACATCTCCGACTTTGCCTGGGACGGCAAGGATGAATTTGGTGGTCAACTGGCTAATGGCACTTATATCTACAGAGTGGTGGCCAAAATGAATGGCCAGGACATAGGTCAACATTTTACGGCAGGGGATAAGGGTTTCAGAAAAGGCTGGGGCAAGCTGGTGATACTTAGATAAGACACCTGAACTGGCATCAACTTGCTTCGAGTGTCGGATTTTCAACGAATTCACAGAAAATACTTCTTCGAATTCCTGACGCTTTTCTTATCTTATGGAACGAACTAAATCTTGAATGCCATGTTCCAACTCAAACCTATTTCCAAGGAAGCAGTACCAGAGGCCATAGATCGGGCAAAGCGCTATCGCTTGCTCAATGAACCATGGCATGCAGAAAGTATCTGTCGGGATATCATGGAAGTGGACCCAGACAATCAGCAAAATCTGATTGTACTGTTTTTGGCAATAACAGATCAGTTTTCCAGCGAAAAGCAAAACAAAACCATTACGGATGCTGAGCAAATTATCGAAAAACTGAAGGATGACTATGAGCAGGAGTACGCCCGAGGTATCGTGTATGAACGGCTGGCTTCAGCCGCATTAAAAAGAGGTGGCCCTAGATCAAATTATATTGCCTATTACCATTTGGTGAAAGCAATGGACTGGTATGAAACCACTCAAAGTTCACACCCTGAAAAGGTAAATGAGTCTATACTCAGATGGAACACCTGCGTAAGAATGATCGAACAGTTTGGTCTGAAGCCATCGCCCGATGATGATCAAGTGGTGGATATGTTGGAGTACTAGGCCTCCTGCTTAGCCGCCTTCTTTCCAAACAGTTTTCGGAATAATAATCTAACCGGATCGTAATACCTGTCCACCGCTCTTTCCTTGAGTGGAATGATAGCGTTGTCAGTAATAGCGATGCTCTCCGGACAAACCTCAGTACAGCACTTTGTGATATTACAAAGGCCAATACCCTGGTCTTTTACTATTTGCTCACTACGATCTGCAACATCAAGCGGATGCATTTCAAGGCCTGCTGACCTCACAAGGAACCTCGGGCCTGAGAAGGCATCGGTCAGCTCGTGCTCTCGTAAAACGTGACACACATTCTGACACAGGAAGCACTCTATGCACTTGCGAAACTCCTGAACACGGTCTGCCTCGTATTGGTAAAACTTGCGTTCCCCCTTTTTAGGTGTAAAGGGAATGATCTTTTCATTCACTTTATAATTCCAGGAGACATCACAGACCAGATCCTTGATTACAGGGAAGGTCTTCATTGGGCGAATGGACATCGTTGCATCCTCAGGATACTTGTCCATGCGCTCCATACAAAGCAATTTTGGTTTTCCATTTACCTCAGCACTGCATGAGCCACATTTACCGGCTTTACAGTTCCAGCGCACTCCTAAATCCGGTGCCTGTTTTTCCTGTACCGAATGCACCGCATCGAGTACCACCATTCCCGGTATTCTGGGAACCTGATAATCAACCATTTCACCACCTTCCTTATCGCCTCGGAATATTTGAAGTTTTACGTCTTGTTCCATGCATCGAAAATATTGGTACTACTTATTTAATAATTCTTGTAATTCGGCTGGTGGCTTGGCCAGCGGCTTTTTCTCCACTTCCACAGATTCACCTCTACCGTTTACTACCAGATTGACGTCACCCCAATCATCCTCTGAATTCGGGTAGTCTTCTCTTGTGTGTGCTCCACGGCTCTCTTGCCTTAACAAGGCAGCCTTTGCCACCACTTCACTAATGTCAAGCATGTTGTTAAGGTCCAATGCCAGGTGCCAACCCGGGTTGAATTGTACGTTTCCACCAACCTTGGTGGTAGCTGCGCGCACACGCAGTTTTTTAATTTCTTCAAGAGCGAATTGCAATTCAGATTCAGTTCGAACAATGCCCACATTGAGCTGCATCATTTTTTGAAGGTCTTCTGAAATAGCATAAGGATTCTCACCATCGGACTCATTGAAAGGCTTTAAACTTTCTTTGAGCAAATCGTTCACATCGTTTTCATTAACTCTCGGAAAATCACTTCTTCCAGCCGCAAATTTTGAGGCATGCTCACCGGCTCTTTTTCCAAAGACCAGCAGGTCGGAAAGTGAATTGCCACCCAGGCGGTTGGCGCCATGCAAACCTGCAGCTACTTCGCCACAGGCGAACAAGCCGGGAATTGTTGACTCCTGTGTTTCCGGATCAACTTTTACTCCACCCATAGTATAATGACAGGTAGGGCCAACTTCCATTGGTTCTTTGGTAATGTCTACATCAGCCAGCTGCTTGAATTGGTGGTACATACTGGGTAGCTTCTTTTTGATCTCTTCAGCTGGTCTACGCGTTGCAATGTCGAGATAGACCCCGCCATGTGGTGCTCCACGTCCTGCCAGCACCTCTCTTCGAATAGCCCTCGCTACAACGTCTCGTGTGAGCAATTCCGGAGGTCTTCGTTCTTTTGGAATTTTTCCGGCAACTACCGCTTTCACCCAGCCATTGGCTTCTTCCTCTGTTTCGGCATAGTCACCCATAAACATATCAGGCACATTGTCGAACATAAATCGTTTGCCTTCGCTGTTCTTGAGTATGCCTCCTTCACCACGGACTCCTTCTGTGATGAGTGTACCTTTGACACTTGGCGGCCACATCATACCAGTAGGGTGGAACTGGACAAATTCCATGTCCATGAGGTCGGCACCTGCCCACATGGCCAGTGCATGTCCATCGGCAGTGTATTCCCAGGAGTTTGAGGTCACCTCCCAGCAGCGGCCTGTACCCCCGGTAGCAATCACAACGGCCTTCGCATTAAAGACACTGAATTGTCCGGTTTCGCGCTGATAGGCTACACAGCCTGAGACAGTGCCATCTTCTTTTAAAATCTTGCGTACCGTGTACTCCATAAACACGTCAATGCCGGCATGTACGCCTCTGTCCTGAAGTGTTCGTAGCAATTCGAGCCCGGTTCTGTCACCAACATGCGCCAGACGCGGATAAGTGTGTCCACCAAAATTTCTTTGTAGAATTTTCCCTTTTTTGGTACGATCAAATACTGCACCCCACTCTTCCAACTCATTTACCCGATCCGGGGATTCCTGAGCATGTAGTTCAGCCATTCTCCATTGGTTGAGGTATTTGCCTCCCTTCATGGTATCCCGAAAGTGAGTTTGCCAGTTGTCGCGATCATCGACATTGCCCAATGAAGCGGCAACGCCACCTTCGGCCATAACCGTGTGCGCTTTCCCCAAGAGGGACTTACAAATGATTGCTGTTTTAGCACCTTGTGCGGAGGCTTCTATAGCGGCCCTGAGTCCGGCACCTCCTGCACCAATAATTACAACATCGTACTGATGAGTTGTGAATTTATCCATACTTTAAAATATTCTTATATCGGTAATTACACCGCTGCTGACCAGCCAGATGTATAAGTCGGTAAATGCCACCATGAACAAACTTGTCCAGGCAAAATACATGTGGTTTTTGTTGAGTTTGGAGACCCCTTTCCAGGCCTTATGTCTCGTCTGACCAAAGGCGACACAGGAATAACAATCTATATTACCACCAACAAGATGACGCAGTGAATGGCAAGAGAAAGTGTAGAGACTTAATAAAATAACATTGCCTAGAATAACCAAAGAGGCGACACTCATTCCAAAACCTTCAGGCCAAATGAATGAATGCACCAAATCGATACCAAGTATCACAATGAATACTAAAGCAAAGTACATGAAGTAGCGATGTACGTTTTGAATGATCAACAATCGTGTCTCGCCTTTATAATCTTTTTTCCGTTCTGAAACTGCACAAGCTGCAGGATCCAATGCAAATGCCCTGTAGTAGGCCTTCCGATAATAGTAGCATGTAAGCCTAAAGCCACCGGGCGCCCAAAGGACAAGGATAGCAGGAGAGAGCCAGCTTGGCATATCTTTCCAAATCACAAGAGGTGAATAGAGGGGGGATAAGAGATAGGCTGATTCAGCAGTATCAATTACATAATGCGCATTGTAGAAGACTCGAAAAGTGGCATATACTACGAAGGTGCTAAGGGCAAGAAAGACAGACATTGGCGGTAGCCACCACAGGTCTTTACGGTCCGTATCTCCCAATCGAGTCGAACCGCTGTTAATCGTTATTTGGGTCATCTAGTGAAGTGGAATAAATTGAAACGTTTCACAATATACTAATCATCTGGAATTGTGAAAGTGTTATCTGGTTTTCATTCAGGATGTTAGGGGCGGACGGTGAGGTTTGGAAGGAAAAAATTTCATTCAAAACCGCCATTTGGTCAAGGCTCCGGTTCTGGTCTTAGCGTCTCGCTAAGACTCGGGAGGATGGTCTATCTAAATCTTCCCCAAGCGGAAGACTTTTGGTTCAGCAGATGGGATAAGCAGGGTGCTTAGGCCTTCTTTTCGACTTTGTTGCCAAACCTGTCCATCTCACAGCCACAGGATTCACAAGTGTTCCCTCCCCATAAGGCCTGGCGCATGTTTTTTGGCTTTCGAGCTTTGGGTTGCTCTTCACCACAATCCGGGCAATTGACTTTTTTAAGGTTGATTGCTGCTACCTTCTTTAGGTTATTGAACATTCCCATAGGTCTCTTTGGTTGAAGATTATTTCTAATTTATAAAATATATGGGATCTCGTTCTAGTCTTAGCGAGACACTAATACCAGAGGCGTTCTCTGGTCTTTATCCTCTGCGTTTCTCTGCGCCCTTTGCGGTAGGTCGGTTAATAGACTTATTTAATATGCTTTTTGAGCGTAGCCATCAGTTCATCACCCCTTAAGCTGGCGCCCGCTTCAATAATGGTACCCTTCGGGTCGATCAGGTATTGAGTTGGAAAGCCATAGACGGAATAACTCCTGGCAATTTCGCTATCTAATGCGGCCAGTACCTGTGGCCAATCAATATTGTGTTTAGCTAAGAATGCTTCAAGTACAGCCTTGTCCGTATCACCCACCATTCCGACAACGGTCAACTTATTTTCAAAGGCCTTATTGGCTTCTATCAAATAATCGATTTCATTCACACAGTACGGACAAGAGGGTGCCCAGAAATCCAGCAGGATGAAATTACCTTTAAGCGCATCCAGGCTAATGGACTTCCCTTTAAGCGTCCTTGCCTTGAAATCGGGTGCCGCAGTGCCTGCCTTTACTACTACTTTGGGCAGCACTTCCTCTTCTACTTCTTCTAGGATAATTGAAGAGCCATCCTGGGCCAGTTGCTTTATCTTTAATCCAACGCCTCCCAGATTGAAAGGCTCACTGAGCGAATAGCTTTCTGCACTGCCACGCTTGGTGTCGAATATTCCATCTCTATTTAAATCAATATAAAAGAAGTAGTAATAACCGATGCGATAAGCAGGATTGGAGCCCAAGGCTATTTTATAATCAGTTCCTTTGACTGAAATGGAAGCTTCTTTATAATTAGGCACATACCAGGCCAATGATTCATAATCAGTAGAATCCTGAAGGAGGAACTTTATTGGTATCGTTCTTTCTTTGACTTTTCCCCGTTCAAAGTATTCTATGCTCACCTGCCCTTCTGCGACATGCTGAGATTTGCCACTGGATGTCTTGGTGAGTTGAAACGTCAATGCGGTCTCATCACTAAAGTCTTCATTGTTATTGCTGTCGACAAACAGCGTTAGCTTGTCACTTTTGTCCTTTCCAATCACCACGCTTAACACCCCATCCAACCATTTTTCAGTATGCACTTCCTCACGGATATCCTCCATTTGGCTATACATGTTCTCGGCCATGGAGCCTTCTTTATAGGACTGGTAAAAGAACTGATTCCTATCAGCAAAGGAATGCAGCAACTTATAGTCTGATAGGCCCTTTGGGATTCCAGTGATTTTGTCTTTTTCCTTGACGGGAAATATAAATCTCTTTTGACTGAAGGGCCGGGATTTGACATCCTTAAACTCTGGATTCAGTACCACGGACTGGAATTTAACAAGCTGTTCCGTCTGTGCCTGACTTGTAAAAGCCAGTACCATCAAAAGGAGCATGGTTAAAACACTCAGGGAAAAGCGTTTTATAATGCTGGCTTTAGTTTGGAACATAGTTTTAGCGGATCTCTTTGAGCTCTGGTGGTTGTTGATACTTAGACTCTGGTTGCTTGATTTCATTACAGGGCAAGATTGTTTTGCTTCTAGGAAGAAGATGGCCTGTAGAGAAAAATAGTTTGATTGTGATCTGATTTGAGGAAGGAAAGACACGAACTACAAGTTCGCGCCAGCAAGGGAATTAATGACTAGTAGTAAAATGGAAAAGAGCTTATATTTCATAATAGGGGATGCTTTTTAGGTACCAATGAGGTGTGAAGAGATTACAAAATTGGCCAAATAGGCCAGGCAGATGAGTCCTACAATGTATTGGATGAAAATATAGGCGACTCCAGCTTTGGCTTCCAAATTTAAGTTTTGAGGGGTGATCTTCAACCCAAAAAAGACTGCGACTGTATAATAAACCGCTAGATCAAAACCTCTTAGGTTGATTCTGACCTTTTTTTGGTCATAGATTCTTCTTACTCGAAGAGCATTATCAACATTTTGAATGGCATAAACCTCAGAACTAAGATGCAATAAGCCGATCCAATTGAGTAGACAAAAAAAGGAAAAGAGGCCTATTGTGAAAAGCCAAATCCTGCTTTTATCATAGCCATAATCATTCCAGTATTTGTTGATGAAATTGAGTCTTCTTCCTACCCATAACCCAATTTTACTCTTGTTCGGATTCTGGATAAACTTGAATTCCTGATATTCTTTATCCAGGGTCTGGAGACTATTGAGATAGCCGTGATCTTTGAAGTTTTTGGAAAGTCCTTCGTAGACATTAGTTAGTTTCTCATAATCTAAAGTTGATATTGGTGGTTTTGGTTTCCATACCCTGAATATATCGTACCGCAGTTTGAATTTTTCGATTGGTGCATCAAAAAAGTTGATATAGCATATATGGTCAGACGCTCTTTGGGTACTGTCACCAGCTACAGTCAAGTCAATGATCTCTGTAGTCTTGACTCCACTAAAATCAAGAATCATAGGCAAGGAGGATCCATATAAATACAATCCCTTTTTGAATTCAGCTCCATTGAAATTCAACAAAGAATCAAATCGAGCAATGAAGAAATTCACCAGACCATTAAATTGAGCACCCCGGAAGCTTGCCTTATCGTGAAATTTAGCTTCTATGAAAGACGCTGATGAATCAAATTGTGTTGACAGAAAATCCACCCCGTTATTAAATTGAGCACCCTGGAAATTTGCCTCCTCATGAAATTTAGCTGCTATGAAAGACGCTATTGAATCGAATTGAGCACTCTGGAAATTTGCCTCATCATGAAATTTAGCTACCATGAAAGACGCTTTATCATGAAAATCTGCGTCTGTGAAACCGGCTAAATCATGAAAATCAATGCTGTTGAAATACCCTAGAGAACCAAAATCGGCAGCGAAGAACAGGGCTGATAAATCAAAATCGGCCCTGTTGAAATTTGCCTCATCATGAAATTTAGCTAGCATGAAATACGCTAATGAATCAAATTGAGCCTCCACGAAATATGCATTTTTTTTAAAATCAGTAGATCGGAAATTCGCAAGATTTAAGAATGCTGTCTTATTGAAACTTACTCTGGAATGAAAGACAGTTTCTGCGAAGTTGGACTCTGTGATGCTGTCTGTGGGGGGAGAGTTCTGAGATTGTGGAATTGCGGTAAGCGAGGCAATGCATAGTAGAAATATTGGAATAATTATTTGTTTCATTGCAAGTAATATAATTGCAATAAAAATATACTATTTAATCTTTATATAACATAATTTTTAATTATAATCTCTTCTTGTGACACGATCAGAATGCTGGTAAGAAGAGTAGATTGCTTTCTTAGAAACCCCCAGCTTGTGCGAGTTTGTAGCTCATGCTTTCCATATTAATAAAAAGACTCCTTTATCAGGAGCCTTTCATATTTAATGTACCCAGGGCCGGAGCGTTATTAGGACATAAATATTGTCCTGTTAGCGAGCAATGAGGTATGTTTTCGTTTAAATTTGTTGTCCGTGCTGCCGTGCTGAGTATTTCCGTGCCGTCATGACTCTGTATTGTTTAGATCAAGGGCATTTCGCACTTTTCACTTTTTAGCATGTCAAACTTATGAATTTAGACACCTACTTCTTAAAGTTTAGGCATCCATTTTGGAATGTTTGGGTTTCTCCATTTCAGATACTCAAGGATGGAGCACCTTTAAATTACTTTAATAACACCTTAGGAACTTGGGGTAATCCACACCAATCTGCAATGCTGTTGTACCGTTGTGCTACATCATTAAAAATCTCATAGCCATGTTCAGCTTTGTTAACATCTTCTGCTAGTTTGCCCTCACCGGACTTAATCTTTTCCAGTATTCTGCGGAATTTGTTAATTGCTGGTGATCGCTTGATTAACTTTTTATCAGATTCTTCTTCGATTTCCTGTAGACTCAATTCAAGTTGTTCAAGTTCTTTCGCTCCTTGGCTGCCAACAGGAACTAGGTTTTTGAGTTCACGAATACCACCTATCGCCAAAGAAAAGTTTTGTTCAACCGTAGCGGTCGCTGAAGATCGTGAATTGGAATGACTTTTGGAATCTGAATGTGAGTAGGCTGTGACTTGTATCGGTGTTGCTCTTGACATTCCAACTTCGATAATGTCGAATAGTCTATCAATTTGTTTTTTTAAATAATCAACGTTTTCGTTCTGATCTTCTTTTTGATTTTCCTGATTGTCAACAATCCACTTTTTATTGTTTGTTTGGTTCTGTCGTTTTACTACTTTTTTTTGCTTTGTGCTAAGATTCTGTCTATCAAGTTCTGGGCCTGGTAACCATCTTCTATATCGAACCATCTCCATGCGTGTTTTCAAAATATCTGCTTCATCTCTAAACCCTTGAATCAGCCTCTCATTGTCTGTTAATTCTTCAATAGAGATTTTTCCAGTGATAATTTCTTGATATTCATGAAGTGCTTTTTCAATGACATCTTTGCGCCCGTTTTTACTTTCAACTATCATCCTTACAGTCATGCCATCTGGGTCAAGCTCAATTTTTACTTTTGCCTGTTCCTCCGGGTAAACCTCATGCAGATAATTGCTGAAATAAGAGAGGATTCCTCGACCAGCCTCGTAATATTCAGGAGGGAATTCAATCCAAGTTTCAAGTAGTTCATTTTGTCTTGACGACAAATCCAACTCTTGAATGTGAATGCTAGTGTTTGGCCTAGTTTGAAATTCAACTCCTAAAAGAACAAAAGGAAATGGATGATTCAACGCTTCTGCAAGAGGTAACTGCATACTCACTTGTTCAATACACATTGAGAACTTTAGGGCATCAGGTAGTTCATATCGAAATTGACGAGTAGGGAGAATTAGGACAGGTAGTTCTATATCCTCAATTTCAAATGCCAAAACAACGGTTTGAAAGATCCAATTAAAAACCGCATCTCCTTTGCCCAACATTATTTGGCAGGTAATTCCATTTTTTCGATAGCCATATTGTTTAAGGACGGTTTCATTTTGATTCAATGAATCTAGCAAGCCATTTTTCCAATCAAACTCTCTTAATTTTTCGTAGAAATTATCATATAATTTCAGTCGTTGACCGCCACTGGACTCATCCAATTTTAACCCAGATAGCTGAGAGATTGCTGATTTTATTTCAATCAGTAAACTTGATTCTGATGTAGACAAAATCTCCCAACCTTCTAGGTGGCTGATTACACTTGTTATGATAAGTTCTCTCTTCATTCCCTTTGAATCATAAGTCGACTAAAATATGTGATGTTAAGGTCTCGGTGTGCAGGTTAATTTACTTTAAAAAAGAATCTTGTACTACCATTGGATCAAACAATAGGATGATTTTGTCGTGTTTGCCGTTTGAATTGGATGTGAGCTTCTTGCCCAAGAAGGTAGGTGATCAGATATGGAAAATCTGTACTATTTACCGTGCTACAGTAAAAAAATAAGTCGTGAATACCTGATTATCAGCTATTCACGACCTAAAAGTGTGCCCAGGGCCGGAGTCCCGCCTCCGCTGCGCTTTGTCGGGTAAACCTCTCCTCCGACCGCTGTATAAACGATAAAAGCCCCTCTTATGGAGGAGCTTTTATCGCTTATGTACCCAGGGCCGGAGTCGAACCGGCACGCCCGAAGGCATTGGTGTTTGAGACCAACGCGTCTACCAATTCCGCCACCTGGGCTGGTGATAATGCCATGCTTTGTAATCGGCAGCCTTACTCTCACCACGGCATACGCGTTGCAACGCGCCTGCCTGCCGGCAAAGGCAGGTCTACCAATTCCGCCACCTGGGCATTTTCTGTGACTTCATTCCCATAAGGCGGACAAGTCCGCCATTGGGTATTTGAAATTGGGAGTGCAAAAATGGATAAAGATTTTTGATTATCCAATACCGGAAGCGGATTGATTTTCACCTTCCACCTCCATAAATTTTTTCATTGAAAAGGCTACTGGCTTAGCTGCGAACTTGGTTTTGGTTTGGCTCCATACCTCAGCGAATAATTCCGAATGACGATAGGCATTTAGTTGTGTTTCGTTTTCCCACCAACTGTGCGTAATAAAGACATTAGGATCATTATAATCCTGCAGCAGCTCCAGGTACTGGCATCCGGGGAAATTGCGGATTCGGTTTTTGCTGGCTTCAAACAGAGTCAGAAAATTATCAACCTCTGCCGCTTTGAAGGTCATACGCACAATTCTGATCAGCATCAATCTTGGAATTGAATGTTTACGGGGGCATCAAAACCTAAGCCCAGGAGCTGGCTGGCATTGCCCTGATTAATGCCTATTTCCAACAGCCCCAGGCTATTGAAAACAAAGAAGAGATCGCCTGGCTCAACATCGGAGTACTTATTGTGGGCATGACTTACCGTTTCACGTCCGGCATGGATCGTATAACCTTTATCCTTACTCAGAATATCAAAATCTGTTTTTAGAATATTGGTAATCAAGTTGCCATACTGGTCCACACGAACTACATGGCCGGCAATTTCTTTACGTGTCGCCTTTACCTGCCGACTTACCATCCTATTATATTCAGTGATGGGTTCACCAAGCGCATGGAGCTTTTTTCCATGAGCAAGTTCTGATGCCGTTGGTGCCAGAATATCCAGGGCAGGGAAAAGGCTTTTTATGTCTGTATCGAGCCTTACAACTTGGGTAGGGGCCTTGTTGCTCAGCAAGCCAACCAGGCCATTGTCAGGCAATAGGAATAGATGTTCTTCCAATTCCACTCCCAAATAGGCATCTTCTCCTTTGTTTGTATCGTTAAGTCCAAGTAGATGTATTGTGCCTGGGGGGAATTGCCTGAAAATGGAGTTAACCACAAAAGCCAGGTGCGGAATATCGAAGGGTTTGATATCATGGGAGATATCGATAATCTGAATTGAAGGGTCTTTGCTAAGGATTCCTGCTTTAACCGAAGCCACATAGTGATCACTATTGCCGAAATCTGACGTGAAAGTGATTAAAGGCATGGAGGCAATTCAGTTTATTTATATACTTTTATTGTTGACAAAATTATTGATTTTTTTAACCCTTAACAGTTTAACTTAACCTAGTTCATCATTTGGTAGAAAAACTCATCACTCTCGAAAATATCGCCATGGTAGATTTCCTTGGCGTCCAAAACGAAAACATCAATGAATTGGCCTCTGCTTTTCCTAAAAGCAAGATTGTGTCCAGGGGCAACGAGATTCTGATTAAAGGCAATGCATCTGAAATTTTACAGATCAATGACATTTTGAACTCTCTGGTTCAGCATTATCATAAGTATGGCAAAGTGACCAACGATAATGTGCAGTCCTACCTCAAAGAGGAACAAAGTCTTTTGAAGGTAGAAGAGGACGCGGAGGTGCTTGTTTACGGAACGCGGGGCTCCATCATCAAAGCCAAGACAGATAACCAAAAATTATTGGTGAAGGCCATCAATGAAAACGATTTGGTATTTGCCGTGGGACCAGCCGGAACGGGTAAAACCTATATTTCGGTGGCTATGGCCGTGAAGGCATTGAAAAATAAGGAGGTCAAAAAGATTATCATTACCAGACCGGCTGTGGAGGCTGGTGAAAACCTGGGCTTTTTGCCTGGTGATCTCAAAGAGAAAATAGATCCCTACCTGAGGCCGGTTTATGATGCCCTGCATGATATGATCCCAGGTGAGAAACTGGCCTTTTACCAGGAAAATGGTGTGATTGAAATTGCACCGCTGGCCTATATGCGTGGACGAACCCTGAACAATGCCTTTGTCTTGTTAGATGAGGCTCAAAATACCACCACCATGCAAATGAAGATGTTCCTGACCAGGATGGGGGCGAGTTCTAAGGTGATTGTTAATGGTGATCATTCTCAAATCGATTTACCCAATCATCAGAAGTCGGGATTGATAGAAGCGCTCAATATTTTGAAAGGCACCAAGGGCATAGCACGTGTTGATCTTGATGGTAGAGATGTAGTAAGACATAGATTGGTAAAAGAAATTATCAAGGCCTACGACAAGAAATCTAAGAATGATAAGGGTTAAGCTAATCGAGACAAAAGAAGAACTTGAGATAGCATTTGCTATCAGGGAGTCTGTCTTTGTCCAGGAACAACATTTTGATTCCAAGAGTGAATTTGATGGGAATGATGAGCAATCACATCATTTCCTGGCATTCGTCAATGGAGAACCTTTTGGTACCTGCAGATGGCGAAAAACGGATAAGGGAATAAAGCTTGAGCGATTCGCTGTTTTGATTGAACATCGGGGAAAGGGCCTTGGAAAAAATTTAGTTCAAACCACGGTGGCGCATATCTTGTCGCAAGTAACTGAGAAAGGAACATTGCTCTATCTCAATGCCAATGCCCATGCGGTTCCTCTCTATGAAAAGCATGGTTTCAGAAAAGAGGGAGAACCCTTTGAAGCCTACGGAATAAAGCTATTTAGGATGGTGCGTTACATCTGAGCAAAAGAGCCAGGGGTCTTATTATACCTGCATGCCCAGCTATGGCCATGCCACTTTATGCTCGTCATGGTTTCCAAAAAGTAGGAGAAAAGTCTATCGAAGCCAAGACCGAGCACTTCGAAATGAGCTGGCTTAATCAGACATAAAAAAAGAGGCCGCAGCCTCTTTTCATTCTTTCATTCCATCATCCTATCAAGAAATTTCAGGTGCTGGAATAGCCCCGTTCTTAGCAGGATACTCGTAAGCCAAGGGCAAATCAGGACTGTCCATATGGTTCATGTCCATTACATGGCTACAGCGTTTGTAAGCCTGCTGCGGAGTTTCGGGTGTATACGATCCCCCTAAAGCACTTACCTGTGCTCCTGTCATGGAAGGATTGGCCACCTTGTCATTAGGTACATAATTGCCATTTTCTATGGAGGGCGTAATCAATACTTCCTGCATCATACCATTGTCTTCATGTTGCAGAATATGGCAGTGATTCACCATTTTCCCTACAAAGTCGGGGAAACGGGCCCTGAAAACTATTCTACCACCATTCCTGGGTATCCACATCACATCATGCCATTTAGGCTCAGGAAGTATGTTGATCAGGTTTCCATTTTCATCCGGCACCTCTATCCGCATTAGCCAGAAAGGATTGGTGTGGATATGGAAGGGGTGGTCGATACCTCGCGTTGTAATGTCGTAGCCTTTATCACTGGCTTCTTTGCGCGTGATTGGGTAGCCTATCCTATGGCCTATATCAAAGGATTGGGCACTTGAGTTGCTACCTGTTGGATTGTCGGGCCATTCACCAAAAAGTGAAATGGTTTGGTTATATACCACCCATTCTTCAGAAGTATTCAAAATTGGTCTGGGTGCAGCAGGATCGTCCGGGTTAAATTTTTTCCCATCAATGCACATGGACTTGGTACTCGCAGGAGCTATTACAGTGCCGTTGGTGGTCGGAGCCATTGGCAAGCCCAAGAAATCTGAGGGTTTCCAGATTATTTTACTGGGTACCTTGCCCAATGTGTTTTTGCTTTCATCGTATTTCACCACTTTTTCCGGGTCCAGAATGGGCCAGGTAGCGGCCCCCCAGCCTGAGTAGGTGACCTGACGAGTTCTGTACTTGCCTATATTATTACCATTATTCTTTCCTTGATCCACATCTCCGGCTTTGACTTTGACCTCTTCCGGAGTAATAGGTGATAAATATTCAGGAACCTTGACCCCCGAAACAGCCGCCATAAGTCCACTCATATTAAATGGCACTGGAATAATTTCAGAATTGCTCACCTTCTTTTTTACCACAATGTAAGCCATGATTGTATCGCCAGGGACGCTCAATCCACCCAGATAGCCTGGAACCTCACTGCCAGAAGCATATTTGGCGTATGTCTGGATAACCCGCTGCTCGTTTTCTGTATGAATGGCCGTGCCCTTGGCGATGACTGTATACACTTTGGTCGTCTCTCCACTTGCAAGCTCTGGGGCTTCGAATATAAAGTCGGCCCTGTTGGCTGGGGCCATATACAACTCATTAGACAGGTTATAACAAGCCTTCAGATTCTCTGCATTTTTATAGCAGTCTCCCAGGTTGGAATAGTCCTGATAGAGCGGGTTTTGAGTGTCATTTTGCAGGTCCTTGATATAATACTTATCCTGACCTCCTTCCTCTTTCACCAAGGTTACACCATCTGCAGCCATCTGATATAAATGTTGCTTTCTGGATTCAATGTCCTTGGTGGAAGGCAGGCATCGTGTACCATCGGAGGGGTCTACGTAAAGCAATTGTTTGACCTGATTTAATCTCTTTCGCATTTGGCTACCCCGTGGGAAGGCAGATTTTCTTGGTGTGCCGGTTATGGTTTTTGCTTTTTTCTCAGGTTTTTCATTCACCCACTGTCCTTCAAGTACCATAAAGCGCACATAGCCTTTGCCATCTACACTGCCATTGAGCACTCGCCAGCGTTCGACATCACCTTCATTCATGGTGATGACGTCTGCTGTAGGGCTGCCATTCGTAGCAGGGGTTGCTCCTTTTTTCAGCCCAATACGTTTTGCATCCTGATCCACTGAAGGTACCAGCACGCGCTGTAGCATCATAAGTCTTTCCCGGTAATTATATCTCCCTGTTTTGAGCGTTGTGTCAATGTCCTTTTTACCGGTCATGTATTTATTGATGGCATCATCTACATCACCTTCTACTACCAGAAAGCCGGCCATACCACTGGCTACTTCCATATTAGTAGAGCCATGTGAGTGTGGGTGGTACCAGTGCGTACCGGGAGGGTGCGTGGCTATCTTACGTCCGTTGTTTTGCCCCAAGCGAAACTCATAGGAGGCCTCTCCAGCCTGTTCGC
>JAJCYM010000012.1 GCA_029262895.1 Roseivirga sp.
CCTTGCAGATTCCGTTACCTATCGGAATCACAAAAACTCCTCTATTAAAAATGACATCAATTGGCTCTTCCACCTTTATAAAAAGCAACTCACCTTTTACCGGTCTGAGTGGTAACCAATTGAACAACGAGTTTTTTGTCAAAAGTTGCCCGTCTGCGAAGATTATTTTGTCCGCTGACAGTCCTTTATATGTCAAACCTCCATCACCCAGTTGAAGCGCCTCAATATCAAAGAATTCCTGCCTAAAGCAGCCCTTTTTTTTCAAAAAAACCGCAAAGCTCTCCAGAAAATTATTTGTGTTCAGGTAACCGCATTTTTTGAGTAGCAAACCTCCAAATTCATCATTTACCTGATCGGAGAACTTTGGCTTATCGAAGACGGATTGGATATAGGGTGAGAACTCATCGTCAATACTCTTAGCAATCCATTCATTTTGCTCGCTTATGGAAAAAAAAGGTCGATATATAGGCTTCTTTTGCAAAAAGTCTGAGCCGAGCCTCTTCTCAAGCTGTTCGTAATACGTCTCCAAGTATTCGAACAGTCCATCCGCCTGCCAGGTTTTCACCATTTTTCTTCCAGTGATTGGGTTATAGAGCCCTCCGGCCACTCTGGAAGAATTCGAGAGCTCAGGCTCACTGATAACCATAACTTGAAAACCTGCTGAAATTAGATGATCTGCCAACACACTTCCCGCAATTCCCTGCCCCACCACAATGAAATCATATTTCATAAAGCGAAATTAAGAGAAGTATTTTTGATATGAGCTCAGGATCAATCAAATTTGACCCAATTTTAGGCCTATGATATCAATCAAGCACTTCTCATTTAACCCATTTATGGAAAACACCTACGTGCTCTATGATGAGACGGGCGAAGCGATAATTATTGACCCTGGTTGCTATGAATCTTACGAAAAAGAAGAATTGAAGCAATTCTTGACAGTAAATGGACTTACCGCAACCAGGCTTTTAAACACACACGGGCACATTGATCATGTGCTTGGCAACCACTATGTGAAAAAAGAGTTTGGCCTTAAACTTGAAATCAGCAGCAAAGACGCTGAAACTTTAAGGTCGGTGACAGTTTACGCACCAAGCTATGGCTTCCAGGGTTATGAGCCTGCTGAACCTGATGCTTTCATTAATGAAGGCGATACCATAAGCTTTGGCAACTCTGAGCTTGAAGTTATTTTTCTGCCCGGGCATGCACCCGGACATATTGCTTTTTACAATGTCGAAGAGAACTTCTGTATTGGAGGAGATGTCCTGTTCGAAGGAAGTATCGGGCGCACTGACTTACCTGGTGGAGACTTTAACACACTAATAAGCAGTATCAAAAACAAACTCTTTAAATTTGATGATGAAATGGTGGTTTATCCTGGGCACGGTGGAAGTACTACGTTAGGCCAGGAAAAGAGAACCAACCCTTTTTGTGCCATATATTAAATCGATTGATTAAGTCTTTAAAAAACAGCATCCCCAATTTATTTACACTAGCCAACCTCAGTTGTGGAGTCTTGGGTATTGTACTACTCTTCGATGGTGAACCGACAAAGGCTGCATACCTGATCTGGCTCGCTGCCGGGTTTGATTTTCTTGATGGCTTTTTAGCCAGAATTCTAAAGGCGTATTCCGAATTAGGCAAGCAATTGGACTCCCTTGCCGATTTAGTGACTTTCGGGGTGTTACCCTCTTTGATTTATTTCACCTTGTTAAAAGGTCAATTTGACCTACCGTTGGAATACTTGTCATTTTTGGTCGCTATTCTGTCAGCGCTCCGGCTGGCGAAATTCAACATTGATGACTCACAAAAGCTTTCTTTTAAAGGATTACCAACACCTGCAAGTGGCATTTTGGCCAGTGCAATTCCACTCATTCTTGCAGGAACAACACTTTTAAGTAGTTTTTTGACTAATAGTATTGCCTTACTGCTGCTTATGCTGGTGTCTTCTGTGATGATGGTCACTCCCATTACCTTGATTTCACTAAAATTCAACGATTTTAGTTTCGGTAAAAATTGGGATAAGTGGACATTGGTTCTTGGAAGTCTGACAATGATCCTGCTTTTTAGAGAATCTTCAATTCCACTTATTATCGGGTTTTATGTTCTGTTGTCTCTTTTGTCTAGTCCAAACAAGAAGACAACTAATTAGTCGTTTTAACTAAGATGAATTCAATGATCAACCTTCAACCTAAGTTGAGACTCTACTTCAGAGTATTGATCATGTCTTTGTCTTTGATAGTCTTTCAAAGCCCTTCTTTCGCACAAGAATCCAGCGTCCTTGCCAATGGGAAATGGGTAAAAATGTCATTTGCTACAGCCGGAGTCTACAAAATTGACCGATCCGTTTTAACTGATATGGGATTTGACCCTGTGCAAATAGACCCTGCGAATCTGGCTATTTACGGAAATGGTGGTGGTATGCTTTCACAAAGCAATGCCGTTGAAAGGGTTCAGGATTTACATGAAAACGCCATTTATGTGCATGGTGGATTGGACGGTATTTTCAATAGTGAAGATTATATCCTGTTTTATGTTGACGCTGTTAGTGCCAGGTCTTTTGATGACAAAGACCAAACCTTCAGCTTTGAAAAAAACTTATACACCGATCAAGTTTCTTATTTCATTACGGTAAAAAACACTGCTGGAAAGAGAATAGCTTCGAATCCCAACCTCGGTACTGGCTTTCCCCTGATCGAAACCTACAATAAATTAATCTGGCATGAAGAAGATCTTTTCAATATTCTCGGCTCTGGTAGAGAGTGGTATGGCGAGCGCTTCGACAGCCAGAATGAAAAGACGTTTGATTTGTCACTTGATGGTTTAGCCGCTACAGGAACCATAGGCATCTACACTAAGGCCATGGCACAATCATTCCTTTCATCATCAATGACCGTTGAATTAGATGGCAATCAAATAGGGCAGCTTAATTTTAATTCTATTGCCAATGCACGCTATACAAGAAAAGGTAATGACAAAAACAGGACCTGGTCCGTTCCCGCTGCCGGTCGTTCCTCTCTTTCTAATTTGAAATTCACTTTCGACAGAAATGGCTCCACAAGTGCCCTGGCCTATTTGGATGAATTCATTCTGGACGTTCCAGCCCAATTACAACTTAGTAATGAGCAAACTCCGTTTCGGAGTGTTCAATCGTTGGAAAACGGAATTTCTACTTATCAGATAAGCAATACCACAGCCGAATCAATGATTTGGAACATATCAAATCCCCTTGATCCATCGCTTCAGGAATCAGATTTTTCTACCGGGCTCAACAGCTTTGGTGATTTTTCAGATCGACTCAAGGAATATGTAGTATTTAATCCCTCCGAAATCAGTTTGGTTACCTCATTCGAGCCACTTGAAAACCAGGATTTGCATGGAATGAGCTCCCCTGATTTCATAATCATTTCACACCAAGATTTTTTATCACAAGCCCAAAGGTTGGCAGACTTCAGGCAATCTAATGATGGACTAGAAACCACCGTGGTTGACTTAACCAGTATATACAACGAATTCTCCTCTGGAAACCAAGACATCTCAGCTATTAGAGATTTTATTAGATACATGTACAATCAAAGTGGCAAACTGAAGTATGTACTCTTCTTTGGCAGAGGCTCCTACGACTATAAAAGTCGAATTGATCAAAACACTAATTTCACACCTACCTATGAAGCGAGAAATTCAATTGACCCTTTAAATTCCTTTTCATCTGACGATTTCTTTGGGTTCCTTGATGAAGACGAAGGGGAGTGGGTAGAATCAGCTATTGGTGATCATATTTTAGACATTGGCATAGGCAGAATCCCTGCCACTTCGCCTGAAGACGCTGAGATTGCCATCGACAAGATCATTAATTACCAAACGTCATCACAGACACTAGGTGATTGGCGAAGCCGATTGCTGTTTGTAGCTGATGACGGTGACAATAATATCCATCAGCGAGATGCAGACCAACTAGCCACTCTGGTAGATACAACCTATGACGACTTTAATGTCCATAAGCTATACTTGGATGCTTTTGAACAAGAGCGTCAACCTACCGGTGAATTTTCGCCTTCAGCTCAACAATCATTGCTCAATTCCATTGAACAAGGCGTTCTTGTTTTGAATTTCACCGGTCACGGTGCTGAAACTGGTTGGATGCAGGAACGGGTTTTGACGCTTGAATTGATTGATGAAATGTCAAATATTGACAACCTCCCTTTACTCGTAACCGCTACCTGTGAATTTGGGAGAAACGATGATCCTTCGATCATTTCCGGTGCCGAAAAAATGCTATTTAAGGATGATGGCGGTGCTATTGCTTTAATCACCACTGCGAGGCCAGTATTTTCCAGCACCAATTATGACCTTAACCTTGCCCTTTATGGAAGTATCCTTGAACAAGAAAATGGCAACTATGCACGTTTGGGTGACATCATAAAATTTACTAAGAACAATAGTTTAAATGGAAGCCTGAATCGCAATTTTCTACTTCTGGGTGATCCATCAATGAGACTTGCCTATCCGTCAAAAGATATATCCATTCAATCCATCAACGGTTTAAATGTTGATCCTCTGGAAATCGACACCATCAAAGCACTTCAAAGAGTTCAAATTTCAGGGCAGATAGAACAAGATGGAGTCAAGGATGGAAGCTTCAATGGCACTCTTAATTTTGAGCTTTTAGACAAAAGGCAAAAAATTCAAACTAAAGGAACTGAAAGTCGGGTTTTTGAATTCGAAGAAAGAAATAGTGCACTCTTTAAGGGTACAGCGTCAATTTCTCATGGCAATTTTTCGCTTCAGTTTGTCGTCCCTCTAAACATTGATTACAACTGGGGAGCGGGGAAAATGGTCATGTATGCAATTAACGAAAACGGCACTCAAGACGCTCTTGGTTCTAATGTAGATTTCATATTAGGAGGAACCGCAGATTTGGAAGCACCTGACAACAGCCCTCCCGAGATTTTGGCATATTTGAATGATACGCTTTCTAATGGCCCCTTTTTTATCAAATCCAATGCGACACTTTTGGTAAAAATAGTCGATGAAAACGGCATTAATATTTCTCAAGCTGGTATAGGTCAGGAAATCACGGCCGTTTTGAATGACTCTGTTCAATTCAATTTGAATCCATTCTTTACCACCATCAAAGATGACTTCACCATAGGCTGGGTTGACTTTCCTTTGAGGAACCTTCATTCTGGACCAAATAGACTAACAATTAAAGCTTGGGACAATTACAATAATTCGCAGACTTCGACATTAGAATTTATAGTAAGTGATGATAACTCAACCTTGATTACAGACATAACTAACTTTCCAAATCCGTTTATCACTAGCACTACATTTTCAATAGCTCATAACAGCGCTGGTGAACGGGTAGAATTGACTGTGGAAATATTCAATAACAGAGGTGAAAAAATTACCTCACTCTATCAGACAGCTTCTTCGGCCAATTCGGTACAAGAGATATTGTGGAATGGGACAAACTTTGATGGCTCAAAGCTCAGTAATGGCCTTTATATCTATAACGTTATTTTGAGATCTGAAAGTAGTGGGGAAACGTATTCAAAGCGGCAAAAACTCATCATTTCAAATTAGTAATATATCTTTATCTTTGAACAAAAATTCAAATGGGCAACCTTTCCCGAAGCATCTTAATAGTATTCTTACTTGCATTTGCTTCATCATTTTTAGCAGCTCAAAATTCAGTGATCGTCTCAGGACAAGATCCGGATAGAAGAGTTATCACAACTGCCGTTCCTTTTTTGACAATTGCACCAGATCCAATTTCCGGAGCTATGGGTGATGCCGGAGCCGCTACTGCCCCAAATGCAAACTCAATTCACTGGAATCCTGCTAAACTAGCCTTTGTCAACAAAGATTTGGGGTTTGCCGTTTCCTATACCCCTTGGTTAAGAAAGTTTGTAAATGATATGTCGCTCTCATATATCTCAGGATATAAAAAGATTGATGACTTACAGACCTTTGGTTTGGCTATGACCTTCTTTAACCTTGGAGACATTGACTTAACCGATGGTGCAGGAAATACTCTTGGAAGCTTTAATCCACGTGAATTTGCGATTGCGGCTTCCTACTCCCGTGTGCTTGGTGATAATTTCAGCATTGGAGTAACGGGTAAATACATCAGTTCCAACCTATCGGGTAACATTACAGCAAATCCCGTCAGTGATCCAAAACCAGGAACCAGTATCGCTGCCGATATAGGCATCTACAACAAATCAACACTCTCCTTGTTTGGGAAAAATGCTGAATTAGGCTTGGCCGCAGTAATCTCAAACATTGGCTCTAAAATTTCATATAACAGCGCAGACGAGGAAGATTTTATTCCAACTAATCTTCGACTCGGATCAGCCCTTACAACTTATTTAGACCCTCATAATAAAATTACTTTTGCCCTGGATTTGAATAAGTTGATGGTACCAACACCACAACTAAATGGAGCTACAAGTAACAAATCGTTACTAGCTGGTATATTTGGTTCGTTCGGAGACGCACCTGGAGGCTTTTCTGAAGAACTCAAGGAAATAATGATTTCGGCAGGAGTTGAATACAACTACAAAGAGACATTCTCAATAAGAGCAGGCCACTTCTACGAGAGTCCCGAAAAAGGAAATAGACGATATTTTACTATGGGTGTAGGGTTCAATCATGACAAATTTGGATTTGATTTTGCTTATCTCGTACCCCAAGGCCAAGACAACCCACTGGCCGAAACACTCCGATTCGGTTTGACCTATTCCATAGATAAAAAAGAACAATAGCCGATTGATAATGCTTGACAGGCTAACACCGCCACCATCTCAAAAAATTGGCCAATTTAAAATTCCGGAAGTTCAACAATCCCATTTAAGCAACGGGCGAGAGCTTTTCTATATACAACATGGGGATCAAACAATTTTCAAATTAGAGTTCACCATACGTTCAGGAAGTGCCTATTCATCACAGTATGATTTAGTGCCTCTTACACTCAAAATGCTCAACGAGAGCACAAAGCAGCGCACAGGCACTCAAATGGCCAATGATTTTGACTCACTGGGCGCATTTATAGAGTTCAATCCCGGCTTTGATAATACTTCTATAAGTGTGTTTGGATTGACGAAACATTTTTCGAAAATCATTAGACTCACATTTGAAATCTTAATGCAGCCTAAATTTGACGAAAAAGAGTTTTCGGAGCTTAAGAAAAAAGAAATTCAAAGAATCAGACTGAATGAAGAAAAGAACAACTATTTGTGTTCCGTTCAATTCAGGAATTCCATATTCGGGAAAGATCATCCCTATGGAAGAGCAGCCAGTATAAACGAATTGGGAAACATCCAAGTAACAGATGTAAGAGAATTCTATGACAGCAACTTTCGGAGTTTTGACATTCTCATTTCTGGTGTACTACCGAAAGATTTTCAAAGCCAACTGGATGAACTCTTTGGTCAGGCATCGGTTCCGAAAGTATCAACTGTAAATTTGGACATCACTCCCGACCCGACTAAACATCTCTGGATTGATAAGCCGCATTCTGTACAATCTTCTCTCAAAATTGGGAAACGGCTTTTCAATAGAGCACATCCCAATTATATCAAATTGTTAGTTACAAATGAGTTACTTGGTGGCTTTTTTGGTTCTCGTTTGATGAAGAATATTCGGGAAGAAAAGGGGTTGACTTATGGAATCCACTCTAATCTCTATGCCTTAAATCACGATGGGTATTTTTGCATTTCCACCGATGTAAAAGGAGAGTTCACTCAGCAGGCCGTTGATGAAATTTTTAAAGAGATTGAAAGCCTTCAAACTCAAGAAGTTCCTCAAAACGAATTGGATACAGTAAAAAATTATATGCTTGGTACCTTTTCATCCACTGTCGCTACTCCATTTTCTTTGATGGATCGATTCAAAGCTGTACACTATCAAGGACTGGATTATAGCTACTATAGGGATTATTTTGATACTCTTGATGAAATCTCAAGTGCTGATTTGCTAACTCAAAGTCGACAGCACCTGGATGTTAATTCATTGAGTACATGCATTGTGGGTCCCGCTACTTCATAACTCCACCTCCCATTTCTAAGTTAAGAGCATAAAAAAAGCACCAGGTTGTTAAGCTTGGTGCTTTTAGATTGTGTTGTTTTCGTTGTTTGAACGAATAAATAAGATTGGCAGCGACTTACTCTCCCACCGGTAAAGGCAGTACCATCAGCGCTGGTGGGCTTAACTTCTCTGTTCGGAATGGGAAG
>JAJCYM010000013.1 GCA_029262895.1 Roseivirga sp.
CTATTGGTGAACAACTTCGTGTGGATTCACGCCTGGACTTTACCATCACTGGCATCTATGAAGACGTGCCACATAACTCTCATTTCGACATGGACTTCCTGATTTCCTTCGAAAATCTGGAAAGAGTTCTGAGTGGCACCAGCCTTACTTCTAACTGGGGTCAATTTAACTATTATGCCTATTTGCGGCTCGCTGAAGGGTCGGATCGAGATGCAGTTCAGGCCAAAATCCAGGAAATAGAGCTGAATATTGGCACCAACCGCAATTTTGATTTGGCCAATATCGGTATTCAGCCTGTCACGGATATTCACTTTGTGGACAATCGCGGCAATATGAAACCTTCGTACAATTTTAAGTACATCTATATCTATTCGGCCATAGCTGTAGCTATTCTCTTTATCTCATTTATCAATTTCGTTAACTTAAGCATCGCTGCATCTACCAAGCGGATCAAAGAAGTTGGTGTAAGGAAAGTAGTGGGCGCTTTACGAGGACAATTAGTCGCTCAATTTATCACTGAATCATTAATGGTAGCTTTCTTTGCGTTAGCGGTAGCTTTGATCATCTCGCAATTCCTGTTTATTCCTGCGGTCAATGAGTTGATGGAGAGTCAGGTGGCCTTTGATTTTTCAGATCCGATGTTGCTCACTATTCTGGTGGGCCTACTCTTGTTGATATCAATGTCTTCCGGCTCATACATCGCCTTCTTTGTAGTTTCCTTCCAGCCCATAATGGCCTTAAAGGGCGCCATGAAAGCAGGCGGCAAAGGTAGAGGTCTGAAGAATGCCCTGCTCGGATTGCAGTTTCTGATCTCCACCGTCTTGATTGTGTCGAGTGTCTTCATTTACCAACAACTCATGTTTATGAAAGATAAAGACCTGGGTCTCGACAAGGAAAGAGTGGTAAATGTGGCTTTGAACAATGCTGATGCCCAAGGCAAGAGTAGCCTTTTAAAGGCAGAAATGGCGCAAATTTCAGGAGTCAGGTCCATCTCGGCTTCCAGCTTTCTACCGGGAGGTGCCAATGGCAATCATGGCATCGACTATGAGGGTAAAACCGAAGATCAGAGCATGTTTATTATCTATATCGATGAGGACTTTATCGAAACAGTCGGTCTCGAATTGGTGGAAGGAGACCTGGAGCAGATCAGTAATCCGAGCTCAGAAAAACGGGTGAAGTACATTCTGAATGAGTCTGCTCTCAAAATGATTGGTTGGGAAACAGCGTTAGGCAAGTCATTTAGTGCATTTGGGTCCGGTAGTATGTTGCCGATAGATGGAGTGGTGAAAGACTATAATTTCCGCTCTTTACATCATCAGGTAGCCCCTTGCGTTTTGGCCATTATCAAGAACAGGAGACAAAACCAGTTGAACGTCAAGGTGTCGGGTGATTTGGGTAGCACTTTGGCACAAATTGAAACGGCTTTCCACAAGGTGCTTCCAGAAATGGAATTTGAGTTTGCGTTTATGGATGAGCAGTTCGATAAGCTGTACAAGGCAGAAAATCGAACCAGTAAGATTGTAGGGGCTTTGACAGTAGTGGCAATTGTGCTGGCCGTATTAGGACTCTATGCCTTGCTAACCTACGCCATTCAGGAGCGCACTAAAGAGTTGGCTATAAGAAAGGTATTAGGCATCAAGTTGAAGGGGACGCTGTTTTTACTATCCAATAATTATGTACGGATTATGATCATCACCAACCTTATGGCAATTCCGATCACTTTTTATATGCTGGATGGCTGGTTAGGAAATTTCAGCTATCGGATCAATTTGAGTCCCTTCACATTTGCGCTTATCATTGGGCTGTCATTTGCTTTTATCTTTATGATTGCCGGGTTAAAAACCTTCCATGCAGAACGGATCAATCCTACAGAGGCATTGAGGAATGATTAGGTAATCGTCATTCTGAGGGAAGCATGACCGAAGAATCTCACCAATCAAAAAAGAGATTCTTCGCCTCGAAAAGCTCCTTCAGAAGGTGAGAATATATTTTACTATATCCTCCCCCTACCCCCTCCACAGGGGGACAGATTCCGACATGGCTAAAGGCCCCTATGCCATCAAGTTCAGCGCCTGGAGGGTGGAGGTCCAGCGTCAGCGTGACCATTGGCAGCTTCAGATGCCATGAAAGTAGCAATCACCCCAATGGTTTTGATGCTGGTCACTTTTTCTTTGTTACTTTCTTTTGGAGAAGCAAAAGAAAGTAAAAGCTCATATCAAAGATTAATGCTACAACGATTGGGAGATTCTTCGCTTCGCAAAGCTGCGCTCAGAATGACGTTTGGAATTATCCCTTTGGGTCAGGGTTGGTTGGTGCGTGCGGATTAATCGCCTTAAGCTTTTCCTCAAAGGCGCGAAGGTCTTTGAGCTTAAGCCAGCTCACTTTGATTTTATGCTGATTCATTTTGTCATCCTCATCCAAAATGTTCAACCCAAGATGCAGGTGATCTGTTTCAAAGTAGCTATCGAAGTTATATTTATTGACAAACAAGGAGTTTTGCTGTTTGGAGAAAAGTCTCCTTGTATTGATGAGAATTCCATTTTTCTCAGCATCTACGATTTGCGTATAAACCGGCCAATTCACCAGGGAAGACATAAACCCGAAAACCGGAGCAACTGCGGCAAGTAAGATGATATTGCTCAAATCCGGCAGAAAAACGAACTTATAGACGATGATAAAAACGATAAAGAGTCCGTAAAAGTAAAGCAAGTACTTGTAGCGGTTGACCTTGCCGTTATTGTTGATTTCCTTCATTGTGATAACTTAATTTTATTGACCAAATCCCAAAGCACTACCCCAATGCTCACGGACACATTTAAGGAGTGTTTTGTACCAAATTGGGGAATTTCTAAACAAAAATCAGCCTTTTCAACCACTTTATCTTCCACGCCAAAGACTTCATTGCCAAAGATGATAGCCAATTTCGAATCGGTACCGGGCTTAAAGTTCTCAAGTGAAATACTCTCATCGGCCTGCTCTACTACCCCCAACTGATAACCTTCCGATTTAAGTTGCTCGCAAAGTGAATTGGTTTCTTCAGCATATTCCCATTCCACAGAATCGGTAGCCCCCAAGGCAGTTTTATGAATTTCTCGATGTGGTGGTTGTGCCGTAATGCCGCAGAGGTAAATCTTTTCAACAACAAAAGCATCAGCAGTGCGAAATGCCGAGCCAACATTGTGCATGCTACGAATATTGTCCAGCACAATCACAATGGGTAGTTTCTCGGATTGCTTGAAGGTTTCCAGGTCGATTCGATTTAACTCTTCATTTTTGAGTTTGCGCATATGGCAAAACTAAAACAAATCGGGCTTAAATAAACATCAGGCCCTTGATCAGGCCAAAACCTCTATGACCCCATAGCCGCTAAAAGGAAATGCCCACCCCAAAAGGCGGACATCCCCAAACAACACCGGTCAAAACATATTCTTATTTCACTGAGACCACCAAGTACTTTGAAATTCTCCAAAACTCATCATTGTCAAGAATCTCGAGGTATTTCAGATCGGCATTCTTGGCATCTTCCACGATAACAAAAGAGCTACTAGGGTGATCTGAGACCACTTGAAGTTTCTTGCCTTCAATCGGGAGCTTATGGAATTGACGGCCATCAATCTCCGAAAAAGCTTCCTCGTCAAGGTCATCACCCAATGCCACTTTTCTTCCGAACATTAAGAATCCGCCTTCTTTCTGTACCAGCCCTTTCGTTTTCAACTCGTCAAAAGAACCAATGGCAAAGTGTACTTTATTTAACTCTTTGTTGTCAGCTTTCAAGCGTCCAATTTCAGTCTCCTTTTGACCCATCTCAATGGCCTGCGTGATGCTATGCTTTTCAAGGTCAACTACCTTAGCGGTCAACACCTTCAAATTCTCATCTCTCAACTCCAGGTCCGCCTTAAGGGTAGCCACAACTGCGGTTCTCTCCTTCAAGTCGGCTGTCATTCTTTGAATCTTATTCTGCAAAACACTCGCCTTAAGACCTGAAGTCTTCAATTTTCCAGCCAGGGCTTCGATGTTCTCATTTGATCGAATCACCAGGTCATCAATCATCGCTATTTCCTTTAGCACTTTGTCTTTGCTGCCAAGATATTCTCCTGACTGTGTGTTCCATACCAAATTCTCTTTTTTCACAATAGAGGCAATTTGATCCTCCACTTCCGTTACCAATTTCATGATCTCATTGAAATTAGATTGCTGGCTCGCCAGTTCCTTGGCCATCGTGGCCTTTTCCGCTACCAGCTGTTCGAGTTGGCCATCGTTTTTTTTTGAAGTCGATACCATGCTGAATCCCAGGGCCACAGTGAGGGCCACTAACAGTACTACTCCGATTTTAAATGTTTGTCGCATTCTTCTTAGGTTTTAATAATTGATAAATAATTCTAGAAAAGAAATTGGGTGATAAACCAGGAAGATTGATTTGTGGATTTGAGTGGGTTGTCAAGCTACTCGATTATATAACGAAGTTTTTAGTTCATATTGTGTGAGGGGTCTGTTTTTACTCTCAAATAATCTCGCTCCCAACCTTTCTTCAGGCGGCCGTGTCAAATTGAAACAAGCACATCAATTTTTTTTGCCATGAAAGATTATATCAAACCCTTCTACGCTTTTTCGTTTATCATTTTGCTTTTTGCCACTTTAGGCTGCACCGATGACTGCGAGACCACCGTCACTGATATTTATTACGAGCCCGTTTTTTCGTTGAAATCGGAGGTAAGAAATTCAGTGACCATAGAACCTGGTAGAGAAATAAGCACTCGCGGCAAAATTTTCTTTAAGGACGGGTACTTGTTTATCAACGAACCAAAGAACGGAATTCATGTTATTGATAATCGCCAACCGACCGATCCCCAGAATATCGCCTTCATAAAAGTTCCCGGCTCCTTCGATATAGTAGTTAAGGACAACCTTCTTTTTACAGATAGCTATATGGATCTGGTCACCTTCGATATTTCGAACCTCCAGGCAATCACTGAAGTAAACAGGATGGAAGATTTTTTCACTGCTCATGGAAGTCTCAACTACTATAATGGTAGCGATGAGGAACAGATAGTGACTGATTGGACTGAAGAAAGAAGAACCACCTCTTATAAAGACGAATGTAATTCAAATGGCTTTTTTGGACCAACCATTTGGCTAAGACAGGGTGAAGGTTTTGTGCAAACTGCATTGGACAACGCAAGTGCAGGGTCGGCTGGAAGTGCCCCCGGCATAGCCGGTTCATTGGCACGTTTTGCATTAACAGGAGAACACCTTTATGCACTGGATGGTGGCTGGCTTAAGAACCTTGAGCTGACTAGTCCCCTTAGTCCTATATCTGGTGAAGATCTTTATGTTTCCTGGGATGTCGAAACGCTCTTTCCAAGGGGTGATGAACTCTTTGTAGGTGCAAGCGGAGGCATGCACATTCTGGACATCAGCAACAGAAGCAATCCTCAAAGCATCTCGCTATATGAGCATATCAATAGTTGTGACCCAGTCATTGTAGAGGGTGATCTGGCCTTTGTGACCCTGAGATCAGGCACGGAATGCCAGGGTTTTACCGATCAATTGGAAGTAATTGATATTTCAGATCTTCGCAATCCCAGACTCCTTCATACCTTTCCTATGCATAACCCACACGGACTTTCGAAAGATGGAGACGCGCTTTTCATTTGTGATGGTGATGCCGGCCTGAAGGTTTTCAACAGCTCAGACCTTTCCAAAATAGGAGATAATTTGTTGGCTCATGACGGGTCCATTCAAGCCTATGACATTATCGCATTCAATAACATTGCCATGCTCATTGGGGATGATGGCTTGCATCAATACGACTATTCTGACCTTAACGACATCAAGCTTCTAAGCACTATCAAAATATTACCCTGATGAGTATTAGCAGAAAATTTGCACTACTGGTCACAGTGCTTCTTTGCGCAGTTACCCTAAATGCGCAAGTGGATAGGCTATATCTGAAAAATGGAAGTCTTTTAAAAGGCAGGTTGATTGAGGTCGAAAAACATCGAGTGACTTTTCAGACCGATTCAAGTTCCATTTTGACACTGAGCACCAAGAGCATTGCAACCTTTAAAATCAGAAAAAGAAAAACCAGGCTAAATATAGCCGAGCGACTTATCATTGATTCTTTACATCACCTTCCAGTATCCGCCCACTTTTATCATCGCTTTCAAGTTGGGCTGTTGATTGGCCAAGACAATAACTTTGGTGAGTCCATTACTAACCTCTCATTTGACTACACGCTCTTTAGAAGATTGAATAGAAATAGCCACTTAGGCCTTGGGGTGAGTTCGGATTATTATACAGACTTCCAACTCTTTCCAATCTTCCTTGAATACCGCAAGGACCTGGGCAAAACGCCTTCCAGACTTTTCTTTTATTTAAAAGCCGGCCATGCCTTAGCTCGCGAAAGAGACATCACCGGAGATTTTTATAGTCGAGTGAAGGGAAACAAAATGACAGGTTGGGGAATTGGCTACCAATGGGCCCTTAGGAGAAATAATTTGACTCTTTCCATCGGTTCGAAACGGCAAGACCTAAAAACAAGTGTTCAGCAGGTTAGTTTTGAACGCACTACCGATTGGAAGCTCAGGCGGGTGGAGTTTAAACTTGGCTTGACTTTTTAGCTATATTCTCCCCTACTTTAGGAATCATCATCCTACGGTCATTTCGTAGTCCCGAGTTTAGGGACGGAGAAATCTTTTCAGGTTTAATAAGCAAGCCTGATTTTACTACTGAAAAAGATCCCTCTTTGCTTCGCTGAAGCTTCGCGAAAGCAAGACGGGATGACCGATAATTGTTACTATAGTAAAAACTGGTTGATGAATAAATTAATTATCCCGAACTCGCCTCTTTAATTTTCCTGATTTGAAGGCCAGCCAAAGCCGTCAATACGGACTTACAAAAATGGACCTGAAAGTATAGGGCTGGGCTGCGGCTTCGCGCTATTATTTTTATATTTTTGTTCGTCTCAAACCGTGCAACCCATCATTTATGTCGAAGGTAAAGGCAGCGAAGGAAACTCCCTTGATGAAGCAATACAATGCCATCAAAGCAAAGCACCCCGGTGCCTTGTTACTCTTTCGCGTTGGTGATTTTTATGAGACTTTTGGAGAAGATGCCATCAAGGCTAGCAAGGTGCTTGACATTGTACTCACCAAGCGTGCCAATGGGTCCGCGAGTCACATCGAATTGGCCGGGTTTCCGCACCACTCTCTGGATACTTACTTGCCAAAGCTTGTACGCGCAGGCAATCGGGTTGCCATTTGTGATCAGCTCGAAGACCCTAAGACGGTTAAGGGTATTGTTAAGCGTGGAGTCACGGAGTTGGTAACTCCAGGACTTTCCTTCAATGACAACGTCCTTGATAAAAAACACAACAATTACCTAGCCTCGCTCTATTTCCAAAATGACGAAATCGGTATCTCATTTCTTGATCTTTCTACTGGGGAATTTCTTTGTGCTGAAGGCAATTCCGGTTATATAGACAAGCTTATTCAAAGCCTGAATCCGTCAGAAATTATCTTCTCTAAGTCTCAGCGAGATCAGTTCTATCAGCATTTTCAAGATGACTTTAACACCTATCACCTTGACGATTGGGTCTATGCGATCGACTATGCAAACGAACGACTAACGACCCATTTTGGCACAGCCAGTCTTAAGGGGTTTGGAATTGATGGTTTACAGTTGGGTGTCATCGCATCCGGAGCAATCTTGTATTACCTCGAAGAGACTGAGCACAAGGAAATCAATCACATCGCTTCTATCAGCCGATTGGAAGAAGACAAATATGTCTGGCTGGATAAGTTCACCATTCGAAACCTCGAATTGGTTTATCCTCAACATGAGGGTGGTATACCACTCATTAATATCCTTGACCATACATTAACACCAATGGGCTCTCGCCTGATGAAACGATGGATGGTGCTACCTCTCAAAGACATCGCTAAAATCGAAGAGCGCCTAGACGTAGTTGAGGCATTTCACAAAAACTCAGGTCTGAGGGATCAGATTGCTGAGCATCTTAAAGCCATCAATGATTTGGAGCGATTAATCTCCAAAGTGGCTGTAGGTAGAATCAATCCCCGTGAGCTGCAACAGCTCCGAAATGCACTTGAAAATATTGCGCCCATTAAAACCTACCTCTCCAAAGACAGTAACAAAACGCTCCAGGTACTTTCAGATGGGCTTGATGCCTGTGAGGAGCTTCACGACAAAATCGTGTCTGATCTCAAAGAAGATCCTCCGATGCTGGTACATCAGGGCGGAATTATTAATGACGGCATTGATGAGGAGTTAGATGAGCTAAGGAAAATCTCTGGAAGTGGCAAAGACTACTTGGTACAAATCAGGCAAAGGGAGATTGAAGCTACCGGCATCTCCTCCTTGAAAATTGCCTATAACAAGGTCTTTGGCTATTATCTGGAAGTGAGCAATGCGCACAAAGACAAGGTACCTGAAGAGTGGATACGCAAGCAGACCCTGGTAAATGCAGAACGTTATATCACGGAGGAATTAAAGACCTACGAAGAGAAAATCTTAAATGCTGAAGACAGAATCCAGGTAATTGAGCAGCGCATGTTCGCGGAATTGGTGGAATTTACCGCACAATACACGACTCAGGTTCAGCAGAATGCCAGAATCATAGCTCAAATCGATTGTCTGATCTCCTTTGCTCAGGTCGCAGAATTAAACAACTACTGCCGACCTGAAATGAACGAAAAGATGCTGATCGAGATTCAGGACGGGCGCCATCCGGTGATTGAAAAGCAATTAGGCATTGGGGAAGATTATGTGCCTAACGATGTTCATCTCAACGACCATACCCATCAGATACTGATCATCACCGGACCCAACATGGCCGGTAAGTCGGCATTATTAAGACAAACTGCCTTGATTGTGCTAATGGCTCAGATGGGCAGTTATGTGCCAGCATCCAAGGCCATATTGGGCATCACGGATAAGGTATTTACCCGTGTTGGCGCCTCAGACAACCTTTCGAAAGGCGAGTCCACTTTTATGGTTGAAATGACGGAAACGGCTAGCATCTTAAACAACCTGAGTGAAAGAAGCCTAGTATTAATGGATGAGATCGGCCGTGGGACCAGCACCTACGATGGCATTTCTATTGCTTGGTCCATTGTTGAATACCTCCACAATCATAAAAAATTCAAACCCAAGACGCTCTTTGCAACGCATTATCACGAGTTGAATCAATTGCAGGAGGATTTTCCCGCAATCAAGAATTTCAACGTGTCAGTAAAGGAAGTAGGTAACAAGGTGATATTTATGCGCAAGCTCAAAGAAGGAGGTAGTGAGCACAGTTTTGGCATTCATGTAGCGCAAATGGCTGGTATGCCAAATCCGGTGGTAATTCGTGCAGCTGAAATAATGAGTCACCTGGAGAAAGACAAAATCCGCAACCAAACCGAAGACAGGCTTAAGGAGGTGCCTAAGAATAACTACCAATTGAGCATGTTTGAGGCCGATCCGACATTTAATGAAATCAAGGAGCTTTTAGAGAACCTGGATATCAATACCATTTCACCCGTTGAGGCACTATTAAAGCTAAACGAGATCAAGGCGAAACTGAAAGATTAAAATTATTCATTAACACATTGCATATTTAAACCCCTTCACTAAATTTGCACTCCGTTTTGCTATAAGCGCAAGGCGTTAAAGTACTGATTAATAAGCGAGAGTAGCTCAGCTGGTAGAGCACGACCTTGCCAAGGTCGGGGTCGCGGGTTCGAATCCCGTCTCCCGCTCAGTGAAAAAGCGCGATGATGATCACGCTTTTTTCTTTTAAAGTCTATTAAAAAATAATGGCTACATAGTAGCCTAAGTCTTCCTTCGCTAAAGCTATGGAAGACAATGCCGGAGTGGTGGAATTGGTAGACACGCAAGACTTAAAATCTTGTGAGCTTTGCTCGTGCGGGTTCAAGTCCCGCCTCTGGTACGTTTAAAGCCCCTTTTTAAGGGGCTTTTTCGTTTCTGTATTTTTGGGTACAACATAGGTACAACAAATTGACGTCTTCATAAGTTGGCTTGATTTAACTCCAATTAGACTCACATAATTTCATACAACCATCCGAATCAGTGGTTATTGATTCGGACATAAGGAGGAAATCTTAAAAATCAATAACTGCGAATAAAGTCAATAGGTGGCTTTTGTTTGTAACTAACAGCAATCTGAGTGTCCTCTAATATACTTTTATCCGACTTGATTAAGCTTACAATCATAAGTTGATCTTCTTGTCATTAAGCTCAATCTTTTCTTTAGCACTTAACCAGCCTCCTGAAGAGGCTCTTTATGCTAACAGTCTAGCATATATATTTACTTAAGATTTAGAGAAGGCTAATCTCAAGCCTAGAAGCGCTGAATAATGGAGGAGTTTATTCATCTAACTCTAGTTGATTCGAATGTAATAATATACTGAGATGTTCTTAGGGCGGGTTTCGCTTCCGCCAGTTGGCTTAGTCATAGATTCGTCGATACCTTGATTCGCTTTTTTTGTAGTCGATGCTGTTCCATCATAATTTCTGTTTTTATTTTTTGATTCATTGTATCCATGTTCATGAGCTTTGAAAGTATCAACTTGTCGCACTCCTGCCAATACATTTTTGGGGTTCAGGTAGACAATATTGGCTTGGGGTGCTCCATTTACGCCCATCTCATTTACTCCTCTAATGAAGATGCCTCTCATATCAGGTACATTATTTGAGTTGGCATTGAGAAAAGCATAAATCGACCCTTCCACGCTCCTACCATCTGCCGGTGACCACTTACTCATGAAGGCATTGAATTCTACAGTTTGCCCGAATAGTGAAGAAAGTGTTTCATAATCAAGAAAGCTTGATATTACAGTACCAATGATGGGTGGCTCTGTATTGTTATATTTACAGTCTATCAATTGGGTGATCTGTGCACCGCGATTCACATTGAGATCGAGTTCTTTAAGACATTCTTGATTGCTTTTTTGTGCAATGAGGCAATTGCCCATAAAAATGAAAAGTGCTAGGTTTATAATTCGTGCCATATTATTAGTTGATTCTTATATAGTAGTATACAGTGATATTTTTGGGGCGAGTTTCTTCTCCTCCAAAACTCTGGACAAGACCAATGGATACCCAATCTGGACTGGTAGTTCCATGGCTGCCGGCTGCTCGCTGGCTTCGGGCGCCACCAGCGAGTGGCTCAGCCCCGAGATTCATATTGGCATTATGTGAGTGCTTTTTTATACCGTCAGGTTGAAAGCCTTCAACTATGCTGTTTTGAGGGTTTCGTCTGTTTTTAGATACAGGATCCACTCCAATTACTCCAAGATCATTTGCACCTCTTACAAAGAGGCCTCTCATATCAGGTACATTATTTGAGTTGGAGTTCAGAAAAGAATAGATAGATCCATCAACGTTTCTCCCATCTGCGGGTGCCCATTTACTTCTGTAAGAACTGAACTCAGCATTTTGTCCATACAATATTGAAAGAGTTTTATAATCCAGAAAACTTGAAATTACGCTACCAATAGCAGGCGGTTCTGTATTTCCATATTTACACTCAATCAATTGAGAGACCTGAGTGTCACGGTCATTATTCAGATCAATTTGTTGAAGACAGTGCTGATTATCTCTTTGTGCCACAAGGTAGTTGCTAAGGAAAATAAGGTTTGTCAGGATTATTATTCGTCTCATCTTGTTAGTTAATTCTTATGTAGTAATAAAGAGCTCTATTCTTTGGTCTAGTTTCATTTCCCCCTGAATTCTCAGTTCTACCAGGCCAGGACAGATTATGCCATGGTTTTCCATCATCTGCATCGATCCTCAAGCGATGTCCGTTGCCATTTACTGTATGACCTATGCTATCTAACGGATGAGGGAGGTTATGCATGTGACTCTTTAAGTCATCAACTTGAAAATCCTCAGGTAGACGGTTTGGACATGGATCCGCCTGCTTTTCCTGCACTGTTTCAGGTATAGCCTTGCCGTCATTTAATTGAATGTTCAGCGCCCTGACAAAAACACCACGCAAATCAGGCGCACGATCGCTGTTCATATTTATAAAGGCATAGATGGATGCGGCTACACTGCGTCCGTCACAAGGTGCCCACTTGCTTATAGCATCCAGAAAATCTCCATTTTGACCATAAGAAGCTGAGAATAACGAAAACGGAAGTGGAGAACAGACGATGGTTCCTAGGCCTGGGGATTCAGACTGACCATAACGGTATGCCATTAATGCGACTATAGCTTCTTCGCGTGAGTTAAAATCACCATTATCGAGTTTGTCCTGAATGTATAAGAGACTCTCTTGTGTATTTTGCATTATTGATACAGATTAATTTATTCTTATATAGTAGTAGATTGCTATATTTTTTGGTCTGGTTTCCAATCCAACTCTAGGCTCTCCTGCACTTTGAGCTTTTAGCTTACCTAAAAATTCTCCCACACCGGGTCTCATTACATTTGGGTTAGGACCATTGGCAGTTCCCAAAGTGTATGAAAGTGTGTGATCTTGAAAAGTGTCCATTTGAAATTCGCCAACATTTCTTACCTGCGGGTCGGCACGTTCTGGAACAAGGTCTAGAGTACTTCTTTCAGGATCCATAGCGTTCAAACCACGCAGGAAAACACCCCTTAGGTCTGGTGCATTATTAGATCTACTTACTACAAATGCATATACCGAGCCGCTCACATTTCTCCCATCTGCTGGTGCCCATTTACTGGTAGCGCTATTAAACGCTTCGTTTTGGCCTGAAACAGCTGAAAAATGCCTGTAATCAAGATAGCTAGCTACGATTTGACCGATTTGTGGAGGATCAATTTTTTGATAACGGCAGGCCATAAAATCAACGACTTGATCCAGTCTCTCTTTCTGATCGTTGAGCTGTTGAAGGCAATCTTGTGTGCTTTGACCAATCAGATTGAAGCATCCAAAAAGGCCTATAAAAAAAATTAAGTAAGATTTCATAGCGAAACAGTTAATTGATTCTTAAATAATGATAAAACTGAATATCGGTAGGACGTCGTAAGAGACGTGTTACAAATGGTGCCCTGAGATTTGGAACTGCGTCAGTATCACTATTGATAAAAGCGTATATCGAGCCAGCAACACTTCTCCCATCTGCTGGTGCCCACTTGCTTGTAAAAGAGTCGAACGGAAATGCCTGTCCTTGGCTGGCAGAATAGACATCGAATGGCAAGTATGCGACAATCATTGCACCCAGAGGAGGTATTTCCGCTCCCTGGTAATGATATTCAACTAAAGCAGCAATTGTCTCTTCATGACTATTGAAGTCACCACTGTCTATTCTTTCCTGAATATAGGCGAAACTCTCTTGGTTGTTAGGCATAGTCTAGTTGATTCTTATATAGTAATAAACCGTCACGTTCTTAGGCCTGGTTTCAGTCCCTCCAACATAAGTCGTTTTCAAAACAGGATTTGATGCTTCATTGACCCTTGTTTTACTATTAACTATGGCCTCTGCGTTCTGAGGGTGAACCGCTCCAGTATAATACCTAATGGTTGTATGATGCCTATGTTTTTCTAATGCATCATCCTGAAAATCACCAGGTTGCAAAGTATCAGGGTTGAGCCTTTGCGCTTGAGTATTTGGTGCATCGGTAACTCCCATATCGTTGACTCCTCTGATGAATACCCCTCTAAGGTCAGGCACCCTTGTGGTTGCTTGATTCAAAAAGTCATAAACTGAGCCCCCTACCTCACGCCCATCAGCCGGAGCCCATTTGCTTTTATAACGATTGAAATTTCCAAAATCGCCATAAGTAGCACTGAAGGTTTCATAGTCCAAAAAACTGGCAATTACTTTGCCTAGCTCAGGCTGCGAATTCCCGGGGTATTTGCAAGTAGTGAATTGGAAAATCTGCTCCGGTCGTCCTTTGGACTTGTCTAACTGGTTTATACACTCCTGATTGCTATTTTGAGCATTGGTATGCCAGGCAAACCCAAGCATGAATAATAATAGACTAATTCTTTTCATATCAATTAATTCTTATATAGTAATAGACTGCTACATTTTTTGGGCGTGTCTCCTTGCTTATTCTAGGAATCCCGTTCTCACCATCAGCAATGGCGTACACCGCTTTCGAAATATTGCCATTTTTTGCACCATCGGCAGGTCTCGCAAGAGCATTACCTGTGCCTCGCACATTCCCACGAGCATTTCCGATATCACCAGCTGCTGAGCCTAACTCATGCCAATGCCCTTGCAAAGCATCCAATTGGAACTCTCCTACATTCCTATTCGCCTCCGGGTCTCGTTGATTAGCAATTAGTCCCATTTCACCACGGTCTGGAGCCATACTGTTGAGCCCTCTTAAAAACATTCCTCGAAAATCCGGGACTGCAATTTGACGACTCAGAAATGCATAAACTGAACCCTCTATATTCCGACCATCGGCCGGGGCCCACTTACTCGTATACACATTGAAATCTTCACTATCTCCATAGGTAGCACTGAATGTGTCGTAGTCTAATATGCTGGTAATCACTTCCCCTAGCTCAGGTTGATTAGTCTTTGAATACAAACAAGTCATCAATTGTCCAATTTGTGCTTTTCTATCTTCATTGCCATCTAACTGACTTATACAGCTCTGACTGTCCTGACCTCGAAGAACAATAGTGGCCAGAAGGAGTAGACATATAAATAGTTGCTTTTTCATATCAGTTGATTCTGATGTAATAGAAGACCGTGATGTTCTTGGGACGAGTTTCTGATGTTGTACGAGGCGGGCCATTTTTGCCATCTTCTATAGGGTCTAAAATCAACCGTAAACGTCTAATATCATGTGTTCCACCAGCCGCTTTTTGTTGTGGGCCAGATCCTTGATTATGGACAATATTGGGTTGAATTCCTCCTTCTTCAACACTATGGCGATGCCCCTGAAAAGCGTCTGACTGAAAAGTGCCGACAGACAGGTCATCCGGGTTTTTTCTTGCTTTGGGAACCGGGTTTTTGACGTTGCCATCGAAAGTGACTCCAAAATCATTGGCACCTCTAATAAACAGCCCTCTTAGGTCTGGCACATTGTTGCTGTTGCGGGACATAAAGGCATAGACAGACCCGGCTACATCCCGGCCATCTGCTGGTGCCCACTTACTGGTATAGGGGCTGAATTCATCCTGATTTCCGGTAAAGGCATTCAGGTCTTCATAAGGCATAAAACTGGCAATGACTTTACCGATTACCGGTTTTTCGCCATCACCATACAGGCAACCGGCCAGCTGCCTGATTTGCTCAGAATGGCTCTGATTGTCATCCAGGTCGTTAATACACTCCTGATTGGTTTGGGCGTTCAAACCAAAACCGAATCCCAGATAAAGTATTAATGTGGGCATCCAACTCTGCAATTTTCTTGTCATGGTTCTATTTTTTTGATTGAGAAAATTCATTTTTAACTTTTTGATTCCATTGTTGAGGTGAATAATGCTTACCACCTTGTATTACATTTTTGAAGTTACTACTAGCGTCAAGCTCGATTTTGAGGTCTACATTGAACAGTTTCTCCTGATTGTCTCCTACCAGATCTGTGATCCCTCCCTGTTCATTAGCACCACCAAGAAATAGCTTGTTTTCACCGCCTGGTCCCACAATGAAGGCCTCAGTACTCGGAAAAACATCTCCAGTGAACATTCCCTTGATTGATATTGAATTATTTGATTCAGTCAGACTCAATTTGGCTTTTAGGTCTAAAGCCGGTGTCGTAAGTTGTGGAGTAATAGGGTCTTTACCTGTATGTGATATTTCAAAGGTGACAGTGTTAGGATTGGTTACCAGTTCGCTCATCGAACTACTGGAATCACTGACTCCTTGAATTTCGTTCAATATATTTTCTTTAGAAAATGGAGATTCAATAGCGTTAAAAACGGTTGGATCACTGTGGGTTTCTGGTTGTTTAACAGTGCCTTTTACCGGATCAGCAACCACTTTGGTGGCTACCCTTGATGTCCCTTTAAATGAAATGCTTCTGTTATCTCCCTTAAACATTCCAAAACCCACATCTTTTGTAGCTATGAAAGAATTAATATGGATGGTCCAAGGCCTGTTTCCATCAGGGTCGACCAAACTTATTGGATTTGCTTTTGAGGTGGAATATCCACTCCAACCCGGCATCTTTTCAAACTGTGGGTCCACAGAAAGAAAGCGGCCCAACCAGGGGGCATAATATCGTGCTCCGTAATAGTAGAGCATGGTTTCTTTGTCCAGCTCTTTCTGGTTGAAGCGATACTTTTTGGGCAATATCTTGTTGCGGTTTGTACAACTGCTATAGCTGATGCTGCCAAATGGAAAATACTCTTCCAGAGACAGTAATACAGCATTGGCTGAGTCATCAAACTCCATTTGGCTACTGTTTACCTGATCACTGAGCTGGTATCGGTGGGTAATGACACCTTGATTTTGTGCGGAAACCCTCTGCCAGGTTGAGGAACAAAAAAGCGTGATGCCAGAACCGGAATTGACAGTAATTCCTTCATGAATGAGGTTGCCATTGCGGTATTTTCTGAATACCTCATAAGCCCCCAGATAGATAGTCTCTGTTTTATCATTTGCATTGATATAAGTCTTGCGATAGCGCGTACCAGCAGCATCATTGTCAAAGGCCATAGACTCATTATTGTTGGCCAGTCGACAACCGATCAGCAAATCTGAATAAGACCATGACATATCGGGGATATGGGGTAGCTGGCTGATATTGCCTCTTTCATCCTGTAAAACACTCCTGACTCCGCAGCTAGGATTGGTTTCGGTCAGGTGATTATTTTTCCCTTCTACCTTAAAGGTTTGAGTATGGTTGGCATTGCTGCCTGCCCTATGAGCCACCTTCAGGAGGTTACCGGAAAGGTCGTATTCATAGCTGCGGGTATAATTCCTCAGACCATTGCTCTGGCCAATTGGCAGAAAGGTCTCTTCCAACTGAACCGTATCATTACTGTGGCAGGGGTTTAACGCTATGCTTTCTCTTCCTTTAGCTTCTATAAGCCGGTATGTAGCATCATAGCGATAGGTATTGACTGGGGAAACCTGTTGGTTGTCAAAGAAGATGGTTTTCAAAGCTTTGTCTTCTTTCACCAAAACATTGCCTACCGGATCATAGGCAAAATCCAACTCGCTTCGTACCTGACCAGAGGCGTTGGTGGCTTTGATTTTCTGGAGCCTAAAGGTATTCTCATCGTATTTTCGCTCAATTTTCAACCCGTTTCCATACTCTATCTCGGTAATTTGTGATTTGGCATTGTAGGCTACCGATTTTACCGTTTCTACCTCTGTACCCCCAAATTTGGAAACCTTGATACTGGTGATCAGGTCTCTGGAGTTGTATCGGTTTGTCAATTCAGAACCATCAGGTTGCGTACTGGTAACTTGCCGGTTGAGGGCATCATAGCTGTATTGAAAAGCAAAGCTTTCTGTTTCCAAAAGGCGGTTAGACTTGTCGGTAGAGAAAGTGTCACCGTCATTCCAGATCAGCTGGTCGAAAGCTACCAGGGGCAGTTGCTGCTTACTGGATAGTAAGTTGCCTTTGAAATCAAACCTGGAATGCTCTGTTTTCCCTGCTCCATCATACTTTTGATAAAGTTGCCCCCTTAGGTTAGAAGCAGCGGCCTGCTGGCCCAAGGTCTCACCATAAATAAGTTTTTCTTTTAAATGCCAGTCAGCACCCGCTTCGCTTACCCAAACCTCTTCTTTTCTTTTTAATGAGTCGTATTTAATTTCTTGCAGTATGTTTCCCGACTGCCAACTAAGCACTTCGTTACCCAAGGCATTGTAAAAAGCATGTTTAGTACCCTTATCAACGGCCTTTGCAGACAACACCATCCCGCTGAAATCAAATTCTCGCTGTATAGTCACAATACCGCGTGGGTCTGTCACTTCCCATTCCCTTTCCTGGCTGTCGAGCATACGGGTGGTTTTTAATTTCTGACTCTGAGGCAATACGACATCCTTTTCCAGCAGGTATGCAGTCCCGTTTGCATTGAGGTACTGTTGTTCAGGGCTATTGGCATGGCTTACAACATGAACAGCCATTTTCTTTAGCGGGCTGTCTTTTACTGCTGTATCAAAGAAGTTGGGTTGCCAGTTAAAACCAGGGAAAACTCCCTTAATCCAGGGGCTATAGTTACTGACCTTGTCAGGTTTGATCAGTAGCGTGTCGTTGGCATCCCAAAACGAATTTGACCAGGGACCGTAGGTTGTTTTTTCAAATGCTCCATTTGGGAGAAGGGTTTGGTAAGGCCGGTTCAACGCATCAAAAAAAATGCGAGTGGCCACACCTATTTTAGTCTCGGCACCATAGACATGACTTGAGTCTAAAAAAGGTTCATAGGTTTTGATAACATTGCCCTTGTTGTCTCTTTCCTCCCAACCCGAAACAATCCATTGGTTTTCACTTTGTTTTCTTACCTGTGATACACTGCCCAGACCATCCAGGTAAGTAAAGCTTAGGTTTAATTCTGAGCTCTGGTTATTAAAATGATGTTGGTACCGTTTGATTTCTGCAATGCTCACCGGTTTGGCCTCATCCCTGAAATTGCCCCACCAATCGTAGACAAAGGCCTGGCTTGCACCTTTGAGCAAATTGGCAGCCATACTGCTGTTGGTAGTATTGAAAAAAGCGTCACGTTCTCCCTGGGTTTGAAGACGGGTAAAACCAGTAAGAGTATCGCCCAATTGTTCGTTTTCTTTTCCCCTTTGAACCGTAGCCGTGACAGTTCCCATGGGGTCAAAGGCCGATTCTTTAATGTTGCCATTGGGGTCAGTAACCTTCCAGGGCTGAAGAACATTATAATCCAGTGCCACACTCATAGTATTACCAAGAGCATCAGTGACTCCAGTAAGGGCGAACGTAAGATTGTCGTAAGTGAGTCGGGTTATTTGATCCAAAGCATCTTTCAATTGCTGTTCGAGGAAGAATTGATTGGGATTGTAAGCTGCCTGGCCTGAAGGAGCCCACCAAAATGTATCGTTTTCCAGCCTTTCAAAACCCGCTGATTTGATGGTGGCCTCATCTAATTGATCTTTAATTTCAGCAGGATATGCCAGGCTGAAAAGTTGATCGTTGAAAGCAACTTTATAGGTGCTGTATACAAGGCCGTGAGACTCAATTTCGGCAAAGCCGAGCCTTCCATTGGGTATGGTGCTATCCAATGCATTGGCATGTTGATCAGCTTTGTAATAGGTTTTGGTTTTATTTAACAACCTTCGGTAGGCCGATGAGTCTGAGACCAGGCTCTCCCTTGTCCCGTATTTGATTGGCAAGCCGGTTAGGTTGAGAGCGGCCTGTACAGTCAACAAGGCATCATTCCAGGTCCATGAACTATTGACAACCTCTGATTGCATAGATTCAATGGCCATGCCGATATATCGATACTGATCGGTTTCCTTATTGATAAATCCGAAATCTGAAATGACCACAGAGAGCTTTGCCTGCTCATTGTCAACCGGATTCAATCTCGGATAGTTGATTTGACAAGACTGCAACACATTTCCATAATCATCTTCGCTGATCACTATAGACTGTGAAACCCTGGGCTCATCGGTTTTCCTTTCCAATGAAATAATGACCTGTTCGGTCATGGAGGCATAAACCAATGGTTTGTTCTCAAGTTGTTTTACCTGGTATTGGGTTTGACTTATTTGGTAGGGGACATGTGAATTAGTGCCAAAAGTCCCCAACTTTTCTTCTCTGGTAACCCGACCTATAAGTGCTTTATAGCTCAAATCGGGAAGCTTCTTCACAGTCTTACTCTGGATACTATTTTGATAGGCAAATGAGCTGTCGAAAAGTGGCTCATCAAAAGATTGCCAGGCAATGCCCTCTGATATTTTGTTGCCAAGGTGAAACCAGGTTTTGGTTAGCAAAGGCTCTGTAGACTCGCTGCTTTCCGTTTCATCGGCAAGGTGGGTGTCGTAACGTTCTACCATCCCAAAACCACGGAATGAACGTTCTATACCATCAAAATGACCCAGGTGATAACGGAAGGAGGAACTCATGCGATTGCCCGTGATGGTATCTTCCACTCGTATTTCCTTCAAAACCTTGACAGGAAACGGTAGGGTAGTAGGCCAGGTCTTCCCGGCTTTTTCATCGGTCAGGTATT
>JAJCYM010000014.1 GCA_029262895.1 Roseivirga sp.
TCAGGTATTCATGGGTAGAGGCACCATAGGTTAATAAAACCTTCTTGCCCAGGTGGTTTTTCATTTGGCTAAGCAGGTGAGGATAGCCCGTGGTCATAAAATCCAGTGAATAGAGCTTATTACCGCCAGACCGACCTGTAGAAATGATGAGGCAATTTCTGCCTGTTCCATTGATGTCCGTGCTTTGGACCTGCCGGGCATCATGAATTCTCGGGGTACCTTGAATGGTATAAATTTCACCCCAGGCATTGCCTTGACAGTTGGGCCAATAGCTTATTTTTCCATTTTGAACGTAAATCAGGTCAGCCGTACCGCTGCCATCAAGATCGGCCAACAAGCAAAGTTCGGGATTGAAATTACTTCCGAAACCTGGCGAATTTTTCATCTTTCGGGCTTTGCCAAAAGCCCCATTTCCTTCATTGGGGTAGTAATAGACCTGATTACTTCTGACCACCACAATGTCCTTTAGGCCATCGCCTGTCATATCGGCCAGTTTTACTTCGGGCTTGTCCAGGCCAGGAAGGGACTCTTCGCTCTTGATTTTGCGTGCTCGTGTATAGCCTTTTTTACCTAAGTTGGTGTAGAAAACCGATTGTGGGCCGCTGTTTTTAATCACATCGGGCAGGCCATTGCCGGTCAGGTCTGTGCTGACCAACCCCGGATCATCCAGGTCAAAAGAAGGGATTTGTGCATAGGTACTGAAACTAGTCCAACCTCCGTTTTGATCGCTTTCAAAGAAACCGTGCTTAGCTCCTCGATGCACCAACAAATCTGCTGAGCCATTTCCTTTTACATCTCCAATGGATATACCTGCTTCATCCAGCCTGAAACCAGAAGGGCTCTTCGCCAAAAACGCGAGCTTTGAGAATTGCCCATGGCCCTTGTTTCTGGACCTGATAAATCCACCAGGACTGGAATGCACAAAGTCGGGGAGTCCCTTGCTGAACATATCGGCCAGCAGGGTATTGCGGTCTTTTAGGTCAAAAGGCACCTGACCCGGACCATCAAACTTAACTTCTATCAGGTCATGCGCCTCTTGGTCAAAATCCTGGTACTGAAAGGTAAGTGGTGGCTTGGAGAGGATTTCATAGTGTTTGCTCTTAACTCCTTTAAGACCGAAATGAAGTTCTTCAGATGCTGACCAGCGATCATCAGTTTTTGCCCGATAAGCGCGATAAGTCATGCTTTGTAGCCTGCTCAACTTGTTCCAGGGACTGCTTTCGTATTGCAAGTCATAAGATTTCACCAGTTGAGGTCTGGAATCAGCTGCTATTTGGTGAAAGAGCAAAATTCGTTGACATAAACGGTTGCTCCTGATTTCAAAGCCACTGCGGTAGCTGGAAAAGGCATCGGCCCGTTCAGCCCATGGTACTGATTCCCGGTGGCTGCTATCATCTACCAATAAATGGTCTCCTGTAGTCTGAAGATGCTCGCCATAATCGAATAAGAGGTGTCCAAAAAAGTCAAAGTCTTCCTGGGCCTGAATAAGCGTGATAGTGTTTAACAGGCTGTCCTGGTGCAGCACAGTCTGTTTATTTCCGTACAGAATTTTCTTGATATACATATTCTGTATGGGGCCTCCCGGCTCTGAGCCCGACTTGGGGTCGCTTTTATAAAAGTAGCGCGTCACGTTGCCCCGGTTGTCTAGCGTTGCCTCGGGATACCACTTGTAAGTGACTCCATTTGCAGAGTTATCAAAACGGTTGGTAGAGGAGTAACCATAGAGTGTTAGTTCATTTTGTCGGGTTCTGACCAACCAGAAAGACTTGTTCAAATCTCTGGAATACCAGTGCTCTATCCGGTCAAACTGACTCTCTCTTTCAGGTTTGTAACGGCTTACTTCAAAGCCTTCCCGGTTATAACCTTCCACCTTGATCAGGTCTTCTTCACCACTGAAGGTGAAGGTGTCCTGATCGTTGTAGAGAGGAATTCTTTTTCGAGATGACCTGTATATACATGCAATCTCCATGGACCAGCCCATGCCCAAATCACTGGCAGGGTTTCCTGAGGCATAGCTCAGACTTAGTGGAGGTTGATAGCCTCTGATTTTTGTCAATTCAATGGGCACATTCATGGTGGCGGTGCCTCTGAATAGGTCGGGCTGAAATGCTTCATTCAGACCCGAAATGCCGCCTCCACCTTGAGGTAGGCTCAAAATATCGGCACTGTTAAAGGCGCCAGAGCCATTGACAGCGGCATTTGGAGTAGCATTTGCTTCAAAGCCTGAAATACCAGCAGCAAGCCCTACGCTTCCTATAGCGGTGGTTTTAACAAAGTCTCTGCGTGAAATGTCTTTCAAACCAAAATACTATTTAGGGTAGTCTACTTTGGCTTCGTACTCGATGCCAATCATGAGGTCTCTCAACTTTGCCAGGTCTGACTTATTTTTGAAAGCCAGCACCCATGTACCTGCCGCTGATTTGCCACTGAAAGCTGCGGTTCGTTCTATATATTCCCTGTTAGCCTGTAATTGGATTGGGATCGTTTTGGATTGTAAAGGAGCAGGAGAGCAGCGCTTGAGCGTCAATTCGATATTTCCGGTTGTAGCATTGTCCTCTAAAGCAATACCGGCTATTACCACCCTTCGGATTCTTCTGCCTTCCTCATTGGCCAAAAAGTCTGAGTTTTCAGTGTTCAGAAGTACTTGTACTTCCTGCCCATCGATCTTATATTCGCCTTCATAACTATTGTCATTCACAAGGTCGTACCATTGATCGGGAAACATCTCGGCCAGGCTGTAATAACGTGTTTGATTGACCCTGACCTTACCCTGATCGTCCTGGCCCATTTTTTCAAGCACTTTCCGTTTATAATCTCCATCGTAAAGGGCGGTGTAATTGATTGTGAAAACCACATCCAGGATGTTGTCAAACTCAAACTGATTGGCTCCTTTCGGCATTTCAAACTGCCACTGTGCGGCTACACCCATGCCCTCGAATGGCAATAGTTTAGGGTCGTTGAAGTTGAGTTGAAACAGGCCGGTACTTTTACTGGTACTGCTGATTGAGATAGTCTCTGGCTGCCGGTGTACTATGGAATAATTGTCGAAAGGTGCTCCGGTAACCACTCTTGAAATGCCGGGAGATGACAGCCTGGCGTTTACAGATTGCCCATTGGGAACAAGGGCTACTACAGAAACTTCAACATTTTTCACCAGTCTTAGGTAGGTACCGGGAAAGTCTCTGTCAAACCATTCAGGAATGGTTTCAAAGTCAAGCATGCCAGTCTCTTTAAACCTTTGGAATGCCAGCGGAGCACTGTGAGAGAGGTAAATGTTTTTACTGATCTCTTGCTTCCTTACATCAGTCTGCAGTCGGTATTGCTCCAATTTTTCCAGATCATTCAGCAATCTTTCTGCACCCAAAAGCCCCTTTCTATCAGCTACCCAATAATCGTCTCCTATAAAGTCCAGAGATACCTGACGCTCAAATTCCAGAGCTCTTTGCGCACTTTTGGCTGTGGAAATAGCAAAACTTAACTGTTGTCTGTAGAGACTTTTGAGGTTTTTGGCCATCCATTTATATAGGTCGACATTGGTGAACTTCTCGTTTAGAAACTCGAGTACATCGTTAGCATTTCCCACTCGCATTTCACCTATCTCTCTTTCCTGTGTCACTATGTCTATTCTGTCATCAGCTACTTCTTCGGCTATGCTAGCTACATCAAGGTCGATATCTGCCAGATTTTTCTGGAATCTCCACTCTTCTTTCCTTCTATCATAAGAAGCTTTAGTATATGACATACTAGCAAGAGTTTGGAGTATTCCGCTCGGACTGTAAGAAATGGATGCACTTGGAGGATATCCTATGTTTACACCTACCGATGCAGGTACTGTAGTAGACGTAAGTGAAAGAGCCAGTCCGATTTTCTCATATGAGCTCAGTCCTTTGTTGATCAATGTGCCATAACGCTGTTGTCTCAACCTTACTTTTCTTGCTTGAGATACTACTTGTCTTCGGCTATTTCTAGACTCTGTAAGTCTAAGGTTTTGAAGCTTTACATTAGCCTGTTCAAGCTTTAGATCTTGTCGAGCACGTTGCAAACTATATGTTTCGCTGTCCTCTTTTTCAAGTGTGCTAAGCAAATAACTCTCAAATTGGCTGGCATTGGCTATAAGTTGTCTTGAGCGTTCCATAAGGAAGCTATATCGATAAACCGGAGGAGGCGTTGTGGGTATAATCCGGTCAAAGTCAAAATTCAGTGAGGCAGATGCTCTTACTGCTTTGTTCGGATCCACCGGTCTGGCGTAAGGTTCAAGTTGCCTAGTAAACCCTGCAAAATTCTTGTTGGTATTGATCTTCAATAGGTTGGCACTCACTCGAAAGGCCATTAGATTGTAAAGAGGGTTCAGACCTATGCAAAAATTGCTGTTATCGTCAAAACTGAGTCCGAGGATGGTCAACGGGCTGAGCCCCGGGTCCTCGCTACCACATTCGTTGATCATCGAATAGTTGGTCTCCAAAATATTATTCGCCAATTCGTAAAGTACCCTAGCTCTATTTACCGATTCGGCCGTTTCCTGTAAAAAATACTCATCGGCCCAGTCAAGGATATTGCTTACGTAAGAAACTACTACATGGCGTTTTAAATATTTCTTGTTGACTATGGCTTTTTCATAAGGCCTAAAGGGTTCATCCAAAGTAGCTGAGGTGCTCTCGGTATCATCAAATGCCGGGTATTTAAAAACACTTCCCCCCTCACTTACTAAGGGGTCGTAGACTTTGCTGTACCACTTTCTAGCTTCTTTATAGTCTCCTCTTGATTGAGCAACTTCTCCAAGTAACATGGGTAAAAACAAGTAGTATTCATCCAAGAAAACTCGAGGGTATTGAGATTTTGAGGTATTCTGAAATCGAGCATTGGGGCTTAGGTTGTTTGAAAAGTTGAGTAATACATCTTTGTTCCCTGACAGATTTTCATACCTAATCAGGTTTTGATTCCTTAGGTTTTCCACATTCTCCCTACTCATAAGGTCATCGAAATACGCAATATGCAGCGCCCCTCCAGCTGAAGGGTTTTTGTTAAGAATCATGGCATATTTACCCCGCCCTAAGGGCCACATATGATGTATTTTGGAAAAAGATCGGTTTTCCTCAATAATGATTTCCCATTCATCAGACTGTCTTTGTTTAATAAATGCTGTGGGAAAGCTTTGATCCACGGGCTTTGGAGCAGAGTAATAAACCATCTCTTTGTTTACAGCATCAAGCACCAACCCAGTAATAGCACCAAAAAAGCCGCTTTTAAAGTCACCCTCTTGTAGGGTTCCCAATGTCTCAGAGGCCTGCAAGTTTCCTGGTTCATTAACTATGGCCCTCAAAGCAGTGCCGCTTCCTTTTTTGATATCTATGCGATCATCGGTAGTTGAGAAACCAATAAGATAATCTCGATTTAAATTGTCTGATTTGACACCGACAATTTTCTTCACTACTCCTGATACATTATCGAGACTTTCCGATTTATTGATGACTTGATAGGCCTGTTTCTCATCGTCATAACTCAGCTCCCAGGTTCGAACCTTAGCTCTTACTCCAGATTTGTCAATATCAACGAATGTAGGAGAACGGGCACTAAAGGCTCCAAAAAGTGTCGATTCAACCTGTTTCTTGTACTCTCCCGAATTTTGACAATGGGTCTTTTTCGCACGGCTGATCGGGCTGTTATCACCTTCGAATTCTATACTTTGCCAATCTTTGATAGTTGATAACTCATCATTGTCTACTAGTACTGCGGCATGCTTCAGCTCCCAATTTACTTCGTATTGCGTCAGGTTACTCGCACATTGAGCAGCTATCGGTTTGGTGTTGCTTCTCCATAAAAATATATCCAATTCATCGCCCCGGATATGGAAGTAAAAGGCCTTTTCGGCTTCAAACGGCTTATTACGTGTACTATTCCGCGAGAGTGTATTTGACTTGGTCTTGCCAAGGCCTTCGAGTATCATCCAGGGCTTCCATGATCTGTCACTTCTTATTATCGAATAGTAGAATTTTCCATCATTGATGCTTCTCGCCAATACCAAAGAGTTATTGTCAAACTCATTGGCAAAGAGAATCTCCATACCACTCAAAAGCCCAACTTCCGCTGCGTATTGCTCATATAAGTGATCAAAATCCGTGAGTTGATCATTGTCCTCAATTTGCCGAGCAATGTTTGAAAAAATGTATGTCTGGTCTGGCCTTATCTCTGGAAAGAGAAAATTATCAGGAAAGAGGTCAACCGTAAGTGCAGCATGCCAGATACCATAACTTTGCATCCATCTCCATTTGCCATTGAATGTTTCGCCCTTACCTTGGGCGATTTCAGTATCTGTCAGACCGAGCTGTGTCCGTTGTATAAAAGTGTGCAAGCGATTAATCGCAAATGAAAGCGGGGTGGTTGTATTAGTCTCAGTACTACTTAGTGATAAGTAAAGGGTGTTTTCAATTTCTTCCCTAGAATTAGCATCGGTTTTGGTCAAAATGAGGTATATCAAATTATTTCTTATATCTGATAAAATTCCATTTTCAGCAACCCTTATAGCAGAGATGTATTGTCTCGAGTAAGTCTCCTGTGTGAGATCGTCAAATTCTTTTTTAAAGGCAGAGTCACTATTGAGTCTTAATTTAAGGGTGGGTACGGCTAGTTCTTCTAACAACACGGAAATTTGTTCTTCTGAAGACTTCAAATTTTTGACTTGTCTGGAAATCATTTCAGGAGTAGCATCAATGTCTTCTGCCTCAAGCCCTACCCTTACTAGATCAGTTAGTTCATTTTCCAACTGTCTCACTTTGGTCTCTGCAAACGATTTTTTCTGAGGGCCTGTAAGAATTCTACCGTGATTGTCAGTATAGCTTTGAGCGAATATTTCAAATAAATAGGAAATTGGATCAAATGCATCTTGATTACTTGATTGACATGTAGCCCCTCCGGTCTGAATACATTCAACTGAAACCTCACGTAGTGAGTCAATTACTACCTCATTAGTTGTACCGTTGCCATTTTTGTAATCTCGTATTTTATTGACCATCTCGGTTCTAATCAGATCTCCTGTATGAACAGTCAATTGTCGATAGTATTCCGTTTGTAAGTCAGCGAAAATTTCAGCCTTGTAATCAGCAGTAATTTCGCGGCTGGCGCGCCTGAGTATATAATCTTCCAAGACACCTTTGACTTGATCAATACTGTTGAGGTCTATATCCAAGTTCTTAACTGCTAATTTCTTAAACTCGTCACTCTTAAGGTCTAGTCGAGACAAAAATCCCTGCAGAGTATTAGCATCCACTCCATCCAGGTAGCTCAATTCTTCCCTATCTGTTCCAAACAATTGTACATAATTGTCGAACAACTGTGCTAATACGTGTATGTTTACTGTGTCTCCAGTGGATCGAATACCCTTAAATTCATCATAGATGTCCTTAAGGTTTGAGCGACTAATGTCAAAAGCTCCTCTACGATTCTTAGTTAATGCGAAATAGTAATTGGCCAATACCTCATTGCCCAGTTTGACATACTTGTATTCATCACTAGTGCTTTGTTTACGACCTTGAGGGGTTCTGTATAACTCTTTGAAGTTCTGATTAAAATAAGTTTGCAGGCCGGTTATGTCACTAAACTTGTTCTGATCAAAATTTTCCAATATAAGTTTGGTAAGATCCTGAAAATAAACCGCAGGGCTTATCAGGCTATTCGATAATTGACAGTCTTCACAATCGGTAGCCACTCTTATTGTTGCGTCATGTTGAGGTCTTAAAGGAGAGAGTAGTAGTATCCCAAAAGCCATTAAAGTCTTAGTGAGCTTGATCATGTAAAGAAGTTGTTTTGTAAAAATCGTCTGGGTCGTTCAAAAGACTCAGGAGTAAAGGCAGAAGTAGGTCAGATACTCTAAGTACACGTCAAAATGTATTAGAAATCCGTTACCGGAAAGTTGAATATTTTACTGAACAATAATATCACTAATTATAGCTACATTTCCATATCCCTGTTAATTATTATTTTGTAACAATCTTTTTTTCTTTATAAAACATAAAAAATTGTCAACTGTAGGATCGCCTTGGAATTAGTTGATGTACAATACCTAAATCTTGTGCCCTTTAGGCATACAGGGTCTAGGTCTCTTTTATAAGGCCTGTTTCGTTTTGAGGTGTGGTGTGCAAAATAGGTACAGGAAATAACCACTAAACCTATACCCGACCAAAATGTCAATCGACATCAGAGATTAAGATTTAGGATAATAATTACCAGCATAGTGAAATTTTATCCAAAAATTCTTTAATTGAATTTCAATCATATATAACTCTTTATTATGCATACAATTCTGGGAATTGGCGGATCAGATCATGACTTCAGCGCCTCTATTATCCGCAATGGAAAAATTGAAGTTGCAATTGAAGATGAGAGAATCACCAGAATAAAGCACGGTAGTAAGTCCTGGGACTCTGAGCCAACCAAACCTTCGATCGATTATTGCTTAAGTAGTTTAGGAATGAGCATAACCGATGTGGATTACATTTATTCCAACCTCCATATGGTCAAAAGAGTGGATGATCTGAGATTAAACAATGTCAAGAAATTATCTCATCATCTTACTCATGCTTCTAGCGCCTATTTTACCAGCGTTTTTGATAATTCAACATTAGTAGTCATTGATGGTGCTGGAAATAGAGTTAGCACGGATGGAAATCGACAAGATTTGGAGACGATTTCTATTGGTTACGCTAGGAACAACTCATTAAAGATCGAATTAACTCAGACGGGGAACAGATACATAACATCCAGAGCTTGGCTTTATAAATTGAATAATTCAATTGGGGCATTTTATGATATTATTACTGAGTCCCTTGGTTTCGGCGAACTAGCTGATGGTAAAACGATGGGGTTAGCACCGTATGGTGACCAATCTCTAGTTGAACCCCTAAGGGAGTTTGTCAAAATATCAAATACAGGAAATTTCACTTACGACCCCTATGGAGGAATATGGGATTGGCTTACAGAGGCCATCACTAATCACAAAAATGCTTTTCAGATTAGAGCCAATATTGCAAAGGCAGCCCAAGTGATATTTGAGGAAGCCGTTTTCTCAGTTTGTAACCACGCTTATAAAGTAAATCCTAGTCCTAATCTATGCTATTCTGGAGGATGTGCCCTGAATAGTGTTGCGAATGCCAAGATCAAGGAAAATACGCCGTTCGAGTTTTTGCACGTTTTTCCTGCACCATCTGATAATGGGACCGCAATTGGGGCAGCGTTGTACGGCTATCATGTAGAAATGGGATATAAAAAGGCGAGTTTAAAAATTGATGGATTGGGTAAGATGGCATACACTGGAAGATTATATTCGGAAGAAGAAATTCTTCAGCAACTTCATTCATATCCAGTTCACTTTCGAAAAATCGATGATGATTTCGAGACAGTTGCCTCATTGCTTCATCAAGGAAATGTGATTGGGTGGTTCAAAGGCGGCTCTGAATTTGGGCCCAGGTCACTTGGAAATCGATCCATCCTTGCTGACCCATCCAAAAGCTGGATGCGAAATCATATAAATCTAAATGTAAAAAACAGAGAAACTTTTAGGCCTTTTGCGCCAATTGTTTTGGCCGATCGTGCTACTACGTACTTTGAAATTGATGAACCCTCTCCTTTCATGTTAAATGTTTTCAAAGTAAAAAGGCCCTTTCAAATGAAACTGCCAGCAATAACACATGTAGATTATACAGCTCGAGTACAAACATTGGATCGATTGACAAATCCAGATCTATATTCTCTAATCGAAAAATTTGAATCAATTTCGGGATTCCCAATTTTGTTAAATACTTCTTTCAACAGACAAGGTGAGCCTATTGTTGAAACACCAAAAGATGCCTTAGAATGCTTTCTCTCAACCAATATTGACATTTTAATTCTGGGAGGGTATATGGTAGAAAAACACACGCCTTGGGCAGATGTAAGCCATGAAGTAAAGAGAGAGATATTCGAGGACTAGTTAATCTAGAAATAAGGCGATATCCAACTTTTCCTGTATTTCCCTACTTCTTATGGAAAGTATATCTCTTATTTCCTTCTCATTTTTGGTAGCTGGTAAACTACTTGGTTCGGGTATTATTATTTCCTTTTTAAGCTTTCGAATATCTTGAGATTCAATTGAGATCCCAAAATGACTCAACGGAGAATCACCTTTTAACATCATTAATCTCTCAATCTCCAGATCGGACTCCTTTATTAATTGTTCATCTTTTATTGTTTCACCAAATTTTCTCGACACTACCCCTAATTCAAGCAAGTACATTAGCAACTGACTTTTCATAATTGCGGAGTTGAGCAGAGCCAGCTCACTAGACCCTTGCTCTTTTAAATCAACCAATTCAATCGCTCCTAACTCAAACATTTGAATAAAAATCCAAGCACGTTCAATTCTTATCTGAATTTCGAGCTCGTAATGTGATCTCTTTGTTGCAACTAGTAGCGATTGATCCGAAAATTCTAGTGCTTTATCCAGATACTCTTGATTATTGGCTTCTTTGGCTTTAACTCGGTACAACTTGGCAAGTGCTCGATTCGCTCCGGAAATAATATCCGGAAATTCAGAATGTTCACCAATCTCCATCATTTCTTGAGCATCTAATTCGGCTTGATCATGGTTGTGAACAACTTCGTGAAGTAAAACATCAACATAGGTTGCTCTTTCTAACTCATGAAGTTGATAAACATCATACAAGCCCGATTCTCTAGCCTCAGCAGCCTTTTTATAATACTGCAGGCCCTTTTTAATATCACCTATTCTGACTGCCAGACGTCCAATTGTTGTCATGGCATGCTCCATCTGCCAGGCTCTATCAGATTCTGATTCTATGTGTAAAACTGTTAATACATTGATATCAATAAATTGGCTTGCTAGATGATATTCGCCCATTAGCATAAGTGTGGAAAGCAAGCAGTTGGCTTGAATGGCCGCTTCAATTTTGTCCTTGCCATTCCCGTCTCTAAGACCAGTCCAAATACTTCTAATGTAGAATGGAATACTCTCATGATTGCGATATAATCGACTTAAACTATATGCTATCATTCCTAGATAGTAACTCGGCCTGGTAAAAGGCTCCAAACTCATGTTTTCATCTGGAAAACTGAGGGATGCTAAAGAAAGAGACTCGTCCCAAGCAGCAAATCCAAATCCAAGGTACCTTTTCTGACCTCTGTTAAGCCTATCATAAAAAATGGCATGAAACTGCTCAGTGTTACCAGCCTTGGAGGCGTGGTAACACGCCGAAAACAAATAGAAACATTCTTTGAGAGAAGATGGCGCGAGTGGAGAAATCCTTAAAAAATACTTCAAACTAGCCTGATGGAGTAATTCTACTTCAAATTTATGTGTTCGGTTTCTAAAATAATCCCTTACCAATGGATGACAGGTGAGAAAGGAATCACTCTCCGAGACAAGCAGCCTTCTGTTTTTTAATTCACTTATAAGATCCAACAAATTGTGGCCATCAAGTTGATTGGTAATTGATTTTTCACCCAAATCCAAGTTGAATGTCTCCATTACGAGAGGTTCAGGGATAGATCTGGAAAAAATTGAAAACGCCTTCATAAAATCAACACAGCCAGATGGTAAATTTTCTTCATAGAACTCAAGGACTCTAATTGCCTTATTGGCTTTTAGACTATCTGCTTCGTCATAGATATCTTTAGCAATATTGATTTTACTTAGGTCTGAAATACGTTTCCTTTTTGAAGATTTTAGATAGCTAGCCATGATTCTAACAGATAAGGCGTGGGAACCTATATGTTTCTTAATCAAGTCTTTGTCTTCACTATTTGACACCTCTATACCCCAACTTTCGAAGATTTGTGCAATATCAGAGAAATTTAATCCTCCTAAGCTCATTGTATGAAACCCTAAGGGAATCTTAACACGAGTGGTCACTATTGCCACTGAAGAGCTAGCCGAAACCGCCTCAATTATATCCTTTAGGTATGAATTTCTAACAATGCCAGATTCCGATTGAACAATCTCGAATCCATCTAAGATCAAAATGATCTTTATTTTATCAAGTATCCCTATAATTCGGGAAACTTTACTCGCAATGTCAAAATCTTGACCGTCTTGAGCTAATTGATTATATAGACCATCTATAAACCTACCTATATCGGCCTTGTAAAAGGAACAGCCGAAGACAAGGTCATAACCTTCCTTTATGATATCATCTTTGGAATTTAATACCCATTTCTGAACCAAAGATGTCTTTCCCTCTCCTCCAAATCCCACTATTTGAATCATAGATTTTTGATTCTCAAAAATGAACTTTGATAACTCATTTAGTTCAATGCTCCTTCCTTGAAACGACTTCTCAAACTCAGGGAAATATTTAAGAATTACTGGAACGTTGGTTGAGCTAGTTAACCATGCGGACGCCATTAGTGAAAGACATTCTTTAACTTCCCCATACCCCCCGTCAGATTCATTTTTACGTGATGGATCTACTTTGAACCAAATTGGTTGTAACCCATACTTTCTCATCAAAGGAGTGTAGTTTTCACTTTTATGTTCTGGGATAAGGGCGTAAAAGTCTCCAACCCCACCGGGATAGATTCTGGTCAATTGTTCAAGTAGTGGTTCGAAATCACGATCACTCAAGCCAAAGCCTACAAAAAATAGAGTTTGTCGGTATAGAAGTTTTAAGGCTTCGACATATGCTGGATTGTCATTTAGAACTGCATCATAGTGAGATTTGGATAATACCCAAGTCTCAAATCGCTCTAATGTCCCATGTGTTTTTAACAAAGTTGGTTTGGCAGAATGACCTGATAGGGAACTGTTAATATCTGTGGCATCACTGTTGGTTAAGACTGAGATCGGGGAACCGTGTTTAAGCGCCCATGCCTTTTCTATAAAGTTGTCTAGATTCGTGGTTATCAAAGTTGACCAAGCTATTCCGACTAACTCCATCATGGCCGGAGGAACTTGTTTGCCCTCAATGTCAAGAGCTTCCTGAATAGTTTTCCGAAAAGTAGGAACTCCAAGAATCTCATTTACGATAAGATCTGTGGCAGTGATTAGTTTACCTTCTACTATAAGCCGGTCTATCTTTTGATGAACTTCGGAGCCCTTCTTTAACAACCGATGCTCAAATGCACGTTTAACCAACAAATCAATCAGTTCCGACCATTGAGGTAGTGCTTCTTCTCCTTTACCATATATGCTTAGTCCTGCACCTACAAAAGGAATAATTCTTTTCTCACCTGCTGTTATGATCTTCAACAGTTTGCGAAAATTAGTCTGACTCTGGTCAAATGACATCTTTGGGCTCTATAATAAAGAGTTATATGCAATAGAAAGCACTAACTCTCAAGAGCAAAAAGATGCCTAGGGTGCTTCCGAGACAAAATTTCGAGTGTCTTTTTGGTATTGACGTGGGTATATATTTGAGTTGTACTGATAGAACTATGACCCAAAAGATGCTGAATGTATTTTATGTCCACATCTTGTTCCAGGAGTAGTGTTGCAAATGTGTGTCTGAAAGTATGGGGGGTTACATTTTTCTGAATTTTTGTCAACTTACAATACTTGGAGATGAGATATCGGATTGACTGGTGAGAGAGAGGGGTATTTAAGCGGCTGACAAAAAAAAACCTACAGATTGTATCCTTTCTTTATAAAGCTCATGATAGTCATTAAGGGTTTTCATAGTCTCATCGTTACAAATTTGAACCATCCTTTCCTTGTTACCCTTGCCCTTAACCAAGACGCTACCGTTGACTAAATTTAGATCTTCCAACCTGAGCCCACACAGTTCTGATACTCTAACTCCAGTAGCAAAAAGCAACTCTAATACAGATAAATCCCTCAATTTTTCACCATACTTCAAGCTCTGCTTATTTGGAATTTTATTGCGCTCATTATGCAATGTTAAAAATAGACCTTTGACCTCCTCTAAATCCAGAACCGTTGGCAATTGTTGTGGCTCCTTTATTCTAATCTTTACCTTTCGGTAGGGGTTAACAAGAATGTAATCTTCAAACTCTAAGAAATTAAGGTACGCCTTTGAAGAAGCTATTTTTCTCTTTATAGTTCGGGTTTCGAATTTGAATAATTTCTGCACATAAGCTTTAATAGCACTTTTGTCTATTTCACTTATTGAATCAATGGATTCGGATTTTAGGAAATCTAAGAACTGCAATAAGTCTATTTTATAAAATATCAAAGTGTTCTTACTAAGGTGTTTTTCGAATTCGCAATGTTCCAGAAATAGGTCAATTGATTCAGATACTGTCATGTCACATTATGTTTTGATGAGCGACAAAGCTGATAATATTTAGGAATTTAATTGAGAATTGAAATTCCGAGAATATCGAAAAGCAGATGTGTTCGAGAAACGTATTTTCAACAATTCAAACAATAGCTTAATACTCCTCTGGCAAGAGTATAGTAAAGTGATTGTATTCTTCTTTCTGCAATTCAGTGAAATCATCCGACTGCAACATCTCTTTATTTAGCTGATCTATCAACCATATTTTTTGGCCGGCCTCATTTTTATATACTTGTAAATAGTCCAATCCTCCAGTTTTCCATACCGCTTTTTTGACATCAAAAACAATATTGATAATCTCAGCCTCGCTTAAAATTTCCCGAACTCCCTTTGTTACGAGAATAAACCCGGTGAATTCATAGGTTCCTTCTTTTTCTTGAGGCTGACGGATCCATTCAGGCATGACTTTTTTCGGATTCTATAATCCAGAAAAACAAAGAGAGTAATAGCCTTAGAATTCAGACTTTTTTAATGTTTAACCCCTCGTTCAAGTATGACTTCAAATGATTGTTCTATTTCATGATTGAAAGAGAAATGGTCGGTGAATAAGTTAAGAGTAGCCCCTTTTTGTCTGTTATGAATAAATATTTTAACCAATACACCAGAACTTACATCTTCTTGCTCTTCCTCTATATCAAAAATTTGACCCGCTGCAAAGCCCTTTTGGTCTTGGTAAAAACCATTTTCAGAGACTAGCTTCAATTTTCGATTTCCGGAATTAAAAGAGGCTTCAATAATGATTCGATCAAACTGGCTGAGTATAGAGACCAATAATTTAACCTGAAATATTTCTTGATCTACTTTGAAGCTCCCGATCAATAAATGTGGTATAGCCGATTTACCGATATCTCGTTCAACAATCGGATTTCCCAGATGTCTCAATCTCCAGCTTGCTTTTTCAAGCTGGGCGATCATATTTTCATCAATTGGCTGCTGATTCTCTTTATAAATGAGTTTAGAAAACTCCTTTATTTCTCGGACTGGTTCAATCTCTTGCTCCGATTCAATGGCCAAGCCCGTTGCGGCTAAAGCTTCTCCTTTTACTTGGCGTGAACCGATAAAATAAAGTGATAACTCGCTGAGAGATGTGTTTATGCGTTTGATCAAAATTACGTAGCCCCATTTTGGATTTTTTTCAATGGCGTAGAAGCCTCCATGAACTCTAGCGATAATTTCAAACTCTCCTGTTCTGATTTCTGGCTTGGTTAGCGACTTGAATTTAAGGATGAGTTTGCCCTTAATCAGAGAGAAATTACTAATACCAAAACTGAGTGATTTGGCATGAGTTGTCGCTTCGTCTATGAACAAGGCATTATGCAATCGTCCTTCAAATTCCTCTGAGAATTCCTGAGTGACTTCTTCTATTCGCTTTTTCCATTCTAGCTCGGAAGTGATTGGTGGTTTTTTTCTTGAAAACTCATTTCTCCAGTCCTCCCAGCTATCCAAAAAAGCTTGAATTTTGGTCTGAATAGACAGGAACAAACAAAGTAAATAATAGGTCTTAGGATGCGGAGTACTTCTTTTATATTCTTTTGCTCTCGATCTTGCTTCAATGAAGCCGTTGTGAGATTCTAGTGTAGAATAGGCAAAATCTCTTCCAATGGCCTTTTTCAAGCTCTTATATTCATCTTCTCCAAAGTCTGAAAACGACTTATCTAAATAGCGCTGATTGAGCAAATCAGAGGCTTTGATCATCTTTTCAATTCGGCTGTCTTTACGATAAATGTCGTTGTACTTTTTTTCCAAAGCCTCAGTTACTTGAGGTTTGAGAAAATCGCGTCCGGCTTTTAGAATTGTATAGTAGATATAATACTCGGCCTTTTCCCGAGTCCACCCTTTGAACTCGTCAGCTCGAAACACTTTATTCAAAGTGTCGATGATGAACTCTTTCTTGTTAAATTCTACGCTTGCCATAATTTCTTTCTTCTCTAAAGTAAAATAGCAAATGTTTCGTGAAGGAGAACTCGGCCTTAGAAGATTTAAGAGTTGGAGAAAACTTCCAGACATTGCCGGAACTTATGACTACTTTAATCAAGACCCTCGAGACGAAGAAATAGCCGCTTTTCTCTATGCTTATCCCAAAGTAGACGATTCCATCAATCGAGCGGTTAAAGATGCCTTGATTTCCATTGATGATATCACTGAAATCACTCAACAAGTCTTTGGTCACGGCCGAGCGGAAATTCAAGAATATCGACAATTTTTCAAGAACCAGGTTGATCAGGTTATTCTTGTTCAGATGAGACCTTTATTCGATGCTCAAGGAGACTACGAAGAGTTCAACTGCACCTACCCTCGTGAACTCTATGAAGAGCTTAGGCCGACTATCTCGTTTTTTAATACCATAGACGAAGCCGTTGAAGGTTCACGTGAAGTTTGTACTGAAGTCGAACACTTGCCAAAAGACTATTTTTTATAAACTTTCATTTTTGAAAGTTCTGCAAAATGAAAGTTGAGTCTCCTGATCATAGAAAATCCGCGTATTTGTTGAGCATTCCCTAAATACCAGCTTTCATTTTTTTATTTCAGAAAATGAAAGTTTCAAATTAGCTTTCAACTCACTGATTAGTAGTTATTTATATGCTAATCCCTGAAATTTAATTCGTTGATTTAGTGAAAATTATTCTTCACTAAACAGGATTAAATGAACCCTTTTAAGACCGATTCTTCGCAAGCCAGACGTGAAACGCATCACGTTAGTCGCTTGCTTCAAGTTCTCGCTGGTCAAACGTCCAATCTCTGTAAAGCCATTGGCAATGACCTCCTTCGCTCACTTGGCTATTGGCATCTCGCGCGACTCCAAACCTCCTCGAAAGTGCAGAGCATAATTAAGTATTGGCAGGGCTTCTATGTAAAGAAACAGAAGCAGCTCACCGATGTTATTGCTAGGTATAAGCAACATCATTTTGACCGTGTAGAAAACCTCAACGCTTACTGTTCTTTAGTAGTGTTGGTTGACTCAGACTTAAACCCTGTGCATGAGGACGATGTTTCCCCTGCACCTGCACCAGAGCCAGAGTTTGAATCTACCATTCCCCATCAACACGAATTCTTTCAAACCGGAAAGATATCGGACACCGCCTTGAATCCTGAGATCAAATCACTCCAAGGTGAATCCGCAAAACTTTTGGCCAGAATTCTCGGGATTATCTATCGCATAGCTCTGATCAACATGAGAAGCCTCACCGATTTGTTGGAGTTCAAGACCTTTCCCGAGGTTTTACCTGAAGTGACAAACTTTAGACAACGGCCTTTTCCCAAGGCACGGAACATCCTCGATAATCTCACAGGTGGATACGGACTCCTCATCACCCTAATCTATCTGGCTAGCCTCGCCTCAGAGGGACTGATTTTCGTAAATATTGGCATTAATACCCTTCGGCTCGATTTGATCGAAGCCCTTATCTATGCGGCCGCCTTGGTCGGTGTGAGCTATCTTCTTGCGCTACGCCTGTTCTACCCCATGCAGAAGTTTTTAAGGACTGTGCGTTATAGCCCAGGAGTATTTTGGCTCTTTATTGGGTGTACCATTCTCTATATGCACGCGGCATCCCACCTTAACTATGTAGCCCTACAGAAGACCAAACTACAACAACAATACTTCATTGAGATTGGTGAATTAGAATCACTTCAGCTAGCGAATTTTACCAACCCCAACGATATTCTGATTTCTCAAGAATTAGAAATCCAAAATGCACTGGTCGAGGAGCTGCAAGAACAGCTAGCAGAAGACACGCCCTTCAATCAGGGAGTTGCTCATGCCTTGTTCATCATCATGTCATTGTTGGCCTTAATCACGTCAACACTTCTCTTAGCCTGTAAGCTCGTAATCAGCAAGGCTCGGTCGCTTTATCGAAATCAAAAAAAGGCTCAGTCCGGCATTATCAAGTGCCAATCAGATTATGAACATGCGTTGAGTGATTTACGCAAAACAAGAGATTTGATGGGCGTTTTTGCCTTCCAATTAGGGGCATACCAAGCCGTAAAAGGGTTACAGGCTATTCCTCCTACTGCTTCCGAACTTCTTTCTGATGTTCAATCAGATTCCACTTTTGGTCACAACAAACAAGAGACTGAAGCTCCTACTGGCCAGAAACCTACAAGCCCTTCAGACGACACTCCTGAAGCTCAAGATATTCTTAGTTCTAACGATTATTCTAAACTCTATAACGATGAAAATTAAAACGATTATTCTCTGTATTATTTTGCTCGCAGTGAGCCGTTCAATAACTGCTCAACAGCAAAAAACCATTTTAGTGCTCAAGGATTACAGTGCTTCTATAGACAGTACTGATGCAACACAAATCAAAGAGGACGCTTTACTGCGTACTGTACTGGTAAAGGAAATTCAGAACGTTGGTGATCAGGTAGTGCTTTCATACATATTTGCCAATTCTGGGAGTGTGGTAAATGAAAAGACCTTGGTTTTTTCCATGCCAAAAAGTAAAGGCAATAAGGCCATGCAACGCTCGAAGAGCCTTAAGTACAAATTGGCCTTTATAAACAGTGTCATCACTGCGTTAAAAAGTGACGAGCCGCGCTCCAATCAAACACGAATTCTGGCTTCATTACCAAGAATTGCTTATTGGTCTGATAAATCAGAAGGACTGCGTGTCCTACTTCTCTCAGATTTGCTAGAAGCATCCCCGCGCAGAGTACTGGACGACCTTACCTCGAAAGGTGATGCTCAACAAAAAGCAGACATTGATGCTCAAGCACTGATTAAGGACTTTCATCTAAAATCATCGCACAACAATGACCTGATTATTGATGCCTATATACCGCTCGAAATGATGCACACCGCGGCTGGTCTGGAATTTATACACTACTACTGGCGCAAGGTTTTTTCCCAGGTATTTCCATCGTCCACTTTAAACTTTCACACGCTATGAAAAACAATGAACTCATTATCATTGAAAACCAAGCATACTTCGCTCTCCTTGGTGAAACCTTCGAGTATATAGAACGAAAATTGACTCCACCTGAGCCTGTTTGGGTAACCCCGGAAAAAGCTATGGAAATGATAAACTGTGGCACAAGCACTTTACAAAAACTCAGGAATGAAGGCAGAATCGTATACTCCCAGATTTCATCAAAAATCATCCTTTATAAGTACGAAAGCCTACTTGAATTTCTAGAAAGTCATGTGGTTTACTGAACACAAAAAGCGAACACGCACGAACATTAAATGGGATTTAATGTCATACACTTTGCGCAATAGTGGGGTCAAGCGCACACGAGGGGCGCTTGCCCTCGGAGAGTAGCCGGTTGTAAATGATGTCCATTCTTTAGAATGGCATCATTACAGAGGCTATTTATTCTGCAAAGAATAAAGAAAACAGTGAACCGAAGCTGTATAACGCCTTTTTGCATTTCGCTTGAAAGAACAAGAACGAAATGAAAACGAAACAAATGTGAAACGAGAAAGATTAAAAAAAAATGCGGATTTGATTCCGCTCAGAACTAGAAAATGATGTATAGCATATATATAATTCTTACCGTCATAATCGCGCTGATTATTCTGGTTTTTGGTGCGTTCCGAGATGATCGGATCAAGCGTGAGCTTACCGAGCAAATTGATTATCTGAAAAACGAAAACCAAAAGGCATGGGACAATACCCGAACAGCCGAAAAAAGGATTAATCAGATACGCCAGGCTTTGCAAAAGCAGGTCAGAGAACTTCAAGAAGAAGCAGACAAACTTCGCTCAATGATTTGGAAGTATATAGACAAGCATCGCGGCTCTCGATAACCAAAATTATTTCAAACAAAGACCAATGTCATGATAGGCGCAATTATAGGAGCATCCTGTTTTCTTCTGCTTTGGTTGGATAGCATTCTCACGAGAAGACGGAGATACCAGCGGAAAATTGAAGAGCTCAAAGAGAAACTCAAAGAAGCACAAAAGAGTGACCCTTACAAGCCTTCTAGCTGGGACATTGATTCCGTTCATAAACGCAGAGTGGATGAACTCTCCAATGAAAACTCAATCCTTCACAAGCTGATCAGCAAGTACATTGAAGAATTTTAACACTAAGTTTTTAAGACTCTTGTATGGAGCAATGCCTATAAAAGATCATCTAAAATCGGTTGATTCTGAAGATCTGAATATTGGTGAATTCGAAACAGATCCAGACGAACTGAAGGCACTGGTATTGGAGTCGGAGGAAGCTTTGGATTCACTGATTGATAAGCACAATGAAACACTGGAAGAACGGAGAAAAAAACTGGCCAAATTCCAATGGTACTTCCCTGAAAAAGTTAGGGAAAAATTCAAATACAACTTTGAGCGGAAGCGAAATGCACTCAGCCAAGTAGGCAAAATTCGCACTCATCGTCATTCCTTTTTAACCTCTTCTCTCCATGATGAAAAAGACAGTCTTTCGAAGTTCGAGGCCAAGCTATCGCTTCGTAAACAAGAGATTATGGCCAAGTTGGGTAACTCGTTTTTTTTTAGAAAAACGTTCCCTGTTCTATTCCCATATGCTGCTAGAAAAAGGCATACTTTTTTACTAGGTTCCAGTGGTTCCGGTAAGAGTGAGCTGGTCAAAGTACATATCTATCATGATACCCTGACTAAGCCTGGTAGCCTGCTTATAGAACCACACGGGGACTTGGCCTTGGATTGCTCAAGATTCAAAACAGCTAAGACGGAAATTATCTATATCAGTCCGGAGTATGGGAAGCTTGGATATTACCCTCGATACAATCCTTTCGATCACAAATATCACACGAAACCTCTTGCCGAGAGGCAAGCCTTTATTTCGGTAAAAGCCCAGGAACTCATGAATGGATTTGAAATTGTAATGGGAACGGACTTCTCACCGAACATGCAGCGCATAATATATAATATACTCCAAGTTTTGCTCTTTCATAAAGGCATGAATATCAATGATTTTATGCGGTTCTTAAGGCCAGCAACGAGTAAACACTATGAGAAGTTAGCCACCCTGCACCCGAATGAAAATGTGCGGTTGTTCTTCAAGCACGACTTTGATCTGAAAGGTCTTTCAATCACCAAGCAAAGTGTTTTGACTCGGTTTGAAAACTGTTTCTCGAACTACCACTTAAGCCAGATTTTCGACTGTAAAGAATCTTCTTTCAAACTGGCCGAACTTCTTGACGCTGGTAAGTGCGTTTTGGTGAATTGTTCACAAGGGATTTTGGGTGAGTACGGAGCAAAAGTGCTCGGTAGCTTTCTATTTAGTGAAGTCACAACCCACGCGCTTCAACGAGCTTCGGTTCCTCCGAGTCAACGAAGGGCTATTTTTACCTATGTCGATGAATGTCAGAACTTCATTACCGAAAGGGTGGATAAAGTATTGTCAGAAGCACGTAAATACGGCTTACACCTCCTATTGGCCTGTCAGTATCTTGGTCAAATTGAAAGCATCCGCCTTCGGGGGAGCATATTAGCGAACTCTAATATCAAAATCACGGGACTCAGTAGTGCACGTGATTTCGAAAAGATGTCAAAAGAACTGAGTTACGAAAGCAAGAAAGTCCCTCGTCTTGGTGCAGGAAAGTTCATCGTTAAGGTGGGGACATTCAAGCCAATAATTTTCCAAGCCTATGACTTTCTGGTGAAGAAATCCGGGCCAAATTACCTCGACAAAGAAGCCCACCGCCAACGGCTCAATGAGACCTTGAGAAAGTACTATGTCAAATCAAAGCCAGCCGAAGAAGTTGAGAGGGAAAACAGAAAAAAAAGAAGCCATGGTGAAACGCCAATTCTTCCCATTCCTAACCCCGAGAAACTGCTATGATTGCGACAACCAAACAAACCGAAATCATGCTTTGGTTAGCCCGATACAAATACCTTTGTACGAGCCAGATTCACGAACATTTCTTCGTGGACAGAACCCTTCGTAACACGGAAATTGCCTTGCAACGCATGGATCAGAAAGGTTTTATCAAAAGGGCCAAGCTTGCCCGAAGCCAAAACCTTAATTTTGGGTTTCTCTGTTACCTGACCAAAGAAGCGCATGAGCTTGTTATGGCAGAAGAAAGATTGGATAATACTTCTTATTCAAAGTATGAAGTGGTGAAGCCGATTAGTTCCATAAATCACTATTACCACCGTAAAAGACTGGTTGATTTCTTTATCAAGCTCGATCTCAATATTCGCCAGCTTCCGAATCTTCATTTGAAAACTGTTCTCACTGAAGCAGGGCAAAGGCCAATGAAGGGTAAACGAGTTACGGAAACCAAATTGGTTACTGGTAAGCTCTCCATTGTGCCGGATATGATCTTTGTACTGCAGAATACTCAAACGGGGAAACAAGCGGCCTTCATGGTCGAAATAGACAGTGGGAAAGAAGCGATTGGGGGGCTTTTTGATACCACCCCAAAAGGCTCATTGATGTACAAGTATCTGATCTATGAGAAGTTCTTGGAAGTATCAGATTGGCAGGAGCAAATTGGAACTTCGGCCAAGACGTTTCAGGTGCTTACTGTGACCGAGGAAATCGGTCATTTGAAAACCATTCTTTCCAGGGTGCCCGACAAGCTCAAATATCCGCAAAACTTTCTCGGGACGACTCATGAGTTGGTGAGTCAAAACAATATTTACATCGATGGGATTTGGCAGTCTGGAAATGAGCAGGGAATGAGAAGGTTGATTGGATAAATCTCGTTGGTTCGAGTTCATGAAAACTTCATGTTGCTCCCTGAAACTATGCTCATGAACTCCATTTGCTGATTTATACCTTCTGTAGAAAATACTTCGTTCGGCCAATTCACTCTGTACTTTAAGCCTATATGATATTTTTAACCCCAGAAATAGATGGGTAAACTTCCGTATACCAAAGAACATCTCGAGCGCATAGTTTTAACGCAACTGGAAAACCTAGACGCCATGCACGACTATATGATTATCGTGAAGAAACAAACCGAACTAGTAGCACGAATGAACGAAAAACTCGAGGCCGAACTTTCGGACATCAAACGGAAGGTTTACGCAACACGAAACAAACACCATCAAGTTAAAGAGCCTCTTGAGGATGGGTGAAAATCCTTGTACTGCAGTTTGCAGTTCTGGTGCTAAACTGAATAGGACATTTTATTCGTCATCTCCCGCTACCAAACTGGCGATTTCGGCGACACTGCCAATAAATGCCGCTAGTTCATTGAAGCCAAATTTGCTTCTTTGTTGATTGGCTAACACGACTTCTTGTTCGTCAATATTATGTGTGCTTGCTGTTTGCAAAAGACTGTCCAGTTCTACTTTTCTTTGAAGGAGCACTATAGTGGAAGCTATGAGTTGTTGTCTCAATGCATTAATCGCAATACCTCTAACTACAGGTATTGAACTGGAAATTACAACTCCACTTCCTCTAATGATCGTTGATGACGTCAATTTCTGACCTAAGTCCGATTCAATGGATTCAATTTGATTTCTTGAAAGTCCATTGAGTTCATGTGATAAAATTATGGTGCTTAGTCCGCTGCCCTTGACATCTTTATTATTAAGGAGATTTCTATACTCTTCATCTGTCTGAAACACTAAGAATTCTTGTCCTTGAGTTGTTAGAAGATATTGATTCTTGCCTTCAAATGAGTCTTTACGTTCAACAAGAATCTGATCTGATGTGAAAGTCCATCCTTGGTTCGCGTCAAAAAGTTTATCCAACAATGCATTTTGTGCACTATGAAGTTCGGGTTGAGATTTCCTTTGGGCAATTTTGTATAGTGCCCTTTCTTCGATGTCTTTTGCTTCCGAGTGGGTAATTTGTGTGAATACCTTATCTTGGAAAGATGTTGTTAATCTAATGCTTGAAACTAAAACCCCCTTATCGAGAATAGCATTGGTTAAATCAGTAAAGGCAAATTCAACAATAGTTGGAACCTGGCTTTTCTTGCGACTAGCGAAAATAATCCGCTGATCTGTAAGTAACATTAACCCTGTATCTTCTTCATAGTCAACGCTATAAACGCAATAGGTCTCCTCCTCATTACTAATGAGTTTCGTTAATTCTTTAAATGATCTCTTCGTCGTATTCCTCGTGAACCAATCTACATTCCCATAGAACTCCTCAAGCCCTTCAAGACCATATTTTTTGATATCTGGTTTGTCCTCTTCCATTCTTTGAGTATGGCTTTTAAAGTTGACAGAAACTACGGTTTTTCAAAACATCGGCTATAAACTTTCACCTTTTGCGTCTTATTCCTTCCAGTATTATTATCAATCACTCCCAAATCCATAAGAGTCTTATTGGCATTATCAACAAATAATTCTCTTGAACCCAAAAGAAGCTTTAAATGAGTTGGAGTAACAAAATCAGGGAAATGAAACTCTTGCCTACCATTGTCAAATTCGATTTTATATTCACAAACTCCCGGAAGGAAAGGATCATCACCCGAATCGATCCTCTGCCATTCCATTTCCTCCTCCATTACTTTGATAACTCCTTCCTGATTAAGTAGATTAAATCTGTCAATTTTAGACTCCAGGTACTCATTCGAATACAGTTCGCTGATTCGTTCTCGCTGTAAGAAGTATGAGATGGTTGTTAATGTGATAATAATGCCAAAGGCTACCACATATCTGAAATTCATAACTCCATTTTTATGAGTCTCTACTTCTATAAACTTTTGAAGATCTTCAGAACGCAATTTCGAGAGATCAACATTTTTGGATCTTCTCTTTTGAAAAAGTGACGGTCTATTTATTAATGCGATAACTATGCCACCTACTGTTGTAATTGTGGCTGCTAAAACTACATCAGACATATTTGTCAAGGATAAAGAGGTTATCGATAATATTAAGATACTCTAAAGTACAAATATTAAGACTTAAAATCTAACTTTGTTTCTTGCCTCGTTTCTTAGAATAAGTTCATAACGGAGTTTTCATAATTTCACTAAACCAAGTCAAATTGAGAGAAAATAAATTGACCTGGCGGCCTTGGTTGGTTTGTAAATTGAATCATTCATTATTTCAGCAAGCCCTTTACTCAATCGATCTCAGATGAATTAAGTCGAAGAATGTCCGACTCATAAAACTTAACATTCCTTCCTGGAACTCCACATGCAGATTGTCTTTGCTGATTTACACCCTTTAAAGAAATTGCTTCGTTCGACCAATCTACTTAGCATTTTAATTCCACACGCCTTTTTTAGCCCCTCTATACTATGGGCAAGCTTCCTGATACGAAAGAACATCTTGAGCGCATAATTTTGACGCAACTAGAAAACCTAGACGCCATGCATGACTATATGATCATCGTTAAAAAGCAGACTGAATTAGTAGTGCAAATGAATAAGAAACTAGAAAGAGAACTCTCTACCGTAAAAGACAAAGTAGATTACCTCACGAGAAGAAAATCTTCTTAATGTCGAATCAGCACTTTCAACTTGTAAACACCTCTATCAGTAGTGACCACCACAAAGTAAAGGCCTGAAGGGTAGGTTGAAACTTTCCAAACATCTTCAAATATAGGTGTTGGGTAGGTTTTGGAAACTAGGCTTGTACCCAATTCGGTTATGAGTTCTAGGGAACGTAGTAGTTCGGTACCAATGTTTTCTTTCTTGATGAAAATCTCTGTATCTGACGGATTCGGAAATAAACGGATACTGGTTTTCTCATACACTTCATCGACAATGTCGGTAGTTGCGTCTATAGTAATCATGAGTATATCTTGTTTAAGGCAATCCGTGGTTCTAACGGTATACACGAGTTCGTATACACCCAGGCCTGATTGTGTCAATAAGAGAGACCATTTACCTGAATCGGCACTAAATCGTAACACTCCTTGATTGTTTCCTTGAAAACCCCATGTTCCGCCTAATCCTGGATCGGGCAATTCGTATATATCCTGGCGTATACCAACAATTACCGGTTCACCAAGCTCGAAGTCTTCAATTGCATCACTCTCTTCAATAGTAAACTCCACGTTTTTTGAGCAGCCAGAATCTTTATTGATCAAAGTAACGATGTACGTATCAGGAGCAAGGTTCTCCAAAGTTGTACCCACCACATTATTGGCTAATAGGATTTCATGGTTTCCACTTTCAAGGTTGAAAACTGCCTTGCCATTGTCTTCCCCACATGTAGTAGATTCTATTTCGAGATTATAGGCAGGACTATCATCTTGACTTCCATTAATTTCAAACTCTTTAACTAAAAAGCAACCTGTCTCTTTATGCCTTACTTCTACCGTATGAGAGCCAACAACCAGACCCTCGATATTTGGCCCCATCGTCTGTCCATTCCATACGATTTCGAAGTCTTCCACATTTGTTAGATTAAGGGAAGCTGTTCCATTCTGTTTACCACATTTGGTGTGTTCTTCATTTACCTCAAAATCAGGTATTGGGTCTTCGCTTGAAAGCACCTCAAATGTCTTCTCAAGGGTACAACCACTGTTTTTATGGGTTAACATTAAATTGTGGGATCCTGGTACAAGTTCGACTATACTACTTGTGCCGCTTTTACCATTCCAGGTAATATCAAAACTCTCGAAGTTTTCTAGTTCAATCTCGGCAGTCCCATTATTGGCTCCGCAGGTGGTATTGACCACCTGTATTTCAAATTCTGGAAAAACATTTTCACTGGCTTCGATGTTGAAACTTCGTTGAAGAGTGCAACCACTAGTTACATGGGTCAGGAGAAGTTCATGAGAACCCGCTGACAAGTCAGCGATGCTACTGGTTCCGTTTGTGTCATCCCAAGTTATGTCAAATTCCTCGAGGTTTTGAAAGTCGATACTTGCCGACCCATTGCCCTCTCCACAGGTAGTACTGACCACTTGAATTTCAAACTCCGGGAATACATTTTCGCTTGATGCAATATCAAAACTTCTAAGCAATGTGCAGCCAGTTGTCTCATGGGTTAAGAGTAATTCATGTGTACCGGATGGTAAGTCTGAGATGTTTTTGGTTCCTGCTGTACCATTCCAAGCTATTTCGAAATCTTCAATGCCCAGGAAGTCAATATTTGCCGAGCCATTGTCCTCTCCACAAGTGGTGCTGACGATATCAATTTCGAACTCTAACGAAAGTCTTTCACTGGCTTCAATAAAGACACTTTGACTCGTTGAACAACCAGTGGTCTTATCTATGATGGTTACGGCATAATTACCGGAGGACAAATCGCTGATGGATTGAGCATTGCTTCCATCACTCCATTCAATGTCATAGAGTTCGGGATTATCTACGACAAGGTTTAAGGAGCCATTTTTTTCACCACAAGAGGTATCGATCTTTTCAACCTCAAAAGTGGGAAGTTCTGACTGGCGAATACTTACACCAATAATTTTTTCACAGCCCGATCCACTTTTAACAGTGGCTTCATAAAAGCCAGACTCCAGATTGGTAATTGTTGTACGCCTTTCACCGTTACTCCATTCTACCTCATAGCTCTCAATGCCTGAGATATCTAGAGACACTTCACCGCCTGTATTACAGGTTGCTTGAGTAATGGAAGCTACATCAACAGTGAAGCTTTCTTGCGTCACGACTACTGGACTGCTCTCAATGATATCACCGTTACATTTTTTGACTGAGAGCAAATACTCTCCAGGTTCACTCACTTCAACCTGACTTGCAGATTCACCATTTGACCAAAAATAGCCTGTAAAACCATCAGGAGCTTTAAGAGTAACCGTTCCTTGGTCACATATTGCTAAACTCCCTTCGCTTTCGATAGACACCGTGGTTGTATTGTTACTGTTTTCTCCTTCCACCATGATATACCCAACTTGCTCTTTTATGCCTTCAATATCTCCGTCCTTAGCCGTTAACTTTACTTCATATATTCCGGCTTGTTCATAAATTACATGAGGGGTTTGCTCTGTCGAAGTGGCAGGAAGCCCGCCTTCAAACTCCCAATTCCAAGAAGTTGGGTTTCCATCAGAGAGATCGTCAAAAAAGACGGTTGAACCTGGGCATATATATTGGAGACTCGCCTGAAAGTTAGCCTCAATAGTCCTTTTTGGTATAAGGGAATTGTCTATTGTAATAGGAATTACTACCAGGTTATTCTCCTCATTGGTCTCTTCTATCAAATCCTTTGAATCTACTTTGAGAATAAGGTAGCCTTGTCCATCTGATAGTGTGTCCGGCAGAATTATTTTCAGTTCTCTTTGAATCGTTTGATTCGCATCTATTGAGTATTGAAAATCTGTTTTGAGTGAAAGGCTGTTATCATTTATCGTATTCTCTCTGCTCCAATAGACTTCGCTGAAGGTATTGCTTGCTGTACTCTCCGATTTATTCTCAACACCTAAGCTTAGATTAAGTTGACTTCCCTTAGGAATTGAATTTGGTGTTTGACCATTTTGAGACGCGATAATATCAACAGGCTGTGATTCAGATGAGTTGGTTTGGTTGAGGGTGAGGCGATTACCGAGTTGATCATAAATGAATAAGGTTTTATAATTTCCAATACTCTGTTCGTTTAAGCGGCCGTATTTATCAAAGGACAGTTTTGTCTGCGAAAAAGCAGTATCACAAATAACAATTAGATAGATAACTAAACATAAATACTTACCCATCACTCCTTGAATTTAGATATGCTTTCTTTGATGTAATCGCTCATCTCTTTCATCTCTTTTTCATCACTATTAAAAAAATAATACTCTACATCGCCACCGCTATCAGAAACTTTAAAATGATTTATCACCTCGAACCCATCTCCTAATAGTATTTCAACGGATTCAATTTCTTCGAAAGGAGTTTTAATAACTTCAATTTTATTCAACTTACTGTCATAGCCGTAATAAGCTATTTTATAGTTAGTTATTAAATGCCCTGCACCTATGAACGGACCCAATACTGGAGAATAATATTCTACTTTTTCATTCGGTTTAATTATATCTATATCAATTAAATGAGTAACCATTTTTTCTCCTATCCTTGATGAGTTTACGGTTCTAAAAGAGCAGCCAAGAATTGTGAATACGAGAATTAGAGTGAATGCTATTTTCATGATTAATGATATGAGTACCAGAAAGCACGGATTTTGGGTTTTGATGAGCCTAGGAGTCCATGCCAAATGAATCCAAGACTGTCTGAAATAAATTTATAAGCGGGTGACCGATTTCTTTCACCTTTCAAATCCAATGTGTCCTCCAATGAATGGAATATTACTATGTTTCCTTGTTCATTAGTATGTGCTACTGACGTCACTTCTCCATGTCTTATTAGCCAAGTCAGTTCTTTCGATGCAACATTGGCAACGCTTCCTAAGTCTGACCATTTCTTATTACCTCCGAATCCGATTACTTTCATTTCATAATTACGAGAAAACGACTCTCGTCCATATCTAGGGTCATTTTTAGCATCTTGTACAAGAGCCTCTTCTCTACGCAAGATTCCGGGATCAAACCTTACTTTCTCCAAAGATCCGCCAGTTAGGTGAAAATTGGTGTCAATATTTGTGAAAGCCATATAAAGGGCATCTTCGAGACCATTAATTGCAACTGGGCCTTTGGCTCCTTCCTGAGCGCCCACTTCTTTTCTTAAGGCTTTTTCCATTTCGTGAACTGCAAACCAAGACTGTCCATTCGCATCTATGTTATTAACCGGATCATTCCCTCCATACACATACAGATTCGTACTCCAAATAGGGTCTTCACTGAGGAAGCGGCCAATTTCTGCATCGTAGTATCTCGCGCGCATGAAATACAGGCCATCTCTCTCTTGCATTACCCCATATTTTCCCACAAATCTGAACGGGTTGTAATCAGCTTCTGTTGAGTTCAGTGTTTCACCAAATACATCGTAGACATAAGAATGCGTGACAGTTTCTTCTTTATCAGTAATGGCAATGGTGCTGCCTCTGAAATCATAGTGATAGAAACTGGCATTCTCAGATTTATCAAGTCTGGAGATCAGACCAAGCCCATAGACATAGAAGTTCTTTTTGTCTCCTTGCAAGTGCTCGACAAGCACTCTGCTCATGCCAAGAATATCGAGTGTATATTTTGTGGGTTGGCCGTTTTGGCTGCGGCTTCTGCGATTCCCTAAACCATCATAGATATAGGAAATTTCAGTATCTGTATCAGGGCTAGAGAGGCCGGTAAGGTTATTCCAAAGATCATAGGAGAAAGTAGTATTCCCTTTTCGTATTGTATTGCCGTTAGCGTCAAAGTCAAATGTTGTTTCTCCTGCCTTTTGTATCCGGTTGGTTGAGTTGTACTGATAAGAAATAGAAGCTTCTTCTTGTTGAAACTGCTGATCTATCTCTCCATCATAGTCTTCTTGAATATGTTTACCCGTTGGATCAAGAACATAGGAATAGGAGTAAAACTTTGTGCCGTCTGACTTCTGTACTTCAAAGCCAAGTGATCTGCCGGCATTATCATATAGGTAAATGTTCGTAATCTCATTGGGGTAGGTCATGGAGGCAAGTCTGCCATCTTTAAGGTAGGTATAGGTGGTTTTATTATCTGCCCAATCAATAACCTCCGTAAGTCTATGTTCTTTGTCGTAGGTGTACTTGACTTCATTTCCACCAGGGTAAATAAGGGTTTTTAGGTTGCCGACTTTATCATAGGTATATCCGACCGCTTCCCCGTCATAGGAGATTGATTCAATACGGTTGAGGGTATTGTCGTAGGTATAGGTGATGATCTTTCCATCAGGACTTTCAATGGTGGAGATATTATCCTTTTCATCGTAGGTGATCTTACTATATCCATTGTCCTTCAGTCTTTTGATCTCGTCATAGGTCATTTTGAATACATGACCTGAAGGGTCAGTGTAAGAATCTAAATAGCCAAAATCATCAAAATCATATTGGGTAGCATTTCCTTCAAACTCCTCTTTGATCAGTCGCTTTTGATTGTCATAGGTCAGGTTTGTCGCTTTGTTTTTCGCATTGACTATTACATCAAGATCGTTAGTCTTTTGGTCATATTGATACCTCGTCTTGTAGCCCAAAGGATCAATAGTGGCTATCGTATTGTCGTACCTGTCATACTCAAATAGGTATTCCTGACCAGCGTTATTAAACTGCTTTTCGACTCTCCCTAAGATATCAAATACGGCTTCCGTGACGATCCCTTCTGGAGCTTCTGTTTTCACAAGATTACCGTAGAAATCATATTCAAATCGTATGGTGATCCCTTCCGGACTGGTTAGGCTTTTGAGAAGTCCATTATTTAGCCTTTCAAATATGGTTTCTCCACCTTCCGCTGTTTGAATGGTCTTAAGGTTGCCAGAATTGTCATAGGTATAAGTCGTGACATTGCCCAAGGGATCGGTAGATGACAGCACGTCATTTCGCTCATTATAGGTAAAGACATGTTCAATGTTTTCTGGCAAAGTAATCTTCGTAACATTCGCATGTGAATCATATTTATAGAGTGCTTCAACCTTATCTATACCCATAATAGAACTTGGGAGAATCTGAGAACCACCATCGTATTTGGTGGTAATTAAGCCCTGAGGAACCTGAAACTCTTTGAGTCTATTGGCTACGTTTCTTCCTACTCTAAAATTCAGGTTGTTTTCGTCCTTGAATTCGGAAAAAGTAAAATCTCCTTCAGTCTCGGAATAGCCAAAATGATGAGTCAAGGTTAGGCTTGATTTGGCATACTTGTTCTCCGTTTTAATGAGCTTTCGAAGTGAGGGGTCGTACTCGTTGGTGATTTCATTGCCGTCAGGAAATTGTATCTTAGAGAGGAACTTAAAACCATTGAGGTCTATATACTCATAGGTTTCACTATTCCCTTTTACATCAGTGTATTTCGTCAGGTTCGCCCTTGCATTGTCTTTGCTATCATATTCGAAACGAACGGTCCTACCAGACGGGTCGGTAATGGTAGAAAGCAAATCTGAACCTGCGAGATAAGAGAATCGAAGTTTTCGTCCAGCAGTGCCCTTTACTTCACTGACCCTGTACCATCCGTTGTTTTCTGAGAGCGTATAGACAATGGAAATAGTGTTTTTGTTTCTGTCCGAAATCTCTGTGAGAACAAAAGGAAATGCGTCCAACGAGCCAGGTATTTTCTCAAATAAATAGCTGATCTGGCCTTTTGATCTGACTTTGAATTTCGTGTCTGAAACCCGAATAAGAGTGTCATATACTCCAAGCGTTTGGACGGAATACCCTTCATCTTGCTCATTGTAGAAATGAAAAGCGCCATCAGGCCAAACAACCGCCCAACGTTCGGTTTCCTCTTGTCCATCAAGCTTGAGCATATAAGCATTGAAAGTGTGCGACCAACCAGAACCAAGTGGTTTGAGAGGAGTTTGAGAATTATTGACACCCGTGTTCAACTCACTCGGTAGCTCGTGATAGAAGCTATTGTAGCTATGAGCAAAGACCATCGGCAAGCCAATGCCCGGGATGGCAAAACTTACGCCTCCTGAATAGTCAAAGTAACCTTCGGACAGAGATGGTGCAGAGGATAGTGTGAAAGGAGTGATATTGCCTGGAATAAAAAAGTCTTCCTCCGTTATTTCTGGTTTGTTCTTTTCCTTGAGCGCATTATGAATGAAAAGAGATATTTCAGCCCAAGTGATTGGTTCATTTGGCTGGAACTCGTTTGAAAAAGGTGCATTCAGAAATAGGTTGTTAGTGTTGGCTGTTACCAGATAGTCATAGACTTCATGACTCGTTTCTACGTCATCGTAGGGCAGAGAACCGCTGGCTAAATCTATGTTCCACGCTTCGACAAGGACTTTAGTGGCATGAGCTTTTGTAATGAGGCTGTCAGGAAAGAAATTGAACCTGTTTCGATCAAAAGGGGATTTGCCGTCTTTATACTCTAAATAGAGCAGGTTTTTGGCATAATTATGATACCAAGCTTCACGATCTTGCAGATCGCCATAAGGAGAAGGGAAGCTGGAAGCAAAGTCTTTGCCTTCATTCAATCCAATCGCATTGAAGACAATGGTAGCGAGTTCGGCTCTACTGATACTTTCGTTTGCGTCTTGGTTGGATATTTCTAACCCAGCATATATTCCCTGTGAACATAAATACTCTATAGCTGTTTCAGTCCATTCTGGGATGTTCTCCATCCCGCAAAATGGATTGATAGCAAAAGTTCGTGACTCCAGAATATACCATTTCCCAAACTGATCCTTGCCTCGTATGTATAAAGTATGCTCTCCATCACTTAAGCCCCCTGTTGGAATTTCAAGATTAATTGATGCTTCAGCTCCTTGTTCAAAAGCAATGGAGGTAGCCAAACCCAGACCAGGGTCCGTGTCTATGAAATATTCTAAGGCTTGAATATTCTGGCGTCTTATTTCTTGGCTTTTAAAAAATAAATGACTTTCAAGAAAGCCCCAAGAACCATTTTTGCCTAATGCTCGAATGAACAATCTGTGTGACCCGTAGGACAGTGATTCAGTTTCCAAATTAATGTCACTACCGATCTCTTCAATGGGTACCTTATTGCCATTGCCAAAGCCTGGGTCTTCATCTATAAAGTGTTCTAATGTTTCAATCTCAGCCTCACTTTCAACCCTTGATTTGAAAAAATTATGACTCTTTAAGAAACCCCAATGGCCATCTTTATTTCGACTTCTTATATAAAGGATGTGAGCTCCATATGAAATGTCATCAATGCTTACAGACATGTCAATTGAAATTTCAGACAACCCCTCCTCGATTTCTATGGGAATACCGTTCCCATAGCCCGGATCCTGATCTACAAAATACTCTGCCTGTACAATCTCATTTTGAGCTAGACTCAAAAACGGTGAGACACCTAATAATATGAGCAAAAAGATTCTTTTCAAGACCTTAGTTGCCGTTAACTCTGAAACTGATTGTCATTTGCTGTCCTGGAGAAATGACAGTTGGAGCTGTCAAATCTGAGATTTGGGAAACCGGTGGTTTACCGTCTATTATGAAGGGTGTACTTCCACCATAAATCCCAGCTTCATTACCTCCTTTACGAGCAATAGAGGGGTCTGATAATCGAAGTTTATTTTGCCATGAATCATCTGTGCTGCCCCATCTAAAAATTAGATTTCTTCTCCCCCCTTCAAAAGTATTTGGATACGACCAGTAAACGATACCGACACCAGTAGATGAGACATCAGGCCTAATTACAATACTATTGGTTATAACTGCCGCTGAATTTTTGTCAACCGGGAAGTCACCATTTCCCAGACTTACACAGTATTTGATAGTTATATTAGACATTTCCACTGTACTGGTTTGTCTGAAGATGTCATTTGTAAAGACGTGATTGATTGTGCTATTTCCTGATATAGTCCCTAACTCTGACTGAGATATAAGTTGTCCGTCAGCCTTTAATTCAATGTTCGATGCGAAACATCTCCTCAATTCATTACCAACTGAAGCAAAAACTACATTGTCAAGACTGAAGCTCCCAATTGTCGTATTGGGTGCCGACTCTTGAATCGTAATTTTACTCACATGTGTTCTCAAATCTTGATTTTGGCCGAAACCTTCTCCAATTAACCTGACAGAGGTCTTAATAACCACAAGTTCGTCATAAATTTGAGAGTCATTCTCTGACCCATGAACAAGAATAATATCTCCTTCGGCTGCATTATCAACAGCGTCTTGAATAGTTTTATAGTCGTATCCCTCTGCAAATCCATTTACTGTAATGGTCTTTTGTCCATAACTGGAAAGCCCAACGCAAAGCAGTGTTAAAGAAATTAGGAGCCTCTTCATAATATATCTGTTTTAATCTCTCTAAACTAGACAATTAAGCCATGGAAACTAAATTTTATTAAATCAATTTAGTCGATATGTTCTATAAAATATGCACAAATGTCTATAGATAAGTTATTGAAAACATTGACTCGTTAACCTGTAAGTCTACAATAAGCCTAAGGGTCGTGGTTTTTCTTTCAACAAGGATGACCAAAACCCTTAGAAACCCTTTGTTTATGCGGGTTTGAGAAGGTTTAGATCAGGATAACTTTTCTTTTAACCAATCGGTCGTGGGTTCAAACCCCACCCGGCCCACCATTTCCTCTCATAGACTGCATTTCAGACCGCATTGTATAAAGGGTTTCTACAGAAATGACCACTTGGTCATAGCCAATAACCCCCTTTGCAATGACTATCCTTGCTCTTCATGAACAGTTCTGTGCTGACAAAATTACTTTTGAAAACCTCTCTCCCTATACCATAAAGTGGCATAAAGCCATTTTTAGATCATTCCACACTTTTTCCGATATCGGATCAATTGAAGAATTACATCGGTCAGTAGTCGAAAACTGGATCCGCTGGGGCAGAACTGAAAGAAATTGGTCGCCAAAGACCGTAAGAAGCTCACTTATGTCATTGAGCGTATTCCTCAACTGGTGTGTGAAAGAGAGTATTATCGAAACCAACCCAACCAAGGAGATTAAGAAGCCTCGGTTACCTAAGAAGATTCCCAAGCATTTGACAGTGGCACAAGCTGAAAAACTTCTTCAGTGGGCTCAAGCTTATCCATATCACTATGACTTTGAGAAAAACCGTGCAGTGGCCATCTTAGCTATGTTCATGTACTCAGGAGTCCGGTATCAAGAGCTGGTCAATCTGAAATTTACTGATGTCGATTTAACCTATCATACCATCCGTGTGATCTCCGGAAAAGGTGACAAAGACCGTTTGATACCGCTATGTCATAATCTAGAAGGCTATTTACTCCCCTATTTAAAAGAACGTGAAAATATCAATCCTTATAGCCCCTTCTTCTTTGTCTCAAAAACACTCAGGGGCAGAATGAGTGATAACGTCATTAAACGACTTTTTGCAAAGCTGGAGCAAAAAACCAAGATGCACATCCATCCTCATATGCTTCGCCACACTTTCGCCACGCTAATGTTAGAAGGAGGCTGTGATATTTTTAGTCTGTCAAAGATGATGGGACATAGTGACATTAAGACCACTTCGATTTACCTGACTGCCACTGTTCAACACCTTCAGCAACAAATCAATAAGCATCCTTTACAATAGCTTGATTTTGCTAAAACTCTGACGAATATTCTGTGTGCTCACGCTCATATAAATCTGTGTAGTAGCAATGTTGGAGTGCCCAAGAATTTCTTTGAGCTTATAGGGGTTGAGGTCGGCTTCCAATGAAAGCTTCGCCATGGTATGACGTAATAGATGCGGTCGGATTTTAAATCCACATTTTAGAGAGAGTTTTTGAAAGATGGCATATATATTTTTCTTAGTGAGCGGTTTACTTGATCGAATGCTAGTGAAGAAATATGGCGAAGAGGCAAGTTTCTCTGCTCGTTTGCTTTGATAGCATTTAAGCACAGGGACGAGGCTCGGGTGAATTGGCACATAGCGATCCTTTCGCCCTTTCCCGTTTTCAATGAAAAAATGTGCTTCTTCAAAGTTCACCTGATGCATCTGTAAGTTCAGAAGTTCACTCAATCTGAGACCAGCAAATAGAAAGGTATAGAAGATTGCCACATTTCGATAACCCTCCAAACGATACTTCCAAGGGTAACAGTGTACTTCTGAAATCAGTACCTCAGTTTGAGATTTGGTCAGGCAACGAGGAAGGCTTTTTGACAATTTCGGAACCCCTATCTCATCAACTGGATTTTTGCGGATGTGCTGTTTACGAAGGGCAAACTGAAAGTAGATTTTTAGATTATTGCGATAGTTTCTGAGGGTCTTAGGTGACCAAAGGCGATCTTCTCTCATTTGGTATAAAAACGACCTAATATGATCCGTTGTGCATTGCGAAACCCGCAAGGATTCATCGTATCTAAACAGCAGTCGAACGGTGTCCAAAACCCCTTTTACGTAACTGGGAGAAAGATTCTTTTCAAAAAGCAAATAACGTTGAAAGCCAGGAATCAAATCCTGAATAAGCATGAATTTATGGGTTACGAGAATTGGCTATACCATTCTCATAAGTCCAAACAGAAATGGTGATTTAATGGGCTTTTAATCTACCAGATTGTTCAACTCCATTTTCTATCTGTTGGAAAGATTAAATCTGCTTGGAACGTTGGCAGTTTTATTTCGCTAGAGCTGAGAAGCAGTTTTGCCCGCCTCCTTTTTGGGTCGGGTTTTTTGTACTTCTTAACCTCCCTTACGAATGGAATTGCAAAACATCATTATCGTCAGACGTCCGCTGGATTCTAGGACAAAACACTTTCACCTCGGGGTGAACTCCAAGGTCAATATCAAAACTTGCAATAACCCTCCTTTGATTGCATTTCTACAAGAGGAGTACCTACATAATCCTGATGTACTTATTGGCGATATCAGAAGTCTTTTGGCTTGGGAATCTCCATACAAGACTTAACGTGAGTTTATTTCAAGATCATTTCAGCCTTTTCCTGCCAAATTTCATTTTGTCCTTTCTCGATTCCTGAAAAGCCTCAAGGTCAGAAAGCACGAATATTCGCCCGGCAGAGGTTTGATGAAAAGGAATTTGATAAACCTTGACGAGCTTATCAAGCCTCTGTCGAGATATACCTAAAAATTGAGCGGCATCACCGGAGGCGAGTAATTGAAGAGAAGACACGATTGGAATTGTAAACCCTAAATCTCACGGCAGAAGTTGACAGCTGACAACCTTTACGCTAGTCTTCTATTGATGATTAATAATAAACCACCAATCGCCGCGGCTGATTTGCAAACTGCCTTAAACGCTTTGTGTGAGGCAGACAAGGTCTTTCATTGGAGAGAACTCACTAATGAAGAAGAGGTTGCTAAGAGATTGATGCATATTGCTTGGGATATTTTGGAAGAACAAAAGCAGCATATGAAACAAATTCGAGCCAGTGAAGTTTCGAGGAAATAATACCCATCTCTCGATTTATCACTAACAACAAGACAAATTATCGCCTTTTTTCCTCCAGATCATGTATTTTCCAAAGTGAGTAATTCAGTTTATATAGGATTTTAAACGCTAAACAACAATTGCTAACTATGTCATAAAAGTCAGTTTTGTAATTCCATTGAATGTGAAAATCTCCTAAAATAATATCTCTTTCATTTTCCGCCATTCCGACAATATAATTCCTCAGAAGTCGGAAAATTTTACTTTTCTCATTGTTATAAAGCTCTCTGTATCTATTGGATGTTTGACCACTATAAAACTGACTTTCTTCAAGATCAAAATCGCCCAAATCCATTAATGTGAAAATGTCTCTATAAAAGCTGTCGTCCATGTATCGAAGATTCTCAGAGTACCTCATATAGGTACTCAAGTAGATCCCCTTATTATCAATACCCAAGTGAAATTCATTATCAGTCTTAGTCGATTTAATAATCAAGTCCGGCCCATATATCTTGACATACATCTGGCTATTATCAAATTTGTCCCTAAAGGCTCCGAACTTGAAACACAACTCAGAAATCTTAGCTAAGACTTCCACTGCTCTGTTGGTTAGATCAATCTGTTCTTCATTCGAAAATTCTTTGTTATAGTCGAACATGGAGCTATGCTCATTAACGGTATCTATCCATTCTGGGAATTGATCGGAATGCTTGTCTATAACCTTTACTAGTCTCTCACTCATTAACTATATGGCAAAATCTTAAGTTCTTAAGTTACCTACTTTCCCACACCTTTGGGTTTTTACTGGTATGTAGAACAGCCAGTATGACCACCTTTTCAGTATCAAATTGGTAGTGAATACCAAAAGGAAAACGCTTCATATAGCGCACATGCGTTTGGCGGTATTTCACCTGAAAAATCTGTGGATTTCCCTGCAATAACTCTAAGTCTGCATAGAGATCAATTAAGAAGTTATCTGTGACTTGGGTAGAAATATCTTCGTAGTAATCAACAATTTGTTGGATGTCCTCTTTGGCAAGAGTCCGAATTTGAAGTTGAAGCATTTACTTTCTTCGGATATTGGCTTTGAGTTGATCTAGAGACAGTGAATTTTCTGGGTTCTCCTCTGCATCAGCAATGCGCTCATCAAGGATAGCTTTATGAGCCGGACTTAGATCCGTTTCGCTCCTGATTTGGAGCAGGTATAACTGAAACTCTTCCACTGATTGGAAGTGGTTTTTTTCAAGATTAATATTTTCTGCGATTGTAATTGTAGTCATCTACAGCCTATTCTATTCAAATATAACGAAAATCAAGCCCGTTTAGTTAATCTTCGCGCCTCGAAAATCGTTAACTTTACTCTGTAGCAGGAAGCACAGTACTGCTCTAAAATATTGATAAAGCGTTAGCTTTTATTCTTGACTGAGAAAACTGGTAATTTTTAAAGACATCTCGAGAGTAAAGGGCAAACGCTCATGCTATGGCGTGG
>JAJCYM010000015.1 GCA_029262895.1 Roseivirga sp.
GGCTAAGGATATTGGCCACCGAACGTGAATTGAGGGCTTCAAATTTTTTGTCAATCAACCCATCGTAGCCGAGATAAATACCAACGACTTCTATCTTATAAAACATGCTTGTTCTGACCACCGCGCGTATGGCGGCATTCATTCCCGGAGCATCACCTCCCGAGGTTAAAACGGCAATTTTTTTAATTTCTTTACTCATTGAATTCTTTTCAACTAAGTAAATTTAATCCTTTTGTTGGGCAATCCGAGCGATTTGAAAAGCATAAAAAAGCTCGAGTAGAGGCTCTCAATATTATTTCTAATTTTCAGTGGGCGTGAGTAAATGTAGAGCATTTGAGGTATAATTCCGGATAAATAGCTCTGCTGGAATTCCCTCACCATTGATGTAATTGAAACTCTTAAAGTGTTTTTTAGGGCTTATTTTGTGACATCATTCAAACAATTACAAAGAACATGAGAGTTATACGATTCTTTATTTTCCTGATGTTGCTGACTCCGGTAATATCTTATGGGCAAAAGGCCAATTTCGAATTGGCAGACAAATTCACAACTGATAAAATGGACAAAATGGTTGGCAGCCTTTCGGTTAATGCCAATTGGTTAAAAGATAAAGATCAGTTCTGGTACCAATACGAAACTTCGGAGGGTAAAGACTGGTACATGGTGGATGCTGCCAGAAAGACTAAAAGACAACTATTTGACAAGGAGTTCATGGCTTCTTCGCTCAACGAGATTTTCAAAAGGCCATTCAATGCCAAAGATTTACCTCTAAAGGGATTCAAATTTGATGAAGACAAGAACCAATTTACTTTTCATGTAGATAGCATCAATTTTCACTACAATGTGGGGGCCACTGCCATTGTTCAGGGCGATACATTGAAGAAGGAAAAAAGAGAAAACTGGACCACCTATTCACCTGACAGTATATGGATAGCTTTCTCTCGTAATCACAACCTTTATTTGATGAAAGCTGATGATGCCGACAGTGTGGAGTTTCAACTGACCACAGATGGTGAAAAATGGTATAGTTATAATGCCAATGATGGAGATACAACTTCTACCAAAAGACTACGCACAAGAGCCAGATGGTTTGAAGACTCCAAAAAACTTTACGTGGTGAAGCAAGATCGTAGGAATCTCAATGAGATTTGGGTGATTAATTCTCTTAAAAAAGAACGGCCCGAATTAGAGACTTATAAATACGCAATGCCTGGTGAGGAGAACGTACCTCAGTATGAAATGCACACTTTTGATGTTGCCACCAAATCTGCAGTTCAATTGTCAATTGACAAGTGGAAAGATCAGGCCATAGGAGGGCCTTATTTTGGTCGAGGTGGTGGTGTATTTACCACCAAAGGATCAGACTTTATCTATTTCATCCGTAGAAATCGCACCTGGACGACTTTGGACGTGTGCAAGGCAAACACCAATACGGGAGAGGTGCAGGTACTTTGGTCTGAAGAGAGTAAGCCATACTTCAATACCCGCTATGCCACCTTACATGTGATCAATGAAGGTTCAGAGTTTTTATGGTTTTCCGAGCGTACTGGTTGGGGGCAATTTTATAGATACAATGCCAATGGCCAGTTGAAAAATGCCATAACCAAAGGACACTTCACCGCTAATAGTATCACCAAAATTGATACTGCCAAGCAAGTAGTCTATTTTCAGGCATATGGCAGGGAAGCTGGTGTTCACCCATACTATGCCATGGGATATAAAGTGAATTTTGATGGTTCGGGGATGCAATTATTGACACCCGAAGATGCTAATCATTCATTCAATATGTCGGACAAAATGAACTACTTCGTGGACAACTATTCGCGTGTTGACCTGGCACCTAAATCCGTTTTACGTGACAAGGAAGGTAAAGTAGTTTTGGCATTGGAAGAAACCAATCTGACACGCTTAAATGAGGCTGGTTGGCAAATGCCCGAAAACTTTAAAGTAAAAGCCAATGATGATGCCACGGATCTTTATGGAGTAATGTGGAAACCGTTTGATTTTGATCCGACCAAAAAATACCCGGTAATAGCCTATGTATATCCTGGCCCTCAGTCAGAACCATTTCCTACTCGCTTTTCAATAGGGGGCTCCGGTGGAAGAAATGTGGCACTGGCCCAGTTGGGCTTTATTGTGGTGGCTGTTGGACAGCGAGGAGGTAGCCCTATCAGATCGAAATATTATCACAATTGGGGTTATGGTAACATGCGTGATTATCCATTGGAAGACAATAAGTATGCCTTAGAGCAATTGGGTTCTACCTATGACTTTATTGATTTGAATAAGGTGGGAATCACCGGCCATTCTGGTGGGGGTTTTATGTCCACCGCAGCCTTGCTGTCATTCCCTGACTTCTATAAGGTAGCAGTATCTTCAGCCGGAAACCATGACAATAACATTTACAACGTCTGGTGGGGTGAGGTACACCATGGGGTGCAGGAGAAAACCAGAAAGGTAAAGAAAGAAAATGCCTCAGGTGAAGAAGAAGAGGTGGAAGAAACTTATTTCCAATCTCAGATTAAGACGAATATTGAACTGGCTAAGAATTTAAAAGGTAAACTGCTCCTTGTTCATGGTGATATGGACAACAATGTAAGTCCATCCAATACCATTCGTTTGGTTGATGCCCTGGTAAAGGCGAATAAGCGATTTGATTTAATGATTCTACCAGGAGCGCGCCATGGCTTTGGGCGTTCTAACGATTACTTTGAACGACTGAAGTGGCACTATTTTGCCGAGCACTTAATAGGAGATTATCGATCAAGTACGGATTTGAAAAACCCTGACAATTAGTATTATATGTTGTAAAAAAAGAGGCTGTCTTTTAAGACAGCCTCTTTTTTTGTCAATGTTGTTCTCTTTAGACACCTTCAGCTACCACTTCGGTGACATCATTGGGAAGCATTCGTTTTAACAAATTTTCAATCCCGGCTTTAAGTGTTACTGTAGAAGAAGGGCATCCGCTGCATGATCCCTGTAGGTTCACTTTTACCACGCCTTCCTGAAAAGAGGCAAAGGCAATAGCCCCACCATCTTGTTCAACTGCAGGGCGGATGTATTCATCCAGAATGCCTTTGATTTGTTTTACTACTTCCGAGTCATTTTCATCGAACAAAGGGTCTTTGTCAAATTCCTGAAGAATGAGTGGTTTTTCATTTTCAAGATAAGGCTTGATCACGCCTTTGATTTCTTCCTGAACTTCAATCCACTCCACGTTTTCTGCTTTCGTGATTGTAATGAAGTTGCTCATATAGAATACTCGCTCCACCCTTGGAATATTGAAGAGTTCCTGTGCCAATGGAGAATCCTGAGCAGACTCAAGATTGGGATAGTCAAAAGTCACCCCTTCCTGTAACAGCATAAAGTTGATCATAAACTTCATGGAGTTTGGATTGGGGTTGGCCTCCATGTATATATTAACCGCTCTCATAATTTCTGTGAGTTAGAAGTGAGTAACCACAAAGGTATGCGAAAAGTTTCTTAGACCTCCCTTAATTCACCTTCGGATTTGGCGACAATTGTAGATACCGTGGCATCCCCGGTTACATTCACTACGGTTCTACACATATCCAATATTCTGTCCACCGGAAAAATAATGGCAATCCAGGCCGGATTCAGTCCTACCGATTGTAAAACTACAATCATCATAATCAAACCTGCACTTGGAACGGCAGCAGAGCCTATAGAAGCCAGTGTGGCAGTCAGCACAATGGTCAGTTGTTGTACGAATGAAAGATCAACCATGTGCATTTGGGCCATAAAGATTACAGCTACTGCCTGGTAGAGACTTGTTCCATCCATGTTAACTGTGGCGCCAATGGGCAATACGAAACTGGATACATTTTTGGAAACACCCATATTGTCTTCAACACATTCCATGGTTACTGGAAGCGTTGCTGCACTCGAGCTGGTGGAAAATGCCAGAAACTGGGCAGGACTAATATTTTTGAAGAACTTTTTATATCCCATTTTCGGCACAAAAATTCTCATGACGCCAGGATAGAAAACAGCAACTAAAAATGCCAACCCAACCACTAACGTAACAGAATAGGAGGCCAGGCCTTTGAATATTTCGAAAACCTCCTGTGGGGTGTCCGCCATCTTGGCGATAACTCCTGCTAGCAGTGCAAACACAAAGTAAGGGGCCGCTTGCATTACTATTTCAACCATTTTTAAGAATACGGCATTGGCACCATCTACAAAAGCAGATAGCCCTGCCACTTTTTCATCCGGGAGCATGGCCATGGTAATCCCACAGAAAATGGCAAAAAATATCACCTGAAGCATTAGTTTGTCATTCGATAGAGACAGCATGATATTTTGAGGAACCATATCAACCAGGAACTTTAAAGGCCCGCCATCCTTATTTTCTTCAGCGGCTTTCTGCTTGTCTGCAACTAGAGCTAGCTGCTCCTCGGTCATCTCTTCGACCTCGATGTTTGAATATAGGGGATCGTTCGTGTAATTTTTACCATCAAGAATTTCGACTCCTTCCGTATTGGCCACCCAGTTTTCATACTGGAGTCTGTTTTTCACCCTTTGATCCTGATCGATCATGTTACCGGGCTTAACAGTATTTACAAGCAACAAGCCGATCAGTACTGCTGAAACCGTAGTCATCATATAGAACAGCAGGGTTTTTCCACCCATACGACCAAGTTTTGACATGTCTTTCAAGCCGGATATTCCACTGATGATGGAGAAAAGGACCAAAGGCACAGCGATATATTTCAGCATTCTGATAAATATCTGACCAAATGGGTCGATCCAGTTGATTGTGAAATTATTCCACCCGAGCGAACTTGAGATAAAGGCATAGATTACTCCAGCCACAAGTCCAATCATGATCTTGACGTGTATCGGTAATTTCTTCATAAATGGTTTATTGAAGGATGCTTTTAAAGCTGATTAGTCTTGCTAATTAGCAAATAATCGGCAATAACCAAAGCAGACATTGCTTCAACGATGGGCACAGCTCTTGGCACCACGCAGGGGTCATGTCGGCCTTTTCCTGAGACAATAACGCTTTCTCCTGCTTCATTGATACTTTCCTGATCCTTCATGATGGTGGCAACTGGCTTGAAGGCGACATTAAAGTAAATATCTTGCCCGTTTGAAATACCTCCCTGAATTCCACCGGAAAAATTGGTCCTCGTTTTCACAATGCCATCCTCTTCATAGAAATGGTCATTGTGTGCTGAACCGTTCATTTTAACACCTTCAAAACCACTTCCAAACTCAAAACCTTTAACAGCATTAATGCTTAACATGGCCCTGCCTAGTTCTGAATGAAGTTTGTCAAAGACTGGTTCTCCAAGGCCTACAGGAACGCCTTTGATCACACCCGTGACAACTCCGCCAATCGTATCGCGATTTTTCCTGGTTTCATCGATCAGCGCAATCATGCGTTCGGCCATGTTAGCATCAGGGCATCGGATGATGTTGTCTTCAGTTTTGGAAAGATCAAGTTCAGTGTGGCTTTTTCCCAAAGAGAGTGCACCTACTTGAGAAACATAGGCAAAAATAGAGATACCGGATTCTGACAGGTATGTCTTGGCTATGGCTCCTGCTGCAACCCTCGCTACTGTTTCTCTGGCAGAGCTTCGGCCACCACCTCTATAGTCTCTATGGCCATACTTAGTTTGATAGGTATAATCGGCATGAGATGGGCGAAACTTGTCGGCTATATGTGAGTAATCTTTACTTTTTTGATCTTTATTTCTAATAAGAATACTGATAGGAGTACCGGTTGATATTCCTTCAAAAACACCGGAGAGAATTTCAAATTCGTCTGATTCTTTGCGTTGTGTAGTTATTTTGGATTGGCCGGGTTTGCGTCTGTCCAGCTCAGTTTGAATGAAATTTTCGTCAATTGCAAGGCCAGCAGGACAGCCATCAATTACAACGCCCAATGCAGGGCCGTGAGATTCACCATAGGTGTGAATCCTGAATAAATTTCCGAAAGAGTTAGCCATTATTTTTTGAAGAACATAAAACCAGCGCCTCCCAGCATTGCCAAAATTAACAGATTCGCAATGACCTGCATGGTTTTGCCTTCATTCAAGTTCTGAAGCGCATTAGACTCTGAATCGATGGTATCGTAGAACGACCCTAAATCAGTAGATGAGATTGACACATTTTTCTTGCTCTCTCCTGTAACATTTAATCTCACCTCAGATCTTAATGTATCATATCTCTTTGCTTCCGGATCAAAATATACCCAACTGAAATAATCCTTTAAATCGTAATTTCCGGGCTCATTTGGTATTCCAAAATAGGTGTATTTTTTTGAGCCCGATACTCGTCCTCCTCCCCGGTTAATGTCCTGAACCACATTGGGAGGATAAAAATCCATGTCTTTACTCTCGGATATTATAGGGTCGGTAATACCTGAAATATTGCCTTCACCAAAGATATTGAACTCATACTCAAAGCTTGAGCCAGTTTCTACTGATAATTTATCAATTTTCTCATCCAGGCTGAACTGTCCAACTGCAACCTGATCTTTCAATGGATGTGGAGGCAGTGCTTTGACCTTTACGGTTTTCTCCTTGGTGGTATACGTTTTAAATCCTTCTTGCCGGTCACGACCAAAGAATGATGGAGAACGAGCTACTCTGTATTTGATCATTTCGAAAGGAACCGATGGAAAAGTCACCGGCTCAAGGTTTAGGGGATAATATGCCGCCTGATAGATTTTATACCGCGAGTAATTTTTTCCGCCAATGGTCACACGCTCACTATAAATATTTTCAATGTTGAAATTTTCTTCCCAGCAGTTTTGTGGTCTTAAGTCCTTAAGAATTGTTGAAAGTTGCCTGCCTGCATCATTGAATTGCAAAGGCGCTCTATTGTCATCCGCCACATAGAAGGCAAAGGTAGCGGTGAATCCCTCTCCCAAATAGACCTCGTCCTTATCAGTGGTCAAGGCCAAAAAGGCATCCTCTTTCAAATCTACAAATTCCGGGTCTTCTCGTGGTGTGCCAAAGGAACGACCCAGTGAGTTTCTTCCAAACCGATTTCTACTACTTGAACTTGAAGGGGCAGTAACGGTAATTTTTTGTCCCTGAGAACTCACACTCTTCCCATTTACGTCCATCGAAAAAGGTGCTAAAGTGTAGGTGCCCTCTTCTAAAGGCAAATATCGCTGAACAACACTCTGCTCGCTGCTTCTCGTTCCGTTTACAAAGCTACTGGTGGTAGATGATGATGTGCCTCTTTTGACAAATCCGTCTATATCAGGAAAGTCCGAGTAGCTTTTCATGCTGACGTTCTTGATGGAGACTTTAATAACGAATACGCTGTTCATCGGAACCTGACTTGATCCAAGTTCTATAAAAACCTCTTGGGCTTGTGCAATGAAAGAAATCAAGAAAAAGCCCGTTAGAGCTATGAATTTGGTACTGGATTTTTTCATATAAATTTCTTATATTCGGTACACTAAAATTTTAGGTAACCACAAATATAAACGTATTTATGACTCTGGTAACCTAATTTATATGGTCTCGTAGATAAGTTACGTGACGTTGATTAAATAGATTCATAACTAAACCGATCTTAACATGTTGGAGTATTTCAAAACGATCTTGTCGAAGGTTTCCTTCGATGGAAAACTTTTTGAGAAAGAGCTGAAGAAGGCAATCAAGTCCCTCGTGCCGGATGAGTTAAGTGACCTCAAAAAATGGTGTTACGACAAGTTCGGGCACATCTACGGAAATGTTCTTGAAGAACAATTCTTACTAATTGCAAATTAAAAAACCACAGCCCCGCAAGGGGCTTAACTTTTTTGGACCATCTGAATATTTCTTTTCAGACCCTCAAACTTTGTTCGTTTAACTGCTGATCCACGGAAGATTTCCTGGAAAACATCTCTGGTGAGTTCTTGCCAATTTTCATTTCTCATTTCTTTAAGACTGTCTTTGGCTTGAAATTCCGGCTCTGAATGTGGCTTTGAAAATCTGTTCCAGGGACACACATCCTGGCAGATGTCACAACCGAAAATCCAGTTCTCCATTTTGCCCTTGAATTCATTGGGGATTTGATCCTTCAACTCAATTGTCAAATATGAAATGCATTTTGAGCCATCCACATTATACGGGGTAATGGCATCGGTAGGGCAGGCATCCAGACATTTGGTACATGTGCCGCAGTAATCTTTGGCCGGGCCATCGGGTTCTAATTCAAGGTCAATAATCAATTCTGCCAGAAAGAAATAACTACCCTGGTCTTTGTTGATAAGAAGGGAATGCTTTCCTATCCAACCCAGGCCACTTTTTGCTGCCCAAGTACGCTCCATTACTGGAGCTGAATCCACAAATACCCGACCACCGATTTCGCCAATCTCAGTTTGTAGGGTTTGCATAAAAGTCTTGAGCTTGTCTTTGATTACAAAGTGGTAGTCTTTGCCATAGGCATACTTAGCAATCTTGTATTGGTCATCTTCCAGATCTTTAAGGTCCTGCTCTGGATAATAATTGTAGAGTAATGATACCACCGATTTTGCACCCGGAACCAGTTTAGTGGGGTCAAGGCGTTTGTCAAAATGGTTTTCCATATAGGCCATCTTGCCATGATGACCTTGATTAAGCCAATTTTCTAATTTTGGAGCATCTTCTTCCAGAAATTCGGCTTTTGAAATACCACAGAAGTCAAACCCCAACTGCTGTGCTGTGGCTTTGATAATCGCGGTATGGTTGGAAATGGTGGATTTCATGTACTGATCAACACACCCCTAGCCCCTCTTAATAGAGGGGAACTGGTTCGGTGATAAAAATAAGTTTTGGCGGAGTTTCATTTTCATTCGGATTTACTCCCTCCTTAAAGGAGGGTTGGGGAGGTGTTTTTCTTCCCCCTGTTCTATCCAATATTCGATTGATCGGAGTACGTTATTCACATTTTTCTTAACATCTAAATCGTCAAATCTCAAAAAGCTTATTCCGATATGCCCAATTCTACTTTGTAGCTTAGCGTCATATCTGATAGCCTCTTCATTGTCATGGCTGCTGCCATCAATTTCAATGGCTAGCATGAGGTCATAACAGAAGAAATCAACAATGTAGTCAAGAATAGGTTTTTGCCTGTGAAAGTCATAACCCCTCATGGTCTTTCCTTTCAGTCCTTTCCAAAGCAGTATCTCGGACAGTGTGCTATGATTTCTGAGATATCTGGCTTTTTCTTTTAAACCGGGATCATAATATATTTTTGGCTTAGCCATCTTATTCAAACAAACTCCCAGCTTGCCCGGGCCTCTTAATATCCAGATGCTTATAGGCTAAATCTGTGGCTTCGCGGCCTCTGGATGTCCGTTTGATGTAGCCCTCCTGAATCAAGAATGGCTCATAGACTTCTTCAATGGTTTCAGCCTCTTCGCTTACAGCAGTGGCAATAGTCGAGATACCTACAGGCCCACCTTTAAATTTCTCTATGATGGCGGAGAGTATTCTGTTGTCCATGTCATCAAGGCCATGCGAATCTACATCCAGTGCTTTTAGGGCCATTTCGCTAATCTCCTTAGTGACGATTCCATCGCCTTTGATTTGTGCAAAGTCTCTCGTTCTGCGAAGCAAATTGTTGCTGATTCTGGGTGTACCTCTACTTCTTCGTGCTATTTCGTAAGCAGCGTCATCATCAATTGGAGTGTCGAGAATATCAGAGGACCGCTGAACAATTCTAGTCAACAGTTTAGAGTCGTAATATTCTAATCGCGCATTAATGCCAAACCGTGCTCTAAGAGGCGAGGTGAGTAGACCCGATCGGGTAGTGGCTCCGATCAGTGTAAAAGGACTAAGTTCAATCTGTACAGAACGGGCATTTGGGCCCGAATCAAGCATAATGTCTATCCTATAGTCCTCCATGGCGGAATAGAGGTACTCCTCGACTATTGGATTCAAGCGATGGATTTCATCGATAAAAAGCACATCACCTTCCTCAAGGTTGGTAAGGAGCCCGGCTAAATCACCAGGTTTGTCAAGGACAGGTCCAGAACTTACTTTGATATCTGAACCTAGTTCATTGGCTATGATGTGTGAAAGGGTAGTTTTCCCAAGGCCAGGAGGGCCATGTAGTAAGACATGATCTAGTGGTTCTTGCCTCTTTTTAGCAGCTTGAACAAAGATCTTGACATTGGATATAATCTTAGCCTGACCAGTAAAGTCTTCAAAACTCAAAGGCCTTAAAGCGCGCTCAATGTCCTTCTCGGTCGAGTTTAAATTGTCGTCATCCGCACTTAAATAGTCTTCTCGCATTCAGGCCTTTTTTTTACTAAGATAGAAATTTAGATGTTCCATCTGACGGTTTGAAAAGTTAATTAAAAGTAGACTCAAACCATGGATTGAAGCCTTATCTTTGAAGAAAATTTGAAGAATTGAATCGTAATACTCGATCTCGTATTTATCCTGTCGTCCTGATTCTAATTGTCTACCTGGTTTGGCAATACCGTGAGGCGAATTCACTTAAAATTGTGAAATTTAGTGGGGTGACGATGGGCACAATAGCCTACAATATCTCTTATCTTGATGCTGAATCCAGGGTCTTTAAAAGTCAGGTAGATTCACTGTTAAAGGACTTTAATCAGGCACTTTCGACTTATGTACCAGATTCGGAGATTTCCATGTTCAATAAGAATGGAGATGTCTCCTTTGGCTACCCTTACTTTCCCGAGGTGCTGGAGGCGAGCCAATTGGTCTATGAAAAATCCGATGGTGCCTTTGATCCTACCATAGGTCAGTTAATAGATGCCTGGGGTTTTGGAGCCGATGGATTTATTGGGCCAGATAGTGCACAGGTAGACTCTCTCATGGACTATGTGGGCTTCCAAAAGATCAGGTTTGATGCAAAGAGTGTCAGGAAACTGAATGATGGTATTCACCTAAACTTTAGTGCTATAGCCAAGGGTCAGGCTATTGATGTGGTTGGAGATTATTTGAGCACGCAGGGGGTTGAAAATTATCTGGTAGAAATAGGAGGCGAAGTTCGAGCCAGGGGAAAAAACGAAGAAGGCAAGCTATGGACCATTGGCATTGAGGTGCCTGATGAAAACAGGATGGGGGGTGTCTTTGATGCTGTGTATTTGGAAAATCAAGGTATGGCCACTTCTGGCAACTATAGAAATTTCAGAATGGTGAACGGAAGGAAGGTAGCACATACTATTGATCCACAAACGGGCTTTCCAAAAATGCAGACTTTGCTTAGCGCCACAGTACTGGCCCCAAATTGTATGTTGGCTGATGCATATGCCACGGCATGCATGGCCATGGGGCTGGAAAGAGCGAGAGAGATGATCTTAGATGACAAGACTTTGGAGGCCTATTTGATTTATGCAGACCAGGATGGAAAAACCGTGACTTACATATCTCCTGGCTTGAAATCAAAAACACTGAGCCTTTTGAAATCCAAATAGCCACGAATCATTACCTTTGGCCTGAGTTCAACCGACTTTCAAGAATTTGTGGATTAACATTATCATACTATTCACTGCAGTGGTCATTCCGGGCCTCGTGGTCATGCAGCTAAGCAGTTTTAGCGAGAGGAATCTCAAGTTCTTTTTGGTGTTTGCAGGTTCCTATCTCTTTTCTGTCACGGTTATTCATCTTATCCCTGACCTTTTTTTGAGTGGAATGAACCCCTTTAATCTGGGGCTATATATTCTTATTGGCTTCTTTATTCAAAAGATTCTGGAGAACTATACCAGTGGGGTTGAACATGGACACGTGCACCATCACGAAGGTCATGGCTATCCGATATTGTATATTTTGGTTGCACTTGGTATTCACTCATTCCTGGAGGGGTCGATTATGACGGATTCTCTGCATAATAATCATACTCCAGATTCGGTGTATGCCCATGGGAGTTCTCCCAAAATACTCTTAGGTATTGTTATGCACAAGATTCCTGCAGCTTTCGCTTTGATGGCCCTGTTGGTGATTCAGCTTAAGAATAAAAGGAAGGCTTTGTGGTTGTTGATGATCTTTGCCTTGAGTTCGCCATTAGGTCTTTTTACCTCTGAATACCTGACTCATCAGAGTATTTTGCCTGATAACTACCTGATCATTTTCTTCGCGATTGTAACTGGAAGTTTCTTACAGATCTCAACAACTATCTTCATAGAAACTGACCCTCATCATAAAATGGATTGGAAGAAGCTGCTGGTTTCTTTGATTGGTGCAGGAGCGGCTGTAGGGGCTCAGATGGTTTTTTAGGGGCGTTTTACCCCATTTAATAACATCTCCATCGTCTTGGTCAATCTGCGTTCCTTGGTTTCTTCTCTTTTTGCCGCGTCAATCCAGTGTGCATACTCCTTTCTGTTTGTATACGAAAGTGTATTGTAGAAAGACTCCGCATCCGGATTTGCCTTGAAGGCATCTTTGAGTTCTTGAGGTACCTCAACCACACGTTCGGCTGTATCCTTCTGAATTGTGACATGGACTATGTCTCCATGATTCTTGCCAACCTTAGCTTTAACGTCCTTGCGCAGAATTACAATATGCCCGAATCCCATATTCGCTAAGGATCCTTGGTAAGGAACTCCATCAAATGTCGCCTTGATTTTAACCTGACCCTTAGTACCAAAGCATTCCTGTACATCGTAGGGAAACATAATACAGGCCGCTTCAGGCCATTTTTCACCACCGTTTACTATCTCTCCATCAAATTCATAGATCTTTTCCATCTGCTTATTCTTTAAATTTTAACAAACTCTCTAAAATTCTCAGTTGAAATCAATTTTCCTGAGGCCTTGTAATTATTTGTAAATGTTTTTGGTAGTTTGACCAATTTCTTCGGGTTCCATTTAAATTCATAACCTGAGATTTTACCCGAGTTTTCTTCAACCAGATCGACTTCTTGTTGCTGTTTGGTTCTCCAAAAATAGATTTTGGTGTAAGTACTCTTATAAATATGCTGTTTCAAACGCTCCGCGATTAGGAAGTTCTCCCATAGTGCCCCTTTATCTGTTCTTAGTTCAAGAGCGTTAAAATTTCCAATGATGGTATTTCTAATGCCATTATCATAAAAGTAAATTTTTTTATTCCTCTTGATTTCGTTCCTCAAGTTCCCGCTAAAGCTCCCTAGCTTGAATATTACATAACTTTGACAAAGGATTTCTATGTATTTACTGATGGTATTCTTGTCGACCCCCACTATTTGAGAGAGCTCGTTATCACTTACTTCATTACCCACTTGGAGCGCCAGTGCTTGAACCAACTTTTCCAGAACCTCTGGCTTTCTAATTTCGGCCATTGACAAGATATCTCTATAAAGATAACTGTTGGTGAGCTGATTGAGGATGTCTTTTTCTTGACCTGAGTTATTAATTACATCAGGGTAAAAGCCATAAAGGAGACGGTTTTCCAATTGTTGTTGAGCTTTAAGAAACCCTAAATGATTTTCATATTCTTCCCAACTAATAGGCAAGAGGGTGTATTCCCACTTTCTTCCTGTTAAGGGTTTGTTGAGGTTGTTGGACAATTGGAAGGCAGAAGAACCACTTACAATAAGTTGAACATGCTTGAACTGATCGGTAATTAATTTCAGTGTTAACCCGATGTTTTCTATTCTCTGTCCTTCGTCTATAAATACGATATTTTCATTACCTATTAAGCTCTTAAGTTGTTCGGTATTGGCATTGGACAGTAAGGACCTGACCGTAGGGTCGTCTCCATCAAGAAATAGATGTTTTTTATGGCTTAGCAACTTTTGTATTAAGGTAGTTTTACCGACTTGTCTTGCTCCGGTAATAACTATGGCCTTACCCCCACCAATTTTTTGTTCAACATCATTGCTAATACTTCTTTTGTACATATTTCAGTAGCCTATGGGGCACTAATATATGTAATTTAGTGATTGTATTCACTAAAAGTTATGTTTTTTAGTGAATACAATCACAGAAAGTTACAAAAGTTCCCGTATTATAATGTACTGTAACATTCAGTAATCGGTTGATCATTCATGAAATCACACTAGCCCTATAAAGAAACTGAAATGGCCGATAAGGTTTGAAACCAAATCATTAAAGGTTAATTTAAACCTCATCAACCTTTAACCATGACTAATCAATCCCAACGCAAGGCATACTGGAAGAAAAATCTTTCCTACCTACTTGTTTTACTTTCAATTTGGTTTGTGGTCTCGTATGGTTTCGGAATCTTGTTGGTCGATCAACTTAATACGATTAAGCTAGGAGGCTTTAAGCTTGGTTTTTGGTTTGCGCAGCAAGGCGCCATTTATTCATTTGTCATCCTCATCTTTGTTTACGTTCGCTTAATGAACAAGCTGGACAAAAAATTTAATGTAGACGAGCACTGATATAGCAGATGGACGTACAAACCTGGACATATATTATTGTTGGCACTACATTCGCCTTATATATTGGTATAGCCATCTGGTCGCGTGCCAGCTCAACCAAAGAATTTTATATAGCAGGTGGGGGAATCAGCCCGTTGGCTAACGGCATGGCTACGGCTGCAGATTGGATGTCTGCTGCCTCCTTTCTTTCCATGGCGGGTTTGATTGCCTTTTCCGGTTACGATGGTTCTGTTTATCTGATGGGCTGGACAGGAGGATATGTGCTTCTGGCCCTGCTGCTGGCACCATACCTAAGGAAATTCGGAAAATTTACTGTGCCCGATTTTATCGGGGATCGCTATTACTCTCATACGGCACGCTATGTGGCGGTGATTTGTGCACTTTTTGTTTCGTTCACTTATGTGGCTGGTCAGATGAGAGGTGTTGGGGTAGTGTTTTCAAGGTTCTTGGAAACAGACATCAACAATGGTGTTTATATCGGCATGGGCATAGTTTTCTTTTATGCAGTGCTTGGAGGGATGAAGGGGATCACCTATACTCAGGTGGCTCAGTATTGTGTACTGATATTCGCTTTTATGGTGCCGGCCATTTTTATCTCAATCCAACTTACCGGGAATCCAATTCCTCAACTGGGCTTTGGAAGTGACTTGGTAGGGACGGATGTTTCCCTGCTCGATAAGCTGGATGGTCTAATGACGGAGCTCGGCTTTACCGCCTATACTGATGGTTCACGATCAACACGAGATATGTTTTTTATCACGGCTGCCCTGATGGTGGGTACAGCTGGTCTTCCCCATGTGATTGTTCGATTTTTTACCGTTAAAAAAGTCCGAGATGCAAGACTCTCGGCAGGCTATGCCTTGATCTTTATTGCCATCCTCTATACTACAGCGCCCGCAGTAGCGGCCTTTGCCCGAACGAATCTTATGGAGAGTGTTAACGATAAGGCTTATCGAGAAACACCAGAGTGGTTTGGGAGTTGGGAGGACGCGGGACTGCTCGCCTGGCAGGATAAAAATGGAGATGGAAAAATTCAGTACCGTCCGGGAAAACTATTCTCGGATGGTAAGGTGGCATTCACGGAATCGAGAGGTGCAAGTGGAGAAAGAGTGATCAGCAATCAGGTCGATACAAGCAATAGCAACGAACTCTATATAGACAACGATATTATGGTCTTGGCCAACCCCGAGATCGCCAACCTCCCGAATTGGGTGATTGCGCTTGTCGCTGCAGGTGGCCTGGCTGCGGCCCTGTCTACTGCTGCTGGATTACTGTTGGTGATTTCCAGTTCTATCTCTCACGATATCGTCAAGAAAATGAAATATCCAGATCTCAGTGAGAAAGCTGAACTATGGATTGCGCGGGCAGCGGCAGCCGTTGCCGTGATAGTTGCTGGCTATTTCGGAATCAATCCACCAGATTTTGTGGCTGCGGTGGTTGCCCTCGCTTTTGGTTTGGCAGCTGCCTCCTTCTTCCCAGCCATATTCCTGGGCATTTTCTACAAGAGAATGAATAAGGAGGGCGCTATTGCCGGAATGGTCGTGGGACTTGCCATCACCCTCTTCTATATGATGCGCTATAAGCTAGGTTGGATTGGCGGACCTACTACTTCAGACGACTGGTGGTTTGGTATTTCACCGGAAGGTTTTGGTACCGTAGGAATGATCATTAATTTCATTGTCGCATTTGTCGTATGCTATTTTACACCTGCACCTCCAAAAGAAGTTCAGGCCATTGTGGAAGACATAAGAATACCAGGAAAAATCCAGGACTAATTTTCTTGACTTTATAACAGAATCGGAATGAGTGATCGAATTCAGAGCCTAGAAGGCTATATGCAGGAGTACCAGCGTAGTATTGAAGACCCAAAGGGATTTTGGAGTGAAATAGCTGACTCATTTAACTGGCAAAAGAAATGGGACGAGGTCGTAGATTGGAATTTTGAAGGGCCAAATGTCAAATGGTTTTTAAACGCCAAGTTCAACATCACCGAAAATATACTAGAGAGAAATCTTCCAACGCTCAGTGATAAGCCTGCGATCATATGGGAACCCAATGATCCTAATGAGGCTCACATCACCCTGACCTATCAGGAGCTTTTTGAAAAGGTCTGCCAATTCGCCAATGCCATGAAGGCGCGGGGAATTAAAAAAGGAGATAGGGTGATTATCTACATGCCCATGGTGCCTGAAGCGGCAATTGCGATGCTCGCTTGCGCCAGAATAGGTGCGGTGCACTCAGTGGTTTTTGCCGGGTTTTCTGCCACTGCATTGGCCGACCGGATTAATGATTGTCAAGCCAAAATGGTCTTGACTTCTGACGGTAATTTTAGAGGTGCCAAGTCCATAGCCGTGAAAGCCGTTGTAGATGAAGCTGTGACTAAAACCCAAACCATAGAAACGGTCATCACCCTTAAAAGAACAGGTCAGGATGTTGTGATGGTTAAGGACAGGGACCTTTGGTGGCATGATGCAATCGAGGGTGTTTCTACCCAAAATACGGCAGAAGTGATGGACTCGGAGGATTTACTGTTTATACTCTACACTTCAGGTTCTACAGGAAAGCCTAAGGGAGTTGTCCATACTTGTGGTGGCTATATGGTGTATACTTCTTACTCCTTTAAAAATGTGTTTCAATATGATAAGGGTGATGTGTATTGGTGTACCGCAGACATTGGTTGGATCACAGGTCATTCCTATATTGTTTATGGACCATTACTCTCTGGTGCGACTTCGCTAATGTTTGAGGGAGTACCTACCTTTCCAGATGCAGGACGTTTCTGGCAAGTTTGTGATAAACATCAGGTCAATCAATTTTATACTGCGCCTACAGCCATTCGAGCACTACAGGCTTTTGGTACAGATCTAATCCAGCCCTATAAATTGGATTCTTTGAAAGTTTTGGGTTCTGTAGGAGAACCTATTAATGAAGAGGCCTGGCACTGGTATGATGAGCATATCGGTAAGCACAAATGTCCGATAGTCGATACCTGGTGGCAAACGGAAACGGGTGGAATACTGATTTCACCTTTGGCTGGAATCACACCAACTAAACCTTCTTATGCCACCTTGCCAATGCCCGGAGTGCAGTTGGTTATTGTAGATAGTGATGGCAACGAGCTAACGGAAAATAGTATTGAGGGCAATCTCTGTATTAAATATCCCTGGCCTTCTATGATACGCACGATTTATGGCGATCACGAGCGTTGCCAACAGACTTACTTCTCTACCTACCCTGGATATTATTTTACAGGAGATGGGGTGAAACGAGATGAGGAAGGTTATTACAGAATTCTTGGACGGGTAGATGATGTGATGAATGTCTCTGGTCATAGAATGGGAACAGCAGAAGTAGAAAATGCAATTAATGAACATCCTCATGTGGTTGAATCGGCCGTAGTTGGCTACCCACATGATATCAAAGGACAAGGGATTTATGCTTATGTGATATGTGATGCAACAGGTCTTTCTGAAGATGAGCTGAAAGTGCAAATCAGGGAAACGGTGACCAAGATGATTGGGCCTATAGCTAAGCCCGATAAAATACAGATTGTTCCAGGCTTACCTAAAACGCGTTCTGGCAAGATTATGCGAAGGATTCTGCGCAAGATTGCTTCGGGAGATTCATCAAACCTTGGAGATATTTCTACACTCTTGAATCCTGATGTTGTGGAGGCGATTAAAATTGGTGCAGAATAAACTAGCATCTGTCAAATCATCCATACCATGGTGAACTGCCGGCTCTGTCCCCCGCTGGCGGGGGTAAGGGGGTGGATAAGACACAAATCAATGACCTGAAACCCTGTTGCATTGCTTTTTTATATAGAATTGCATTATGGGGCACCATCATGGACATCACCACCATCACCATGGTACTAAAAACCTGAAGGTTGCCTTCTTCCTCAATCTCTCATTCACCATTATCGAAATTGTAGGTGGGCTTTACACGAACAGCCTTGCCATCCTCTCAGACGCCCTTCACGATTTGGGAGATAGCATGACCATTGGGTTATCCTGGTATTTCCAAAAGCTATCTGAAAAGGGGAGGGATGACCTCTATTCGTATGGCTATAAACGATATTCTCTCCTGGGTGCAATTATTAACGCGATTGTGCTGCTGCTGGGTTCAGCTTTTATATTGACGAAGGCTATTCCCGGCCTTCTAAACCCTAACGAAACAGATGCTCAGGGTATGTTGGTTTTGGCAGTTTTTGGTGTGATAGTCAATGGAGCTGCTATGCTCAAATTGAAAAAAGGAACTTCTATTAATGAAAAGGTAATTTCACTTCATTTATTAGAAGACGTCCTGGGCTGGGCTGCTGTATTGATAGGAAGCTTGATCATGATGTATTTTGATGCCCCTTGGATCGATCCACTACTCTCGGTGTTAATAGCGGCTTTTATCATCTTCAATGTGGTTAAGAACTTAAGGAAAAGCTTCTCCATTATCCTTCAAGCCACTCCTAAGGAGGTCAATATCGAAGGCATTCATCAAAAGCTATTGGCCCTTCCTGAAATCACTGATGTGCACGATTGCCATGTCTGGACCATGGATGGTGAGTACCATGTGCTATCCACACACTTGAGATTAGACAAAGACTATTCTTTAACCCAAATCGCTGAAATCAAGGTCCAGGTAAAAGCACTTCTGAAGACCGATGTTCAACATGTGACCATTGAGTTTGAAGGAGTGAATGAGCAATGCGAGGGTTGTTGATCCCTAATTAACTAATGGTTTTATCAATTCGGTCTTGCTAATTGAGCCATAGCGGGCTACGAATTCATTTGGAGTATGAGCAATCATTTTAAATGGATATAGTGCGTCATGCATGGCGAGGAATACTTCTCCTAATTCATTCAGACAGACATAATAACCATCTTCTAGGTCAATTAGAGTGAGGAAGCTGGTCCCCTCATGGTCGATCTCAAAACTGTATTCTATGTCGAATAGATCGGAATGGTAATCTGGAATAAATTTAGCCAAAATAGACCTTAGCTTATTCGAATCTGGATTCGTCTGGATTACTTCATTTTTGATTAGTTCAGTTATTTGGAGGCGAGATAAAACATAGACTTTATGAAATTTTGTTGGTTCTGCTACCTCTATGAGTTTCAATGAATATGAGTAAAAGTAAAGCGGAATATCCGTGAATAATTTCTTTTTTCTATACCAGACTTGGACACCCTGAATTGTGAAGTCAGTATTGTAAGTCCTTCTATGTTTTTCGTAATCACTATGAAGAATTTCATATGTCAGGGCTATTCCCGGGGGATTGCCGGGGAAGTTCATGGAGCGGAGTTTATTTTTTTTCTTTACCTCTCTTATCTCTGGAATTTCTTGAACCAGAAGATTGTATAAAATGGCTTGAAATTTTTCAATATGTCTTTTGTTAGTTGACCTATCAAGGAGCCTCATGAGTTATTCTGAATAAGTACTCAAAATAAAAAAACCCTGACGTTTCCGCCAGGGTTTTATGTTAGTAGATATTAACCCCAAATACTAACTTCCGCATGCTTCGCAGTCATCCGGATTATCGATAGAGCAAGCTAAGTCTGCTGCCTTCTGCTCAAGTTCAGCTGCATTAGGCTGTTCAACAGCATTTTTGTCTACAGTGAATTGAATGGCATCAACGGCCGCTCTTGATCTTAAATAATACATGCCGGTTTTCAGTCCTTTCTTCCAGGCATAGAAGTGCATGGAAGTCATTTTACCAAAATTCGGATCTTGTATATGTATGTTCAAGCTTTGTGATTGACAGATATACGCACCCCTGTCCGCAGACATGTCAATGATCGCTTTTTGAGAAATCTCCCAAACCGTTTTATACAACTCCTTAATATTCGCAGGAATTTCAGGAATGTTCTGTACAGAACCTTTGGCTGCAATCAACTTATTCTTCATGGTATCATTCCATAAGTCAAGTTTGATCAGATCTCTCATCAAATGCTTGTTCACTACAATGAACTCACCTGATAATGTTCTTCTTGTATAGATGTTTGAAGTATAAGGCTCGAAGCACTCATTATTTCCAAGAATTTGAGAGGTAGAAGCAGTTGGCATAGGCGCTACCAACAATGAGTTGCGCACCCCATGCTTTTTCACTTCTTTTTTCAAGGCCGCCCAATCCCAAAGGCCTGATTCCGGAGTAACACCCCACATATCAAACTGGAAGATGCCTTTAGATACCGGAGAGCCTTTGAAGGTCTCGTATGCACCATCCTGTATTGCCTCATCTTTAGAAGCAGTCATTGCAGCAAAATAAATCGTCTCGAAGATGTCTTTGTTCAATTGTTTGGCTTCGTCAGATTCAAATGGCATTCCCATTTTGATGAATGCATCAGCCAATCCTTGAACACCTAATCCAATAGGACGATGTCTCATGTTGGAGTTCTTTGCCTCAGGTACTGGATAGTAATTGACATCAATTACTCGATTGAGGTTTTTAGTAGCCACATAAGTCACCTCATAAAGTCGCTGGAAGTCAAACTTACCAGTTTCCTCATTCACATACTTGGGTAGAGCTAAAGAGGCTAGGTTACAAACCGCAACTTCATCAGGAGAAGTGTACTCAATGATTTCAGTACATAAGTTCGAAGACTTGATAGTACCTAAATTCTTTTGATTAGACTTCTTGTTAGCAGCATCCTTATAAAGCATATAAGGTGTACCCGTCTCAATTTGTGATTCTAATACTTCAAACCAAAGGTCTTGTGCTTTGACAGACTTTCTTGCCTTGCCTTCTTTCTCATATTTAGTATAGAGTTTCTCGAAGTCATCCCCGTAGGCATCTGCTAATCCCGTGCATTCGTTTGGATCGAATAATGACCAATCCTCATTGTTCTCTACACGTTTCATGAAAAGATCAGGAATCCAAAGGGCATAGAACAAATCTCTTGCTCTCATCTCTTCTTTGCCATGATTCTTTTTCAAATCAAGGAAGTCGAAGATATCAGCATGCCATGGTTCCATATAGATGGCAAAAGAACCTTTCCTTTTACCTCCACCTTGGTCAACATAACGTGCTGTCATGTCGAAGTTTCTTAGCATTGGCACAATACCATTAGAAACACCACCGGTTCCTTTGATATATGAACCCTTGGCTCTAATGTCATGGATGCTTAATCCAATACCTCCAGCTGATTGCGAAATTTTGGCACATTGTTTTAAGGTGTCATAAATACCATCAATACTGTCATCCTTCATTGTAAGCAAGAAACAAGAAGAAAGCTGAGGTTTTGGAGTACCCGCATTAAATAGGGTTGGTGTGGCATGTGTAAACCATTTTTCTGAAAGAAGGTTGTAGGTTTCAACCACTTTGTCCATGGCTTCACCGTGGATACCAACAGCCACTCTCATAAGCATGTGCTGGGGTCTTTCCACAATTTTGCCGTCCACTTTCATCAAGTAGGAGCGCTCGAGGGTTTTGTATCCAAAGTAATCGTAACTGAAGTCTCTATCATAGATGATGGTAGAGTCCAACATTGCGGCATTCTTTTTAACGATGCCGTAAGTTTCTTTGGAAACCAAAGGAGCATTTTCACCTGTTTTCGGATCCACGTAAGTGTAGAGCCTTTTCATGGTGTTTGAAAAAGATTTGCTGGTGGTTTTGTGAAGATTGGAAATTGCTATTCTTGCTGCCAACCTTGCATAGTCTGGGTGTTGCACGGTTAGGGTAGCTGCAATTTCTGCTGCAAGATTATCAAGGTCCTGAGTGCTCACGCCATCGTATAAGCCTTCAATCACTTTCTTAGCAACATCAATCGGTTCCACAAAACCAGAATCCAACCCGTAGGACAGCTTCTCCACCCGGGCTGTGATTTTGTCGAATTTGACGGACTCTCGTCTGCCATCTCTTTTAACTACTAACATATTTATTTGGGGGTTAAGGGTGTTTTTTAATTGATATTAGAAATCTTCGTCCATACTGAATTTGTGCGCATCGGCATCCTCGCCTTCACTCATAACCCCAGCCTTTTGGTATTCACCAACTCGTTTTTCAAAGAAATTGGTTTTACCCTGGAGTGAAATCATTTCCATGAAATCGAAAGGGTTTGATGAGTTATAAACTTTTTCACAGCCAAGCTCTCCTAACAGTCTATCAGTTACAAACTCTAGGTACTGGGCCATCAAATCGGAGTTCATGCCGATCAGGCGCACGGGTAGAGATTCCAGTATGAATTCTCTTTCTATATCTAACGCATCAATGATAATTTCTTTGATACGTTCTTTGGGTACTTTGTTGATAAGGTGATTGTTGTGCAAATGGCAAGCAAAATCACAGTGGAGGCCTTCATCTCTGGAGATCAACTCATTGGAGAAGGTCAGACCCGGCATCAAGCCTCTTTTCTTTAACCAGAAAATGGAACAGAAGCTGCCTGAGAAGAAAATACCTTCTACAGCAGCAAATGCAACCAGTCTTTCTGCAAAGCTTGGCGATTCAATCCACTTCAATGCCCATTCTGCTTTTTTCTTAATGGCATCAAAAGTTTCAATGGCATGAAAAAGCTGATTGGCCTCTTTGGGGTCTTTTATATAAGTGTCTATTAATAATGAATAAGTTTCTGAATGGATATTCTCCATCATAATTTGGAATCCATAAAAGAACTTGGCTTCTGTATATTGAGCTTCATTGACGAAGTTCTCTGCCAGGTTTTCATTTACAATCCCATCTGATGCTGCGAAGAAAGCCAGAACGTGTTTGATGAAATATCTTTCATCATCGTTAAGCTTATCATTCCAATCGGTTAGATCTTGGTGGAGGTCAATTTCTTCTGCGGTCCAGAAACTGGCTTCTGCCTTTTTGTAAAAGCTCCAGATATCATCGTGCTTAATTGGGAAAAGCACAAAACGATCTTTATTCTCTTTCAAAAATGGCTCCTCTACCAAGGTAGTTGGCTCACTCATATTTATGTTGTTATTCGGGGTTGAAAAAAAGGGTCACGCTGGATTCAACAAGCAAATCCAAAAAACAAAAGACCTCAGGCATTACCTTTGGATGCTTCCTAACTTTTTTCAGGGTCTCCGGCTAAATCCTTGATACTCTTACGAGTAGGACCAAAACCAGAAGATAGGCTGTTTTTGTGGGTCGTAACCTGAAACAAATATTACAAAAACTAGCGGGAAATCCAATGAAGGTTATGCGATAATTTCAAATTTTGTGAAGGGCTCAAACATGTATTTAACATGCTAAATTTTAGGTATATAGAACACATTAATTTCATAAAAACTTATAGCCATTTTGAAAGCATTCAAAGTCGAAAAAAAATGAAAATTTATTATTAGGAGTTCCCTTGTTTTTCTCATTTCGTTTTGGTTTGATTTTCAGTTTCATTCTTCTATCTTTGCAATCCGTTTTTGAAAATACATTTTAGATGTACGCAATAGTAGATATAGCAGGAAAGCAGTTCAAAGTAACGCAAGACCAATTCGTTTATGCTCCGTTGATGCAGGGCGAAGAAGGCGCTTCCGTAGAATTCGACAAAGTATTGTTGTTAGACAACGATGGCAAAGTCAAAGTAGGTGCCCCATTAGTTAAGGGCGCTAAGGTTTCCGGTAAAATTATCGGACATGTAAGGGGAGACAAGGTGATCGTCTTCAAGAAGAAAAGGAGAAAGGGTTACAAAGTGAAAAATGGTCACAGACAGGATTTCACTAAGGTATTAATCGAGAACATTAAATAATAGGATACCATGGCACATAAGAAAGGAGCTGGTAGTTCGAATAATGGTAGAGAGTCGGAAAGTAAACGACTTGGCGTTAAGATTTTTGGTGGACAGGCTGCAATAGCCGGTAACATCATTGTTAGACAAAGGGGTACTAAGCATCATCCCGGAACAAATGTTGGCCTCGGAAGAGATCATACCTTGTTTGCCTTGACTGACGGTGTTGTTGAGTTCAAGAAAGGAAGACAAGACAGGTCTTTTGTTTCTGTGGTTCCTTTTCCAGAGGAGACTGCTGAAGCATAAACCTTATTTCATAAAGCATTGAAAGCCCTGGCGGAACCGTCAGGGCTTTTTTATTTGAAATATTTCAAAGCTTTGAGCATTAATTGGTCATAGCTACTGTACTCGGTAACACCAATTGTTTTTTCAAGGTCGACCCGTTGTTCTAACAAGGACTGATCAAAGGGGTTATATCGGATTAGCACATTCAAATTTTCCAGGGCCTTCGCAAATTTTCCCTTAGTGAGATTACTGTCCATCTTCTCCTCGGCTTTGTTGTAGCCAATTAGATGTTGATTTTGACGTGATTTAGTAGAAATTTGATTGTCAATAATAAAAATTGGTTCAAGTACCGGAAAATCAAAACTCGTTTTGAAACTTGTGATGTTTCCTTCTAACTGATCTGGATAAAGCTCTTTGAGGTTAAAGAAGAATGGTTGATAGAGTGTATAGTCTTTCTCTTCTTTTTTCCATTTTTCTTTGATGGAGTTCATAAGGTAACTAGTCATTTTTTCCATGTCGGTATCCAGCTTTGTTAAAAACTCCAGCCTTACCTCCGATGTTGCACTTACATGTATTGCCACCATAAGTGTTCCTTCAATTTTATTTTTCGCGGAACTTATCGGATAACCGAAATTATTATTGACGAAGTTTTCATACCCAATGTAGCCATCAGCATACAAAGTGTTTAACGGGCTATTGAAAGTGGTTTTGGGTTCTTCACTGTCTTCCGTACTCTTGGCATCCACAAAGTCCGAAAGCAAATAGGAGTCAAAGGCCTGATATTTATTTACACCCAAGCTTTGCTCTAATTTGATTCTGGAAGTTAAAAAATCACGGTTTAGTGGATTGTACCTTATCAGTTCATTTAAGGCATCATAAGCATGACTTGACTCTTCTAGTTGCATCATCTTATTGTATTGGCCCAATGCCCTCACATAGGCTTTTTTGGCAAATGCTGAGATAGCGGCAGTGTCCTTCTGATCCTCCAATTTGAAATCAGGGTCGATGCGCTTTGATTTAATAAGAACAAACATCTGTTGAAATTTCAATGGTAAGTCAGCTGGTAGTTCTGGCAAATTGCCAATAAGCGTTTGAGGATAATAAGGTAGCAAGGAGTAAACTATAGGTTGATAAATTCGGTAGGGTCCATTGTCCGTCATTAGCCATTCACTTTTACTGGCCTCAACTGCTTCCTTTATATTCTTTTGGATGCGGCTATCTAAATAGGTGAGGAAATGCACCTCGATAGAATTTTTGGTCGGAAACACTTCGAAGTAAAAAAGCTGAAGGCCCTCTATTTGGTTTTTATATGACTCTTCGGGAAAGCTAAGGTTGGACTGGAAGAAATTGACATATCCGCTATAGCCACCCTTGAAATTCTTTTCAATAAACTCCTTAGACAGAAAGTCATCATCATATATGAGCTCCATATCTTGCTGCCCCTGCCCCTGCCCATGGGTCACAAAAGATATCATTAACAATAGCAGGGTATAGGCTTCTCTAAATGATGTGGGTTTCATAATTCAGCTTTAACTTTAAAGTCACCTAAAAGATTGCCTCGATGAAAGAAGCAAAAGTTGAAGGTCTTAGTGCCAATGTAAATATAAGGCCATACAGTGCACCGTATAAATGCGCATCGTGATTGACATTATCCAGGTTTCGTTTGCCCATAACTATAGAGTAGACTATAAATAGCCCTCCTAAGGCATAACCGGGCAGGCAGATAATGGCATATAAACAGAGATCTCGAAGTGGATCAAATATGATAAATGTCAAAACCAAGGCAGAAACACCCCCCGATGCCCCAAGGGAATTATAGTTGGGGTTGTCTTTTTGCTTAAATGTAGTGGGTATGTTCGCCACCACAATGGCTGTAACAAAGAGTGTGATATACAATAGCAGGCCTGCCTCTCCAAAATAAGCTTTGAAGATTTGCTCAATGGCTAAGCCGAAAAAATAGAGCGTGAGTAGGTTAAGAAAAAGATGGGTTGAATTGTTATGCACAAAACCCGATGTAATCAATCGATAGTATTGTTTGTGATGGATAGTTTGATACGGATTTAGAATTAATTTTTTATGCACATCTGGTCGCTGCCAGGCCATATAAGTAACTAAGCCAATTATGGCCATCAGAATATAGGTGGTCTCCATCTAATTTTCCCGGTTCATTAAATGCTTAGTGAAATCAATAAGTGGTTGCTTGCGCTTTTGACTTATGGACAATGCTTCTAGTGAGTCAAATCCACTTTTAAAGTACTCATCCATTTTGGCTTCGGTCAATTTTCTGATTCCGATTTCATCATAAATGGCGGTTACGGCTTCTACCTTATCCATTTTATTAAAGCTGACGGTTCCAAGCCAATGTTGCAAGCGGTGTTTTTGGTCTTCATTGGCAAGTTCCAGCGCCTTGATCAATAGGTATGTTTTTTTGTTGGCAATGATGTCTCCGCCTACCTGTTTACCAAATTTTTCCTGATTGCCATATACATCAAGCAAATCATCCATGAGCTGGAAGCCAATGCCTACCTGACAGCCAAAAGTATAAAGCGATTCCACCTCTTCGTCAGTGGCTTCTGCAAGCATGGCACCCAATTGAAGGCTGTAGCCAAGGAGTACAGCTGTTTTCATCTGAATCATATGCAGGTAATCCTGCTCTGTTACCGAAGCGATAGACTCAAAGTTCATGTCTAGCTGTTGGCCTTCGCACACGCCTATGGCACATTGATTAAAGGCTTTGAAAATTGTCTTCAGATTTCCTGAATCAGCACCGAGTAAGAGCTCATAAGCTTTTACGAGCATTACATCTCCGGAGAGTATGGCAATATTGGAATCCCATTTTTCATGAACTGAAGCCTTACCTCTACGCAAAGGGGCATTATCCATAATGTCATCATGCATCAGAGTGAAGTTGTGAAAGACCTCAACGGAGATGGCTTGATCCAGGATTTTCTCAGGATTTTCTTTGAATAGGCTATATCCGAGAAGAACCAACAGCGGGCGCATGCGCTTGCCTCCCAGTGATAAAGTGTACTGAATTGGTTCATAGAGCTCAGCCGGATTTTCACCCTGTGTGATTCTGGAAAGCCTAGCGTTGATTAGCTCTATTTGATGTTGAAACTCATTGGGCATCCTAAGAAAATATTAAATCAATGGTGCGTCTGTCAATATCGGTGGCCTTTACTCTCACGGAGACCTCATCTCCCAACGTGATCATACGTTTGTTGCTTCTACCGATGATACGATAGTTTTGTTCATCATACTCATAAAAATCATCTTCCAGATCATTCATTCTGACGAGACCCTCACACTTAGTTTCAGTGATTTCTACAAATACCCCCCATTCTGCCACTCCGGATACAATGCCCGCAAAATCTTTTTTCTCCACATTGGCCATGAATTCCACCTGCTTGTACTTAATGGAGGCTCTTTCTGCATCTGCCGCTCTTTTTTCTCTTTCAGATGAATGAACACAAAGTTTTTCCAGTTCTTCTTTGTCCTCAGTCTTGGCACCATCTAAATAATGCTGTAATAGTCGGTGCACCATCATATCGGGGTAGCGCCTAATGGGTGAAGTGAAGTGAGTATAATGTGGAAAGGCCAATCCGAAATGTCCCTTCTCTTCCGTAGTATATCTTGCCTTGGCCATGGTTCTGATGGCTAATTGTTGCAGAACATTTTGTTCTGGCTTGCCTTCTACGTCTTCAACGAGTTTGTTCATTGATTTTGCTACTCCCTTTTGCTCAATATTCATTTGGTAACCAAAGCGCCTGGCAAAAGCGGAGAATGTCTCGAGCTTCTCCGGATCAGGGTTGTCATGAGACCGGTAAACAAATGGTTTTGGCTGGCTAGTCTTGCCTTTTTTGTAAATGAATTCAGCCACTTTTTTGTTGGCCAATAGCATAAATTCCTCAACAAGCTTATGCGCATCTTTGCGCTCCTTCGGAACTATGCCCAAAGCTGTGCCATCTTCTGCGAGTTTGAATTTCACTTCGATGGTCTCAAAGTTCATGGCACCTTGCTGAAATCTCTTTTTCCGTATGAGTTTGGCCAGTTTATTAAGCTGATTTGTTTCATCCGAAAAATCCCCTTTACCAGATTCTATGCGCTCTTGGGCCTCCTCATAGGTAAACCTTCTGTCAGAATAGATAATTGTTCTGCCAAACCACTCGGATTTGACACTAGCTTCACTATCCAATTCAAAAACGGCTGAAAAGGTCAGTTTTTCCTCGTTGGGCCTTAATGAACAAAGGCCATTTGACAGTCTTTCCGGTAGCATTGGAATAGTTCTGTCCACAAGATATACCGAGGTGGCTCTATGCACAGCTTCTTCTTCAAGAATGGTGTTTGTCTGAACATAATGTGTGACATCTGCGATGTGAATGCCTACTTCAGTGTTCCCGTTGGGTAGCTGTCTAATTGAAATGGCATCATCAAAATCTTTGGCATCCAGAGGATCAATGGTGAAGGTCGTGACCTTTCTAAAATCTCTTCGTTTTTTGATTTCAGCACTTGATATGACATCTGAGATTTCTTTTGCTTGCTCTTCAATAGCCGGTGGGAATTCAAAAGGTAATCCGAACTCGGCCATGATTGAATGGATTTCCGCATTGTGCTCACCAGCTTTACCCAAATTTCTGATAATTTTTCCTTCTGGCTTTTTATCACGTTCAGGCCATTGGGTAAGTTTGACCATCACTTTATCATTGTGTTTGGAGTCACCTAGTGCATCTAACCTGATATAGATGTCGTGAAACATCTTTTTGAAGTCTGGGATTACAAAGGCATAGCGGGTCGACATTTCCAAGCGACCAACGAACTCATCCCTATAGCGTTCAATAATTTCCACTACTTTGCCTTCAGGATGCTTGCCATGCTTTCTGGACTTAAGCACAACCTTTACCCTGTCATCGTCTAAGGCTCCTAGTAAGTCGTCTTTGGGAACCCAGATGTCCGGTTGGCCTTCATCGTCTGTCACTATAAAAGCAAAGCGGGCATTCACGTAATCTACTGTACCTTCAATTGATTCGTTGCTTATTTCAACGGTGTATGAACCATTGCGCAGTTTCTTTATCGCTCCAATGTCTTCCAATCTATAGATGGCACTGGTTACAATTTCTTTGGACTTCTTGTCTCGAATACCCAAGCCATTTAAAATTTGTTTGACTTGGTATCCCTTGCCAGAATGTTGACCTAGAAACTCTGTAATGAGCGGTTGAATCTGTTTAATTCCTTTTTTGCTTGCTTGCTGTTTTGGATGGCCCTTGCGTTTGCGCCCCATAGATTTTTTTTCGTGTCGAAGATTTCAATTCAAAAATAGATAAACATTTAGGCATTAGTTCAAATCATCACTAATTATCAGCAAACCATCACATCAAAGTAGGGTTACAAGGGGTTTGATGGTAGTTTGATTATACTAACTTCTTAGTAGGCATAACAAACACAATGATGAAACGACTTTTTGAGATTCTAAAAAAGAGCAGCCTTTTGCTGCTTGTATTATTTATGTATGCTTGTTCCACAACTGATGATTCAGATCCTGGTGGAGTGACCGAACTAGCTTTGGCTGATATTGTTGGAAGATGGGGGATTTTGACTACCACTGAAGATGGAGGAACACCAGAGACATTAGTCCCTTGCGACAATACACTTGAAATACAAGAGAACGGTGATTTTTTGGTTATAGAAGCTGCTGACGGAGAATGGGTTGAGGGCAACGCATCGTTTAACCCTGCAGATAGTATTCTTACTCTTACAATCAATGGACAAACTGAGACCGTCAAAATATTGTCGGTCTCCGCCAATGGATTTGTGGTTCAGTTCAACGAAAACGATGGTGGAACTGTGACCGTTGGAACTGACGCATTTGTAAAACTCGAGGATGCCGCTTGTGCTTCGGTTACCTCAGCCGAGCTTCAACAAAAATGGAGTGTTGATCAATTGGAGCGTAGTGCTTTTGAAATCACGGAAGGCGACAGAGGAGATTTACTCGGTACCGAACTTTTTGAAGACATAGATTATAACAAATTCACTATAGAGTTTAAAAGTGACGGGTCATTTGTAATGGTAGACCTTGTCCTTGAATATGATTATGGGATTGGAACCTATAGAAACCTGGACGACCACAACTTGATCCTTGAATTTGAAGATGATGGGGGTAATTCCGATGGATCATTGCTTCACCTTACTGCCAGGAATGGTACTGGCTTGTCTTTTATAATAGTTGATGAAGATGAAAATGGAGCCGGTGAGAGAGAACAGTTTGTGTCGAAATTTGACATTATACCTAATGATGACTCTGAGCCGACCATTGCTGCAGAGGCTTTGGAAGGAAAATGGAGTGCTAGTTCGGTTACCGAACGGGCTTTTCTAGATGACGATTTGGTAGGGGAGGAAGTGAATGATATGATTACTCATAATAGACTAACACTGGAGTTCTTCGATGACGGTGGGTTGCAGTTCATTAATTTGGTAGATGAGGTTGGCTTTTCGCGAGGAGAATATATGCTGCTTGATGGGAGTAATATTTTGTTAAACACTGGTAATGACGCTGGAGAGGGAGACGATGAATTTGAACTCTTTCATGTTGTTGCTGTCAGCGGTGACGACCTAACGGTCAAAAGCTACGAAGTGGGCGATCATGAAGGTGGTAGCGGAGGAGGTGAGGCCAATGATGGGCATGAACAAGAATATGACAAGCGAGAGTTTGAGCTTACCATATCCAAGAACAGTGGTGACGAACCATCTATTAATGACGATGAGTTATTAGGTAGTTGGACAGTGACTGAAGTTGAAAATTTGGGCGATGATGGCAATGACGAGGGGCCTGTGGTTGATATGGTGTTGGAGTTTGTTAATGATGGAACTGGAGAGGTAACTTTTGGAGGTCAGGTAGTGACCACTTTTGATTACGAATTCATTGATGATAATAACCTAAAACTCATTTTTGCGGATGGAGATGACGGAGACGGTGGAGGCGGAGAAGCCAATGACGACCACGAAGGTGAATCAGATAACTATAATATTTTCCATATTATAAGCAACTCAGGAGGATTACTTGAACTGATTCTGTTTGAACCTGCTCGTGATGAAGGTGATGGACAAGGTGATGGTGGTCAAGGTGGTGAAGGAGATAGTGGTGGAGCTACCTACCGCATTGTAATGCAAAAGCAAGGATAAAAATGAAGGAGGCTGTCTTTTAAGGCAGCCTCTAACTTTTCTACAAAATTATATTCGGTTCATTTGGTGTCTCAAAATGTATGCACTCAAGTTACAAACTTGAGTGCATGATTGCTTTGTTCCAAGTCACAGACTTGAAACATTCAATGAATATAATTTAGTGATGACCGGCCTCAATTTCTTTTTGACGCAGCCGCTCCTTTTTATCCTACAAAAATTATATGCTCATCGGCCAGTATGGGTTGGCCTGTAAGTCTCAAATAGACTTGGGCTAAGACGGCCACATCGCGTTGACAGTACCTTGCAATTCGCTGGAGATCTTTTTCCTCATAATAAACATGATATACCTGACTGCCATCTATATCATCCTTGCTGGATTCAATGCCCAAAACGGATGAAAGCAAGTCCAAAGATGTAAAGTGCTTATAATCCCCAAACTTCCACATTTCCAGTGTATCTGCATGTCTGATCTCCCAAGGCTTTTTGCCTGACAATTGGAGACATTCGGGTAAGTCAATTTGATTGATTATCATTCTACGAGCCAAATAGGGGAAATCAAACTCTTTGCCATTGTGTGCACATAGCTTGAGATTTTTGCTGTTGAATTTCTTGTCAAGAAGGGCCTTAAACTCGAGCAGGAGTTCCTTTTCATTGTGCCCGGAAATGTCCGTGATACGCAAGTTTCTCGTACTGTTCTTTTGCGTGATGTATCCCATGGCAATGGAAATAACCTTGCCAAATTCTGCATAGATTCCTGCACGTTCATAAACCTCACTCGGTATAGCTTCATCATGACGATTGATAAATGCTGCCTTTTTATCCCAAAGCTCTCTGTTACGATTCGACAGATCATCGTATTGAGCTTCCTGGGGTACGGTTTCGATATCTAGAAATAATATGTCTTGTATGGCCATTTCTATTAAATTAATCAATGAGTTTAATGAATTATTAGAAATGTTCAAAATACACGATGTCTTATGTTAGTATGATATGGCAAAAATAGATGTGCATTTTCATCGTTCATTAAAGGAGTAGAAGGACTTAATGTTATGAAGCGTATTTCTTATTTAATTGTCATGGTCGCTGGGCTGTTTATTGTAGCCTGTGGAGATGGTGATGAATCTCCAGACCCATGTGCCCTATTAATTGAAGTTTCCATTGAAACAACTGGATCTGAAGCCGCCAGCGGAACAGGCACCGCTATTATTACTGCTGGTGGAGGGAATGGAGGATTGACTTACTCTTTAAATCAAGGTGCTGCGCAGGCAGGCCTTACTTTTAGCAACCTTGAGGCAGGGCAATATTCGCTCGTTGTGGAAGACAGAGTCGGTTGTACTCGAACAATCACCTTTAATATAAACGAGATTTAGGCGATCTTATCGCTTTACTTTATTAAACCACTTGCCCATCACCTGCTCAGCCTCTTTATTTTGGGGTGTAAAATCGGTGTTTAGTGCTGAGGGATTTCTTCGAGAACGACTTCGGTTCGGATACCACTTCCAGAAGTGAAATCCGGCCAGCCAGGGTTGGTCCCATACTTCTGAAAATAATGCTTCATACAAATGTGCCTGTGTCTCTTCAGAGTGGATTGCTTTGGCTGCTTCGGGACTTAACCTCTCAGGCCATTTCCATGGTTCTATTCCGGAATCCTTAGTACTCTTATAGCCTACTTCGGTAAACAGAATTGGCTTTTCGTACTTGTTGGAAAACCGGGAGAGCTCTTCAATTGGTTTCTTCCAGCCCTCTTTTATTTGCTCGAGTGTTGGGTTCTCTTGATCGACCAGTGGGAAGTAGGCTTGTATACCGATATAGTCGAGTTCATCCCAGAAAGAAATGTCTTTGTATTCCTCGCTAAAGTTGGCGGCATAGGTAAGTGGTCCTGAATATACGTTTCGGATTTGGGCTATTAACTTTCGCCAATCTGAGTCTCGCTCAATGCAGGTTTGATGTAGCTCCGTACCTATACACAACATTTCTATACCTACTTCCTCCGCCAGTTTAGCATAGGGGAGAATGAAATCGGAATATTCTTCAAACCACTTTTTCCAGTCTTCTTCGGATTTCATTTTGATTTCTCCCCGCCATTTCCCTGAACTATCGTTCAACCAGATATGAGGTTTAAGAATTGTTTGAATGCCCGCGGCTTTGGCCTTGCTGGCTGTGATCCGTACACCCTCATCCCGTTCGCCCCACCACGTCTGATTGGTCTTGGATTCAAAGTCTCTGATGGTGTTGATTTCTGGGTTGTCATGACCATTCTGCCATCCAAAAGGTGTTTGAGAGATCCAGTTAATATTATGGTCGTTTAGTGTCTCAAATTCCGGCCCTGAAATTTCGTTTGGCCCAGCCACCCAGCACACACCTCTGTGTTTATCGGCCATGGGAATTTTTACGATGGACCGTTGGTTTTTGGTAGGTGCAAATATCAAAGCTATTCCCAAGACAAGAAGTAAGGGAATGATGGTAACAGCAAGCTTTGATTTACTCATTCAGCAAGTAGATCCATTTGGAACACAGAAGCAATATTTTGGACCAAGTGATCCTCAACTTCTGTCAGGTCTACGTCACGGCCGAGTTCTTTGTTCATAGAAGTGACAGCTTTGTCGTCAATTCCACACGGAATGATATGGTCAAAATAGGAGAGGTCTGTATTAACATTGAGCGCAAGACCATGCATGGTGACCCAGCGACTTAATTTTACTCCCATAGCACATATTTTCCTGGGGTTTGGAGCTCCGGGCTCAAAACCTACCCAAACTCCGGTGAGTCCTTCTATCCTTCCGGCAGAGATGCCATACTCGCCCATAGTGAGTATGACTGCCTCTTCGAGCAGTCTTAAATATTTATCAATGTCCGTGAAGAAGTTTTCTAAATCCAGAATTGGATAAGACACAACTTGCCCTGGCCCATGATATGTAATATCACCGCCTCGGTTTATTTTGTAAAAGGTAGCTTGATGATCCTTCAACCCTTGGTCATCCAAGAGCAGATTTTCTATGGACCCACTTTTTCCTAAAGTATAAACATGAGGATGTTTGCATAGAATAAGGAAGTTGTCAGTCAGACTTTGCTCAGAAGGATGTTCTTTTTTTCTGTTATCAATTTTAAGATCAATAATGTTCTTAAAAACTGATTCCTGATAATCCCACGCTTCTTTGTAATCGACTTCACCAAGTCGAACAAGCTTTACTTTCTTATTTATGCTAGAATTCATGCCATACACACACAATGCTCAGCTTCACACACTTTTAAGCTGACATCTGACTATTCTTGACTTCGTCAACAGACAAAACACGAACATATTTTGTGATTTGTCGGTTGGCTTTTCTCAAAGCAGATGTATGATTGCGTGCTAGAAACTCCTTTTTAACTACACCCTGATCTTTTAGGTTCAAAAATGTAGCCTCAAAATTTTTCATATTCTTTTTTCCAGCCATATGCAATGATATGTTATGGTACATAGGTTTCCAACAATTTCACTTCAAAATTGGTTTGAATACTTATGTTTTTTATTATTCGTGGCAATAAAATTGCACTTCCCATACAAATTTTTGCACTTGACCCCGCGTAGGCGATTTCTCCTTCTCCACCGACACAAATATATATGACAAAAGAGTCCAGATTTTCATGATCTCTTTTCAGTTCAGTTGTGCAGTGTAAATAATTGGTTTCGAAATACGCTGATTGAGCAAGCTGAACAGCTTCATTTATTACAGCTTTGGATGGCTTTTTATCATCGGTGAATGACTTATAATCTATGGCATCTATAGCCTCTTCGGTATGAAGCTGACGTTTGTTGCCCTGATCGTCTTTTCGATCGAAATCATGGATGCGATAGGTGACATCTGAGGTTTGCTGAATCTCTGCCAACAACAGTCCCTTACCAATGGTGTGGACTCTGCCGGCAGGAATAAAAAAAGTATCTCCTTCTTGAGCTTCCTGCTTGTTCAAAATATTTAAAAGAGTATCATTTTCAAGGTGGGCTATATAGTCCTCTTTTGTAATCGGTTGATTGAATCCGTTGATCAAATGAGAGCCCTGGTCAGCTTGAAAAATATACCACATCTCGGTTTTCCCCAGAGAATTATGTCTGGCCTTTGCCAATTCATCATTAGGGTGAACTTGGATAGACAAATCCTGTGCGGCATCAATGAATTTGATTAAAAGAGGAAACTCATTTCCGAATTGTTCATAAACCTGATTCCCCACCAAATCTCCTTTATAGAGTTCGATTAATTCAGGCAGGGTTTTACCAGCCAAAGTACCATCAGATACTTTGGAAAGATCTCCCTTGACACCACTTATTTCCCAGGTCTCTCCACAATTGCTCAAAGGGGAAAAATCTTTGCCCAGAATATCTTTGATTTTAGTGCCTCCCCAAAGTTTTTCTTTGAAGATAGTATCAAACTTCAGGGGATATAGATTTGGGTTGCTCATTCAGTTTTTCGCATTGTTTTAAATGTATTGATCAATCCGTTGGTGGATGAATCGTGTGTTTGGACTTGCGCTGTTCCATCAAGTTCAGGGAGAATTCGCGAAGCCAGAACTTTACCGAGTTCAACTCCCCATTGATCAAAGCTAAAGACGTTCCAAAGTACACCCTGAACAAATATTTTGTGTTCGTACATGGCAATTAAACTACCAAGAACTTTAGGCGTCAGTTGCTTAAAGAGAATGGAATTGGTTGGCTTGTTTCCGGCAAAGGTCTTGAATGGAAGCAGGCGTTCAACTTCTTCCGGAGATATATCGGTGGCGGCTAATTCTGCTCTGACCTCTTGCGCTGTTTTGCCATTCATCAGGGCCTCCGTCTGAGCAAAGAAGTTGGAAAGTAATTTTTTATGATGATCTCCAATATCATTGTGACTAAGGGCAGGAGCTAAAAAGTCACAAGGGATGAATTTTGTTCCTTGGTGTATTAACTGATAAAAAGCATGTTGTCCGTTAGTACCTGATTCACCCCAAACGATTGGCCCGGTTTGGTAGTTGACTTTGTTGCCTTTCCGGTCCACAGACTTGCCATTGCTCTCCATGTCGGCCTGCTGAAGATAGGCTGCAAAGCGGTGCAGGTACTGATCATAAGGCAGGATAGCTATGGATTCTGCTCCCCAGAAATTGTTATACCAAACACCAAGCAAGGCCAGGATTACAGGGATGTTGGATTCAAAGGAGCTTTGTCTGAAATGCTCATCCATCTCAAAGGCTCCATCAAGTAGGTGATCAAAATTTTCATAGCCTATGGTGCAGGCAATGGATAGGCCTATCGATGACCAAAGAGAATATCGACCGCCAACCCAGTCCCAAAAAACAAATACATTGTTGGGGTCAATGCCAAAGGCTTCCGCAGCAGTCTTGTTGGTGGATATGGCTACAAAATGTTTTGCAATATCACTTTCCATGCCTCCATTAGCCAGGAACCAATCGCGCGCAGTATGGGCGTTTGTCATGGTCTCCTGGGTGGTGAAAGTCTTAGAGGCAACCATAAATAGAGTTTCCTCTGGATTAACTTTCTTCAATGTTTCAGCAATGTGAGTGCCATCAACATTGGAAACAAAGAAGGTTGAAATGTGGCTGGTGTTGTATGGTGCCAGTGCTTCAGTGACCATCACCGGTCCTAAATCTGAGCCACCAATACCAATGTTCACTATATATTTTACTGGCTTTCCTGTATACCCCTTCCAATTCCCTGACCTTACATCTTCTGAGAAGCGCTGCATCTTGGCCAGACTTTCTCTGACTTTGGGCATCACATCTTCACCATTCACAAGCACAGGATCATTACCTCTATTTCTAAGTGCCGTGTGCATAACAGCCCTGCCCTCGGTTTCATTAATAGGCTGCCCCGCAAATAAATTCTCAATAGCCTCGGTAAGGCCGCTTTCCTGAGCCAGGTTTAGTAGCAAACCCATAGCCTCATCATCAAGGATGTTCTTAGAATAGTCTACAAGGATATCATTGAATTGAGTGGAGTATTTGATGAACCTGTCTGGGTCTTCAGAGAAAAGCTCCCTCATATGTTTGCCCTCCATTTGATGGGCTTTCACTTCAAGTGCTTTCCAGGATTGTGTTTCTGTTGGATTTGTTTTTGGGAGCATTTTGTAATAGCAATAGCCGACAAGTTAGTAGATTTTAATCCTTAAATTGATATGGAATGCGGTATAATACATGAAAAAGAAAGGCAAGGAAGGTGAAGATTTGGCCTGTGAATATCTAATGAATAAGGGTTATGAATTGCTTCATCGCAATTACCGCTATAAGCGAGGAGAGGTGGATATCATTGTTAAAAAGAATGACCGAATTTGCTTTGTTGAGGTAAAAATGAGAAGTCGTTCGGACTATGGATTGCCTGAAACATTTGTAAATGCAAAACAGCAAAAACTAATATTGGCTGCGGCAGATAACTACATTCACGAAATGGATTGGCATAATGACGTTCGCTTTGATGTAATCGCAATTCAAGCGGATAAAGACAACTTTGAACTAGTGCATTTTGAGGACGCCTTTTATTAGCGACCTGAACGTATTTTGGGAGAGGTATAAATAGGGTTGCCTCGTGAATCCCATTCCTTTCTGATGTAAGGTTGCGATTTGTCGAAGGCATCTTTTGGGTACTGAATTTCTCGTTTTATCGTGGTTCTGGCCGCATCATAATACTCTTCCCAAATGCCTATGCGCTGATTATATTGGTATTGTCCTTTCACTGCCATTTTACCATTCTTGAAGAACTGATAATAGGGACCCTCTTTTATATCATATTGAATGGGAATAACCTCCTGCACCTTAGTCTTTTTTTCCAGATCATAGTAGGAAATGTCTGAGTCTCTGTACCAGCCTTGATGATAGTGCTCTTTGTTGAGTAGTTTGTCTTTTGCATCTAGATACAGCCATCGCTCATGCTTGGTACCGTAAAAGAAAAATCCTTCCTGAACCAGGACACCATCTATGAATTTTTTGTATGGGCCATGTAGGACAAATTCCATGGCGGCAGCTGTAGGTTTGACCCCTCTAACCCTGTTCCTTTGTCTATCAACAATATAGATACTCTGTACATACTTATTGACTTTGGTGGGTTCTTTGAAGTAGTAGAATTCCTCAATTTCCACCTTGTTTCTGGTCACATTTCTGGTGAAGCTGGGCTTGACTTTCACACCATAAAAGACATTTTTTTTCGCTTTGATAGGGGCAGCTTCGATTTTTTCATCAAGCTTTTTTTCGAGAGTCAGATCGGGCTTTTTGAGGGTGTCCTGTACGGTTTTCTCCTCAGTTTGAGAGAATCCAAGTCTGGGTAAAAGCAGTAAAAGAAAAAAAAGCCTCTTCATTTCGTCAAAAATAACGAAAAAAGAAGCTTAAAATTTTAAGTCTGAAAATTACTTCTGGGACTTGATTTTTTTGCTGCCTGAGTAAGACAGCAATACGTCTTTAATTGACACTTTGGTGCTAGGTTTAGATGTCTGGGTGTTTTGGGTGTTAGTCTTGTGCATCATTAAAGCCGTTGATTAATTGTTATACACGATGGACAAAGTCAACCCTACTCAACCGCATTAATTTTTTGAACGGATCTATAAAACTGTGGATCCCTTGGATTCTTACGGGAATGATATTGTCTAGCGATGTGCCAAGACAAAGGAGGCAATCATGATATCCTGTGTGGCAATTCCGGTCAAATCAGCTACTGTTATGGCATCTGGGCTCCTGTCCACCGACTTGCTGATCAACTCACCTATTTCAACGAGGCTACTTTCCTCAATAAGCCCGTCTTTAAGTGCGTGGTACACCTCACCATGGTCAATGCATTGTTCCTTGCTATCACAAGCAATTAGATCAGCTTTTGCCAAGAGGTCAGAAGACAATTCTCTTTTGCCAGGGGCATCGGCTCCCATAGCAGTAATATGCGTTCCGGGATTTATGTCCTCCGCACTTAGAAGGGCCTCTTGAGATGCCGTGGTGGTGACAATAAGGTTGCAGCTTTGTGCAACTTCAGCCGAGCTGTCACATGAATTGACATCGAAACCCTTTTCTATCATCTCTTCGCAAAATTGAGCCAATTTTTCGGAGGATCGACCATAGGCGTAAACGGTCTTACAGTCGGTGACCCAACTTAATAACTCTAATTGCATTCTTGCCTGGATACCTGTACCTATAATGCCAATGGCTTTAATCACTTTTGGAGCCAAATGTTTGGACACTACCGCACCGGCCAGGGCAGTTCTTAATTCAGTCAGGTAGCCTTCGTCTTGGAGCATACATTCAGACTCACCTGTTTTAGCATTAAAGACCAACATCATTCCGTTGTTATTCGGCAAACCCTGAAGCTGATTCTGATAAAACCCGGAAGCAATTTTGATCACGTAGTAGGGGTTTCCCTTGATAAATCCATATTTGATATGGACATCTCCAGGAGGGTCTGTGAAACCTAAATGGCCGACAGGAGGTACAGTAGCCGAGCCATCAGAAAGGGCGATAAAGGCACTTTCAATGCATTGAATTAATTCCTCCTTTGAGGCCGCTGTAACTATGTCTTCTATTTGGCTTAGATTCAACAATTTCATATCAATTCTTTGAGTTTGGCTGTTGTAATATTGGCCCCGCAAATAATGATTACCACGGTTTTATTCAGATAGTCTGAGGCATTGTTCATAAAGCCTGAGAGTGCAACAGCCGCAGCACCCTCAATTACCTTATGGTGTTTGTCCATGATGTACTTAATACCTTTGGCAATGTCCGCTTCTTCTACCAGTTCATAGTGATCTATTAGGTTTTTGCAAAGCTCAAAAGTCACGGAATCTTCTTCCAATCCTCCTGCAGAACCATCAGAAAGCGTATTTTGATATTCATCTAAAACCACCACACTGCCTTTCTGAACACTCAAGTACATTTCAGGGGAGTTGGAAGGCAAGCAGCCTATCACCTGAGTATCAGGGCTTACCTGTTTAAACCATGAGGCAACTCCTGACATCATACCGCCACCACCAACACAGCCAAAAACTGCATCGATATCATCTAATCGTGAAGTGATTTCTGACCCAATGGTTCCCTGACCGGCAATTACATCCAGGTCATTATAAGGTGAAACCCAAATTTGGTTTTGATCAACTGCTACTTCTTTGGCATGTAGTTCTGCGGTCAGTGGGTCATTACCATAAAACTCCAGAGTAGCATCATAGTATTTTAGTGCCTCTACCTTTGATGGTTCCGCATTGGTAGGCAGAAAAATGGTGCCTTTGGCACCCGCTATGGTTAAAGCCCTGGCAAAGCCCTGAGCATGATTGCCTGTTGAGGCGGTCACCAGTCCTCTATTCCGCTCGTCTTGGCTGAGTTTTAAAATTTTATTGAGCGCACCACGCGCCTTGAAAGAACCCGTGTACTGCTCACTTTCAAGCTTTAGATAAACTTTGCCCTTGTTTAAGGCACTTAAATAGGTTGAATAAAATAATGGCGTTTCAAGAATATTGGAATTTATTCTCTTGCCGGCCTCTAAAATGTCCTGGTAAATGCTCATTAGAATTAAAGGTTAAACTTCTCTTTGATTGCCATGCTCATTTTTGTTAATCCTTCAATTAAGTATTCAGACCTTTCACCTATTCCGATTCTAATATAACCATCCATTCCATAGCAATCTCCGGGAACAATGAATACACTTTCTTGTTCTCTCAGCCAAGTCGAGAGCTTGGTAGAATTAATATCAATATTATATTTCATAAATGCCATGCCTCCGGCTTTCGGAGGAATAAATTCAAACAAGTCTCCTTGTTGAGAAATCCATTGTTTGAGTGTGACTAAATTTTGATTGAGCATGTCACGGTTCCGTTTAAGAATACCGGGCCGGACTTGTGGTGATAAGGCAATTTCAGCTACATATTGACTGATGGTTCCCGTAGAAATAGAAGTGTAGTCGTGATAGGACCAGGCATTGTAGATGACCTCCTCGGGGCCGGCCAACCAACCGATTCGAATGCCGGGTAAAGCATAGGCCTTTGACAAGCCCCCTGATACTACCACTTTGTCATAAACATGTTGAAAACTGGTTGATTCTTTATAATCCAATTCAGCACCGCGATATACTTCATCGGAATAAATCCAAACGTCAGCCGCCTTGGCCATGCTCGCAATCGCATCCATCTCGGCCTTGTTGAGTACATAACCTGTAGGGTTGTTTGGATTACAGACTGCAATCATTCTGGTCTTATCGCTAATCAACCCTTCCAATGCTTTAAGGTCGGGTGCCCATTTGTCTTCACTCCTCAGGTTAAATGCTATGGGGGTACAACCCATTTCTTCGACAATACCCCAAAGCTGCATATAGTTCGGACACATTATTATGACCTCATCACCTTTATTCAGAAGGGTGCTCATGGCAATAAAGTTGGCTTCCGAGGAGCCATTGGTAACCAAAATGTTATCAGCATTGTACTGCTTGTACAGATTTGAAATCTGATCGCGCAAAGGGATGGCTCCATTAGTCTGTCCATAACCTAGTGTCAGTTGTTGCATTTCTTGCAACTGATCGGGCGTCAGCAGTTCCGCTAGTGAAAAGGGGTGAAAGCCGCTTTCGGTGAGATTATAGTCCACCGTATTTTCGTATAACGATTGAATTCGCTCCAACTCGAAGGTTCTCATATCAATTTTTATTTAAATGATCGAATCGATCAGGGCATATAGCCATCGGCTATAAGAAGCAATGACTTGTCAATCTCTTCCCTGATGTTAGAAAGTCATTGGGCCGGGAGGCCTCACTTCATCTAAAGCAAATATAGGCAGAATGGAGATTAACACAATCCGAAAACGAAATCCGGATTTATAAATTTTTGGAGCTTGAACCAGCCTTATATTAGGTTTGAGTAACAGTTTTGATAATCTCAATAGGATTATTCCGTATCTCAATTGAAACTATCATTAAGAATGAACCGGGTAGAATGAATTTTTAAAGGAAGCAGAAGAAATCTAAGTAAGTAATTACGAATTATCTGATTTGAAAAAACAAGTTATGGTCTTTGTCTGGTGATTTTCAATTTCAGTTTCTTTAATTAAAAATTATTACCTAATGTTGAATTCCACACACTGGATCAAGTAGAAGAATTTACTATTTGTGAGTTACTCTATTGATATCCGAAATCCGGATTTGCAAGAATCTGGAATTAACAAAATGTTGTTCTTGATAAGAAAGGATTATACTTCTTAGGAGGCATTGATCAGTTCACATTGCAGGGTTCTTTTACGAAAGGATAAATGACATTTCTGTTTTTGACGATTACGTTACAGCGATTTTCTCGACATAATACAGCACCAGGTGTTGATCATATGGCGAGTGATGGCTAGAGAAATCAAATTATTTCAGTGTTGAATTCGATATGCTTTTGATATCGTTTAACCAAAAAATGAATGACTGACATAGCACTGTCAAGTTCAACACACTAACAAGGATCGAAATGGAATATGATTTATCTCGGAAATCTCTTAAGTCAGATAAAGGGCTCTTGATTCTGGATAGGTTTTAAAATCTCGATCGTCAAAACAATGTGTGAATATGGAAGCTAGAAACATTAACGATTATACTTACATGGTAATAAGTAAGAATAATCAACTGGACTCAGATGTAAAGAACGTTTTGGGCAATGTCTTTGGACTAAAGAAAGTCCAAAACGATGTTAACAATGCGAAATCTGATTTGAGGGATAAAATTGATATTGCCTTAATAGATAATGAAAGCAGCGACTTTGATGATGTAGTTCAAAACTGGGGTTATGATAAGGCAGACAAGACCAAACTGATTCTGATTGGTGCTGGAGAGAAAAGCGATCAACTCACCTCACCTGAGAGTGATAAGTATATTTTCATTTCCAAGTCGGCTCTGAGGCATGAATTGTTAACAATCATTTCCAGATTGATCATAGATTTGGAAATAGAAAAGTATCAGCTCCGTCAAACTTATGCCTCGAATAAAGAGGTGTTTGTTAAGGGGGAATCAATGTATTATAGACTGAATCTGGATCGTGTCGAGTACGTTGAAGCTTACGGCAACTACGTTAAAATCCATTATTCTGACGGGAGTTGGACCATAGGCAATTGCTCCATTAAGAGCATTGAAGAACAACTGTCGAGCAGTGATTTTTGCAGGATACATCGATCTTATATTGTCCAAATTGACAGAGTCTCTAATTTCAATTCGGTCAATCTTGAAATCAACAGCAAGATTTTGCCCATCGGTAGACATTATAAGAAGGACTTCGAGAGTCGCTTGATTAAACTTTAGCCAAATAGTTCAGCTGAGGCCGTTGTCAAAAGCCTCGGCTAATTAGGAGTCAAACCCACCGATTCCGGTTGAAAATGGCTTTCAATTTCCTGATTTTGTGCTACATTTAGCTTTTCGTTAAAATCTGTTTTAACTCATTAATACCGGTTAGAGCCTCTTTTGATTCATATTAAATGATGAAATTTTCCTCTAACTTTTTTAAAAGCTAGTTATCGCTGTAATAATCAATTTAGCCATTGATTATGAGTATGGGGCAAAATCAATTTTCTGTTGTCGTTGTTGATGATCAGTCGCAGTCGTCCGATATGCCGGGCCTGATAGCAGAGTATTCCTTTTTAAATTTATTGGGCGAATTCAAAGAACTTTCAAAGGCCCTGGAGTTTGTTAAAGATATTTCACCGGATGTAGTAATTCTTGATGTCAAAATGCCAACCCACATTGGCCTTGACTGGTTGGAGTCTACGCCTAATTCCCCCGAACTCATTATAGTGGGTTCCCATGGCGAAAATGCTCCAATGGTATTGAGCGGTAACCTTGTGTTTTATATTCTGAAGCCGGTAACCAAAGAGAAGTTTTTACAGGCGTTGAAAAATACGGTTCAGGCCATCAATAAAAAAAGATGGCAGAAGAAAGAATCCAGAAAACTCAAGAAACCTGAGGGGAACATTTTCATCAAATCAGAAGATACATTTCTAGGGCTGGCTTTTGAAGAAATTGACTATGTCTACGCTTCTGGCGGAGGGGTAAAAATTTATTATAATGGAGAATTTTTTCTAGCCGAATCCACCCTGAAGATATTCGAAAATGAGCTGCCGGCTACATTATTTTGCCGGGTACACAAGTCCTATATAGTCAGACTAGATAGAATTATTGGTTTTAATGCTTCGCGAATCCAAATGCAAGATGTTTCCATACCCCTGGGCAAAGAATATCGAGAAAGATTTGAGAATTCTATAATCAAAATACCCTAGGCTCCCCTTCCAGTTTCCCCACGAACAGATCTTATTGAAGAAGAACTGACGTCCTCAACAAAGTCAGAATATCCAGGGTGTTAAAACTCGGACCAGTTAGTGCCAGACGATTGTCAATTATCGATGAATTTGGTCGACTCAACTAATAATTCAAACGTTTGCCAGTGTCAACGATATCTTCGCCCAAGATTAAGTGTAAAAACTGATGTATGGTAATTGAATTAGGGCAGAACCTCGAGAAACCAAAACCTGTCCTTCGAAGGGCTACACTATGTGTGTGGTGTAGCCCTTCGGAAAAAACATCCTTAATTCCAAGCACCAAAACCAGCGGTGTACGTTATTCTTTCTTTCGCTGAGGCACGAAGCGCCTGTTTTCAATCTTCCAATCCCAAATGCTCGTTTTCTCTCTGAAAAGTGAAAAGTGATCTCCCAATTCACTAATCCCCTGATTTCCTGTTTCCAAACATTAAACACCAAATTCCCCAATCCCCTTTCAGTCACCGAAGCTTAAGCGTACGAGACAATCTCCCCTTCTTACTTCCCGGCCCCATTTGGCTTTAAGGCCCTTTTACGTTTAGCCCCCTGAACCTGTGATTCAAGGCAAAAAATCCTGCGTTGAAAAATGATTTTCAATCCTGCGAATAATACACGGTACATTTAAACTGTCATATAAGCATCAAGGAGCGGTTGACGAGTTGGAATAGCCAGTAGATGGTAGAAGAATTTTCCCTCCGATCTCAATTACACATTGGTCTTCTTGCAGGTTTATGCAACAATAAAACATAACGCTTTAAAAAAATGGGTCAAAGTCAATTTTCAGTAATTCTCGTTGATGATCTTTCTCAATCTTCTGGTATTGGCAGGCTGATTGAAGAGTATTCTTTCCTCAACTTTAAAGGCAAATTCAAGCAGCTTGCAAATGCCATCGAATACATGAGCAAATCTTCACCGGATATCTTAATATTTGATGTAAAGAGACTGAGTCTTGAGGATTTTCAACGCTTAGCGCCTTTATCTCACACACCGGAAATCATTGTACTGAACAATGACCATGAACCGGCCTTGGAATTGGTGAATGGTAACCAGGTTTTTTATCTCAACAAACCCATAAAAGAAGAAGAATTTTTACTGACGTTGAAACACGCTATTCAGACCTTAAACAGTAAAATCTGGCGTAGAAAAAGACATAAAAAAATAGAGAATCCAAGAGGGCATATGTTTATCAAAAATGAGTCAATGTTTCATCGCTTGACCTTTGATAATATAGACTATGTGCATGCTTCTGATGGCGGAGTAAACATATGCTACAACGGAGAGTGTTTAAAGACCAAGTATAGCCTGACCGTCTTAGAAAATGAGTTGCCTGATTCTTTATTTTGCCGTGTGCACAAATCTTACATGGTAAGGCTCGATCGAATAGAAAGTTTTACAAGCTCTATCATACAGCTGGCTGATATCTCAATACCTCTGGGTAGGGCCAATAAGCAAAAATTTGAAGCCGCGATCATCAAGATTTCCTAAAGGGGAAATGGCGAATTACGAATTTCAAGCACCAAGCACCAAGCACCAAGCACCAAGCACCAAATTCCAAAAAAAATCCCAACCACCTTTCGGTCACCGAAGCTTCAGCGTAGGAGACAAATCCCAAATCCCAACTTCTCGTTTTCTTTCTGAAAAATGAAAAATGAAAAATGAAAAATGAAACCCACCAATCTCCCAATTACCAAATCTCCCAGTCACCTCTTAGCCACCGAAGCTTTAACGTAGGAGGCAATTTCTACAACCCCCAACTGCGTGCTACTGAACCAACAAGAATGCCGTCTGTCATTAATTCATGAATACTTATGGACGACCAGCTACATTTGAATAAAGAAACAAAGGCCCATTAAAGGCCGGATTAAACTACCTAAGCTCAAAATAACAATGTAGACGTTCAGAGAAAAAGAGGTTATATACTCACACCACGATATGATCTCTTAAAAGGCTTGTCCACCTGGATAAGCCTTTTGCTTTTCTGGCCACTAAGGCCACCAAGGGTGGTAAATTCCAAAAAAAGAAAATCAAATTCCAAATACCTGTCAGTCACCGAAGCCTTGGCGTAGGAGACAAAACCCAAATCCCAAAACCGGCTATTTACGCTAACTTTTTTTGCTGAGGAACGAAGCACCTCCGCTTCAATTCCCCAATCTCCTGATTCCCTGATTTCCCAATTCCCTTTCAGTCACCGAAGCTTCAGCGTAGGAGATAATCTTCCAATCCCGAACTCTCGTTTACTAAACAGGTCTATTTGACCAGCGTTGTAAGGAGCGTGCTGGACGACTGCAACGAAAGGATTTTGCGAGGATGAATGAAACGAGCAAGGGTTGGTAGAATAGGCATTATGGCAATGAGCGTTTGCAATGCGAATACTATATTTGCTAAGTGAAGAAACTTTATATCGTAGCTGGACCAAATGGGGTTGGTAAAACAACGCTATCTTATACGATTTTACCGGAAATATTTGATTGTGATGAGTTTGTGAATGCGGATGAGATTGCAAAAGGAATATCACCCCTGAATCCTGAAAGGGCAGGACTCCGAGCAGGAAGGTTAATGCTGCACAGGATTAAGGAGTTGATCGGGCAAGGTGAATCTTTTGCTTTTGAGACTACCTTGGCTACTAGGAGTTATATCCGATTGGTTGAACAAGCTCAAGTCAATGGATATGAAGTGATTTTGCTTTTTCTTACTCTTGAATCTGTAGCTTTAGCGAACCAACGGGTAGATATAAGGGTTAAAGAAGGAGGGCATAATATACCGAAAGAAGTTATAAAGCGTAGATTCCAAAACGGTCTCGCAAACCTTTTTAAATTGTATATGTCCAGAGTAGATAAATGGATATTGGTTGATAATTCAACAGAAAATTTTGAGTTTATTGCAGAAGGAACGATGGGGGAGCTTATCATCCGAAGCCCTCAAAAATGGAATTTTTTAAAAGAAACATATAATGGACGCTAAGGAGCAGTTAAAGGATTTGGAAGAAAAAGTAGGCAGAGGGCTGAAAGAAGCGTACAGAAAAATGGCTGAATTTAAGAAGCAAAAGAACAGCCCCATGGTTGTGTCTCGTGGAGGAATAGTCACCCTGATTCCACCAGAAGAAATTGAGCCTACCACTAAAGCTAAAAATTAAACCACAAACCGCAATTCCTCGTTTTGTTTCCAAATTCCAACCAACCAATCTCCTAGTCAACCAATTTCCTGATTTACTAATTTCGAGCTCCCTGATTTTCTAATCTTAAGATTCTTCGTACCTCAGAATAGGAAAGCCAGCTTTGTACGCTAACCTTTCTTTTGCTGAGGCACGAAGCGCCTCTTATTCAACTAACCAATCTCCTGATCACCTAATTTCCCAATCAACCAGTTCCAATTCCCCACCGCAGCCCCCAACCCCTAAAGGGGCGAACCAACGCACAAATCCCAGCCAACCAATTACCAAATTTCCCAATTCACCAATCCCAAATCGTACTTCGTAAATCCGACATCTTACATCTCTCATCCCAACCAATCACCCAATTCCCCAATCTCCTAGTCAACCAACCCACATGTCATTCACCATTCCTGCACGTCATTCATAACCAGTTCTCTTACACTCGGCACTTAAAATCAAATACAGGCAACCTAATGATGAGTTTTGGGCGTGGGGAAGCTATGTGTGGTGGACTTTGAGAACAATACGCAAGCACCATTCACAGCCCCCTCAAAAACTAACAATGTCAATTACCATGGAAAAAGCAGTCGATCAGAACAATTCTACACGAACCCTTAACCTATCAATAAATTCATTCTTTGACCACCGAAGCCTTCTGCAGGCCGCTGGATTCAGAAAAGCACTTCATCTAGCCGCTGTGCTGGTTATTTGTGCCCTCTCCGTTTCCAGTTCATGGGCGCAACAGCTTACCTACGTAGGCACTGCCCCTAATTTTGTGGAAGCATCTGCCAACGATGGCTCCATTATCGAATCCTTGGTAATAACCCTTACAGGAGACACCTTTCAAGATACCGATGCGGACGACCTGCTGGATATAGGCACTGAAGTCACCATAGCCAATGTCCCTGCCGGACTAACCCCGGTAATGACTCTAAGCGATGGTGATACTAAAGTCACCTTAACATTCACTGGTAACGCTACACAACATCAGGATGCCTTTGACGTGGCAGATTTACAATTCACCTTTGCCGATGCTGCTTTTAGCACGCTGCCTGCGGCTAGTATAACGAATGCAACAGGCCCCTATAGCAGTAATATAGGCGTTGACTTTTTCGATGTTGCACCTGGAGGTGTTTCAACAGACTTAAGTCTATGGCTAAATGCATCTGCGGGTACTAATAGCACGACAAACGGAGCTAATATAAATACATGGATAGATCAGTCTAGTAGTGCCTACACGGCTGCTGCAAATGGAAATACGCATAGACCCACCTTTGATGAGGATGCCATAAACTTTAACCCGGCATTAAATTATGCAACAGGAGGAAGCAATGATATTGGTTTCAATTTGGGCGCTAATTATATTTATTCTCCAGCAGCAAAGGGCGGTATGCATATCATATCGGTTGTTAAACCATCTATAGCAGGGGGCTCTAAATTTATTTATGATTTTGGACTGCAGGGTACTGGTAATGTAAGCTTACATAGCTCTACAAATATTCAAGCAATTACTGAAGGTGGAGCTTACCATGCTGCTAGTGAACTTATTAGCACGCCAAGTATTCTAGAATCTGATATAGATTTTGGAGCGCTTAAAAAATTACTTGTTAATAATCGGGTTGTTACTTCAGCAAGTACAGCATGGACAAAAATAACTGCGGCAGAGATTGATGAGGCTAGTACTCATAGTAATGCTCATGGACCGGTATCTATAGGAAGACAGTCAAAAAGTGGTCTGTTAGATAGTGGCGATAGACGATTTTTTGGAGATATGGGCGAAGTTATTGTCTATTCAGGAAATCCTACGAGTACAGATGCCCAACAAATACGTTCGTATTTAGCCCTTAAATACGCTATTTCTTTAGACCAAACCATTGCCACTAATTACCTGGCCAGTGATGCCACAGTACTCTGGAATGCGACAACTAATGCAACCTACAACAATGACATTGCAGGTATTGGCCAAGACAATGCCTCCGCTTTAAACCAAAAGCAATCCAAATCTGTAAATTCAGATGCCATAGTCACTATGGGCCTTGGAGGCATAGAAGCCACCAACGCGGCCAATAGCAACACCTTTGCGGCAGATAAGAATTTCCTGGTTTGGGGTAATGATGATGCAAGTACCGCATTACAAACCACAGAATTACCAGCTGGAGCGCTAGCTCTTAACCGCTTAGGAAGAGAATGGAAAGTAGATGAAACAGGTAGCGTAAGCAACCTAACCATTGCGTTTGATAATGTATCGGAGCGTGCATTTAATATTGAATTGCTGGTAGATACAGATGGAGATGGAAACTTCGCCAACGCAAGCATCATTACCGGAGGCACTGTAGTAAATGGACAAGCCATTTTTACCGCGGTAGACCTGAATGATGGAGATGTATTCACCTTGGCGTATACACAACCTTCTCCAGGAGGAGTAATTACAGGTATTGGAGCATGGTGGCGTGGAGACCGTGATGCAACGGCAACGGCATGGGACGATTTCAGTGGAAACGGACATAACACTACCAATATAGGTACGGTAACGGTTGTTCCCGATGGAGCAAACTTTAACCCTTCCTTAACCTTAAGCGGTTCTTACTACCAATACCATGGAAACGGTATTTTTGAAGCTCCAAATAACTATGACAACATGTACCTTTTTTCCGTGGGGCAACCAGTAGATAACAATATATTAGCGGTATGGGGAGAAAGGTCAAACAGTGGGACCAATGATGCTAGATTTTTTAAACATAGCGACAACAACCTTTACTTTGACCCCCCTTTTACTAATCGCGTAAATTCGGGAGATTTTGTGGGTGATGGTGGAGTAAATGGCGTATCGAACATTATTTCGGGCAAAAGAACACCTACTTCCATTACCAATTACATTCAAGGTAAAAACGTAGGATCAGCTTCAGCTTCAGGAACCAATTTTTCCACAGGGTCATTTAATTATCTTGGAGCAATTTTCGGTTTCGCAACTACAGGAGGTTCAGGACTATCGGAGGTCATTATTTACAAAGACGCATCTGCCATGACCGCTACAGAGGTTAAGCAAATCAACTCATACCTGGCCCTTAAATATGGAATTACCCTGGACCAAACAGTAGACACGGATTACCTGGCCTCAGACGGCACCACCAAAATGTGGGATGCCACCATCAATGCAGCCTACAACAATGACATTGCAGGAATCGGCAAAGACGATGCCTCGGTTTTAAACCAAAAACAATCCAAGTCAGTCAATTCAGATGCTGTGGTCACCATGGGCTTGGGAAGCATAGAAGCCAGCAACATAGCCAATAGTAACACCTTTGCGGCAGATAAGAACTTCCTGGTTTGGGGTAATAACAACGGCAGTACTGCCGCCCAAACCACCGAACTACCAGCCACAGCAGCGGCAACTAGCCGTATAGGAAGAGAATGGAAAGTAGACGAAACAGGTAGTGTAGACAACCTGACCATTTCCTTCAATGGCCTCTCTATTGGCGCAACAGCTTATGACATCGAGTTATTTATTGATACCGATGGCGATGGCGACTTTACCAATGCCTCAGTAGTAACAGGAGGTGCTGAATCGGGCGGAACGATCACCTTTTCCGGAGTCGATCTTAACGATGGAGACGTATTTACTTTAGGGTATAGCAATCCGTCTCCAGGAGGAGTCGATTCCAACCTTCAACTCTGGGTAAAAGCAGATGCAGGTGTTACAGGTACGTCAACCGTTAGTGGCTGGACTGACAATTCGGTTCAAGCGAACGATTTGTCCGCTGTTGGTACTGCGCGACCTGACGCCACAATAGGCACCATTAATTTTAATCCGAGTATTACATTTGATGGTAACGAAAATATTCTCACGGGGCCATCGGGATTATTACAAAATAAGAGCGGAGCCGACATGTATATGGTCATGAAAGGCAATGCCGCTCAACCGGAATCTTTTAGTAGAATGGTGTATGAGGGAGGTAATGCGGCAGCCACAAATGGAACATTCTCTTTCACTTATTCCGGAGACAAAATCCGGATTGGTGGAATGGCTTCGGGGTCTTGGGTAAATGCGATAGAAACATCATCCACAACCTCAATGCCAACGCTCTATGAAGGCAGATTAGATGATGCTGCCAATACACTAAGGCTCAATGTAAATGGGAGCGAAGTGGCCAATGCACCTTTTAGTACAAATACGCTTAACGCAAATCATCCTTTTGGTATTGGTGGTAATCCATCTGTCGCAACCAGAAATTCTGCGGGCGATGTTGCCGAGGTAATTGTATACAATGCCGATAATGTAACACTTGCAGATCGTCTTCAAATTCAGTCTTACCTGGCCATTAAATATGGAATCTCGCTATCCACCAATTATTTGATGTCCGATGCCTCGGTAATCTGGGATGCCACTGTAAATTCGGGCTACAGCAATGATATTGCGGGCATTGGCCAAGACGATGCCTCGGCTTTAAACCAAAAGCAATCCAAGTCAGTAAACTCAGATGCCATGGTCACCATGGGTCTGGGTAGCATAGAAGCCAGCAACATAGCCAATAGTAACACCTTTGCGGCAGACAAGAACTTCCTGATTTGGGGTAATGATAATGCACCTACATCCATGAGTACATCAGTAACGATCACAACTGACCGTATGACGCGTATTTGGAAAGTAGCAGAAACGGGTACAGTAGGTACCGTAAACCTGCGAATTCCACAAACTGCCTTTACAGGTACCTCACCCACCTTAATGATAAGTACAGATGCTATTTTTGATAATACAGATACCGAAGTAGCCTTAACTGATGACGGCAGCGGCAACTATGAAGCTACTATTGATTTTGCCGATGGAGCATACTTCACCTTTGCACAATCAAATGGTTTGATAGATACCGATGGTGATCAAGTATTAGACGGCATAGATTTAGATGATGATAACGATGGGATATTAGATGCTCTAGAAAGACAAGTTGTTATTCTTTTTGGGAATGCCCAAAATAGCACCAACCTTAATATAGAAACAACCTTTTATGACCAAAGTACCGGACTGTTTAATACAACGTCAACAACAAATAACAAAACAGTAGTAGCCGGCACCTATTTTGATTCATTTCGTTCGTCTCATAACGGACTCTTTGGAGATGTTAATGGAGATGGCAACGATGATTTAGTTCAGGCAAATCAGACTACAGGTGTTATTCAAGTGTTGCTTAGTGATGGTGTGGGAAACTATGCCAGTCCTGTTACTACAACCATTGCAGGATTGAAAACAGGGAACGGAGACGGTGGCCAGACCACCGTAACAAGTGGTATAGATTTTTCTGATGGAGTTACTTTTTTAAAGGATATAGATGCAGATGGAGATTTGGATTACATATGGGCAGGTGCATTTAATTCTACAAGCTTACAAACAAGGGTAAACTTAAGTAATGGAGATGGTACCTTCAACACAACAACTATACTTGACACATCACTTTCTGCAAATACAATGAATTTTGCAGGAGACAGAACGTCTTTTGCTGGAGTAGCTGGCGATGTAAATGCTGATGGTTTTGTAGATTTAATATATATACAAAACCCTTCTGCTGGAACAGCTCGTTTTGATGTGTTTTTAGGAGACGGAACAGGTAAATTTGCCAATGTAGGTGCAAATACCACTGTAAACACACAAGAATTTTCGAGTAGATATCTAACTGGTTACACAACCGTTCTCGATGTTGATGCTGATGGCGATGACGACATTATTTTTGGAAACAACCAAAATACCACCACGCTTACCTATAGAGTAGCACTTAGTAATGGCGATGGTACATTTGCACCTTCTACAAGTGGTACGGCAGCAGCGAGTCAAGCTACTTATTTTGACTCGGAACGAGGCGGTCAAGTCGGCAGGATTGCAGATATAAACGGTGATGGTTTTGTAGATTTAATCCAAATTGATGAGGTTAATAATTTTATAGATGTATATCTGGGTGATGGAGCAGGAGATTTTGCAGATGCTATTACTACAAGTGGCTGGACAGGAAATACCGGAGCAGGAGTAGGTTTTGGTAATACCCATATAGGTTATGTAAATAAAGATACAGATGGCGATTTGGCATTCGATCACCTTGACATCGATGCTGACAATGATGGTATTCCAGACAATATAGAAGCACAATCCACAGCAGGATATATAGCTCCAAATGGAAGTGCAAGCTTGATAAACAAAGGAGTTGACAGTGCTTATCCGGGAGGACTAACACCAGTAAATACCGATGGTACAGACACTCCGGATTATATAGATACAGATAGCGATAACCAAGGCGGAGATGATACTACAGAAGCAGGTTTAACGCTTTCAGGAACAGACGCAGACCTTGATGGTTTGGATGATGCCGTAGACGATAACAGTGGAAACTTTGGTTCTGCCAATGCTGGAATTACCAATGTGCTCACAAATTATCCAAATCAATTCGGTGAAGTAGATTGGAGAGGTTTTCCAGCTCCGGGGGGAGTTTCAGGAGGTCTAACTTTGTGGCTTGATGCAAACACAGAACCCTTAGGAAACATAAGTACCTGGAACGATTTGAGTGGAAAGAACAACGATGCCACAGGAACAGCAAATGCAAATAAAACTTTCGAGAGCAATATCCTCAACTTTAACCCTAGTGCTAAGTTTTCAGGGGCTGACAATCAAAAATTGGTAGGGACTAATTTGGGCATGCATGGAGACAATACCTTCACCACATTTTTCACACTCCAGGGAATAAGTGCCTCACAAGGGAGCTTTGATGAACTTTTTGCGATGGCTAATAATGACGGCACCTCTTACCGCATAGCAAATTTTGGAAGTACTACCGCTACAGCAAAGTACTTCATGGGTGACAACAATTTTTTTGGAAATGCAGCGCCAGGTAACTTGGCCACTAATACAATTACTACACCGCAGTTAATTTCCAGTTTACATTCTGGTACGCAAATTACGGGTTACGCCAATGGGGCATTTACTACTGTTGTATCATCAACGGCTACTATGTCAGCAAATGGAAGTTATGCCATAGGAACCGATGTGGTAAGTTCACCTGTATTTTTCAATGAGTTTTATGCTCCCGAAGTGATAATCTATAATACCAGCCTAACCGGTACAGAAAGGGAGAAAGTAGACACCTATTTGGGTCTGAAATACGGCCTCACATTAGGGCATAGCTATCTGGCATCAGATGCTTCGGTAATTTGGGATGCCACCGCCAATGCAACCTACAGCAATGATATTTTCGGAATTGGCCGTGACGATGCCTCGGCCCTCGATCAGCGCGTGTCCAAATCCGTTAACAGTGGGGCAATGCTTACAGCAGCCCTGGATGCTGACTTTACCAGCGCCAACACTGACGCAGGCCGCACCACGGCTTACAGTAGCGACAAACAATTTTTAGTTATAGGAAGCAATGGAGGTACCACTGCCACCCAGCTTACCGAAATAGACGGAAGCCTCTTTAACAAACGCATAGGCAGGGAGTGGAAGGTCGCTAATACCGGAAGCCTTGGTGCGGTCAACCTTAAGTTTGATGGCTTTAATGCCGACTGGACTTTGGTCACCACTACAGATGGCGATTTTTCAAGCGGAGTCACTAGCCTTGGTGCTTTAGATGCCAACGGAGAAATTTCTGCTACCCTGGCCGATGGGGTTTCTTTTACCCTGACCAAAAACGATGCATACCTCACCTATGTACCTGAAGGGGGCTATGATATCTCCAATAGCGAATTTAAACAAAGCCTTTCTGTGTTTACGCAGGATGCTACACCAAGAGGACTGCATTTCAGCCCCGATGGCACTAAAATGTTTATTACAGGGAGTATTGGCGATGAAATAAACGAATATACCTTAAGTACAGCCTTTGATCTGCTCACGGCTGTCTTTGTACAACGCTTTTCTATAGCCAGCCAGGAAGGCTCTCCCACAGGAGTAACGTTTAATCGGGAAGGTTCCAAAATGTTTGTAATAGGGAGTAGTAGCGGTAATGTAATCGAATATGCGCTCACAACAGCTTTTGATCTCACTCCCAGTAACGTTTCCTTTACCCAGGCCTTTTCTGTTGCCAGCGAGACTACAAGTCCACAGGAACTTGCTTTCAATATTGAAGGAACCAAGATGTTTGTGCTTGAAAATGATAGCGATAAAGTATTTGAATATGCCTTGACCACCGGTTTTGATATATCCACGGCTTCGCTTACCCAGGATTTTTCGGTTACTGATGAGGTATCCTTTCCCCTTGGAATGGATTTTAATACCAATGGCACCAAATTGTATGTATCAGGAAATACTAGGGTTGTAGAATATACGCTCAGCACAGCTTTTGATATAGCTAGTGCCTCACCTACCGGAACTTCCTTTTCTTTAAGTGCTTCAGTCGATGGGGTTCATTTTAGCGCTGATGGTACCAAAATGTTCATAATGTTGTATACAAGCAGAAGTATTTCAGAGTACACCATTGTAGCCAATCCAGACTTTGAAGAAGTGGCTGCCAATGATGGCTCCACTACCGAATACATGGAAATCTTCCTCACAGGAGACAGCTTCCAGGATACCGATGCCGACAACCTGCTGGAAATAGGTACTGAAGTAACCATAGCCAATGTCCCTGCCGGACTAACCCCGGTAATGACCCTAAGCGATGGCGATACTAAAGCCACACTAACCTTTACCGGCAATGCCACGGCCCACGCTATAGCAAATAATGTGGCTAACCTGCAATTCACCTTTGCCGATGCCGCTTTTTCCAATGCTGCAGCCGCTAATGTAGAAAATGCCACAGGCCCTTATAGCAGTGTAGGTATTGACTTTATAGATAATGTAACGGTAGAGTTTACCGATGCTGCTTCGGCTGATAATGAAGCCACAGGAGCTAACCTTCCTTCACTTACTTTGAGTGGTGGCCAATTATTGAGTGATGCTACCATTGAGGTAGCCTTTACAGGTACCGCAACCGGAGGAACCGATTATGCATTTAATTCACCAAGCCCAGTCAGCATCACAATCCCTGCAGGGGATTATACTACTCCGCAAGACATGGTGATCACAGGAGCAGGCGAACTAAACCTTAGCATAACAGACGATACTGACCCGGAGTCGAATGAAACGATCATTCTGACCCTTCAAAACTCAAGTGATACTTTCCTAACCATTGGCGATGCCGATGGGGGAGCCACAATAGAAACTGCGACTACCTATACCATCACCGATGATGATCCGGGTGCAGGAGCAAGTGCGTCCTTAATTAGCGGAACTGACTTGAGCAGAGTAGCAGATGGTGCAGAAGCAGCCACTATAACGCTTCAGTTGAAAAACCAGGATGGTGATAATCTTTCTCTGGCGGGTGTAGAAGTGCAATTTGCTTCTACCCTGGGCACATTAAGCAGCACCAGCGTCCTGCAAACCGATGCCAGTGGCCAGGTTTCGGTTACCCTGACCTCATCAGTTTCAGGAACAGCCGATGTAACTGCTCAAATAGATACTGATAATGACAATACCGTAGACGCCATAGTGGCAAACGGTTCACCAGTGCAGGTAACCTTTAGCCCTGATGCCATCAGTGCAGGAGGTACAGGCACCCTACTATCGGGCACCGACCTATCCAGAGTAGCCGATAACTCAGAAGCGGCAACAATTTCAGTACAGTTGAAAGATGCCAATGGCAACAATATCAGCACTGCGGGAGTAAGCGTAAGCTTTGCCACAACAGGTTCTGCCAACTTAAGTGCAGCCACAGCCACAACCAATGCAAGTGGATTGGCCAGCATCACAGTAAGCAATACAGTAGCTGAAGTGGTGGACATCACCGCTACGGTAGACGATGATAATGATGGCGGCACCACAGCCGAAGTAGCTGTAGTCAGCGGTTCACCTATACAGGTAACCTTTAACCCTGATGTCATCAGTGTAGGAGGTACAGGTACGCTACTATCGGGCACCGACCTTGCCAGAGTAGCCGATAACTCAGAAGCCGCAACAATCTCTGTGCAGTTGAAAGACGCCAACGGTAATAATATCAGTACCGCGGGAGTAAATGTAAGCTTTGCCACTACAGGTTCTGCCAACTTAAGTGCAGCTACAGCCATGACTGACGTCAATGGAGTAGCCAGTATCACAGTAAGCAGCGGAGTAGCTGAAGTGGTAGACATCACCGCTGCGGTAGACCATGATAATGACGGAGGCACCACAGCAGAAGTAGCCGTAGTCAACGGTTCACCAGTACAGGTAACCTTTAGCCCTGATGCCATAGATGTATCCGGTACGGGTACGCTACTAAGCGGTATTAACCTGACAAGAATTGCGGATGGTATAGAAACAGCCACATTGACTGTTCAATTGAAAGATAGCAATGGTAATAATATTAATACAGCCGGAGTAGACGTAAGCTTTGCCAGCACCTTAGGCGTGTTGAGTAGTGCGACAGCTACCACCGATGCTTCGGGAGCGGCAAGTGTTACCCTGGTTTCCGTGATTTCCGGCTCAGCCAGTGTAACTGCCACTATTGATCATGACAGCAATGGCGGTACAGCCCAGGTAGCCGTAGTCAATGGCAGTCCTGTAGCAGTCACCTTTAACCCCGATGCGGTCTCAGTAGGTCCGGGAGGAACGAGTTTAGGAGAAATTAGTGGAATGAATCCGTTGAGAGTAGCCAATGGCATTGAGTCATCCACGGTTACCCTCCAATTAAAAGATAAGAATGGTAATAATGTTGCTCAAAGCGGCATCTCAGTAAGCCTGTTCACTACATTGGGCACACTGGGAGCAAACACAGGAGTTACCGATGCCAATGGTAAGTTTACAACCACCATTACCTCTTTAATCACAGGCGTAGCCGATATCACAGCCAGCCTTGACAACGATAATAATGCGGGCACCCCGGAGGTGAATATCAGTAATGGAAGCCCGTTACAGGTCACCTTTGTACCGGCAGCTATTTCAGCAGCAGTAACAGGTACTCAAATCACAGGCACTAATACCACTATTGAAGCCAATGGGGTAGAAGCAGCTACCATCACCGTTCAATTGAAAGATGTAAACGGTAATGATATCAGCACTTCAGGAGTAGCAGTAAGCTTCTTTACCAGTGGCAGTGCGACATTGAGTGCAGCTACAGGCACAACGAACGCCAGTGGCCAGGCCATTATTACGGTAACCAATACGGTAGCCGAAGTGGTAAACCTGACTGTCACCTTTGATCATGATAATGATGGCGGCACTACAGCCGAAGTAGCTGTATTAAACAACTCACCAGTTGTAGTCAGCTTCAAAGTCGGTGGCATCAGTGTCGGCAATTCAGGCACCCAACTTTCAGGCACCGACCTTGCCAGAGTAGCTGATAACTCAGAAGCCGCCACGATCACAGTTCAACTCAAAGACTTAACAGGCAATAATATTAGTACAGCAGGAGTAGGGGTAAGCTTCTTCACTACAGGTTCTGCAAACTTAAGTGCTACCACGGCCACTACTAATGCGAGTGGTCAGGCCACAATCACAGTAAGCAATACCATAGCTGAAGTGGTAGACATCACAGCTACGGTAGATCATGACCTTGACGGAGGTACAACTCCTGAAGTAGACATTACCAATGGTTCACCGGTACAGGTAACCTTTAGCCCTGATGCAATCAGTGCAGGAGGTTCGGGTACAGAAATTTCCGGAAGCAATGTGGTCAGAATAGCCGATGGTTCAGAAGCTGCAACAATCTCTGTTCAGTTGAAAGATGCCAATGGCAACGATATCAGTACCGCGGGAGTAAATGTAAGCTTTGCTACAAGCGGTTCTGCAAGCTTAAGTGCAGCTACAGCCACTACCAATGCAAGTGGATTGGCCAGCATCACAGTAAGCAGTATAGTAGCAGAAGCTGTAAATATCACCGCAACGGTAGACCACGATAATGACGGAGGCACCACTCCTGAAGTAGCCATAATGAATGGCTCACCAGTAGTAGTAACCTTTATTCCAGACAATATCTCAGTGACTGGTTCGGGCACATTAATATCCGGAACAGACCTTACCAGAGTAGCCGATAACTCAGAAGCTGCTACTATTTCAGTTCAGTTGAAAGATGTAAACGGCAACAATATCAGTACCTCAGGAGTAAACGTAAGCTTTTTCACTACAGGTTCTGCTTTGTTAAGTGCAACTACAGCCACTACCAATGCCAGTGGAGTAGCCACAATCACAGTAACCAGCACAGTAGCAGAGATAGTTGATATCACGGCCACAGTAGATAATGATAATGATGGCGGTACCACAGCCGAGGTAGTCGTAGTTAACGGTTCACCTGTACAGGTAACCTTTAACGCTGACAACGCGAACCCAGATGTAGCTAATGGCAGCACGACTATCACAACTACAAGTCCTATAACGGCAGATGGTATGACCACTTCAATGGTCACGGTACAACTAGCGGATGCGAACGGCAACCTACTGACCGCTTCAGGCGGAACAGTAACGCTGGCTAGAACGGGCACAACAGCAATAATATCTGCAGTAACCGATAACACTGATGGTACTTATTCCGCTACAGTAACAAATCTGGTAGCCGAGACAGTAACGATCACAGGTCAGCTTGATGGGGCGGCAATTACAGATGATGCAGACATTGTCTTTGTTTCTGGTGCAGCCGACCCAACGAACTCTAATACAACGATCACGGCTACCAGTCCGATAGTCGCTAATGGCGTGGCCACTTCCACAGTAACGGTACAATTGGCAGATGCCAATGGCAACCTGCTCACCACAAGTGGTGGAACAGTAACGCTTGCCAGTACAGGTTCAGGTGTAGTATTTGGAATCACCGACAATAATGACGGTAGCTATACAGCAGCAGTGAGAAATGCAGTAGCAGAAACGGTCACCATTACCGGCCAACTCAACGGCACAACCATTACGGATAATGCGAGTATCGTATTTGCACCTGGTGCAGCCGATCCAACAAACACCAATACAACCATTACCGCTACCTCACCAGTAACGGCAGATGGTACTGCCACTTCAACAGTCACGGTACAGTTGGCTGATGCACAAGGCAACCTGCTCACCACAAGTGGTGGAATGGTAACCCTTGACGGAACAGGATCAGCAGTAATCTCTGGAGTAACCGACAACACTGACGGGACTTATTCTGCCACAGTAACCAATCTGGTAGCAGAAACGGTCACGATCACAGGCAAGCTTGATGGCGCAGCCATTACAGATGATGCAGCCATTGTCTTTGACCCAGACGCCATCGATGTATCTGGTACAGGTACAGAGCTAAGCGGTATTAACCGCACAAGAGTTGCAGATGGTGTAGAAATGGCCACATTAACTGTGCAGTTGAAAGACAGTAATGGTAATAATATTAACACAGCCGGAGTAGATGTAAGCTTTGCCAGCACCTTAGGCGTGTTGAGCAGCACCACAGCTACCACCGATGCTTCAGGAGCAGCAAGTGTTACCCTCGTTTCTGTGATTAAGGGTTCAGCTGATGTAACAGCCACCATTGACCATGATAGCAATGGCGGTACTGCCCAGGTAGCCGTAGTCAATGGCAGCCCTGTAAAAGTCAACTTTACTCCAGATGTAATTTCAGTTGGCCCGGGAGGAACGAGTTTAGGAGAAATTAGTGGAATGAATCCGGTAAGAGTAGCCGATGGCACGGACGCGTCAACGATAACAGTACAAATGGCTGATGCCAATGGCAATGCGATCAAGCAGAGCGGTATCTCAGTAAGCGTTTTCACCACATTGGGTACATTGGCAGCCAGCACAGGGGTTACCGATGCTGATGGTAAGTTTAGCACCACCATTACTTCTTTAGTCACAGGCGTAGCCGATATCACGGCCAGTCTTGACAATGATAATAAGCCGGCCACACCGGAGGTGAACATCAGTAATGGAAGTCCATTACAGGTTACTTTTGTACCGGCAGCTATTTCATCAGCAGTAACAGGCACTCAAATCACAGGCACCAATACCACCATTGAAGCCAATGGGGTAGAAGCTGCTACCATCACCGTTCAATTGAAAGATGTAAATGGTAATGATATCAGCACTTCAGGAGTAGGTGTAAGCTTCTTTACTAGTGGCAGCGCGACATTAAGTGCAGCAACAGCGACAACGAATGCCAGTGGCCAGGCCATTATCACGGTAACCAATACGGTAGCCGAAGCGGTAAACCTGACTGCCACCTTTGACCATGATAATGATGGCGGCACTACAGCCGAAGTAGCGGTATTAAACAGCTCACCTGTAACCGTTACCTTTAAAGTAGGCGGCATCAGTGTAGGCAATTCAGGTACCCTACTATCGGGCACCGACCTTGCCAGAGTGGCAGACGGAGCAGAAGCAGCCACGATCACTGTTCAGCTTACCGATTTAACAGGCAATAATATTGCAACAGCAGGAGTAGGGGTAAGCTTTGCCACTACAGGTTCTGCAAGCTTAAGTGCAGCTACAGCCACTACTAATGCAAGCGGTCAGGCCAGTATCACAGTAAGCAATACAGTAGCAGAAGTGGTAGACATTACTGCTACGGTAGACCATGACCTTGACGGAGGTACAACTCCTGAAGTAGACATTACCAATGGATCACCTGTACAGGTAACGTTTAGCCCTGATGCAATCAGTGCAACAGGTTCAGGTACAGAGCTTTCCGGAAGTAATGTGGTCAGAATAGCTGATGGTTCAGAAGCTGCAACAATCTCTGTTCAGTTGAAAGATGCCAATGGCAACGATATCAGTACTGCAGGAGTGAACGTAAGCTTTGCCACAACAGGTTCTGCGAGCTTAAGTGCAGCTACAGCCACTACCAATGCAAGTGGACTAGCCAGCATCACAGTAAGCAGTACAGTAGCAGAGGCAGTAAATATCACCGCTACGGTAGATCACGATAATGATGGAGGTACAACACCTGAAATAGCCATTACCAATGGCTCACCAGTAGTGGTAACCTTTATTCCAGACAATATCTCAGTGACTGGTTCGGGTACCTTAATATCCGGAACAGACCTATCCAGAGTAGCTGATAACTCAGAAGCTGCTACGATTTCAGTTCAATTGAAAGATGTAAATGGCAATAATGTCAGCACTACAGGAGTGGGCGTAAGCTTCTTCACTACAGGTTCTGCAAACCTAAGTGCAGCTACAGCCACAACGAATGGAAATGGAGTAGCCAGCATCACAGTAACCAGCACAGTAGCAGAGACAGTTGATATCACTGCTACGGTCGATAATGATAATGATGGAGGAACGACAGCCGAGGTAGCCGTAGTTAACGGATCACCGGTACAGGTCGCCTTTAGCCCTGACGCAGTTGATCCGACCAATGGCAGCACGACTATCACAGCTACCTCACCGGTAGTGGCAGATGGTACGGCAACCTCTACGGTAACTGTACAACTGTCAGACGCGAATGGCAACCTATTGACCACTTCAGGTGGAACAGTAACGCTTGCCAGAACGGGCACAACGGCAGTAATATCTGCGGTAACCGACAACAATGACGGTACCTATACTGCGACAGTCACTAACACAAAAGCCGAGACAGTAACGATTACAGGCCAGGTTGACGGATCAGCGATCACGGATAATGCGAGCATCGTATTTACTCCGGGAGCAGCAGATCCGACCAATAGCAATACAACTATCGTAGCCACTACTCCGGTAGTAGCGGATGGTTCGGCCACGTCAACGGTAACAGTTCAATTAGCAGATGCGCAAGGCAATAACCTGACCACGAGTGGTGGAACAGTAACCCTTGCCTCAACAGGTTCAGCAGTGATTAGCGCGGTAACCGATAACAATGACGGTAGCTACAATGCGACAGTCACGAATCTGGTAGCAGAATCGGTAACGATCACCGGCCAGCTAAATGCAGTGGCAATTACAGATGATGCGAGTATCGTCTTTAACCCTGACAATGCGAACCCTGACGTAACCAATAACAATACGACTATCGTGGCCACTACTCCGGTAGTAGCCGATGGAACCGCTACGTCAACAGTAACAGTACAATTAGCAGATGCGAATGGCAACCTACTCACCGCTTCAGGTGGAACAGTAACGCTTGCCAGCACAGGTTCGGCCACTGTAAGTGCAGTAACAGACAACAGCAACGGTACTTATACAGCGACAGTTACTAACACCAAAGCCGAGACGGTAACGATCACAGCACAGCTTGATGGAGCGGCAATTACAGATGATGCAGAAATTGTATTCACTTCTGACAACGCGAACCCTGATGTAACTAATGGTAATACCACAATTACAGCTTTACCTACGAGCATCGTGGCCAATGGAAGCACCACAAGTGCAATTACGGTACAGCTTTCCGATGCGAATGGCAACCTGCTCACAGCTTCCGGTGGAACAGTGACCTTGTCAACAGACCTTGGAAGCCTGGGAATTGTAACAGACAATAGTAACGGTACATATTCCGCTGTTCTTACCAGTGCGACAACAGCAGGATTGGCCACAGTAACCGGCCAACTGGACGGAGCAGCCATTACAGATAATGCTACGGTCAATATGGTTCCTGGGCCAGCTGATGTAATCAATGGCAGCACGACTATCACAGCTACCTCACCGGTAGTGGCAGATGGTACGGCAACGTCTACGGTAACAGTACAACTAGCAGATAGCAACGGCAACTTACTCACCGCTTCAGGTGGAACAGTAACCCTGGCCAGTACAGGCTCAGCGACTGTAAGTGCAGTAACCGACAATAGCAATGGAACTTACACGGCTACGGTAACCAATTTGGTAGCTGAATCAGTAACGATCACAGGTCAGCTTGATGGAGCAGCAATTACGGATGATGCCAGCGTGGTATTCACTCCTGACAATGCAAACCCTGCCGTAACCAATAGCAATACGACAATCACAGCGACTACTCCGGTAGTAGCGGATGGCACAGCCACGTCAGTGGTGACAGTACAATTGGCCGATGCGAATGGTAACCTACTCACGGCTTCAGCTGGAACAGTAACGCTTGCCAGAACAGGCACAACAGCAGTAATCTCTGCGGTAACCGACAATAGTGACGGTACCTATTCGGCCACAGTTACTAACCTGGTAGCGGAAACAGTAACCATTACAGGCCAGCTTGACGGGGCCGCTATCACGGATAATGCGAGTATCGTATTTACTCCGGATGCAGCAGACCCGACCAATGGCAACACGACAATTGTAGCCACTACTCCGGTAGTAGCGGATGGTTCGGCCACTTCAACAGTCACGGTTCAATTGGCTGATGCCAATGGTAATCTCTTGACTACCTCAGGTGGAACAATAACGCTAGCCAGCACAGGTTCAGCAGTGATTAGTGCGGTAGTTGATAATAATGATGGCACTTACACTGCTACGGTCACCAACTTGGTAGCCGAATCAGTCACCGTTTCAGGTCAGCTTAATGGAGTAGCCATTACAGACGATGCAGCGATCGTCTTTACTCCAGACAATGCGAATCCTGATGTAACGAATAGCAATACGACTATCACAGCGACTACTCCGGTAGTAGCAGACGGCACCGCCACTTCAACAGTCACGGTTCAATTGGCCGATGCCAATGGCAACCTCTTGACCGCTTCAGGTGGAACAGTAACGCTAGCCAGTACAGGCTCCGCGACTGTAAGTGCAGTAACTGATAATAGCAATGGTACTTACACTGCTACGGTCACCAATTTGGTAGCCGAGTCAGTAACGATCACAGGTCAACTTGATGGAGCAGCAATTACGGATGATGCCAGCGTGGTATTCACTCCTGATAATGCGAATCCAGATGTAACCAATAGCAATACGACCATTACGGCCACTACTCCGGTAGTCGCGAATGGTACGGCAACGTCTACGGTAACAGTACAATTGGCAGATGCCAATGGCAACCTCTTGACTGCAAGTGCGGGCACAGTAACACTAGCCAGCACAGGTTCAGCGATAGTAAGTGCAGTAACCGATAATAGCAATGGTACTTACACTGCTACGGTAACTAATTTGGTAGCCGAATCAGTAACGATCACAGGTCAGCTTGATGGGGCAGCAATTACTGATAATGCAGCGATTGTATTCACTCCTGACAATGCGAACCCTGATGTAACCAATGGCAATACGACCATCACAGCCACTACTCCGGTAGTAGCTGATGGTACCGCCACGTCAACTGTAACAGTACAATTGGCCGATGTAAATGGTAACTTGTTGACTGCAAGTGCAGGCACAGTAACACTAGCCAGCACAGGTTCAGCTGTAATCTCTGCAGTAACCGACAACAGTGATGGTACTTACACTGCTACGGTCACTAATTTGGTAGCCGAATCAGTAACTATTACAGGTCAGCTTGATGGGGCAGCAATTACGGATGATGCCAGCGTGGTATTTACTCCAGACAATGCGAACCCAGATGTAACCAATGGCAACACGACCATTACAGCGACTACTCCGGTAGTAGCTGATGGTACAGCTACGTCAACGGTAACGGTACAATTGGCAGATGCCAATGGCAACCTATTGACTGCTTCAGGTGGAACAATAACCCTTGCCTCAACAGGCTCAGCGACTATAAGTGCAGTAACTGATAATAGCAATGGTACTTATACTGCTACGGTAACCAATTTGGTAGCCGAATCAGTAACCATAACAGGTCGGCTTGATGGAGCAGCAATTACGGATGATGCCAGCGTGGTATTCACTCCTGACAATGCGAACCCAGATGTAACCAATGGCAACACGACTATCACAGCGACTACTCCGGTAGTAGCGGATGGCACAGCCACGTCAACAGTCACGGTTCAACTGGCAGATGCCAATGGCAACCTGTTGACTGCAAGTGCGGGCACAGTAACGCTAGCCAGCACAGGTTCAGCCACAGTAAATGCGGTAACCGACAATAACAATGGTACATATACTGCTACGGTCACCAATTTGGTAGCCGAATCAGTAACGATCACAGGCCAGCTTGATGGGTCAGCAATTACGGATGATGCCGCGATTGTATTTACTCCGGACAACGCGAACCCAGATGTAACCAATACCAACACAACTATCACAGCCACTACTCCGGTAGTAGCGGA